>JAZQCN010000069.1:0-10854 GCA_045546315.1 Clostridia bacterium | reverse complement strand
ACATCATCCACTGCCCGATCGGTAAGGCTTCTTTCGGCGTTGAAAAGCTCGCTGAAAACTACAAGAGCCTGATGAGCGCTATCATCAAGGCGAAGCCGGCTGCTGCAAAAGGTCAGTACCTTAAGAGCGTAGCAGTTGCTTCTACGATGGGCCCTGGCATCAAAATCAACCCGGCAAAGGCAGAAATCTGATTGATTTTTAAATTTAGGGTTGACAAGCATAGGATTCTATGCTAAAATATTGATGTTCAAAATGAAATAGTTTCTTCCGAAGACAGCAGGTGCACTCAGGTGCATAACGAGTTTACTCCCCTGCCGAGGTGAGCATACATTGGTTTTATCCGATATCTATTCGGCTCTCCTGTCTTTGGGAGAGCCGTTTTTCATGAACGGTTTAAATATTCTGGGAGGTGAAACTTTTATGCCAAGCGCAAAAGCTTTAGAACAAAAGAAAGCAGTTGTTGCAGAGCTCGTTGAAGCTTTGAAGGGTGCTCAGGCCGGTGTATTGTTTGACTACCGCGGTCTCACCGTTGAAGAAGACACGCAGCTCCGTAACGAATTAAGAGCAGCAGGCGTTTCTTACCATGTTGTTAAGAATACCCTGACAAGATTTGCAGCTAAGGAAGTTGGTTTAGATGAGCTCGATCCGGTGCTTCACGGTCCGACAGCTCTCGCAATTTCCGCAGACGACGCAGTTGCTCCGGCACGCGTTCTTGCGAAGTTTGCAAAGGATCACGAGGTTGTTAGCATTAAGGCAGGCTTCATGGATGGCAAGGTTATCAGCGAAAGCGAAGTACAGATGTACGCAAACATCCCGTCCAAGGAAGTTCTTATCGCAAAAATGCTCGGCAGCTTGCAGGCACCTATCAGCAAGCTTGTTAGAACGCTCGATGCAGTTGCAAACAAGGACGAGGCTGCTGCTGAATAATGCAGCGTAGCTTCAAAAAAGAAAAAAATTCAGTAAACTGAAAATAAGTAGAAAAATGGAGGATTATTAAAATGGCTGATGTAGCAAAGTTAGTTGAAGAAATCAAAACCCTTACACTTTTAGAAGTAAACGATCTGGTAAAGGCTCTCGAGGAAGAGTTCGGCGTATCCGCTGCTGCTCCGGTTATGGTAGCTGGTGCTGCTGCTCCGGCAGAAGCTGCTGCTGAGAAGACCGACTTCGAAGTTGTTCTGGCTGAGGCTGGCGCTGAGAAGGTTAAGGTTATCAAGGCTGTTCGTGAGATCACAGGTCTCGGTCTGAAGGAAGCTAAGGACCTCGTTGACAACGCTCCGAAGACAATCAAGGAAGGCGTTGAGAAGGCTGCAGCTGAAGAAATGAAGGCTAAGCTTGAAGAAGTTGGCGCAAAGGTAGAGCTGAAGTAATTTTAGTTTCACAAATCCCAAAAACACCGTATGCGATTGCATACGGTGTTTTTTTGTTTATAAAACAATTAAACTTAATCTATGTACTTTTGTGACCAAAAGTACCAAAAGTCGTGGGGCTCGATGCCCCACACCCCCGCGCGAAGGGGACTCGCCGTCCCCCCTAGCGAACCCCCTGCTATGGTAGCCGGTGGTTTGCGCAAATAGGAATTGAAATAAATGCAAACGGACCGACACACACAATTGTAATCCGTGCTGCTATCCTTGCCTCCCCTGTGTAAGGGGAGGTGGCAAAACAACGTTTTGACGGAGGGGTTGTCAAAAAGGCGCATACTCCCCTCTATCGTAGGGCGCGTGCCTGTGTGCCGCGCCGTTAGCATCACATAGATTAAACGCAAGCGACACATAGGTCGCTTGCCTACAGCGTACGGGCTCGCCTCTGTAACGCAGTAATGCGCTGATTTTACCTTTTTGCAACTCAAACCAGCGAAGAGAGCAAAAAAAAGACGGCTAAGCCGTCTTTTATTCTGCTCTCTTTTCTCTCCCCATCAGCTCCGCCGCCGCATCCTTCGCCGAAAGCGTGCCCTTGAGGATTTTATACATACAGCTTGTAATCGGCATATCGACGCCCTGCTTCTTTGCAAGGTCGTATGCAACATAGCACGCGCCGACACCCTCGACAACCATATGCACCTTTTCTTTTGCTTCTTCTAAAGACATACCCTGACCGAGCATAACACCGCAGCGGCGGTTTCGGCTGTGCCGGCTCATACAGGTTACCATCAAATCGCCGATGCCGGCAAGACCGGCAAAGGTATCGCGCTCTGCGCCGAGGGCAATACCGAGGCGCGCAATTTCTGCAATGCCGCGCGTCATCAGGGCAGCAAGTGCATTGTCGCCGCACCCAAGCCCTGCAGCAACGCCTGCCGCAAGCGCTATGACATTTTTAAGCGCACCGCCTAATTCTACGCCAATTACATCCTCGCTCGTGTATACGCGAAAATACGGCGCCATAAAGGTATCCTGTACAAAGCGTGCCGTTTCTATGTCTTCGCTGGCAACCACATTCAAGGTTTCCATACCGCGACCGACCTCTTCGGCGTGCGAAGGGCCGCTCATCACGGCAATTTTCGCCTGCGGAATTTCCGAGGCGATGACCTGGGACATTCTGAAGTATGTCCCCTCCTCCAAGCCCTTGGAGATGTTGACAATTCTCTGCCCTTCCGCAACAAACGGCGCAATGGACTTTGCAGTGCTGCGCATCGCGTGCGACGGCGATGCCGTTACAATCAAATCCGCATTTTCCACGCAATCCTTTGCAATGTGCGAAAAGGTAATATTCTTATCGAGCGCAACGCCCGGCAAAAATTCTTTATTTTCCTTGTCTTTAGCGAGGCGCTTACTTTCTGCCTCCTGCCACGACCAAAGCCATACATTATAGCCCTTCCCTGCCAGCAGCGACGCAATCGCACTGCCCCAGCTACCTGAACCGATGACTGCAACCTTCATGCTTACGCCTCCTTCTTTTTGCCGAGCTTGGACTCGGTGCCGTTTAAGAGACGCTTGATGTTGGTGTGATGGCGACCGAGCGCCAAAAAGCACATCACAAGCGAGGTCACAAACAAAATCCAGTTACAATCCTTCTCGATTAAGAAGGTAAACAGCGCAACGCCCGTCGGAAACGCTACCGCGCCGACACACGAGCCGAGCGACACATAGCGTGTAATGACCATTGTAGCGATTGCGGAAATAAACACAATCAAGCCAACGCGCCAGTCGAGCATAAAGATAACGGCAGCGGAGGTTGCAATGCCCTTGCCGCCTTTGAATTTGAAATACAACGGAAAGTTATGCCCCAGCACCACAAACAGACCTGCGGCGCAGCGCGTGTAGTGATACAGCGGGTTGCCCGGGTCAATTTGCATATACTTTAAAACCAGGTTTGCCACAAGTACACCGATGACGCCCTTAAGCGCATCGAACAAAAGCGCTGCAACGGCAAGCTTTTTACCGTAGGTGCGCAGCATATTTGTTGCGCCGGCGTTACCGCTGCCGTGCTGGCGGATGTCAGAGCCCTTCAGTTTCGAAATAATAATCGAAGCGTTTAAGCTACCGAACAGGTACGCAATAAAGACGGTAGCAACCATAATCAAAATTGTTTGTAAATTCAGCATTTTCTCCTCATCTCCTATGCTTTATTTTGCTTTTTCACTTCTCTCGCGAATAATAAACCGAATCGGCGTACCTTCAAAGCCGAAGGCGGCACGCAGCTGGTTTTCAATATAACGCAAGTACGAAAAATGGAACAATTCTTTATCATTTACGAAAATAACAAATGTCGGCGGCTTCGTCGACGGCTGGGTTGCGTAGTAAATCTTTAAGCGCTTACCCTTGTCCGACGGCGGCTGCACCTTCGCGGTCGCTTCGGCGATAACATCGTTTAACATACCGGTCGGAATACGGCGTGCATTCTGCGCGGCAGCATCCTCGAGGATGGAATACATCTTCTCCATACGCGCGCCCGTCTTTGCCGACATAAAGTGAATCGGCGCGTACTGCATAAAGGCAAGCGTGTCCATTACATCCTGCTTATAGTGGTGCATGGTGTTGGTTTCCTTTTCGACCAAGTCCCACTTATTGACGATAACCACAGCAGCCTTGCCGCTCTCGTGCACGAAGCCGGCAATCTTCGAATCCTGCTCGGTGATGCCCTCTGCGCCGTCAATCATAATGATGCACACATCGCTGCGCTCAATTGCCGCATACGCGCGCACCACGCTGTATTTTTCAATCTGCTCGTCGACGCGCGCCTTGCGGCGGATGCCGGCGGTGTCGATAAACATATACTTTTTGCCGTCCTTTTCGACATAGGTATCAATCGCGTCGCGCGTTGTGCCTGCAATGTCGCTGACGATGACTCTTTCTTCACCTAAGATGCGGTTGATTAAAGAGGATTTGCCTGCATTCGGCTTGCCGACTACGGCAATTTTTAATATATCCTCCTCTTCCTCTGCGGCAAGCGCCTCGCCGTCGATATGCTCAAATGCGGCGTCCAAAAGGTCGCCCACGCCCAGGCCGTGCGTCGAGGAAATGGCAATCGGGTCGCCTAAGCCGAGGTTATAAAACTCGTAAAAATCCATCGGCGGTGCACCGGCATTGTCGACCTTATTGACCGCCAAAATGACCGGCTTTTTCGATTTTTGCAGCATCGCGGCAACATCCTGGTCGGCAGCGGTTAACCCGTCGCGCACATTGACCATAAAAATCACCACATGCGCCATATCAATGGCAAGCTCTGCCTGCAGACGCATCTGCTTTAAAATCGTGTCATCGGTTTTCGGTTCGATACCGCCTGTATCAATCAGCGTAAATGCCCTGCCGAGCCATTCGCACTCCGCAAAGATACGGTCGCGCGTAACGCCGGGTGTATCGTCTACAATGCTGACGCGCGAGCCGAAAATTTTATTAAACAGTGTGGACTTGCCGACATTCGGTCTGCCCACAATCGCTATTATCGGTTTCAAGCTTTCGCCTCCAATCCTATTCGTTTAACAGCTTGTCGATAAAATCATAGCCATCATTATTTACCGGGCACACCGGCACGCTGAGCGCATCGGACAAGCCGGAAAGTGTTAAATCATCTAAAAATACATCATCACCTGTGCGCAGCATCGCAGACGGGATAAACAGGCGCTTGCCGAGCTTTTTGCCCTTGAGCTGTCGGACAATATCGCCGCCGACCACCAAGCCGCTGACATTAACGCCGCCGCCGAAAAATTCGTTTTGAATCGGGAACACCTGAATTTTAAGTCCCTCTACCCGCCTCTCCAGCGCAGAAGCAAGGCCACGGATAAAGTCTGCCGCCGCTTCACCGGTTGCAATGCTGACGGTGCGCTCGATCTTGGTCTCCTCAAGTTCGGAGAGTGCCTCGTCAAACTCTGCCTGCATCGAAGCCATCAGCCCGACGCCGTTTTCAATCTGGTAAAATTCTTCATATGCCTCTGCCGGCGGAAGCGGCTTTTGCGCCGTTAAGTAAAACTCGTCCGACAAAAAGACAATGCGCTTGCCGTACTTTTGCATAAACTTTGCCTGATAGTCTTCAACCTGTGCAATCACCGCCAGGCTCGATTCTTTATCGAATGCCTTGAGCGGATAAAGCCCGTCACGGTAGCGCGTAAGCCCCACCGGCACGACGGAGACACTGTTTACATAAGGCGAAAGCGCCGCAAGCTCCGTTAGCGAGCGGTCCAGCTCTTCTGCGTCGTTGATGCCCGGGCAAAGCACAATCTGGCAGTTCATCGTAATCTGATTTTCCGCCAGGCGCTGCATTCGCGCGTAGACATTGCCCGCAAAGCGGTTGCACAGCATCTTCTCGCGAAGCGCCGGATTCGTTGTGTGTACAGAAACATTCACCGGCGAAATGTGCATCCGGATAATGCGCTCCAGATCCGCATCGGACAGGTTTGTCAGCGTAATATAATTGCCCTGCAAAAAGGACAGGCGCGCGTCATCGTCTTTAAAATACACGGTTTCGCGCATCCCCTTCGGCAGCTGGTCGATAAAGCAGAAGATGCACTTGTTTCTACAGCTTTTCGGCGCATCCATCAGCGCGTTTTCAAAATCCGCGCCGAGGGGTTCATAGTCGGTTTCGACCTCGATGATTTCGGTTTCACCGCTTGCCTTTAACACCTCAAGGACTAAAACATCGTCTGCCGTTAAAAACATATAATCGAGCACATCGTTTAGCGCTGTGCCGTTGATTTTTAAAATACGGTCACCGGGCACAAGGCCGATTTCCTCGGCGATGCTGCCCGGATACACCACAGAAATAATTGCGTTTGACATATTAAAACTGCTTTTCTTTCTCTAAAATTTCGAGGTACTTTTCGTACGCCGCTGCCCACGCCGCCGTATCCTGCGGCTCGTAGGTTTTGGTGTCCTCGCTTACCTTTACAACGCGGCGTGCTTCGTCCAAATCCTTGATTTCGCCGAGCGCAATAAACTGCATTAAGGCGTTACCGAGGCTTGTACCCTCAATCGGGCCTGCCACAACCTGCATGCCGGTAGCGTTTGCCATAAACTGGCAGAGGATGCTGCTCTTTGTGCCGCCGCCGACCATATGAATCACCTTCGGTGCCTTCGGCAGCGATTTTTCGATTGCCTTAACCGAGCGTGTGCACTCAAGGGCAAGGCTTTCCAAAATGGCGCGAATGGTTGCCGCCATAGATTCCGGTGCCTTCTGACCGGTCTTTTCGGCGTAAGACGCGATACGCTTCGGCATATTGCCCGGGCCTTCAAACTCGCTGAAGTTCGGGTTTATGATGCAGGTAAACGGCTCTAAACCGAGCGCTTCCTTATCGAGCACCTTATAGTCTACCGTTTTGCCTTCCTTTTCCCAGGTACGCTTGCATTCCTGCTGCAGCCACATACCCATAATGTTATGCAGGAAGCGGTAAGTGCCGAACACGCCGCCCTCGTTGGTGTAGTTGGTTTCGTAGCTTTCGTCGGTGATAATCGCTTCCTTGGTTTCCGCACCGAACAACAGCCATGTGCCACAGCTGATGAAAATGCTCTCGTCCGGCTTTTCCATCGGCGTTGCCACAACGGCGGAAGCCGTATCGTGCGCTGCAACGGCGATGACCGGCACCTTATCTACACCCAGCTCCTCGCAGAGCGCATCCGTAAGATAGCCGACAACCGTGCCCGGCTCAACGATGTCCGGGAACAGATTCTTAATGCCGTACTTGGTTAAAAGCGGTGTATCAAACCTGCGTGTGCGCGCGTTAAGCATCTGGCTGGTGGAAGCGATGGTGTACTCCGTGCGCTTCTCGCCGGTTAAAAGGAAGTTAAACAAATCCGGCATAAACAAAGCGGTTTTTGCCTTGTCAATCGTCGGGGATTTTACCTCGCACATAAACTGGAACAGCGTGTTAAAAAAGGCGTGCTGAATACCGGTTACCTCGTAAATCTCGCGGCGCTGCGCATCCGTCAGCGAAACGGACTGCGTACGCGCATCGCGGTAGTGGTGCGGATTGGACAAAAGGCGGTCTTCTTCGTCTAACAGACCGTAGTCCACACCCCAGGTATCAATACCGATGGCGGAAATGGTATGCCCTGCCTTTTTGCAGTTCACAATGCCTGCCTTCACCTCATGAAACAGGCGCAGAACATCCCAATAAAAATCCTTGCCGACCGTCACCGGGTCGTTATCAAAGCGGTGCACCTCTTCGCCGGAAAGCTTGCCGTTTTCCAGGGCATAAACAATCGCTCTGCCGCTGGAGGCACCAAAGTCAAATGCCAAAACCTTCATATCAAACACTCCTTATCTATACAGTAATATATACTGCGTTTAGTATATCACAAAAGTTTGAAATTTTCTACTGTTTTTGCAAACTTTTACTGCTGAATTTCGAAATAGCTTTCCGGCACCGTACCGACGATGACCGTCTGTGCGACGGGCAGGCTCGTTTGCACCGTTATGCCGCTGCCGATAAAGGCGGCAAGCATCGCAAAATCCGCTTCGATGACGATGTCAATCTGGTGCTTTGTCTGGTTGATACCGACGGCGGTAAAGCTGTTTTCAAAGTCGACACTGCAGCCGCCCACGGGCGCAAGCTCAACAGAAAGCGTCAGCCCCGTACCGATGCCGAAGTCGTCGTTAAAAAAGGCGGCGTACGGCACCTGCACGCTAAGTTCGCGCATCGAAGAAATGCGCTTTTCCACCTCGAGCGCGACCTCCGTTTTCAGGCGTCCGACCGTGTTTGGGTTGACCGTGAGTGCCTGCACCCTGCCTGCGGCATCCGCCTGCAGCGTTACAAAATCCGTATAAGTATACCCGAGCGCGGTGAGCTTTTCGTCGACTGCCTCATGAATCAGCCGCGTCGCCAGATTGACCGCCTGCCGCTCTGCCACTGCATCCACCACATTCGCCGCGCGCCGCAGCGTCGCCGCAAGCAGCAGCGTTATAAGCAGAATGCTTACCCATAGCGTTAAATATACATTTATTCTGCGCCAAAGCGGGCGTGTGTGCGCCGGAAACAGCCGCAAGGATATGCTTTTTTGCCGACCGAGCCGCATAATGCTCCCTCCGAATAAAAAACCGATTTCTACAGTATATGCAAAAATCGGTTCATTCGATTATTTTTGTTCGTTCACTTTTTATATGCGAGCACCACGCGCTCAATACCGGCAAGGTCGGTGCAAATCCGAATATCGCGCCAGCCGTTTTCCGCCAAAAGTGCGGAAACAACGCGCGCCTGCGTGTGCCCCACCTCGAGGGCCAGAAGACCGCCGGGCTTTAAATTGCACTGCATTGTTTTTGCAAAGTGCGTATAAAACCGCAAGCCGTCTGCACCGCCGTCGAGTGCAAGGCGCGGCTCGTGGTCGCGCACCTCGGTTTGCAGACCATCCACCACCGCAGTTTCAATATACGGCGGATTGGAAACAATCATATCGTAAGTGCCACTTAAATTGAAGGCGTCGCCCTGCAAAACACTTGTATTTTCCGGTGCGTGCCGCGCGGCATTTGTTTTGCCGACCTCCACCGCCTCGAAGGATAAATCCATCAGCGTGACCTGCGCCTTCGGCAGATAGTGCGCCAGGCTTACGCCGATGCAGCCGCTGCCGCAGCATAAATCGAGGATGTGCGGCGCTTGATATGCCTTTGCCGCCTCTATAACGGCTTCAACTAAAATCTCTGTATCGGGGCGCGGAATCAAGACCGCCGCGCTGACGGAAAAATCAAGCGACATAAACTCGCGGCTGCCGATTAAATATGCCGTCGGCTCACCGCCGATGCGCCGCTTGGTCAGCGCGCGGAATGCCGATAAATCCGCCTCCGACAGCTCGCTTGTCTGCGCGCGCAAAAGCCCTGCGCGGTCGAGAGATAAAATATGCCCTAAAAGGATATTTGCCTCTAAGCGCGGCGAGGGAATACCTTCTGCCTGCATCGCGCGTGTCGCTTCCAAAAGCGCCTGCTCGATTACCATTGATCGTCCTCTCCTGCCGTCGGCAGCACCGCCTTTAACGCGGTAATCGCCACCTCAATCTGTTCCTCGTCCGGCTCGTTGGTCGTTAAGCGCTGCAGCGCCAGACCCGGCTTGGTTAAAATGCGGGCAATGCAGCCCTTGCTGCGCCCTGCAAACTTAATAATCTCATACGATACACCGGCAACCACCGGCAAAAGCGCCAGGCGCACGAGAAGGCGCGTCAGCGCATTGTCCCACGATAAAAACGAGAAAAACAAAATGCTGACCACCATAACGATTAAAAGAAAGCTTGTACCGCAGCGCGGATGCAAACGCGTGTGCTTTTTCACATTCTCCACCGTCAATTCCTCGCCTGCCTCATAGCACGCAATGGATTTATGCTCTGCGCCGTGGTAGGCAAAAACGCGCTTCATATCCTTTAGATGCGACACGAGGTACATATACAAAAGGAAGATGCAAATTCTGGTTACGGATTCGATTAAATTCAGCACAAGCGTGTGTGAAAACAGTGCACCTGCGCCCGTGGCAAAGCCAGCCGGGAACAGGTTAAACCATTCGTTTGTAAAAAAGCTCTTCACAGCGCCCGCAAACACGGTCGGCAAAAGCATAAACAGACCGACACCGAGCACCAGCGCCAGAATGACGGACACCCACATCATCACGCCCATCAGCTTGTCGCCGAAAACCTTTTCCAAAAGCTTGTCAAACTTCGTCGGCTCTTCTTCCTCAATGTCGACAAATTCCGCGGAGTACATTGTGTACTTCACGCCGGTATACATACTGACAAAAAAGGACAGAAACCCGCGCAGAATCGGGATTTTGTTTAATTTATATTTTGCGAGGAAGGATTTGTTTTCCTGCACATCGAGCACGATTTCGCCGTCGCTTTTGCGGATGGCAACCGCCGTTTTCGCCGGACCGCGCATCATTACGCCCTCCAGCACCGCCTGACCGCCGATGCTCGTCATATGTTCATTCTTTTTACCCATAGTACATCGCCTTTCAAAAATTACATTTTTCTCTGTATATATCATACCATATGTGCGCACCGCCCGCAAGTGTTCATGTGTGAATTTTTTATGAATTTGGCGCAATACTTCGTTGGGGACAGGACGGCATACAAGCGTATAGCCGTCCTGCCGCCGCCTCGTCTTGCATCCAAATTCACACCCAACTCATAAAAGTGAGATTTAGTGAAGAAAGAGATAATTTTGTTGTAAGACAAGGCGCAGAGGCGAGTGGATAGTCGGGCTTTAACGAAGCTGTCGCACAATCCCTCGCAAACCGAAAAAGCCGTAATTTGGATGCAGAGCGAGGCAAAGACAACGAAAATAACCATTCGCAGGAGAAAGAGATAATTTTGTTGTAAGACAAGGCGCACAATTCCCACGCTAACTGAAAAAGCCATAATTTGGATGCAGAGCGAGGCAAAGACGACGAAAACAACCTCTCCGCAGGAGAAAGAGATAATTTTGCTGTAAGACAAGGCACGGCACGGA
>JAZQCN010000068.1:0-13053 GCA_045546315.1 Clostridia bacterium | reverse complement strand
GCATAGTTCTCGGTGGGCAGACCAAAAGCGTCCCAACCCATGGGGAACAATACATTATAGCCCTGCAGACGGCGCTTTCTCGATACGATATCGAGTGCCGTGTAGCCGCGCGGATGGCCAACATGCAAGCCGTGACCCGACGGATACGGAAACTCTACCAAGCCGTAAAACTTCGGCTTTGTTAAATCTGTCGACGCCTTGAAGGTTTCTTCAGCGTCCCAATGGTCCTGCCATCTCTTTTCAATTGCCGAAAAATCGTATTTCATCCTCTATTCCTCCTGCGTATCTATGCCCAGCTCGGCGATGCTGATATGCTTCGCATCCGCCCACAGGCGCTCGATACCATAAAAATCTCTTGTTTCTTCCATAAAAATATGCACAACAACATCTGCAAAGTCAACGAGTATCCACATCGCCGAGTTAAAGCCCTCGATATGAATCGGCTCTTCGCCGGCTTCCTTCAGCTTGTCAATCACCTCGTCGGCGATTGCCTTGACCTGCGTTGAGGATGTGCCGCTTGCGATTACAAAGTAATCTGCAATGCTTGTCAGCTCGCCCACCTGCAGTACCTGCAGCTTTTTACCTTTTTTATCATCAATACATTTTGCTGCAAGCGCAGCCTTCTCAAACGGTTGCATCCGCATACCTCCATGGAAATTTTGAACACTCTTTATATAATAACGAATTTTTGCTGATTTTTCAATAGTTTTTTCGATTTTCATCCATTAAAAATGCATTTCGCGCCAAAATGGTGTCGGGGTGGATGAGTCCGCCCTTGGAAAGCACATGCTTTACGGATAAATCCAGCGCAAAGCGCATCGCCGCATCCATATCCTTTTTGCATAGCTTGCGCAGCGTCTCAAGTCCTTCAAAGTCTGTGCGATACGGCTCGATAAAATCTGCAAGATACAGAATTTTATCCAGAAGCGTCATCCCCACTTTACCCGTCGTATGACAGGCGATGGCATCTAATATTTCTTTGTCGTCAATGCAAAACTCCGCTGCCGCATGACTCGGCCCCAAAAGCTGATGCATAAGCCCCGGCTCATTTGCCGTAACCGCATCCGGCACAAGGCCGTATTTTTCCAAAAGGGTCTCTGCGCGCTGTGCATCAACATTTTTGGCACAATCGTGCAAAAGTCCCGCAATCTGCGCCTTTTTTACATCTGCGCCGAAGCGCGCGGCGAGCTTTGCCGCCGTTTCCATCACGCCGAGCGAATGCTTGTAGCGCGAAGGCTTTAAAAGGTAACTTAAATGCTTTGCCGCTCTGTCCAAATCAAAGTCCGCAGGTGCAATCGTCGGCGGTTTTTGATACAGCGCATTTTTTTGGATATACTCAAAAACGCGCTGCGGCACAAGCGCCGATACATCCCTGCCCTTTTGAAGCCTTGTGCGGATTTGGTTCGAGGAAACCGCAAGTGCCTCGCCCGGGATTTGCGAAATTTTCGCCCCGTTTTGGCTTGCAAGTCGGTCAATAACCGCCTGCAAATCCGTATCAAAATCGCCGCGCGCAAACACGCCGATTTCAGCAGTTTCGAAGATGTAGTCCGCCTTATGCCACGAATCCAGATACGCCGCACTGTCTGCCCCGACCAAAAGCACCAGCTGTGCCTTCGGGAAAAGCTTTTTAAAATAGGCAAGCGTGTCTGCCGTATACGAATACGAGGTATTTAAAAGCTCGTGCTCCGAAACGGAAAACCCCGGTGTATCCGCCAGCGCAAGGCGCAGCATTTCCACACGGTGCTTATTTTCCGTCAGTGCGCGCATTTTATGCGGCGGGAAAGCTGTCGGCACATAAATTACGCGCGACAAGCCGAGGCTTTCTTTTGCATAAAGCCCCATACGAATATGCGCGTTGTGCACCGGGTCAAACGACCCGCCCAAAATGCCGATTTTTTCCATGCCTGACCGTTCCTTTTACAGCTCGATTTTCTTTTTGTTCTCCGATGCTCTGTACATCACAATTTTTGAGCCGATTGCCTGCACCGGCTCTGCGCCCAAAATCTCACAAAGCTCGCTCAGCGCCGCTCTCGATTCTAAAAACGCCGTTTCCAGAATGTGCAGCTTAATCAGCTCTCGCGCTTCTAATGCATCGTCTAACTGCTTGATTAAATTTTCATTGATGCCGCCCTTACCAATCTGGAAAATCGGCTCCATCTGATTGGCAAGACCGCGCAAATATGCGCGCTGTTTACTTGTAATCATTTTATTTTCCTCTTAAGCCGAGGGGCGTCGAACCCCCATAGGCCCTATTCTTCTTAAATTTCCGCCCTTTGGAATTTTCGTTTTTGCAAGGCGCGAGCCTTGCTGCACCCCCTTACGCAGCCAAAGGACTAAAATTTTCCTGTGTATAGGGTCGAAGAGTTTAAAAAGAGAAAATTTTGATGAAGTGCGAGACGAAAGCACAGCCAATACTTGCGTATTGGCGAGCATTTCAACGAAGCAATTCGCTAAATTTGCCTTTTTAAACCCTATGAGGTTTGACTACCCTCGGCTTATCTTACATAGTCAAATTCGATTTCATACAGACGCACGGTGTCGCCCTCCTGAATACCCTTCTCTTCGAGCGCGTCAATTACGCCCTTTTTGCGCAGTGTGCGCTGGAAGTAGTTAAAGGATTCATCATCGGCAAGGTTGACAGACGAAACAAGGTATTCCACCCAATCGCCCTCGACCACATACACGCCGTTTTCGTTACGCACGGTGAAGAGCTCGGCATCCTCGACCTCGATATACTCCGGCTCTGCTTCATACGCTTCAATCGGCGGAATGGTTGCGAGCACCTTTGCCGTATGTGCAATCAGTGCATCTACACCGCCGCGCGTTGCTGCCGAAATTTCAAACACGGTATAGCCACGCTTGTCCATCTCATCCAAAAATGCCTTATATGCTTCTTCGTTTTGAATGATATCCGTTTTGTTTGCAGCTACAATCTGCTGGCGCGTCGCCAAAACCGGATCGTAGTTTTCAAGCTCTGCATTGATTTTATCAAAATCGTCAATCGGGTCTCTGCCCTCAATGCTTGAAACATCAACAACATGAATCAAAAGGCGTGTGCGCTCGACATGCTTTAAAAACTCATGCCCTAAACCGACACCCTCGCTTGCGCCCTCAATGAGGCCCGGAATATCCGCCATCACAAAGCTCGACGATGCATCCTTACCCTGCATCACCACGCCGAGATTCGGTTCAAGCGTTGTAAAGTGGTAGTTGGCAATTTTCGGCTTCGCGGCGGTTACAACGCTTAAAAGCGTAGACTTGCCGACATTTGGAAAACCGATTAAGCCGACATCCGCAATCAGCTTCAGCTCCAGGCGAAGCTCCTTTTCAGCGCCCTTCAAGCCGCTCTTCGCAAAACGCGGCACCTGTCTGGTCGGTGTTGCAAAGTGCGTATTGCCCCAACCGCCGTTGCCGCCCTTTAAAAGCACGACACGGTTGTTCGGCGGCGTCATATCCGCCATCAATCGTCCGGACTCGGCGTCACGAATGAGCGTACCTGCCGGCACCTTGATTACAAGCGGCTCGGCATCTTTGCCAAAGCCTCTGCCGGCTTTGCCGTCACCGCCGTTTTCGGCTACATATTTTCTTTTATAACGAAAGTCAATCAATGTGGAAACGGATTCATCGATTTCAAAAATGATATCACCGCCGCGACCGCCGTCACCGCCGTCCGGTCCACCTGCTGCAACATACTTTTCACGGTGAAACGACACCGAGCCGTTGCCGCCGTTGCCCGCCTTCACATAGATTTTCGCCGTATCAAAAAACATACTATCACCCTTATCAGTATTGGTGTTTTTAATGAAAAAAATCCCGGACAAGCTGCGTCCGGGATTTTGCTTACGCTGTTAAGCTGTGTATACGCTGCACTGCTTCTTATCTCTGCCTTTTCTTTCGAACTTAACCTTACCGTCTACTAAAGCAAACAGAGTATCATCACTACCGATACCAACATTGATACCCGGGTGAATCTTTGTGCCGCGCTGTCTTACCAGGATGTTACCTGCCAAAACGAACTGACCGTCAGCTCTCTTAACACCAAGTCTTTTGGATTCACTATCACGACCGTTCTTGGTCGAACCCATACCTTTCTTATGTGCCATTTAAATTACACCTCTGCTTTCAAACCTAAATTTTCGTTGCACAATTAGCCGTTGATCTTTTCGATCTGCACCTTTGTGTACGGCTGTCTGTGACCCTGCTTTCTGCGATAGTTCTTCTTCGGCTTGTACTTGAATACGATGACCTTCTTGTCCTTGCCCTGCTTAAGAACCTTTGCAGTTACCGATGCACCCTCAACAACCGGTGCGCCGATCTTAGCTTCGTCGCCGCCAATTGCGAGTACCTTGTCAAATGTGTAAGTAGCTTCTACTTCTGCATCCAGCTTTTCAACGAAAATTACATCGCCTTCTGCAACCTTGTACTGCTTACCGCCTGTTTCGATAATTGCGTACATAATTGCACCTCCTTATAAATGAAGTCACGCTACGCCGGGTATCGCATACGCGAATTTAAAACCCTGTATATGCGGTTTACCGAAATAGTATAACACCCATTTCAGGTTTTGTCAATAACTTTTTTGTGTTTTTTATTTTTAAATAAACAATCCCCATACTAAAGAAAGAAGCAAGGACACAACGACCGGAATAATACAGGAGGTTACGCATATATCCATATAGGCTTCCTTGTGCTTGCAGTTCGATACGGCAAGCAAGGTCAAAACCGCGCCGTTATGCGGCAATGTGTCCAGACCGCCGGAGGCCAGAGACGCAATTCTGTGCAGCAATTCAGGATTTATGCCAAGCTGCAGAGCTCTTTCAAGATACTGCGGTGCCAAAGCTTCCAGCGCAATAGACATACCGCCGGAGGCCGATCCCGTTGCCCCTGCTAACACATTGACAGCAACCGCCTCTGAAAACAGAATACTGCCCGGCATATTCAGCATCGCATTTTTCAGCAATGCAAAGCCAGGAACAATTTTCACAACCGAACCGAAGCCCACCGCACACGCTGTATTCATAATGGCGGTTAAAGACCCGTTTGCCCCTTCGTTAATCGCCGGCATCCAGACCTTAAACTGCTTTATATTCATAAGGCAAGTTGTAAGGATACCACCAAGCAGTGCTACAACGATAGACTGACTCGTTGTCCACTCCGCAACACCGTATTTTTTCAAAACACCCGGCAGCACATTGAGCATCAGCACAACAACAACCAGCGGAATCAGTCCGCTCAGCCAATGCCACGACGGCAGCTCTACCTGCGTCTTATTCTCCTTGTACTTTTCATCCTCCACAAAACCCAGTCCCTTTTTGCGCGCATCGCGGCAACGCCATTCCAGATACAAATAGCCCGGAACTGCAATCAAAACGGCAGCCACAATACCCATCAGCGGGGCTGCTACAGCCGTTGTACCGTAATAGGTTGTCGGGATAATATTTTGAATCTGCGGTGTGCCGGGGATTGCCGTCATTGTAATACCAAACGCACCAAAGGCAATCGCGCCGGGCAAAAGTGTTCGCGGTAGATTTGCTTCGCGATAGATTGCATAGCCCATAGGATAAATCACAAATACAACCACAAACAAGGAAATGCCGCCAAAGGTCATCAAAAGGCACGGCAGGACAACGGCCGCGACTGCAAACCTGGCACCAATCCAGGATACCAATTTATTGGCAAGCGAGCGCGCCGCACCCGTCATATCCATAATTTTTCCGTAGACAGCACCAAGAAAAAACGCCGGAAACCACGAAAGAATATAATCCGCAGCGCCCTTCATATAATCGCCCAAATACACATCCAGAAGATTAACACCGCTCAGCACCGCTACCAATATCGCACATACCGGTGCAACCCAAATGATAGAATGACCCTTGTATGCCAAAAAAATCAACATACATAAGCCCGCGACGATACCGCACAGCGAAACAATTGACCACATACACTTTCCCCCTATTGACAATAAAATTTCATCCATCGAAATTATACCATACGCAACAAAAAAAGACAATTCCCAAAAGTTACGGAAAAATTGTCTTTTTTTCTGTTCTACAGCGTCTTGAAGCTGAACTCCAGATGCGTTTTGTATTCACCGAACGGCTCTAACTTAACATACTTATCGTGCTTTACGATATTCGGTCCGCCGGACGCGGTTGTGCGCGGCTCGAGGCCGACTACATATTCGCTCTCGCCGAGCATTTTCCAAACGAGAAACTCCGGCAGCGTATCTCTGTCATAGGTAATATACGCACCGATTTCACCATTTTCAATGCCGGCAGTGGCTCTTGCGCCCTCGTGCTCTACCTTAATGCACTCCTCCCCGATGCCGTGCATCGGCTCTGTAAGGCTTGCAATCTCAGTGGGCACGCCGACAAGCTTTGCATCTGCGCAAACCAACGGATAGCCGTAGTTGCAGTGGTAGCAAAGCACGGTTTTCGCTTCCTTGAAGCCCTCGTTGACCACCGTATCCTCCAAGGTAAAGGACTCAGAAAACAGCTCCGCCGTAATCGTACGCTTCAAAACAAGGTTTTCGCCGAAAGCCGAGCTTTCGCGCATTTCGCCCGAAACGCGCATAATGTATTTGTCGCCTTCCCAATCGGCATATACGCTGACCTTCGTTGCCGGTGTGTTGGCAATTCTGCCGTGCAGACCGTGCCCCTCTACCGGTGCGCCGATGTTGCGCAGACCGCAAGTGGTGACCAAGCCGCCAAAGAAGCCGCGCAGCCAGCTTTTGCCGTCCTTTTCATAATATGCCGGTGCAGTGATGCCGGTTTTCGAAATCCAGCTGACCGCCTGCCCCTTGTAAAACGCCTGCGCAATGTCCATACATCTGTCCGGCAAAACGGTAATGCAAACCTTGCCGGTGTTGATTTCAATGGCGCGCACGCCCTTCATCTTGCCGTCGTTAAATGTAAAATCACGCACACCGCCGATTTGCTCCACAGAGCCGATTTGTTTTAAAAAATCCTGCCTTGTCATATCTATCACCTCATATGTTTAAGTTATATATTAATATACCATACAATCGCGCACACAGCAATCCTTTTTTAATGCCGCAAAACAGACCGCGCATACTCCGACGGGGTCTTGCCGGTGATTTCTTTAAACCTTCTGGAAAAATACTGCGGCGTGGTATAGCCGAGGTAGTCGGAAATTTCGGCGAAGTTCATTTCCTTTTCGCGAATCAGGTGCTTCGCGCAGTCAATTTTACAGCGCGAAAAATACTCCATCGCGCCGATGCCGATGTTGTCGCGAAACAGCGCCTTCATATTGCTTTTGCTCATATTAAACTGCGCGCAAAGCTGCTCGAAATCGAGCTGTGCGGACACATTGCACTCCAGATAGCTACACACCGCCGACAGGGTTTCGTTGGCGGTATAGGTCAGCGGCGAAGCACTCGCCGGACGCGCAACATCATCTCGAATACAGCTGAGCAAAAACAGCTCAAGGTAAATCTGCACTAAATTTTCCGCACCGGGCGGCGCGTCGGGATTTTTAACCATACGCGTGCCGTCCGGCTCGCCGAGCGGCGTTAAAAACGCTTCGCGCGCCGCATCAATCAAGCGCGTGATACATTCCTTTTTATCCTTATCGCACACTACAGCTCTGTCTGCCGACTTGCGCAAGCGCTCATTGTCGCACAAAAAGGAAAACAAAACGGCATTTGCCGCCTTGCCTTCCGTCGGACGGACAGTGTGAAATGCCATCGGGCTGACGAGGCAAAACTGCCCCGGTTCCAGAATCAGCTCGGTCGACCGAATTGTTACGGCAAGGCTGTCACGGTCAGCATAAACGACCTCCCAAAAGGCATGTCTTTCGCCCAAAAAGGTAAAATCACGCTCATATTCAAAATACTGAACAGCGATGATTTCCTCAATATTTACTTCTTTTTCCAATCGAACTGGCGCGTACATCATATTTTATCACCCATTTTGAATTATAAAGCACGCTTTGCAGCTTGTCAACCAAAAGTATAAATTTAGCGACCAATTTTGTTTTGCATGTTCAAAAAAGCATGTTATAATAAAAACAGAATTAAATGTAAAGGATGGATGAAGATGATTAAATTCGGTACCGGCGGCTGGAGAGCCGAAATCGGCAAGGATTTCAACATGGAGAATATCCAGAAGGTTGCGCAGGCACTTTGCGTATACGCCAAAAAGAAAAACGCAGACAAGCAGCCGATTATCATCGGCTATGACAGGCGCTTTTTGTCCGACATGGCTGCAAGATGGATTGCAGAGGTGCTCGCCGCAAACGATATTACAGTGCTGTTTTTAAACAGAAGCGCCCCTACCCCGCTGATTATGCACTATGTTAAGAAAAACGGCTTAAGCTTTGGTTTAGAGGTGACCGCTTCGCACAACCCGTCGAGCTACAACGGCATAAAGGTCATTGTTAAAGAAGGACGCGACGCACCGCTGGAGACAACGGCTGCTTTAGAGGAAATCTTAGAAAAGCTCAAGGCAAAGGATGTGCGCACACTTGAATTTGACGCCGCAGTTGCCGCAGGAAAGGTTACCTATTTAAAAAATCCGTTCAATGATTTTATCGATGATATTTTGGCACTTCTGGATACAGATGCCATCCGCGAAAGAGGGCCGAGAATTCTGTTTGACCCGATGCACGGCTCTTCGGCATATCCGCTGATGGTTATCCTGCATTCGACACGCTGTACGGTCGATGTCATCAACGGTAACCGCGACGCATATTTCGGCGGCGATATGCCTGCGCCAACAGAATCGACCTTAAAGAGCCTTGCACACGATGTTGTACGCGGCGGCTATGACCTGGGCATCGGCGTTGACGGCGACGGCGACAGACTCGGCATCATCGACAGCAACGGTCAGTACATCAACGCAAATGAAATTTTAACGCTCCTATACCACTACCTGCACGAGAGCAAGGGCTGGAAGGGCCCGGTAGTGCGTAACTTAGCGACAACACATCTTTTGGACAAGGTTGCCGAAGACTTCGGTGAGCAGTGCTACGAGGTGCCGGTCGGCTTTAAGTACATCTCCTCTAAAATCGATGAGGTAGACGCCATCCTGGGTGGTGAGTCGAGCGGCGGTCTGACAGTGCGCGGTCACATTCACGGTAAAGACTCCGTATATGCCGCATCGCTGTTTGTCGAAATGATCAGTAAGACCGGCAAATCGCCGACTGAGCTTTTAAAGAAGCTGTACAAGAAATACGGTGCATTTACTATGGTAGAAGAAAACCTGCGCTTTGCCGAGGAAAAGAAGCAGGAAATCTCCGACATCGTATTTACCAAAAAGCAGCTGCCGGAATTTAACACAAAGGTTGTTGCCGTAAACTACGAGGACGGCTGCAAGGTCTACTTCGAGGACAACTCGTTTGTTATCTGCCGCTTCAGCGGCACAGAGCCGTTACTCAGAATTTTCGCCGAAAACTCCACAAAGGAAAAGGCAACAGAATATATCATGGCATGGAAGGCATTTTTAAATCTGTGATTCAAATAAAAAAAAGAAGCGAGCAATCGCTTCTTTTTTTATTTGGTTATTTCTTTTGCTTTTCGTTCAAACAGTATAAACAAAAGTACGCTCACAAGCAAAATCTGCGGATAAAACAGCTTGGGGATAATATCAAAGGCGGAAACCTCGAACCCAAGTGCCGTTGTTGCAGAAAGTGCAACAAGCATCTGCGCGCCGTACGGCAAAAAACCCTGTACAACGCAGGAAAAGGTGTCGAGCAAGGATGCCGCCTTCTTCGGCATAATGCTATACTGTGCAGCGATTTCTTTCGCAATCGGGTTTGCCATTACGATTGCGACGGTGTTATTCGCTGTTGCAATATCCAGAAGTGCAACCAGCACGCCCATACCAATCTGCCCGCCTCTGCGACCGCGGAAAACCTTTTGAATACCGCCAAGCACCGCGTCAAAGCCGCCGTTATAGCGGATGATGGCACAAATGGCAGCAACCAAAATCGCAACCATCGTTGTTTCATACATACCCGCTGCGCCGGTGCCCATATTCAACAGAAGCTCCGTCGCCGGAACTGCACCGGTTGCCAGCATAATTACCGCGCCGGAAACGATGCCGACAATCAGCACCAAAAATACATTCACGCCCGCAATGCCGCCGATTAAAACGAGCACATACGGAAGAATACGCAGAAGGTTATAGTCCTTTTGCACCTCACCGAGAATGTCCGACTGAAAAGATAATACCAAAATCAAAGCAAGCGTAGCCAAAGCCGCCGGCAGCGCAACAAAGAAGTTTGTTTTGAATTTATCGCGCATTTCGCAGCCCTGACCGTTGCACGCGGCAATGGTCGTATCCGAAATAAAGGACAGGTTGTCGCCAAACATTGCGCCGCCCATCACCGAAGCAACACACAACGCAATATCAAAGCCCGAAGCCGAAGAAACAGCCGCCGCAATCGGCACAAGCAGCGTAATCGTGCCGACGGAGGTGCCCATTGCCAGCGAAACAAAGCAGCTGACAACAAACAGCACCGCTACGGCAAACCGCGCCGGAATCAGCGAAAGCATAAAATAAGCAACGCTTTCTGCACTTTCTCTGCCCACAACACCGACAAAAATGCCCGCTGTGATAAAAATAAAGACCATCGTTAAAATGTTCGGGTCACCGACGCCCTTTCCCATCAGTACGAGCTTTTTTGTAATACTGACTCTTTTATTCTGCAGACAGGCAACACAAAGCGATACCATAAATATGACTACAATCGGAATCTTATAAAAGCCCATCGGAATTTTGAGCACATACTCAAACAAAATGCCCAAGCCGAGATACAAAACCAAGAAGACACCGATGGGCAGCAGCGCCTTCACACTCCCCTTTTTCATAACACATTCCCTTTCCGTTTACTTTTTCACTTTGCCGACAGAGCCGCGACAAACCAACTCCGCCGAAACGCGCACATGTTTTCTTTTTGCATCTCTGTTTCGCATTCGCTCAAACAGCAAATCGACCGCAATCTCACACAAATCCTCATTATAGGAGGTTACAGATGCAAGCGGCACATCAAAATACGGATTGTGCTTCACATCGTCCATCCCGACAATTGAAATATCACCCGGAATGCCCAGCCCATGCTCGTAGACCGCCTTCATCGCACCGACGGCAATTGCATCATACGCCGCAAGCACGGCAGTCGGTGGCTCAGGCTGCGACAAAAGCTTTTGCATCATCTCATAGCCCGCAGCTTCAAAGCGCACGCTTGTCTCCACAATTTGCGGCACAAGCCCGCGTTTTTTCATTTCTGCTTCAAACACACGGCGTTTTGTGGCCGTATTTTTTTCACCGATATAGGCAATCTCTTTGTGCCCGTTTTTCCCAAGCAAGTCCAGCATTTGTGCAATCGGCCCCTCCCAGGAAATTGTAATCGAATCCGCTTTTGTGCTTTTTCCGATAACCACCGTCGGCACTGCAGGGTGCGCATTCGGTATATCTCTGTACAGAATCATACCATCCACCTTCACATGCTGCGCGTAATAGTCATAAAGCTCCCGTAATTCCTCTGTATCAAAGTTGTAGCAGCCCGCAAGCATCATTGCGCCGCGCGCGCGGATTTCGCGCTCCAAAAGAGCAAACTGGTGGGCATAGTAGACGCTCTGGTATTCCGGGCTGATGACCGCAATCACCGGCTTGCCCGGCAGCGCTTTATAATATTTTTCAAAGCAGCCGTTTTCTTTGGCAAGCTCGAAAATATGCTTTCGCTGCTGCGCACTTACCTCTTTGCTGCCGGAAAACGCTTTAGAAACCGTCGAAACCGACACACCCGCCAGCTCGGCAAGTTTTCGCATCGTCATATGCTGCACCTCCCCATCCGTTTTTGTATTTTTATCATTCTACCAATAATTTGCCGCAAAGTCAACCCGCAGAAAACTGCGCACGAAAAACGCAGAAAATTTACAAGTTTTTTCCCAAAAACTATAGACTTTTTTCCAAAAAAGTGCGATAATATAATAGGAATTGCGCAAGATTATATGTAGGGGTAATTTTCGCGGTTCTAATAAAAATTTTAAGACACGGAGCGTGATTTTAATGAAACTGATTATCAAAGAAAACTACGCTGACATGAGCGCATGGGCTGCACAGCACATCGCCGACGCAATTAACGGACATAAGGAAAACCGTCCGTTTGTGCTCGGACTGCCGACCGGCTCTTCTCCGCTCGGCGTATACAAAAAGCTGATTGAAATGAACAAGGCAGGCCTTGTCAGCTTCAAAAATGTGGTAACCTTCAATATGGACGAATATGTAGGCTTACCGCGTGAGCATGACCAGAGCTACTGGTATTTCATGCACGACAACTTCTTCAACCACATCGACATTCCGGCAGAAAATATCAATATTTTAGACGGTATGGCAAAGGATTTGGAAGCAGAATGTGCGCGCTATGAAGAAAAGATTGCCTCCTTCGGCGGCATTGACTTATTCCTGGGTGGCAGCGGTGTTGACGGACACATCGCATTTAACGAGCCGTTCACCTCGCTCACCTCGCGTACAGGCGTGCGTGCACTCACAGAGGACACCTTAATCGCCAACTCCCGCTTTTTCGACAATGACCCGAACAAGGTGCCGAAAACAGCACTCTCTGTCGGTGTCGGCACGGTATGCGATTCCAAGCAGGTGCTTTTATTAATCAGCGGTCACAACAAGGCGCGCGCACTGCGCCACTGCGTAGAGGGCGGCGTTGACCACGCCTGGACCATCAGCGCCCTGCAGCTGCATAAAGACGGCATCATCGCCTGCGACGAGGCTGCCTGCGGTGAATTAAAGGTAGATACCTACAAGTATTTCAAGGAAATCTACAAAAACGAAAAATAAGGATAACAGAAAAAAGGGCTGTTCGTTGAACAGTCCTTTTTTGTTGTGTAAGTATGTGAAAGCGGGACGATGTGGGCATCGTCCCCTACGCTGTTGGTTACAATCAGCACCAAAACTCCCTCCGTCTTTTGCTTTGCAAAATCCACCTCCCTCATTGAGGGAGTCAAAAACTCGCCGCAAATTTACACATAGATTACAACCAGCATAAAAAGAGATAATTTTGCCGTAAGACAAG
>JAZQCN010000067.1:0-1732 GCA_045546315.1 Clostridia bacterium | reverse complement strand
ACATCAACATTGTACACGACGGTACCGGATTCGGGCGTAAAGAGCGCCTTTTCTCCGCCGTAGGTATCAGTGCTGACTTTTGCGTCGGTCTTTTCAGTGTCGTAATCGGTGCCGGCAATGGTAATCGCATTCTTACCGAGCGCCTTTTCCTCGTGCGATGCCTTGTATTCGGCATAAGTGGTCGCGTTCAGAAGTTCCATTACTTCGCTGATGCTTTGGCCGACTCCTGCTTCATTGCCGCTGCCATCGTCCGTTTCCGCTGCTGCGGCCGTGACGGTAAATGTGCTCACGAGCATCAGGCCCGAAAGCAACAAAGCAATCGGCTTTGTCAACTTGAGATTTTTCATTTACATCTCTTCCTCCTACCAAGATTTGTTTGCTGTTGTGTAGTGACACTTTGGCTGAAACAACACGTCCGCCGTATTCCGCGTGTCCGCCTTCCGTCTACAGGTGCACACAAACCGGCTTTTGTGCCGATGCATATGCACATATATAAGGAAAGAAACAGCGGAAACGAGGACGAATGGCTGACATACAAAAATCAAAGGCTTGTCGCCGGACATGGTGACGGCATAATGCCCTGAATTTTCATAGAATAATGATACCATAAACAGCGTTTCTTGTCAAGTCTGCGATTTTGTCATTAAATCGTAAAAATTTCTTCAGATTTCGTTTTCAACTTGTCCATAGCTTCATCGACGGGAGAAATCGCTGTTTTTTTCATTTATTAGAATTTGGTTAATTTTTGTGTTTTTTGCATTTTGTTATAACTAATTACTATTCATGTGCCTTAAAATGCATTTATTAGGACTTTAATTGAACGAAACGGTAGTTTTCAGCAATCTCGTTACTTTCATTAACGCTTTCGGAGCACCGACAGCCGTCCTCGCACCGTTTGTTTGACAAACATTCATGTGCTAATTGCACAAAATTCGATGCGAATTTTCTACGTGTCAGCATTTTGCACAAATTTTTATTTTTCTCGTTTTTCGTGATTCTTAAATTGCTTTTAATTTCGGTTTTGCACTTCATCCGACAATTCTACCGCCGAACAGCACATCACCGTGACCATCGGTATCATAGAAAACCGCACTCTGCCCCGGCGTGATCGCTCTTTGCGGTGCAGCAAACCGCACGGTGATTCGTTCACCGTCGTATCTCTCGACCACCGCATCAGCAGGCGGTGCCGCATAACGGATTTTCACGGTGACATTCATGCCGATGTGCACGTCCTCCGGCAGCAGCTTCTGGAAATTGAGTGCCTCAACCGTAACCGCACCGCCGTATTCCATACCTGCCGGTGCCAAATGCACGGTATTGCTTGCTGCATCAATCCGTGTCACAAACACCGGATGACCGAGCGCGATGCCAAGTCCCTTTCGCTGACCGACCGTGTAGCGAATAATCCCTTCATGTCTGCCAACGATCCGTCCTTCCTCGTCCACAAAGTCACCGGGCGGAAACGGTTTCCCGAGCCGCTGTTCCACGAACGGAATATAACCGCCGTTTGGCAGAAAACAGATATCCTGACTTTCCTTCGATCCTGCCGCCGAAAAGCCGAGCGCCGCCGCGTGCGCACGCACCTCTGCTTTGTCAAGCTCCGCCATCGGCAGATCGAGCATGGACAGCATTATCTGCGGCAGCTGCCACAGCACATAGCTCTGATCCTTGCGCCGATCATCCGCCGCACGGACAAAATGCCGCCCGGATTGTTCATCCTGCAAAATGCGTG
>JAZQCN010000066.1:0-30442 GCA_045546315.1 Clostridia bacterium | reverse complement strand
CTTATATCCGAGTTATCGTCATATGATACTGCGGTAACTGTCTCGAGGCTGCTTTCATAATGCGACGTTACTACTATGATTTACATACGCATTCCTGTCTGTCTCCTTGCGCAGATGATGACAACACCCCGAATAATCTTCTCGGTATGGCATCGCTTGCCGGAATTGATATACTTGCGTTAACAGATCATAATACCGCAAAAAACTGCCCTGCTTTCTTTAAAGCGGCTGACAAATACGGAATTATACCGGTCGCAGGTATGGAGCTGACATCTTCGGAAGATATTCACATCGTTTGTCTTTTCGAAGAGCTGCAGTCCGCGCTTGACTTTGACAAGTATCTTGATAATTACCGCATTCCAATAGAAAACAGACCTGATATATTCGGCCACCAGATTATAACCGACGAAAACGATTTTATTATAGGAGAAGAAAAAAATCTTCTTTCTAACGCTACCACTGTTTCCGTTGAAGATATTCCTTCGCTTGTGAAGAAATTTGGAGGGATATGCTACCCTGCTCATATAGACCGCGATGCAAACGGTATTATATCAACGCTTGGTACCTTCCCCAAAACTCCTTTTTTCTCCTGCGTTGAATTTCATGATCCGAATAAAATACCCGAATATGAAAAAAAATACTCACTTCGGGAAAAGCTCTTTGTAATAAGCTCCGACTCGCATTATCTGACGGACGTGAAAGACAAAGAAAACTTCTTTGAACTTGATGGCGATTCACCCGAATCAGTCAGAAAAGAGCTGTTTAAACTGTTCAAAAAAGGCGAGGACCTCATATGAAGGAGCTATCACTTAATATATTGGATATTGCAGAAAACTCTGTCAAAGCAAAAGCAACTCTAACCGAAATAACTATAGATGAATCCGATACCGCGCTGACAATAACTATCAAAGACGACGGATGCGGTATGTCCGAACAAACGCTAAGATCTGTTACCGATCCTTTTTATACCACAAGAACCACAAGAAACGTGGGACTTGGGATCCCGCTTCTCAAAATGAGCGCGGAGCAAACAGGGGGATACGTTGAAATAACGTCAAAGCAGAAAAATGATGAGTCTTCTCTTCACGGAACGACGGTTGTAGCTCACTACAATAAAAATCATATTGATTTTACACCGCTCGGCGATGTTATATCTACGATAAAAACGCTTATTCAAGGTCATCCCGACACGGATTTTCTTTTCAGACACACTACGTCAAAAAAAGAGGTTATCCTTGATACAAGATCTTTGCGGGAGATTCTCGGTGACGTTCCTCTTGACACTTACGATGTAATCAAGTGGATAGAAGAATATCTTGAGGATCAATATTCTTAGATTTAAATAATATTTAAATAAAAGCATCTTATTAAGAAAGGAAAAACAAATGAAATCTTTGGCTGAATTACAGGCAATAAGAGACAAGATGAAAAACAAAGTAATCTTGCGCGAAGGCGCTAACGAAATCCGCGTTGTTGTCGGAATGGCAACCTGCGGTATTGCAGCAGGCGCCCGCCCCGTTCTCAACGCATTCGTTGAGGCTGTAAACGCAGAAAACCTGTCCGATAAGGTTACGGTTTCTCAAACCGGATGTATCGGAATCTGCCAGTATGAACCCGTTGTGGAAATCTACGAGGCAGGCAAAGAAAAAACCACTTATGTAAAAATGACTGCTGAGAAAGCAAAGGCAGTTGTTGAAAAACATCTCAAAGGCGGCAATGTTGTTTCAGAATTCACCATTGCAAACGCTAAATAATCGGAGGTAAAGTTTATGATTCGTGCACATGTTTTGGTTTGTGGCGGTACAGGCTGTACCTCTTCTGGCAGCCAAGCCGTTCAGAAGGCTTTTACAGAAAATATTGAAGCCTTCGGTCTTTCCGAGGAAGTAAAGCTCGTACAAACGGGTTGCTTCGGTCTTTGCGCTCTCGGTCCCGTTGTTATAGTTTATCCGGACGGAACATTCTATAGCCGCGTTACTCCCGAAGACGTTAAGGAAATTGTTGAAGAGCATCTTCTTAAGGGTAGAATTGTAGAACGTCTTGTTTACAATGATACCGGAGCTGACAAAGCTGAGAAGGAAGCTGTTAACGTTGCTCTCAGCGAAACAGCGTTCTATAAATCTCAGAACCGAGTTGTTCTTCGTAACTGCGGTGTTATAAACCCTGAAGAAATCGACGAGTATATCGCGATGGACGGTTACGCCGCGCTTGGTAAGGTTCTTACCGAAATGACTCCCGAAGACGTTATAAAAGTAATTACAGATTCCGGTCTTCGTGGAAGAGGAGGCGGAGGATTCCCCACCGGTCGTAAGTGGGCTCTCTGCGCACCTAACAAAGCGCCTCAGAAGTATGTTGTATGTAATGCCGACGAGGGCGACCCCGGAGCATTCATGGACCGTTCTGTTCTTGAGGGCGACCCACACTGTCTTGTTGAAGCTATGGCTATCTGCGGATACGCTGTCGGAGCAACTCAGGGTTACGTTTACGTAAGAGCTGAGTATCCTATCGCCGTTAAGCGTCTCCAGATTGCAATTGACCAGGCTCGTGAATACGGCCTTCTCGGCAAAAACATTTTTAATTCCGGATTTGATTTTGACCTTGACATAAGACTTGGCGCAGGCGCATTCGTATGCGGTGAGGAAACCGCTCTTATGACGTCAATCGAGGGTAACAGAGGCGAACCTAAGCCCCGTCCCCCCTATCCTGCTGTAAAGGGTCTTTTCGGATGTCCCACCGTTGAAAACAACGTTGAAACGTTTGCTAACGTTCCTCAGATTATTCTTCGCGGCGCTGAGTGGTTTGCTTCAATGGGTACCGAAAAATCCAAGGGAACAAAGGTATTTGCTCTCGGTGGAAAAATAAAGAATACAGGTCTTGTTGAAATTCCTATGGGTACTACCCTTCGTGAGATAATCAATGAGATCGGTGGCGGTATTCCTGACGGAAAGCAGTTCAAGGCTGCGCAGACCGGCGGTCCTTCCGGCGGTTGTATCCCCGCTCGTCTTATTGATACCGAAGTTGATTATGACAACCTCGTTTCAATAGGATGCATGATGGGTTCAGGCGGTCTTATCGTTATGGACGAAGACACATGTATGGTTGATATGGCAAAATTCTTCCTTGAGTTTACTGTTGAAGAGTCTTGCGGTAAGTGTACTCCCTGCCGTGTCGGTACAAGAAGACTTCTTGAAATACTTGACAAAATAACATCAGGTAAAGGCGAGCTTGAAGATATTGACAAACTTGAAGCTCTCTGCTACTACATCAAACAGAATTCACTTTGCGGTCTCGGTCAGACAGCGCCCAACCCCGTTCTTTCAACACTCAACTTCTTCAGAGATGAATATATCGCTCACGTTGTTGATAAGAAATGCCCTGCCGGAGTATGTAAGGATCTTCTTTCCTTTACTATCGACAAAGACAAGTGTATCGGTTGCGGTAAGTGCGCTAAGAACTGCCCTGTTGGCGCAATCACAAAAACAGATTACATAGCACCCGGTCATAAGCTTGCATCCTACACTATCGATACTGCTAAATGTATCAAGTGCGGAGCTTGTATTGCAGGCTGTAAGTTTGGCGCTATATCAAAACAGTAATGAAAGGAGTACGCTGATATGGAAATGTTAAATGTAAAAGTAAACGGTATTGCTGTAAGCGTACCCAAGGGCGCAACTATTCTTGAAGCAGCCCGCGCGGCAGGCGTGGAAATCCCCACACTCTGCTTTATGAAAGAAAAGAACGAGATCGGCGCTTGCCGTATATGCGTTGTTGAGGCTACCGGCGCTCGCGGTCTTGTTACGGCTTGTGTTTATCCCGTTACCGAGGGAATGGAAATTCAGACAAACACAGCGAAGGTTAGAGAGGCTCGCAAGACAACTCTTGAGCTTATCCTCTCCACCCACGATAAGAACTGCCTTTCCTGCGCACGTTCCACCAACTGCGAGCTTCAGAAGCTCTGCCTCGAATACGGTGTTGATTCAAATGCGTTTGGCGGTTTCAAGCCTGAGTACGAGCTTGACTACTCAACTCCTCATCTTGTAAGAGATAACAACAAGTGTATCCTTTGCCGTAGATGCGTTGCGGTTTGTAACGAACAGTTCGTTTCCGTTATCGGAGCAAACAACCGCGGTATCGATACATGCATCGGACAGGCATTCAACCTCGACCTTAACAGCACTCCCTGTATCTCCTGCGGACAGTGTACAGCAGTATGCCCCACAGGCGCACTCGTAGAGCGCGATGACACCGATAAGGTTTGGGCTGCTCTTTCCGATCCTACAAAGCACGTTGTTGTTCAGACTGCTCCCTCTATAAGAGCAACCCTTGGCGAGTGCTTCGATATGCCTATCGGAACTAATGTTGAAGGCAAAATGGTTGCCGCTCTTCGCAGACTCGGATTCGAGAAGATATTTGACACAAATACTGCGGCAGATTTCACAATTGTTGAAGAAGCTACCGAACTTCTCGACAGAGTTAAGAACGGCGGTAAGCTTCCTATGATTACCTCTTGCTCTCCCGGATGGGTTAAATTCTGTGAGCTTTACTATCCTGATTTCCTTGCTCACCTTTCTTCCTGCAAATCTCCTCAGCAGATGGGCGGAGCGCTCATAAAAACATACTGGGCTGAGAAGAAGGGATATGATCCTAAGGATATATTTGTTGTTTCAATCATGCCTTGTACCGCAAAGAAGTTTGAGGTAGGCAGAGACGATATGTCAGCTGCAGGAAACGGAATAGCTGACGTTGACGTCGCTCTTACGACCCGTGAGCTTGCAAGAATGATTGGTCGCGCAGGTATTAAATTCACTGCCCTTCCCGACGAAGAATTTGACACGCCCCTTGGTCTTGACACAGGCGCAGCCGTAATCTTCGGCGCAACAGGCGGAGTTATGGAAGCTGCTCTCAGAACAGCAAACGACGTTCTCACCGGCAAAGACAACAAAGAGCTTGTATTCGCTGAAGTCCGCGGAACAGACGGCCTTAAGGAAGCTACCTACAGTATCGCAGGTATGGATATAAAGGTTTGCGTTGCATCCGGTGCGGCAAACGCTAAGAAGGTTATGGACAAGATTGCAAGCGGTGAAGCTGATTGGACATTCGTTGAAATCATGGGATGCCCCGGCGGTTGTGTAAACGGCGGCGGTCAGCCTATCCAGCCTCAGCACGTACGTGATACTGTTGACCTCAAGGCTGTTAGAGCTAAGGCTCTTTACGATCAGGATGAGGCGATGACAATTCGTAAGTCTCACCAGAATCCTGTTATCAAGGAAGTTTACGACAATTACTTCAAGGGTGGCTACGGATGCCATGCAGCGCACCATGCGCTTCACACTTCCTACACTGCTCGTAAGAAGTTTACAAATTAAATCATAAAAAAATCTGCTCTTTACCTTTCGGTATCGAGCAGATTTTTTATAAAATTCAATATATGACGATATGATATCTTTTGTTCCCCGCGAAAGTCTGCAGTTTTCAATTTCCACAAAAAATTCGCAATTAGCTCCGTTAGAAAAGCAAATGCCAAAATGAACAAACATTACGAAGCCAAGCTTTTCAAAATTTCTAACGTATTCGTATATATCAAATATCCTTATTTATAAAGCTCCTTGTAATTAGCGCAGGCTCTGAAATCAGCCCCCTCAAGATCCTTTGTGCCGAATGCCGACCATGAGTGCGGACGGTATATATCCGAGTCCTCTATATTGTGAAGCGTTACAGGAATCCTGAACATACTTGCAAGGGTTATGAGATCCTTTCCGATATGTCCGTATACGAAAGCTCCGTGATTTGCGCCCCAATTTGCCATTACGTTATAAACCGAGGAAAACGCATTGGTTTCGTTAAGTCTCGGAACAAAATAGGTGGATGGCCATGTCGGGTCAGTTCTGTCAAGAATTATTCTGTTAACCTCTTCGGGAAGCTCAACGGTATATCCCTCGGCGATCTGCATAGTATATCCGATTCCGTCAACCATATTTACTCTTACCAAAGTAATCGGCATCTCGCCCTCTGTTGAAAACGTGGAAGAAAATCCGCCGCCTCTGAAATATCCTCTGTTTGCCGGGCTGAATTTCGTACTTCCAAGCATTGCCGATATGTCATTATCCTCAATTTCCCACCATTTTTTCATAATTGGATTTCCTTTTTCATCCTTCACTGCGCCTGTGCCGTCAAGTGCGGCTGCACCGCTGTTTATAAGATGAATAAATCCATTCTTGGCAAGTCCGGTCGGTTTCCATCCGGTACATTTTTCAACAGACTCGCAAGACCAGTACGTGCGAACGTCGGCAAAAACACTTGCTCTGCCGGTCAGGAGCGTTTCAAACAACATTGCCAGTCCATTGCAATTATCGCTTTCGGTCGCGAGGATAATTGGCGCTTTCTTTCCGTTCCAATCAAAAGTAGAATTGAGTATAGCCTCCGTAAAATCTCCGTTCGGCTTATAATCAGTCCACATACGCTGACCCTGAAATCCGCCGAATATAGCATTTCTGCCAAGAGCTTCTTCGTGCCTTCCTATGTCGTTCAACTTTTCATTGCCAAGCATAATATCTTTGATAATAAGAGTCATCTTTGCAACGAATTTCCATTGCTCATCAAGCTCTTCTCTTGTGAAATCCTTTTGCCCCCAGGGTCCGCCGTTGAGGTCCTTGCCCTCTTTGCAATTTGCCTTTATCCATTTAAGTTCTTTTTCATATTCTTCTCTATCATAGATTTCAAGGTCAATTCTTCTGAGAATTTCGGTCATATCAACCCATTCAGCGCGAATACCGAAATATTTTTGCATCATCTCTGCATCAAGGAATGAGCCTCCGATGCCCATGGAAACAGAGCCTATACTAACGTAAGCCTTGTCTTTTATCTGACCGACAACAAGAGCGCAACGTGCGAACCGTAAAATTTTCTCTTCTACATCTTCGGTTATTCCGTTGTCTGTGACATCCTGCACATCTTTGCCGTAAATTGCAAATGCAGGGAGTCCTCTCTGCGCGTGAGCTGCCATAGAAGCGGCAAGATAAACAGCGCCGGGTCTTTCTGTTCCGTTAAATCCCCATACAGCCTTAGTAGTCATTGGATTCAAATCCATAGTTTCACTGCCATAGCACCAGCAAGGAGTTACCGTCAGAGTCGCGGTAACATTTTCTTTTATAAAATACTGCTGACAGTCATATGCTTCTTTACCTCCACCTATCGTTGTAGGCGATATTACAACTTCACAAGGTGTTCCGTCTGCATAAAAAACATTCTCTTCAATAAGCTTTTTTGCCGCCTTGGCAAGATTCATCGTCTGCTCTTCGAGACCTTCCCTGATTCCGCCCCAACGACCGTCAATAGTAGGTCTGATACCTATACGAACCTTCATAGATTTTCCCCTTTCAGTTTTTAATTTGTTTTTATTATACACCCGAGGTAAAGACTTACGTTATAATAATATCACTTCAAAATTTGTACAAAATCATCTTATTTATTGACAAATATATAAATTTGAAGTATACTTATATACGGAGGGATTTTTTATGAATTTTTATAGTGATGCAATATCTGCCGTATATCACCACGGATCAAAAATAGTTCTTAACACGGAATGGCGGGATAAAAACGTTATCTGTCCAAATTCAAAGCTTTATTTCGTTACAGACGGAGAGATTTGTGTTGAAAGCAAGAATAATATACTTATTGCAAAAGAGGGTGACGCAATACTTATTCCTGCGGGAACCAAGCATTCATACCATCTCACCGAGCTTGGCTATGCAGAAAAGTTTTGGTTCCATTTTGATTTAAGAGTAGGACAAAACAATTTTTTTGATTATACCGACACTCCATTTATAAAACGCATTGGAAACAGTAAACATATCCGCGATTTGTGCGAACAAATCGTAAACGAGCAAATTTCAACGCCGTCACAAAGGCTATATAAATCATCCGCGATTTTGTCATTAATCGGAATATATTTGGAAAGTGCAAATTACATAAACGTCACTCCAACTGAAAAGGATGAGACCGATAAAGTAATAACGTTTATCAAAAAGAACTATTCCGAAAAATTTACTCTTACCGAGCTATCTGATATGGCGAATTTAGCTCCGAATTATTTTGCAAAAAAATTCAAAGAAAAAACCGGATATCCCCCGCTGAAGTATATAAATATTCTAAGAGTAGAACGCGCTAAATTTCTTCTTGAGCATTCAAATACAGCAATAAACAAAATAATGGAAGAGGTTGGATTTTACGATTTTGCGCATTTTACAAAACTATTCAAAAAAGAAACCGGATATTCTCCCACTAAATTCCGCAATGCCCTAAAAAGAAGATATATTTCCTACAAATAAACAAATCGGCTCGGTTAACCGACCCGATTTGTTTATTTGTTTTTCTTGCTTTCAATAAAATACGTTGCTTCGCTGTCAGCGGTTGAAAGCGCGAACGCAAGCGGAAACATCTCAAATGCCGCCGCCACATTTCTCTGATCTTCTGTTGACGAATATCCCATATGGTAGCGTATCGCAAACGCTTCTTCTCTTGTCAGGCGCATATAACCTGATATTATATAAACACTCTTTTCGCCATGACCGTAAGGAAGCTTGTCGTCGTATTCAAAGGTATCAACTCTTTGCCACGCACCTTTTTCATCCTTTACGTTGCGGAATCCTTTTTTATAAACCCCCACTTTGCAAAGGTCGTGTAGAAGTGATACAATTGCAATACTTTCATCCGAGTAACTAAAGCCAAACGTATTTTTTGCTCTTTCAGTATTCAAGTAGCTCACAAGACAATCGTAAACATTTAAGGAATGCTCGCATAGACCGCCCTCGTACGAAGAATGAAAACGCGAGGATGCGGGTGCTACGAAGAAATCTGATGAAGTAAGATAATCGAGCAGCTTGTCAGCGCCCTCTCTCTTTATATTATTTTTATATACCTCTATAAATCTTTCCTTTGCCGTCATACGTACTCCTTGATAATTTCTTAATATAGCTTTCTCTCTCTGGCACAAATTTTCTTGTGACTATCTCATCGAAGAACTCCTTCGTCGTTCCTATGTTGCACTCGGGAAGAATGATTCGGGTCAAAATGAAAACCTGCGAGTTTGTTTTTTAAATACTCAACACTCTTAGAAAGTCCCGCGATAGTTTTAACTTCAATAAGACAGGTGGAATCGGGTTTAAGCATTGAGAGCTTTGAATCCACGTCCAAACGTCCCTCACCAAGAGGAAGATGCGGGTGGCGTCCGTCACTGTCATGAAGATGCATATGAATAAGCTTGTGAGGATACTTTTCAAATATGTGTCTATCCTTTCCGCCCATGCAGTCATCATGTCCAACGTCAAGCGTCAAAGCAAAAGCAGAACTGTCCATAAAATACTCAAGCGCATCGAGCTGACTTTCTGTGAAAGGATTAGAATCAACGTTTTCGATAGCGATTCTAAGACCGGAATTGCCTATTTTTTCTTCACACATGCGGATAAAATCTTTTACACGTTTTTTGTATTCATCCTTATATACGTCGGTAAGAAGAATAACCTTTTCGGGAAGCGTAACGTAAACGCCCTTCAGTAGATGCAAATTTATTACGGGCGCGCCTATTTTTTTTGCAAAATCTATACAGTCTGCCATAACTCCGAAATAGCAATCGGCAACGGCTGGATTAAAATCAAACGGATTCAACTGCTCGTCAGCGTGTATAGTATAAAAAATACCGTTTTTTTCAGCTAGGCTCTTATAAAGTCTTACGTCACTGTTTTGCGGAATATATTGAGGAAAGCTCATATTTATCTCAACAAAATCAAGACTGTTATTTTTAGCAACTTCTACGCACTCAGTAATATCCTTGCATTCGACAAGTGCCGGCATACCGAATTTCATATAAATACCGCCTTTTTCTTTAATATCTGTTATTATACCACACACAAACGTTTTTTTCAATATTTTAAATGAAAATTTTTACTTTTTAAAGAGTTCTGTAGACAGATATCTGTCACCGGTATCCGGAAGTAAAACGACGATGTTTTTACCGATATATTCTTGGCGTTTTGCAACTTCCGCCGCGGCATATAAGGCAGCTCCCGATGATATTCCGACGAGTATTCCCTCCTTGGCTCCCATAAGCCTTGCCGCCTCGTAAGCATCTGCTTCTTTTACCTTGATTATTTCATCATAAATATCGGTATCAAGAACTCCGGGTATAAATCCCGCTCCTATTCCCTGCAGTCCGTGAGCTCCTGCTTTATCTCCGGAAAGAACTGCTGAGTTTTTTGGTTCTACCGCAATGATTTTTACATTTTCGTTTTTCTCTTTAAGATATTTGCCTACTCCGCTTATTGTTCCGCCCGTTCCAACACCTGCGACGAAAACGTCAACTTTTCCGTCGGTATCCTCATAAATTTCCGGTCCCGTCGTCATGTAGTGAGCTTTAGCGTTTGCTGGATTTTCAAACTGATCGGGTATAAAAGCACCGTTAATCTCTTTCGCAAGTTCATACGCGCATTTTATAGCGCCGCTCATACCGAGCGCCCCTTCTGTAAGCACAAGCTCAGCACCGTACGCCTGCATTATCATTCTCCGCTCAACAGACATAGTCTCGGGCATAACTATTATAACTCTGTATCCGCGGGATGCCGCAACCGATGCAAGACCTATTCCCGTATTTCCGGACGTTGGCTCTATAATTACCGATTCGTGAGTTAAGATGCCTCTCCTTTCGGCGTCATCTATCATTTCTTTTGCTGCTCTGTCTTTGACAGAGCCTGCAGGATTGAAATATTCAAGCTTTGCAATAAGCTTAGCTTTTAAATCAAGCTCTTTCTCTATATTTTTCAACTCAAGAAGAGGTGTATGCCCTATTAACATATCAAGTGATGTGTATATTTTCATATGAATCTCCATTCTGTCGCATTCAGCGACTGTGCAAAAATATTATTTTAAAATTACGTTTACCAAACAATATTTATTTCTTTATCCAAAATAGCGTTCGGAGGACACTTATCTGTGGCAATCAAATCATATTCTGAAAGATTGCCGGTGCGGTATGCTCCGTAAGCAGAGTATTTTGTACTGTCATAGACAAGAACACGGTATTTACTTCTTTTTAGCGCGGCGGCTTTTATCTCCTTTTGCTCAAGAGAGCGCTCGTATACGTCTGTCCCGATAATTGCCGCGCATGAAGATATAATAAGGTCAAACGAAAAATCTTCAAGCTGTCTTGCTGTAAAACTGCCCGTCGCAGAAACGGTGTTGTACTGTACGCTTCCTCCAAGAATTATTAAGTTTATATCTCTTTTTTTTGAAAGTGTTATTGCCGTTTGCAAATTGTTAGTCACAACAGTCTTAAAAGAAAGGTCCATTCTCTCCGCAAGTGCAAGCGCTGTTGATGAGCTATCAACAAAAACAGAGCGAAACTCCGGAATGTGCCGTAATGCGTTAGTTGCGGCATGCTCTTTTTCTTTAGAATTTTTATTTATTCTGACAAATATTGATATCTCCTCCGCATTGTCAGGTAAAATAGCACCGCCATGGCTGCGCTCTATAAGTCCGAGCTTTTGCATCTCGGAAAGGTCGCGTCTTACCGTCGCCTCACTTACGTATAGACGTTTTGCAAGGTCCTTTACGTTTGCCTTCTTGCTCTCCTTGAGCACGTCCATTATTATATTATACCGCTCATTTGTTATCATAATTGACCTCTGAGTGTTTTTGACTGTTTTTGATTATATTATATCTTATTTATGCTCATTTGTCAAGTTTGTGAGCAAATATAGACAAACAAATTAAAAGATGATAAAATATATAAAAAAGAATTCGGAGGATAACTATGCAGTACTATCTTGCAATAGATATCGGAGCATCGTCCGGAAGACATCTTCTTGGATGGCTGGAAAACGGAAAAATGATGACCGAGGAAATATACCGCTTTCAAAATTTGCCGAAAGAGGTTTTGATTGACGGACACGCGCATTTAACATGGGACGTCAGGCGTTTATTCGAGGAAATACTCAACGGACTGAAAAAGGCATCTGAAATAGGTAAAATACCGGTCTCTGTAGGTATAGACACGTGGGGTGTCGACTACGTTTTGCTTGATGAATACGATCTGCCAATCGGAGAGGTATTCTGCTATCGCGACAGCAGAACCGAAAGCGCAATACCCGAGGTGCACGGCATAATTCCGTTTAAAGAGCTATATAACAAAACAGGCATACAGTTTGGAAGTATAAACACAGTTTATCAGCTATATTCGGATAAAATGAGCGGAAAGCTGCAAAAAGCAAAATCTCTTCTTATGCTTCCGGATTATTTCAACTTTAAACTTACAGGACTTAAGCGTCAGGAATATACCAATTCAACTACAACAGGCATGGTAAATTCAAAAACTCACTTTTGGGACTGTGATATCATAAAAAAGCTTGGCTATAACCAAGAGCTTTTCGCACCTCTTACAACGCCGGGAACTGTTATCGGTGAATTCACCGATGCGGTCAGTGAATACGTGGGGTATAAATCCAAGGTTATACTTCCCGCAACGCACGATACGGCAAGCGCCGTTCTTGCAGCCCCGCTTGATAGCGAAACCCCGTACATATCAAGCGGAACGTGGTCTCTTCTCGGAGTTGAACAGAAAAATGCCCACACGGATACGGTGGCTATGGAAGCTAATTATTCAAACGAAGGAAGCATCAACCAAACCTTCCGCCTACAGAAAAACATCATGGGTCTTTGGATGATTCAGCAGGTAAGGCATGAAACCGGAGATAAATACAGCTTTGAAGAGCTGATGAATATGGCGATGAAATCTACATCTAAATATGAAATTGACGTTAATGATCAAAGATTCCTCGCCCCCGAAAGCATGACGCAGGAAATATGCAGCGCAGTAGGAAAAAGACTGAATGTCGGAGATATTGCTTACATTATATATAACAATCTTGCGAAATCCTACGCAAAAGCACTCGATGATCTCGAAAATATAACAGGTGAAAAATACACTACGCTTAATATAATCGGTGGTGGAAGCAAAAATACGTTTTTAAACGAGCTTACGGCAAAATATACGAAGCGTAAAATAATTACAGGTCCGACCGAGGGAACAGCTATCGGAAACCTTATGATGCAAATGGTTGGAAACGGTGAGCTTGAAGATATATACGCAGGACGCAAAATAATCAAAAACTCATTTGAAATAAAAGAAATATAAGCTTTGTAATTTTATGAAATGAATTTAATTTTAAAGGAGAATATAAATTATGAAAAACATTTTTGAAGCGCCTTTCGTCATGGAAATGCGCGAAGCTACGGCAAACATGTACCGTCTCGGCTGGGATGAAAGAAACGGAGGAAATATAAGCTACCTTCTTGATGAAAAAGAAGTTGCTGAGTACCTTGACCTTAACAATGTCATCCGCACTATCCCAACGGGCTTTGACGCAACAGCTCTTATCGGAAAGATATTTATCGTTACCGGAACAGGTAAATATTTCAAGAACGTTGATAAGGATCCCGAAACCAACCTTGGTATAGTTCGTATCGCAAAGGACGGAACAACCGCAGAGCTTCTTTGGGGTTATAAAGACGGCGGCAAATTTACATCTGAATTCCCCGCTCATATGATGAGCCATATTTCAAGACTCTCTGTTGATCCCGAACACCGCATAGTTATGCACTCTCACCCTACATACACAATAGCAATGAACACCGTATGTTCAATTGATGAAAAGGACTTCACGCACAAGCTTTGGCAGTCAAACACTGAGGCTGTAGTCGTTTTCCCCGACGGTGTCGGTATTCTTCCCTGCATGGTTTGCGGAACTAACGAAATAGGCGAAGCTACGGCTGAAAAAATGAAGAAATTCAGACTTGTTGTTTGGACAAACCACGGAATCTACGGAACTGGTAAAAATATGGACGAAGCGTTTGGTCTTATAGAAACCGTTGAAAAAACCGCTCAAATCTATATGCTTTCACTCGGTCACGTGGTAAACGTAATTCCCGACGAGGTAATTAAAGGACTTGCAAAGCTTTGGAATCTCACTCCTCTCGAAGGAATTTTAGACTAATTCAAGAAAAGGGCGAAAAAATCGCCCTTTTTCTATTATTTTTTGAAAATGTCAAGAGTAAATGCGAAAAAAGTTGAAAAAATTTTATAAATTGCATTCAAAGTGCTGTTTGTACTGTTTTTCAGCGGTTGAATACCCAAATATTTTGCGCGGGTAGTTGTTCACCCAGCCCTCGAGCGCGGCAATTGCGGCGGCTGATGTCTTGCTAAAATCATACCCTTTCGGATAAAATCTGCGTATCAGCTTGTTTTGATTTTCATTCGAGCCGCGCTCATAGCTGCTGTATGGGTGGCAATAGTACGCCTTTGTCCGCTTTTTGCCACTGATGCAGGAACGCTCAATGCCCTCGCAGTCCGAAAACTCCGAGCCATTGTCAATCGTGATGCTTTGGAATATCTTGCGGAACATGACCGCCCCGAGACGGCGCTCCAATCTATCAAGATCCGCAATGACGCTTTTTGCGGTCTTGTCTGGCATCAGCCGTATTATTTCTTTTCTGGTTTTCCGCTCGGTCAGGACGAGCAGGGTCTTTTTCGTGCCTTTCTTTCCCTCTACACAGTCCATTTCCCAATGTCCGGCTGTCAGCCGCTCTGCGACCTCTGCGGGGCGGTGTTCTATACTCTCGCCGCGGCTGGCACGGCACGCGCGCACTTTTTTCGGGTGCTTCTTTTTGTTTCTCTTTACCGGCAGATTTTTATTCGTCAGCCGCAAAAATATTCCTTTGTCAATATAGCTGTAAAGCGTAGTGACGCAAATCGTTGTGTCAAATTCCAGCCCTTGATCGCGTATCTCTCCCAGCACAGCCGCGGGAGAATATTTCTCTTTTATAATTTTGTTTTCTATGAAATCCGCAAGGCGGTGATCGTTGCCGATTTTCAGCTGCGCGCCCTTTGCGGACAGATTCAATCTGTATTGCGTTTCGGCAATATCAGGGCTGTATCTGATCTCGGTTGTGTAGTCAGAATTCAGATGCTCGTATGTTCCGCGCTTCATTTCTCTGTATATCGTGCTGACATGGCAGTGCAGCAGCTCTGCGATTTGTCGCGGCTTAACGCCAACACGCAGCCAGCCCTCGATTTTCAAACGTGCGTCAATTGAAAGATGATTGAACTTTTTACCCATACCAGATGCCCCCTGAAAACAAAAATTGCCCCGCTCTGTGCGGGGCAGTGTTGTTTATTTTTTGCCTGCTGCTATGTCGGCGCGAATCAGCTGCTTTATATAGCCGGCGCGATTCGGCACGCTTTCCAGCTTTTCTATTATGTCCATTTCAGTGCTTGTGAAGCAGTCGAGCTTGTATTGCTTTTTATATTTTGCTGCATACCGCTCCTGTGCTGCGTGTTTTTTCGGTGCTGCCGCTTTCTTTTCTTCCATGTTCCTTGCCCCTTTTCAAAACATTTCGTTGCTATTGATATATTCGCGCAGCTCCGCTTCGTCTTTGCAAATCGTCTTTGATACCTCGCAGACGATCTCTGCTTTCCCGCTCTGCGCTTTTATAAACCACTTGTTTTTTGATTCGGTCACGTTGTAGGTGTTTTGTCCTTTGGTGATTGTCATAACTTGCGCCCCCTTTTTTGATTTTGATACTTGACAAATACGATCATTTATGATAAAATAGGGCTTACGGGAGGGGCTTGCGCCCCGTCCCTGCCTGAAAGCTATTTGCTTTCGCTGGTTTTTGCCTTGTCTGGCTTTGGTTTCGGTTTTTTCAGTGTGATTGTAACCTTGACTCGTTCCACCGCGTCGTTACTTTCCACTGCCTTTGCCAAGTCATGCAAGGCTTTTTCTATGTTCTCCATACGCTCACCCCCTTTCTGTATATATTATACCATAGTCGTACCACTATGTCAAGGGGTTTTGCAAAAATAATTTAATTTTTTTCAAAAAAATTATTCTATTTCGAGCAGCCATTCGACGCTGACTTTTAGCGCTCGCGCCAGTGCTGCGACTTCATAATCTGCCACAAAGCGCGTGCCAATCTCAATGCGGCTGATGCTGTCCCGCTCAATAATGACGCCTGCAATTTGCAAGCGAGCGGCTAAATCGGACTGCGACAGGCGCAGTTTTTGTCTGGCTTCTCTCACTCGGTCGCCGCAGCAGTTTTTCTTTCCGTTGTAGTCGTAAATTTTCATTATTTCCTCGCTTAAATTAAAAATTTGTGTAAATAATCAGAATTATTCTTGACTTTACCACATTTTTGCCTTATAATTGTGTTAAAGATGCGCAAACAATATATATTTACAATTTTTGTGCATTTTTATCAATATATTTTCGCAGCAGGGGGTCTGTATGTTTGTATCTTTTTCAACCAAATTGAAAAAAGCCGGTGGTTTCCGGCTCGGTGTCGGTAAGCGTTTGCACGGCTGGTCGGCTGTGTTCGTGCTTCTCTTTGTAGGGCTTTTTTATCTCATGTACTGGTCGCTGCTTGCGTGTGCATGGGTGATGTATGGCGTTTTGTGGCTTTGCTGGCTTCCTTTTTCTTTGATTTTCAAATCAAAAAAGAAAAAGAGCAGCAGCGCCGCCGCTTCTCCCTCTCCGGATTCAAGCACATATCACGTATTTGTCGCAGGCAGCGGCAAGTGTTACCACACGCTGCCAGAGTGCAGCGGATGCAGCAATATGAAGCGCGTGCCGCTCACGCAGGCAAAGAAAATGGGGCTGACAGCTTGCAGCCGGTGTAAAAATGCGGACATTTCGGCATACACAAACAAAGCATGACAAAAAACCGCGGGACAAAAAATCCCGCGGTTTTCTTTTTTGATTGCGCGCCGGCGCTGGCGGCGCTTTTATTTGATCTTGTTTTCGGTGTTAGCCCTCGGGGTTGCCGCCCGTGTCGTTTGTCTTTCCGACGTTTGTTGCTTCATTATGTACGGGGGCAGCTGCATTCTGGATATTGACCTCGGTAATTGTGCCGTTTTCTGCTGCTTTCATGAGCTGCTTGAAAACCTGATCTGTGCCGGTTGCAGCAAGTCCGCTGACAGCACCGGAAATCATAGCGACCACAAGGGACGTCGCGCAAATAAATTCAGGCATCACAAAGAACATTGCAGCAGCGAGCATCGCGCCGACCACACAGGAAATGAGCGGATACCAGCGGCTGTCAATTTTGGTTGCCTTAATTGCTGTGATGATAATATAGCAGATCACCACAATGACGGGGATTGTCGTGTAATTCAACATTGTTTTTACCTCTCTGTTTATTTTATTTTTACAAGGCGGTCTGTCGGGAAATCAGCGCATATTTTCGACAGGCGCGCAATTGTAACGCCGTTTGCGGTCTTGATTGCTTCGACCGTATATGTATAGCCGAGCAAATAGTCCGGCACGATCTTGTGTCTGACAGCTGGCGTTGCAGCTCCATACACAGTGCCTTTTTTGATTTTTACAATGTCACCGACGGCGACCGCTGCCGCCGGTGATTGCTTTTCTTTTGTTGCGCGGGGCGCTCTTGTTCTCGTTCCCATTATTTCAGCCCCTGCAATTCTTCGTGTACTTCGTTTATGCGGTGATGCGCCTGCTTGCAGGATTCCTCGCAACGGGTGACGCGCTCGCCCAGACGGTCAATGCGCGCTCTGTCTTCGCGGTGTTCCTGTTTCAGATCATCAATACCGGCTTTTATGTAGCCCAGATCAGATGCCATGACCCCGCGCGATTCTCCCGTTTCCTCGGTGTCCTTTTTCTGATTGCCCTTGAAAACACGAAAAGAAATCAACACACCGCAAGCTGCAACAGCAAGGGAACAAAGGGAGATAATAACAGTAGGCGTCATGTCGTGTTCTCCTTTGGCTTTGCGCCGCAGATGCTTGCTGCCTGTTCTGCGGTGATCGTTCCGGCGTCTGCGCGTTCCCACACTTCCGCTGCGGTCAGCTTCTTTTGTGCAAAGAGAATTTTAATGACTTCATACATTGTCAAGCACCCCCTTGTTTACCATGACGGCGGCAATTGTCTCGAGGGCTGCCAAGCGTTCCTCGACTGTGGGCGCATTTTTGGATGCAGCCCAGCTTTCGCCGTAAATCCACCATGCGTCAAAATCTTCCTTGATGCCGTCTGCGCTGCATTCCTGCCCCGCAGGGAATCTGAATGCTACCTCGTCAGCTGTGAATACGGTCTGCGCCGGCTCTCCCTCTCCGGCGGTTTTTTCTGTCTCCTGAATGTTCTTGCGCAGCGTTACCCATGCGCCGCCGTCAGGCAGGCTTTCAATGGTGATTTCGTCAGGTCTGCTGTGCATTTCTGTTTGTCTGCTCATGTGCTGATTGCTCCTTTCTTTTTTGTCGCGCATGGTAGGCGACGACCGCCTTTGCACACGCTAATACTTTTTCAACGTGCAGTTTTTCTTTGATTTTTCGCGAATCTGAATGCTTGAAATATCCGTAATATGACAGACTTTGTATGCTCGTGTCAGCGGCATTGTGCCGCCTTGCTCCATGTTGCACCATGCGCGGAGATATTGACGGCGCAGACGCTTAAAAATTGACTTTCTGATCGTGATATAACGCCGGTGCATCATATATCCGCCCATATCCAGCGCAGGGCTGCCGCGTGCAGCTGGGCTGTTCAGACGTCGCCGGCGTCGCTCCGCTTCTGGCGTCAAAAATCTTGTTGCTTTTCCGATCTTCAATGTCAGACCGAAATTGTCAGCGACATAACGCGCTATTTTCTTGATTGCGACATTTACGTCAGCTTCGCGGCTGCCGCATATTCCGAAATCATCCATGAATGACACGGCGAGCTTTATCAGCGGGACGCTTTTGCCGCGGCGTGTCTTTCGCTGCGCGTTCACGTGCCGCAGCGCATAGCTCATTGCAAAATTAAACAGCCATGCGTCCAGATAGCCGCCAATAATCAGGCAGCCGTCTGGCGACATCCTTGCAAGTGCTTTCAAAAGCGCAATAATCCACCGAGCGCGCGGTATTTCTTTTTCCACCAGACGTATGACGGCGCTATATTGCAAGCTCGCATACGCGCTTTTGATGTCTGTTTTTCACGCATGTCTGATGTCGCGCTTTCGATCATTCAGACTTTTGCTGACTTTCTTTGCAAGTCCCGTTTGTCCTTTCTTTGGGATGCTCGCAAATTGCTGGGGCAGCAGCTTTGCGTTCAGCAGCGGTGTCATTCCCAGAATAACCAAGTGATTGAACAGCTGGTGCATGACGCACTCGTATGCAATTTTGCGCATCTTCCCGCTGATTCCGTCCCGCCTGTTTGAAAACAATACAGGGTCTAAATCCAGCGCATCAGGGTCGCCGTCCATAAGATCAGACAGGCGCTGTTCAAGCTCAAACGCAATGCTTTCTGCCGCTTCCAGCTTCGCCCACATAGAGCCGCTTTGCTGCTGTTCTTCAAGCTCTTTTCGCGTGACGCCGCCGTATTTATTCACGACGTGCATCACATCATTGCGCAGCCACTTTCCGTCAAAGCAAGTTAAAACCGCTCTGACGCAAAGATCGTGCGTCAATTCATTATATCTTTGCTTCATAACTTCTTACTGATGTACAAGGGCTTTCGGTTGACCGGCTTGTCTTAAAGCAGACCGCCGGAATATTACTACCAGCCCCGCGCGCAGTCTAAAACAGCACGCCCGCTTGCGCGGTGTCGGTTTCACATGATTTTAGCTTTTGCACGGATAACATGGCGCACACGGCGGAAATTCCCGCCTTGTTTATCAGTAAGCCGAGGCGCGCCGTTCCAGTTCGCATTCGACGGGGCATTGTTCCCATTCTCGTACGCGAGACCCGCATTCGACCCATTGTTCAGATTACCAAACCGCCACGGGCAGCGGACGCCGGCAGAGTTCGTGCAGTTGAAAGCAGAGCGCCGCGCCATGTTACCCAGATTTATTATAGGGGTCTTACCCCTCTGTGCTGCGCCTTACGACGCAGCCCATTCACCCCGCTTTTTACCCGAGCCAGCAAGCCGAGGCGCGCCGCCCCAGTACGCATTCGACGGGGCAGTGAACCCATGCTCGCACGCGAGACCCGCATACGACCCAGCGATCAGAACACCAAACCGCCACGGGCAGCGGACGCCGGCAGAGTCCGTGCAGTCGAAAGCAGAGCGATAATAACCGCTGCTGCTTCCGCCAAGAAGTCGCGGGAACAGGATGCCGAGGGATGTTTCGACAAACGCCTTTACATAGTGCCAGCCGCTCGACAGATTGCTGATGCCGATTCCGGTGTCCTGATAGCCGCTGCCGATGCTTCCTGCCAGCTTCTCACTGTCTCTGCACTCAAAAACAGCATAATTGAAAGTGCCGTCTTCGTTTGCTGTTACCTGATAAAGAGGGTCAAGCCCGATTTCATAGCATCCGGTCAGGGTTTCCACGCCCGCAATGCGTATGGGGTTTTTGCTTCCCGTCAAGCTGACTGGCGCACCGTCCATGTGGTCGGGCAGCACTTCCGTTGCTCCGGTGTCCCACGGAACAGTTGACACATAGGTCGCCGTCGTTGTAGTGACGACGCTGTCAAGCCACACAGCTGCGTATTCCGTGCCGTCGATTGTCACAGTCTGAATCGACAGAATTTTTGCGCGGACATTTGCCGTCGCTCTTTCGGTATCACCGACGCTGACGGTTGAGCCGACAAGCAAATTTGCTGCCTGCGCAGTTGTCAAAATAACTCTTTCGGCGTCCGTTTCTGCCACTGCGCACTGATACGAATAGTAGTAGGATGTGCAGCCCTCGAGGATGCCGGAATTTTCTTTGTGCCAGTGTCTGTGCTGCCATTCGTAAAGCAGCCACTTTGTGTCACAGTCAGCCCACAGCCCCTCGTATGCGTCCCACTGGCGCGCTTTCGTCAAGCCGCCGGTCGCGCTCTGAACGGTTGCTGCGCGGCGTCCCGCTCCACTTGTCAGCTTTCCGTCTCCGGTCAAGCCGCCGCCAAACGTCGGATGCCATGTCATTGCGCGCTTTGTTCCGTCGGGTGCAACGTCCCACGCATAGGGCGCATATCCAGCTGCACGGGTCGCGCGCCAGCTGCGGGTTTCGTATTCCTCGGTCACGGTCTCCCTAAACCACGGCGCAAGCTGAAACGTGTAAACAGGCGCGATTTCGCCCGTGATGTCAAATCCGCTCTCGCCCTCAACAAAAAGCACATTCATAGTGCCGTCAGCAAGCGACAGTGCATTTGCTCTGACATACCATGTCATGCGATTTTCTGCGTCCCAGCCAGCAGCGGGGATGCTGCTCGCGGTCGCAAGCGGCGCAGCTTCTTTGTCCGCCAGCCAGTCAAGCGGCGTTCCCTGTGAATTGCTGCTCGCTTCCGCTGCATAGAATTGCACAGTGTGCTGCTGATTGTTGTTCATGGCGCACATATTGAAAAACCGCTCGAGGCGCGCATATTTCGTTGCGGCGCTCTTTGAATTCAAAGCCCACCATTTCCCGAAAACTTCCGTTGTGTTTGTGTCGTCAAGCAGCGCTGCAAAGGTTGCGTCGACATACTCGTCAGACGGGAATGCAGTGCCGTTTCTTGCCATTTCTTCAAGCGCAGCTGCGATTCTTTGCAGCGTCGCTTCGCTTGCAATTGCTCCGAGATCAATTGTTCCCATTGTTATGATTCCTCGCTTTCTTCATAGTAAAGATGTAGCAGACCGTCCTCGCCGGTGTTTATGAAAAACTGCACTTTTGCAGCGCTGTTTTTTGCCTGTTCCGCGCTTGCGGCTGCTTCCGTGTTGGATTTCTCCGCAGCTGCGGCGCTGCTGGCTGCCGCTGACGCGCTGTCAGATGCTGCCGCGGCTTTCTGTTCAGCCGTTGTCTTTGCCGTCTCTGCGGCGGTTTTTGCGGCTTCTGCGGCGGTCTTCGATTTTGCAGCTTCTGTTTGCGACGCGTTTGCTGCTGTGCTGGATTTTGCCGCAGCTGTGGCGCTGCTGGCTGCCGCTGACGCGCTGTCAGATGCTGCCGCGGCTTTCTGTTCAGCCGTTGTCTTTGCCGTCTCTGCGGCGGTTTTTGCAGCTTCTGCGGCGGTCTTCGATTTTGCAGCGGCGGCGGCAGACACAGACGCTGCATCCGCGTATTGCTTCACGTCGTCGTATGTGGTCGCTGCCTGCTGAATAAGACGCTCGAGCAGTGGCACATAGTCCGTGCTTTGGATGTCTCCGTCCTGAACGGCGCGACTGATGATGCAATTTATAAAGGTCGCGGTCGTGATCTGTGCGCCGCTTGCTTTATCCGTGACAACGATCTCGACGCGCTCGTCACCGGCGACCGCCTGCATTTGATCTGTCAGCATCAGCGTGACTGTTCCGTCTTCGTTTATGTAGATGTGTTCCGCTGCATCGTCAAGCACGACTGTTTTGTCAGGTTTTTTTGCTGAAATGCAGACGTTATGCTCGGACGCTTTCAGGGTGATTTGTTCGTCCTTGCTTCCGTCCACGATCTTTGCTTTGACGTAGTACAGCCCGCCGTCGCCTTGCTTGCTGTAAATCGTGCTGCCGATTTCCTGCTTTGCAGAAATGTCAACACAGATTTCTTTCAAAAATATCATGCGCGCGCCCCCTTATTCAAAAATAACAAAGGATTCAAGCGCGATCATTTCCGCGGCGGTCGGGAAGTCGTCAGGCGTTCTGAAATCCGCCTCGCAAAGCGTCACCGGCGCAATAGGCGTGATTTCTGTGTTTTGCAGCTTTTTAATTTCTTCTGCGTACTCCACAGCAGCCGTCTTGTCTTTCAAACGGAAGCGCCCGCCGTCGATAAATGCCGGCGCGCCGTCCTCGCCCCTCTCCGCGTAAACTTCGATCAGCTTTGATTCTTCCTGCGTGTAAAAGCTGTGTTCTGTCTCGATTGCTTTGCGCAGCTGCGCGACCTCGCGTGCTTTCTGGTAGCTGGCGAGACGCTTTTCGGAAAGTCTCTGCGCGGCATCTCTCGCTGTCACAATGTCTTTCAAATTCATGGTGTGTCCCTCTCTTATGCTTTTATTTTTGCTTCCAGCTCCGAAATACGGGCTTTTAGCTTTTGAATTTCGTATGTATTCAGGGCGACAAATTCCTCGTAACGCAAGCCCCATGATTCCTTTTTTGTCCCGCTCTCTGATATACAAACAGCAGCAAATTCAGACCGCGAAATGCCGGCAGCTGTTGCAGCTTCGTCCACTTCTTGCGCCACAAATCCGCTGTGCAGTCTTCCTGATGTTCCGTCGTTGTATTTGTACATTCGCGGTCGCAATGCATCAAACAACAGACTGTATTTCTCGTCAATATCGGCAATGCTGTTTTTTGCGTTCCGGTCAGAGCTGTTAATCACAGAGCCGTTGCAATACCACGTGCCGACGAGTGTGTTTTCGTGTCCAGATGCCGCGCCGATTGCTATTCCGTTATTCCAAGAGTATATATAAAAATCGGTGTTGTCATAGTTGTGGAACAAGCTGCACGCAAGGAAATCGTCGCCATAGCTGTTGCGATAGAATTGCAAAAAAGCATAATTCCCGCCGTTTTGCCCCAAACGCTCGGTATGCCGCAGCTCGGATGCCGCAGACGTCCTGCCAGTAAATCCGCCATTCATTGCCACTTTGCCAGAAAATGACGCTGTTTTGTAGGCGCTGATCGGTGCAGAGATTATAAGACTTTCACCGGAGATCATGACGGTGGTGTCGACGATTGACACGCTGGTCGTCGATAGATAACCGCTCGAGCCGTAGCTGATTGTCGACATTGCTGCATTCATGCTGCCTTGCACATCATACACGCACACATACGCTTTTTTGCTGGTGTTTTGTGCGTTTGTTACACGCATTATGTATTGCGCCGTCGAGATAGATGTGCCGCCTATAAAGCTAATGTCGCCGGTCGCGGAATACGAGCTGTATGCTCCGGCATTTGAGCAGATTTTGTTTGCTGTGATCGTGCCATTTACAGTGCAAGTGCTGTCTATCGTGCAATTGCTGAACACACCGCTGTTTGCTGTTACAGTGCCGACAATTTCCAGCCCGTCCGACGTCGCAAGCAGCACCGTCTCGTCGTTTGCTTGTAGCTCAAAGCTGTTTGCTGTCAGCGAATACGAGAACGACGATGCAGTGCCGCCGTACTTATCGGCTTTTGAGCGCACGGTCGCCGTCAAGCTCTCTGCGGTCTGTTCCAGACTGCTGATGTCACCCTCGGCAGATTCGATGCGTGATGTCAGGCTTTGCGCCGTCTGCTGCAATACGCTGACGTCGCCCTCGGCGGACGTGATTCTGCTTGTCAAGCTCTCTGCGGTCTGTTCCAGACTGCTGATGTCACCCTCGGCAGATTCGATGCGTGATGTCAGAGCTTCGCTCGTCACCTTAAATTCGTGCTTTGCAGCTGCGATTTCGTTTGACGCGCTGATGAATGAATCCACAATGTCCATTTCATAGTCGCCCACTTCGATATTTACCTCGAGGGGGTTGTATGGGTTGTATTCAATTGCGGTGATTCGCGTGTGCGCGTCTATTTCCAGCGGGTCAAACTTCAAATGAATATTGTCGCCGGCTTTCAGGTTGACTTTGTGCAGCAACGTGATGCTGTACGATGTTGTCCCCTCTGCGTCGTCTGATTCTTCCTGAACGTCTGACACGACGCCGGTGTCCAGCAGCTCTATTTCGTCAGCGCTTCCGCGGTGCGCAAGCAAGCTGATTTCGTAGCCGTTTATTTCTATTTCGCCGTGCAGCTGTGCCGCGATAGTCAACAGCACAGCGCGGCGGCTGCTGGTTTCGTTTACGACGATTGTGTATTTTCCGGTCAGGTCTGTTTTGCCAAATGTGAACGGTGTACCATGCAGCGCAGCTGTCATGATCTCCGCCGGTGTTCCGTTGACGGCAAAGCTGTCGAGTGCGTATTCCGCGCGGTTGAGCCGGCAAAAAATGCTGTTTGCGGTCGTGTCGACAAAAGGCGCTTGACCGTTCATGTATTTTGTGCGCGTTGCAACGTCGAAAAAATTGCCGTTGTACTCCAACACAGTGCCTTTTTTGATGCGGCGCGCATCGGAATTGTAAAGCGTCAGCGCAAGTGTAAAATCCGTGTCGAGGGAATCCCGCAGCATTCCTGCGGTGATTCCGTCAACCGGTTTTCTGGTGTTTCCGTTTATGGTGTATATTTTCATTCTGTCACCGCCCCCAAAACGACCGCACGATTTGTTTGCGTGCTGTACTGGATGCGCGAGACAACTCGCGTCAATATTTTTCCGTCAAGCGCCAGCGGGATTGTGACATCGAATACATGAGCGCCTGCGGTTGCTCCCACTGCGGAATGATATGCGGCATTTACCTCTGTATCAAAGTTTGTCGGTATTGCGTTTTGCATGTCGTCTGCCACGCTCTCCATTTCGTCCTCGAATCCGACGCCGACGCCCTCTGCCAAGTATTTGCCGATTTCTTCCTCAAAGAGCTTTGACGGGGAATGAATGCCGAAAAAGTCCTTGATTTTATCTACAACGCCGTCGAAAAATCCGGATATTTTATCCCACAGCCACGCGCCGGCATCCTGTATGCCATTCCACAAGCCTTTTATAAGTTCGCCGCCGGCTGACGCGATTTTTCCCACGCTGCCGGTGATTGCGTTTACAATGCCGGTGATGATCTGCGGAATTGCTTTGACGATCTCAACAATGATCGTCGGCAAATTCTGCACAATGGCAATAAACAGCGTGACGCCCGCCTGAATAAGTGCAGGGAGATTGTCGAGCAGCGCCGTGATGATGCCGTCTATAATTTCCGGAATTGCATTGCAGATCGTGACAATGATTGTCGGCAGCGCCTGCACAAGCGCAATGAGCAAATCAATTCCGGCTTGAATTATGAGCGGCAGCGCGGCAAGCACAGCCGAAATGATGCCGTCAATAATTAGCGGAATTGCAGCCACGATTGCGGCTATGATTTCAGGAAGCGCACCGACAAGAGAAACAAGCAGTGTGATGCCCGCCTGTATGATCTGCGGAATTGCGCCGAGGATGAAATCAACAATGCTGATTATGATTGCCGGCAGCGCAGCAATGAGCTGGGGCAGGGCGGCGAGAATGCCGTCCACCAGTGCAAGGATGATTTGCAGCGCTGCATCCAGAATGCGGGGCAAGCTGTCAACAATGCCTTTTACCACGGTCACAATTGCTTTTACAGCTGCGGGTATCAGCTTCGGGAGCGCCTTTGTGATGCCGTCCACCAGCGAAATAATGATTTCAACACCGCACTCGAGGATGTCCGGCAGTGCGTCAATTATAGTTTCTACCAGCAGCACAATTATTTCGATCACCGTGTCAACAAGGGTCGGCAGGGCTTCAAAAATGCTATTTATAACAGCGCCGAGAATCTGCGCAACAGTGCCGACGATGCTCGGCAGCATATCTCCGACGGTTGCCAGCAGCTCCGGCAAATATGCGGCAATGGTCTGAACGATCTGCGGCAGTGCCTGTTCTGCGACCTCTATGATTGCCACAAAAATGATTGAAACAGTGTCGACAATTTCCGGAATCTGATCTGCGACGCCTTGCACCATTCCTGTGACGGAATCGACAAAGCCGTTTATAAAATCGTCCGTGATGTCTTCGCCGTTTACAGCTGACTGCACCAGCTTTGTGAAGTCCTGCAAAATCAGTGCTGCGCCGTTGTAGTATTCAGACAGCGCGCCGGCGGCAATTGTGCCGACGTTGTTTGTGGCAGCTGTGGCGCTGCTTTTCATCCGTTCCAGACCGTCAGAAACAGCAAGCAGCCCGTCGAGGGTGTCTTCTGACAAAACCGCTCCGGCGTCTTCTGCTTCCTGCATAAGCTCTCCCAGAGCTTCACTGCCGAGAGAAATAAGCGGGTTGAGGTCTTGCGCAGATTTGCCGAGCAGCTGCATTGCAAGTGCGTCGCGTTCCGTTTCGTTTTCAACTTTTCCCAGCGCGTCGACCAGCTCCCAGTACACTTGCTCGCTGTCACGCATGCTTCCGTCTGCATTCTGAATCGAAACGCCGAGCTTGTCGTATGCTTCAACATACGCCGCAGAGCCGTCAGCTGCGCTTTTCATGGATTTGATTTGCTTTGCCATTGACCCCGTGAGAGTGTCAAGCGAAACGTCGACAAGCTCTGCTGCGTAGCTGTACGCTTGCAGGGAATCTGTGCTGACGCCCGTTTGTACGGCGAGCGTCGCCATGTCGTCCGCGTATGTAGCCGCCTGATTCGTTGCGTCGATCAGTTCTGCTGCCATTTTTCCGGCGGCAGCTGCAACGGCTGCGGCAGCAGCGGCAGCGGTACCCGCCTCGCCTGCGAGGATGCCGCCCATTGCGTCCCACGCTCCGCCGGCATCCTTTGCAGCGTCTCCGCTCTCTTTGACGTTCTCTGCAAGGTCTTCCGCGCCTGCGCCTGCGTCTGATGCTTCGTCGTTGAAATCGTCAAGTGCCGCATTTGCCTTTTTCAGCTGCTGTTCAGCTGCGGCGACTTCGCGCTGAAATGCCCTGTATGCTTCGTCTGTGATTGTCCCGTCTTTCAGCTGCTGTCCGACTTGCTCCTGCGCGTCGCGCAGTGTTTGGACGCGGTCGGCTGCGAGCGCCGCCTGCTTTGCAAGCAGCTCTTGTTTTTGTGCAAGCAATTCCGTGTTTGTGGGGTCGAATTTCAGCAGCTTGTCAACCGCATTCAATTCAGACTGTAACGACCGGCTTTGCTTGTTTACATTTTGTAACGCTTTATCAAGTCCGGTGGTATTGCCGCCGATTTCTATTGTGATTCCTTTAATGGCTGATGCCACGGCTTTTACCCGCCTTTCCTGAATTTTTTGCGCAGTTTGTCCCTCTCCGGCTTCGTCTGCGCTATTATCCAGCATTTGTCGAGGTATTCACGCCCTTTTTCGGTTTTTCTGCAATTGGTTATGATTGATTCACGCAGCAAAAGCAAATAATCATAATAGCAGATTTTACCCACGTCAAAAATGCTGATGCCGGCATAATCTGCGACCCATTTGTCGGGGGATGTTCTTACTGTGTACCGCTCCTGCCCCTCGTCGTCTTCGGGGTAGTACGGTATCGTCAGTTTGGGTCTGCATTGATCTCCTTAATGAATTTCTGATATTCTCTGAAAAGCTCCTTGATAACGTACAAATCAAGATGCTTGATGTCTTCTGTGGTTACGGTCTTTTTTTCTGTGTTGTCAGAAAGAACGGCTGCCGCCAGCTGATAAAGCTCGGCGCTGTTATGGCTGCCAGTGTTCTTTTTGAATTCCTGCATTTTGTCGACAAGCTCTTTCGACGTAGGCAGAAGTGTCACGGACAGCACGTCCGAGATTTTAACGGGCAGCGTCGGTTTTTTGATTGATGTTAAGTCAAGCATTTTTCATTCTCCTGTAAATATAGATTTGCGGCGAGCGGGGAAAGCCGCCCGCCGCTTTTTGTTCGTTTAGGCTTCCTCGTTTTCGTCTCCGGCATCAGTCTCCGCAACACTTGCGGCAGCTGCTTCGTCGACGATTTCCTCGTCATACCTGATAAGCGTTCCGTCTTCGTCATGCGGAAACGCCTTGAATTCTGCGTCGATCTGTACTTCTTTGTCCTTTGCAAACGCAAGCGTGAAGCCCGCCTCGTTGCTTCCGACGATAGTCAAGCGGCAGTCGCCGTCCTCTGCGTCCTTGTGGAGAAAACGCAGCACGTATTTCTTGCCGTCGTGATTTTTGATGCCGCCGATCTTAACCGTGCGGCGGTTTCCTGATTCGGTTACGCGCGCGGTGCTGCAAAGTCTTGCAAGCGTCTTGCCGTTCCAAGTAATCACACCGGATTTGAGCTTTGCTTCCTCGTCAGTGATAATTTCCTTGCTGCGGCGTCCGCTGTCGTCATACGCGGTGTATTTTGTGGGCTTGTATTCCACAGATGCACCGCCCTTGATTGCGCCGAGAAGATTCTCGTCTTTTTCGATTGCCTCGTCTTCCGGCAAAGTTCCGGTGAATTCCATGCAGAACAAATCACCGCTGCCGAGTGCGATTCTGTCGGTATAGGTTTTCATGTCCTCATTCTCCTTTTGATTTTTGTTGTTATGGTGAAATTAAAGGTGACTGTATACAAATTTTCGTTTGTGTTGTAGTCTTCCTGTTTTGTGATTTCGCAGTCTTCAAAGGCAGTCTCGACCTTTTCCTCTGCGTCAAAATCCTTGTCGATTGTGCAGAGTTCAAGCACAATGTCGCTGTGTCGGATTCTGGTCTGACCGTCGCTGCCGGTCAGCTTTTCGCGGTCAATATACCACGTTGAATATGTGCCGTCCGGTGGCTTGTCATATTTCCTGTACTGCGTCTGTATGCCCGCTTGCTGCATACGACTTTCAATCAGCGCTTTTACTTTTGACATTTGTGTTTCTCACTTTCCTTGCGCGGCGTCTTCTATAAGCTCCGGCAGGCGTTTTTGCGCCAATTCCTCGCCGTACTTGATATGTGGATATGCCCGCGCACGCGTTCCGTTTCGGTTTTTGTGACCGTTCTCGAGCAGATGCGTTTTCCTGAATTCTGGGGCTTTCACATACCACGTTTTGCGCTTGTTGCGCTTGTCTTCAAACGATGTTTTGACGGCAAACGCCTTGACATATTTTCCGGTGCGCTTTTGGAATTTGATGTGCCGCTTAATTTCTGCATTCACTTCGTCAGCCGTTGTGTCGACGGCTTTTTTCATTCCCTCTGTTACTTCCTCTGTGTACTCTGTAAGAGCGGCGGCAATTGCTGCCGCAAGATCATCCGGCATTATCGCACACCCGCTTTTTCTGTCAAATACAGCTGCGTGCGTCCGGTCGGCATTTTGTATGTGCGATAGATCGCATACACGCTGCCTTTGTATTTCACGCGGTCAATATTTTCATCGTAGCTTTCTGTGTCGACCAAGAGGGAGCGCGCCGGCTTGATGTCCTGCACGCCGGCGTCGAAAAATTCACTTGAAATTATCGGCACTTCTGCGCAAAAGAGAAAATGCGTCTCGTCTTCAAACGGCGGGGTGTAGCACACCTCGTCAAGCGAGATTTCGGCAGAGTTTTTTTGCACAGAGTTCAATTCATTCATGTGGTCGCCCTGCCTTTCACTTTCTTATTGTTCAAGCGCAAGCGCAGATTTTCCGGCATTGCTTTTGCAGTGTCCCTGTTTTTATATGTCCATTCGCAATAGTCAGCAAGCAGCATATTGTCCTCGGGGGATTCCGTGTCAATAGCAATGCCGGTGTTTTCGAGTTCGCATAAGCGGGCGCGCAGCAAGTTTCTGAAATATGTATCGCGGACGGTGTGCGTGACGCCGAGCGCTATTTTGAACAGCGACAAAGCTGTTTCAATGTTTCTTTCGTCATTCATGCTGCTGCCCTCTCTTTACTGCATTTATACAGTCTCGTCGTCTTCACCGGTGGAAGCTGCGGCAGCTTCTGCGGTAAATGCAAGAGTGACAAGCACAAACGCATTCTTTTTGGTGGGCTTGCCGTCATATCTGCCCTTGCCGCGGAATGCGGTCTGATCTTCCGCAAACTTGACGTGTTCA
>JAZQCN010000065.1:0-22346 GCA_045546315.1 Clostridia bacterium | reverse complement strand
AGGAGGGTACTATTCAAGCCTATTCGCCCATCAATGATGAGGAAAAGGCGACGATAGATGCTTTTGTGAATATGACCACACTTCCGAAATCTGATATAACAAAGGATGTTCCTGTATTTGCAGATAAAGCTAAGTGGCTTTCGTCTAAAGCGACTCAGCAAAGTGGAACGCCTAAAGTGACGAGGCAAAATACGAATGGTATTCTTGATTACAACAATAAATTGTACACGGAATACAAGGTGGCGCAAGACAGTACGACCTCGGCAATCGTGCTGTTTGAAAAATATGCCGATGATAAAGTTGCGCTTGCAAAGTTTGAGCAATGGCTTGGTAATGATGCGGAATCTATCGCCAGAGAGTACAAAAAGTATTGGGGTAAAAATATCTACTGGGAGGAAAACAAGGATGCTATTCTCAATGGGAGAATTACTGAAGCTGAGAGACAATCTATAGAAGTGAATGGACTTACTATAGATGGATTTAGGGATATAAGTCAAAAACGCGATGCTTTTGCGCTGCGACAAAAGTATTTGTCAGAATTGGTTACAGCTATTACGCCGATGAAGGAACCGATTGTCGGCGGAGATGTTGACACTGGTTATATTATTGAAAAAGCAACGCGAGAGAAAAAAGAGGCGGGGAAAAGAGCTGGGGTTTACAAGCCGATTACTGATGCGCAATACAAAGATGCTATGGACGGCAAAGCGAGCACTGTGACCGGCAATTTGTATGTAAAGAACAAAGGTAAGAGCGAAACTGCCACGGAAACCATCAAGGCTGCGGAATACTATAACAAACATAAGGATAATACATATGATGACGGGTTTGGGGGGAGAATTGCTGCTAATTTTCGTGCGGGTGATATAGGAGAGCGGAGCGGACAAGCAGGATTTACATCGTTTAAGAATCGTTCAAGTGATATTCTCGCGTCGGAAATATACAACGCGTTAAGACAGCGTTTGTATGAGCAAAACGAGCAAGTGTATATTACTGAGAACGGGTGGGATGAAGCTGTTGCAAATGTAGCAAGCTATATTCCGCAGTTTTGGAATCAAACAAAGGCTCAATTGGCCTATGGAGCACCTGCGGCTATCACTGGCGCTGTTGCCGGAGCTTATATCGGTGGCCTTGCCGGTGCGCTTGAGTGGGGTAAAAAAGCATGGGATGTTGCGTCGTCTGCCGGTTCTGCAAAATATATGTTTGAACAGACGGCTGGACAAATGTATGTTGATTTGCTTTCTAACGGGAGTAGCGCGCAAGATGCACATTTACTTGCGGAAAGTACAGCGCTTGCGTCATCGGCGGTTGAATTTGGTCTTGAATATGCTACAAATAAACTGTTCGGCTCGGTAGGTGGCGAAAGTATCACTCTTTCGCCGAAGTATGTTAGCATGACGACAAAATTGGCAAAAACCGTTGAGAAGGTCAAGCTTCCGGCGACTCTCAAAACGAAGGTGATTAAGGCTGGTATTGGTGCCGGAAAAATTACGATCGATGCATTTTTGGAGGGCGCAGAGGAACGAATTCAAGAGGGTATATCTATCAAGGCAGGGCATGCAGCTAAGAGCGGTGAGAACACGAATCCGTTTTCTTTGCTTGCGCAAGCGTTTGATTATGGCTCATTTACAGAGGACGAATGGGAGCAGATGAAAACGGCTTGGAAAGCCGGAACTATTTTAGGTTTTGTTGGCGGAGGTAAAAAAGCTGTTGCGGATTTTGCCATCAAAACAACGGCTACGGCGATAGATAAAAGCAAGAAGTATGTTTCGTTAGGAAAAACGCTGAATGAGTCTAAAGATGCTGAGTCATTAGTTCGCATGACTGTGGATCTTGCAAAGTCAAGTGCGGATAAAAGTGTACAAAAGCTTGCTAATAAGGTCGAGAGCGCTATGACTTCAGGTAGAAAAGTTTCAGATGCGAAACTTGGTAAATTGTTTTATGAAGCATTTTCAAACATGGAAATAGAGGCTACAGCTGACGCGGTGGAAACGATGCAAAACAATAGCGGAGCAGCTGATAATGTTGAAACGCAGGTAGATGCGACAAACAATGAGCAGAATACGCCTGCTGCGGTGCATGAAGCTGCAGATACGGCAGAAGCTTCTCTTATTGTTGAACAGACCGAAACACCTACAGAAGCAAATACAGGCAATGTCTTTACTGACGAACTTGATGAGGTTGCGCAGGCAGGCACAACGCGCTATACAAACGCAGCGACAAATCCGGTTATTCGTAATCTTGAAGCTAAAATGGTTGAACAGGGTGCGCCTGATGCCGATATTGCACAGACGGTAGAGGTTGTGTCTGCACTCGAAAAGAGTATGGCGAATAATTCTGTGAAAGATTTGTCTGTTGTTGTAAGAACCTTGCAATCAAAGACGAGAGAAAGCGTTGAATTATTGCCGGAAAGCTTGCGCAAATTTGTAAATGAAAATGCTATATTCCGAGCAAATGCGCAATTTTTGTCTAGTCCGGACAATACTTTTTCGTTGGAATTCGTACAGGCGTATGCAATAAATTTTGCGGGTGCAATGGCGAAGAGCAATTCGCAGAATTTTAACGGAATCGGCTTGAGTGCAGATGTACTGGCGCAGCAGTTTATTACATATGTGCACACCAATAATGCTGAAGGCAACCTTATGGTAAATGATGCTTTCTTGAAATCTGCGCAGCTTTTTAAGGAAATGCTTTTAAGTGCGATGCAGAAAAACTATAGCTTCCGTAATGGCTTGTATACTGCGAAAAACACAGCGCTTGAAGCACAGATGCAGGCGATTAATGCAGGTGATTTATCTGTATTGGTGGGAAATGTGAATTCTGATACAGCGCAGAACGACGCAAATGTGTCGCAGGAAGTGTTGGATAATCCGGAACTGTTCATTGACGAGCGCACAAATGAGGAAGTTGGCAAGAGAAGTGTGCCGGCATTCCAGTTTATGTACCCGGAAATGAAGAAGTTTTATACACCGATTGCGCAAGAGTTGCGTTATGATATTGCAAATACGGTTAAAGGCAAACGTGTTATGACGCTTGAAGGTGATTTTTTCGGGACAAAACGATACACCAGTGAGAGTATTGCGAGAATCAAAGATGCGTTCAATGTTACATATGATGAAATCGACGGAGCGCTCGAAAGACTTATCCGCGACGAAGGTCAGGAAAATGTAGCCCTTGCAAAGCGCATTGAACTTGTGATTGATGATATGCTCACGGAAGGATATACTACCTTTGAAGGTAGAGATATTCCGCCGAACGACGAGTATATCGAAGCAAAGAAAAAACTAATCGAGGAAAATCCCGCGCTTGCAAATAGCCGCTTGCGAGAAAAGTACGCAGAAGGCGAGAGTGAGGATTACGATTGGCTGGACGATTTAGTGCCTCAGATGGATAATAAACCCGTTGGTCAAAACACCTCGTTGGACGCAGAAAACCGCGCAGAACGCGAAAATGGGCGCGAGAACGACGTGTCTGCCATTGTTGAATCCAGGGAAACGGCAAAATCAGCTATTGAAAATTCCACCGAAAGTGGTACAATAGAAGAAAACACTAATTCTATGACTGGTGGTGAAACTGATGCAAGAAAAGAAGAAACCGTTTATTTGCGGTCAGATAGCGATGGACAAGAAATTGGAAGAAGCAGTGGAAAAGATAACGTTGGAAATGACACGAAAACTCGGGATGACAGCATCGCAGAGAGACCATCTGTACGGGAGATAAGCAACAGTACCGGAGAAAACGCATTAAGCGGATTGAAGCGTGTAACAACAGCCTTTTCGCGTGGTGAAGAAATCAGCCTTACTGAATACAGCGATGCGGTTGAGCGTTTTGTCGAATCAGAGGATGATGTTAAGGCAGAACTATCCAAAAAGAATAATGCCGAACTGAAAAAGCAATTGAATTTTATGGATCGTGGCCGTTATACAAAAAAAGCGGATATGGTCGATGCAATCTGTTCGGATATGCTGATGCAACTGTATTATTCCACGACCGGCAAAGATACGTTTTCGTATATGTACGGACAGGATTCAAAACAAATGCAGATAGATGCAATCCGTAAGGCTTTGGATTCTATGACGGATGAAAGTTTTGCCAAAAGACTTGCAGAAAACAAAACGGCTTATGAGGAACATGCTACGAAAGCCAAAGAGCGCGCGGATGCTTTAAAACATCCTAAAACACTTGCTGAGTTTGCGCAGAAAAAGAAGCTTTTCGGCTTGTCTGATGAAGAAACCATACAATACGAAAAGCTGTATGCAGAGGAGCGCAGAAAAGCACGAGAAGGTAAAAAGGCGGCTAAAGCTACCAAAGATACAAGCGGTGCCGATGCTTTTTTTGCAAATACCGATAATTACACCATTGAGAAAACCACTCACACCAAGACAGGCGAAGATGTGTGGGTTGTAAGACCTGCAAGCAGACTTGAAACGGAACAGTGGAAACAGCTCAATGAGCAAATGAAAGCTTTGGGCGGTTCGTATTGGCGTGGTAATCAGGGGTGGAATTTCAAAAAAGACCCGACTACTTCTATTGCATCTGTCGAAGAAACTACAACTGAAACAGTAAAAGGTACAACCGGTGCAGAAAAGTTAAGAGCTGTAGCCGATAGCATGCAAAGAGCTATTGATGATAAATTCAGAGATAGACTTACCAACACTACAAAAAGAGCAAGAGAAGCTGCGTCTGCGGAAGCTGAGGGCGAAAGATTGAAAAGATTGCAAGATACAATCTACAATATTGCAGATGCTCTCGAAAATGGCGAAGATACTTTGCTTGATAAGATTGATAGCAAGGCGCAGGTTGAAACGCTTATGAGTATGCTGCGTATAGGTCGTAGAAACAGAATAAGTGAAACTATGTCCGCGGTATCTTATGATGAACGCATGCGGGAACAGAGCAAATCTTTCACCGATGATGATGCAAAGTATGCGGAATATCCACTCACCAAGCTTCACGAAAACATTGTTAGTGGTTATCTGCGTGCGGCAGATGGCAAGACAGGATATAAACAGATTGCAGACCGTTTGAAAAAGGCAATCAAATCTGCGAAAAAAGGCTATGTTACTGTAGATGCACAGATGCTTGCTGACATTGATAAAATCGTGCAGAACTTGTCGCCGTTCTATGAAGACTTTTGGAATGATGGGGTTTCAGAGCGAAAACGACTTGCTCGAATGGGTATCGAAAATGTGGTTGAGCTTCGTGCATATTTGAGAGAGTTTATTAAATTCTTGCCCGGAAGAGATGTTGAGGCTGAAAGACAAAGAGCCATAAAGGAAAAAGAAAGACAACTGTCAAGCTCTAAAATTGAAGGCTTTTTCCCAACACCGAAAGTGCTGGTTGAAAGAATGCTCGATGAAGCAGATATTCGGCCGACAGACCGCATTTTAGAACCGTCCGCAGGCAAAGGCAATATTGCAGATGAAGTACGCAATCAGTATCCGGACAATCCGCTCGATGTTGTTGAATGGAATTCGAGTTTGTCTGAATTGCTTGCGGAAAAGGGATATAATGTTGTCGGGCAGGATTTCTTGCAAACAACAGAAACCTATGATAAAATAATCATGAACCCGCCATTTGAGAACGGACAAGATATCGACCATGTAATGCATGCGTATTCACTGTTGAATCAAGGCGGTCGCGTGGTTGCCATTATGAGCGAAGGACCGTTCTACAGAGGCGATAAAAAGGCAACGGAATTTCGTGAGTGGTTAGAATCCGTTGGAGGTACAAGTGAGCAATTGCCTGCCGGTTCTTTCAAAAACAGTGAGCGCAGTACGGGTGTAAACACACGACTTGTTGTGATTGACAAGGTGGATATTGCAAGGTATTCGCTTGACGAGGATTCCGCATCTGGAATTTTTAAATCTTCGCCCCAAGAAATGCAGCATTACATAGGACAAGTCGATAGATGGTTGTCTGGACAGATGAAAACGGACGAATTGTTCCAACTGGGCAGTACGCCCGCAGTGCTTCGAGCGTTAGGCGCGAGGCCTTTGCCAGTTGTCATGAGTCAAGAAGTGATGACGAAAATTTCCGGGATAAAACATAATTTGCATGTAGATGAAATCAAAAAAATTCCGGATGTAATTGCGGATCCAATTATGATATTCAAGTCGGCAACAGTAGAAAACGCATTTGTTGTTTTGACTGAATTAAAGGATATGCAAGGCAATGATGTTGTTGTAGCCATGCACCTGAATAAAAGCGAAAAGCATATTCGCATTAATAAAGTAGCAAGTGTGTACAGTAAGGACAATATTAAAAGTTTTGTAAGGAATCAAATTGCAGCTGGAAATTTAAAGTATATTGATAAAATAAAAAGTCAAGAATGGTCGCAAAGCAGAGGGCTCCAATTGCCCGAGCTGGCAGACACCAATCTTGACAAGAACAATATACTACAAAAAGAGGATATTGTCAATACCTATTCTATGCAGAACGATGCGAAATATTCACTGGAAAGCGGGGATAATCATGAAGGACGAGATTTATTATCAGATGGAAGCAGCAAGCGGCAGAACGGTAAGAGTTCCGGCAAGCAAACTCAAAGAGTGGCAAGAAGGGCAAGACGCTATTCGGAGGGGAGAAAAGCCGCAAGTGAGCGAAGAAAGTATTGCCAAACTCTCAAAGCTGCTGGGCATATCGAACGACAAGTAGTTCATGGACACAGATGTGATGTGATTCCGAAGGAGCATTATAATGAACGCATGAATCGCCTTGTTGCGGAAAATGAAGCGAAGGGTATTGATGAAACAATCATTATCTCCGGGAAGGTGGAAATTCCGTTTACGACAGATGCTTCCGGAAAGGCGAAAAGCGCAAGAGGTGTATTCATTAAAACAAAAGATGGTCGCAAGATAGTTATTGTTCAATATGACCATGATTTTGCACCGGAACAAATCGACGACCACGAAATTGTTCATTCGGAGTATGATACAGAGCGAGCGCAAAAAGTAAAGAATATTATATTCAATACTTTGCCACAGAAGGTGAAAAGAGAAGTTCTCGGTATCATACAAGAGGATTATTTCGGTATGCTGACGAATCTTGAAGAAGAAGCACTTGAGGAATTGGTAGCAAATATACTTTCCGGAATGCATTCCTTGAGTGGTGGTTTTGCAGAACTGGCAGAAGCGTATTGGAATAAGGATGATGCGTTTATTGCTCGATGGGAATACGAAGTAAGTCAGCGCTCGTTTAAACGGTCAGTAGAATCAGGCTATTCAGAAGCAATGGCGGAATTAAATCAACGGCTGATTGCGGATGAGCATATCCAATTGCGTGAATACATCATGAGTGTAAATCATAGCGCTGCGCAATTGAAGGCTGTAGACTGCAAAGAAATCGGAAATCACTTTTATGTGTGGAGAAACCAAAACAAAGAGGATTACACGATAGCTTTTAGTATTCCTATTGTAGGAAATGAGAATGTAATAAACACAATGGGGAGTGAAATAGAAAATGGTAATATCAGAAGAGCAGAGAACATTGGCGAGTGGATTGCTAACGTTCGGAGTGGAAAAAGAGGCCGTGCCGTTCTTGGTGGCGGGACTGAAAGAACCACAGCATACGGAAGCGATGATAGACTTTCTGTTAGACAATCCCAAGGCAACGAGAGAGGAAATCTTGTTGAAAGTGGGAGAGATAATTCGAGCGGAGAAGTAGAAAAGGTAAAATACGCTGCCGAAACTGATGAGGTGGACGATGTGTCCGATGCCTACGATGCGCTTGTCGAGGAATACGGCGCAATCGAAAAGGGCAAAAAGCCTGTGCGTGATGTGAGCGTTCCGAAGCGCTCTGCGCCGACGAAATATGTCAGCAAGTTTGCGCGGACAATGATGGAAGCAGGAGTAACGCCGGATGATACAATCAGCGAGTTCGAACGCAAGATTGTAGAAGGTAGTATGTCGCATCTTCAGCTTTCGGACGATGCATCTCTTGAATATGCGCTTAATCTTATCCGCAAAGAAGGTTTTGATGGTGCGCTGAAAAAGTGGGAAACTCTCGCGCATGCTGCCGAAGCGGATGATATGACTCTTGGGAAAAATTCACTTGCGCTCGGTATGACATTGTACAATCAATGCGTAAATGCCAAAGATGTAGAAAATGCAATGAAGATTGCCGTTGAGTTGAGCACTATGGCAACAAAAGCCGGACAAGCGGTGCAAGCATTCAGTGTGTTGAAAGACATGTCGCCGGACGGACAGCTTTACTGTCTCGAAAAGACTGTACAGCAGTTGACAAAGGAAATCAAAAAGGGTCTTGGAAAGAAGTTTGACGGTATTGAGATTAACGAGAAGCTTGCAAAAGAGTTCCTTGAAGCTAAGACGGAAGAGGAAAAGGCAGAGTGTCTTGAAAAGCTGCAAGAGGATATTGCATCGCAGATTCCGTCTACATGGATGGATAAGTGGGATGCATGGCGTTATCTGTCGATGCTTATGAATCCGAGGACGCATTTTCGTAACATTGTCGGTAATGCAGTTTTTATACCGGCAAGAAAACTGAAAAACTTTGTCGGTGCAATTCTTGAAAAAACACTTCCGCAGGATATGCGCACAAAAGCCATAAGAAAGTCAGTGGAATCAGTTGCGTTTGCAAAAGATGATTTTGACAAGGTGGAGAGCCAGGTACGCGGTGATACCGGTAAATATGATGTGAATATCAACGGTGTAATGGATAAGCGGACTATATTCAAAACAAGGTGGCTTGAAAAGCTTCGCAAACTGAATTCTGAATGGATGGAAACCGAGGACCTGTGGACCTTGAAACCGGCTTATGTCGACAGTTTTGCGCAGATGATGACCGCACAAGGCATTACGCCGGAGTTTTTAAACAGTGGGACAAGAGAAGCGGCAAATATGCTTGAGAAGATGAGAGCATATGCAATTTCCGAAGCACAGAAGGCGACTTTCCGCGATATGAATTCTCTTGCACAGTTGCTTGCGAAAGCGAAGCGATCGGTTAAAACAAAAAATAAATGGATACAGGCCGCGTACTACGCGACAGTTGAAGGCGTTATGCCGTTTAAAAATACGCCTCTTAATATTGCAAAACGCGGCATAGAGTATTCTCCGGTGTCGTTTGCAAAAGTTCTGCTGCACGATATTAAAGCGGTTAAAAATGGTGAAATGGAAGCCAATGCCATGATAGACGACATTGCAAAAGGTGTAACCGGAACTGCTTTGCTTGCGTTTGGTGCTTGGCTATTTAGCATGGGAATTATTACCGGCGGCAAAGATGAAGAAGAGAAAAAGCGCGATTTTGATGCCACAAACGGTTTTCAGGGATATTCCTTGGTGATCGCCGGTCATACATATACTATTGACTGGGCTGCACCGACTGTAATGCCGTTATTTGTTGGTGTAGAACTTATGCGGTCGTTGAAACAGGACGGCTTTTCTTTCCAAACAGTCGCCGGAGCATTGGCTAAGATAACGGACCCGGTGCTTGAGCTGAGTTGTTTGCAGAGCTTGGAAAGAATTCTGCAAACGGCCGGCTATGTCGGTGAAGGTGAAAGCGCCTTGAGCGCTTTGTTCGTGGACGCTGTTGCTAATTATTTCGGACAAGGCATCCCGACTTTATTTGGTCAGTTTGCCCGAACGATTGACGGAACTACGCGTAGCGTGTACATTGATAAAAATTCGCAAATGCCGGCCGCGTTAAACCGTTTTATTCAGCAGATGGAAAAGAAACTGCCATTTGTAAGCTTTATGCTGCAGCCAAAATTAGACGCATGGGGCAGAGAGGTTTCTTATGGTTCCAATGTTGCTGAACGCGCATTTGAGAATTTTGTATCTCCGGGTTATATCGACAAGGTTGATAACTCCAAAGTGACAACGGTTCTAAATGAGCTGTATGAAAAGACCGGCGATGGTGCCGTGTATCCGATTGAGCAACAGAAGTATTTTACGATGGACGGAGAGCGAATCAATTTAACCGGTGAGCAATATACTTTTCTTGCAAAGCGCCGAGGTGAATTGTCGCTCGAAAAGGTAACGAAACTTATTTCATCCTATGAGTTTGAAAAACTCAGTGACGAAGAAAAAGTCAAGAAAATTCGAAAATGCTATGAGGACGCAGGCGATGAGGCAAAAGAAGAGTTTTTAAAAAAGTATCCGCAGAAGTAGATGAAAAGGAAACCCGGGCGTTTGCCCGGGTTTTTGTTTTTTTAAATATTATGGATTAATATTAAATTTCACGTTGGACCTTGTTATGCTTGTAATGGATGCAACCTTATTTCCGCGTGGCGAAGCTATCCCTTTTTTTAGCATTTCGGTGAATGTTTCGGATGCTAAAACATATTTTTTACATTCCTCTGTAAAATGCTTTTCCGAAACCAGAGCCAATGCTTTTTGTATATCTTTTTCTATTTTACTCATAAAAACAACCTCGTTTGAACAAATCTTTGATAATTATACTTTGCTATATAATCAGTGGCAAGATTGTGATAATCCATGATTAATCGATAAAGCGTAGGATCAGCATCTAAATTATCTATTTTTAGATGCAAATTTTGAAGTTCATCACGATTTATAGGTCTGCCGTGCGATTTCCACTCATTGTTATCACTTAAGTTTTCTGCGATTTCACGAGCGCGATTTTGCTTTTCTTGCAAAGTAACTGGCCTTCCATCAGCGTGTGTTGTCCAATCTTTGAATTTGTATTTTGGCAACCACTCTACAAGCAAATCTATGGCTAAATCCCTTGCTTGCTCATATGTTCGCAGCTCAGCTAAATCAAAATCTTTTAGTATAATAAATTCAGCATTTGTCAAAGTGTTATCTTGTGCTTTTTTGATTAAGTCGTTAATTTTATCTAAATAACCTAATGCTGCCACGAATTTGCCATCTGCGTTTTTAACCTGCGGATCGATTGGACCAAGTACACTATAGTAGCTCATTAAAATTGAGTCACCACTACAACAAAATACTGTTCCCGCGCTATAAGCATAGTCCGGAACTATAAAATGTACTTCGTTATAGAAATTTCTGAAAATATTAACCATTCTCTTGACGGGATTAAGACTACCGCCCCCGGTGGTTAACACTATGTATAGTTTGTCTTTGCGGTTTTCTTGCAAATCTTCTATGATGTTTCGAATCGTTTGTTCGGCACTATCAATTATTTCACCATAATAAACGAGCACATCGGCATTCAAGAATTCTTCGATTTTCGCATGAGCATCTTTCATTGTTTTGTTGTTAACTATTGTTATTGGGGAATTGAACATATTATCACCATCCTGCATGACTATTATAACACCCAAATGACGAAAAGACAATATTATTTTATTCCAATTGTTAAGAAGTGTTTGCGCAAGCGTATTATAACACATTTTTGAGACTTACTACTATCAATTTCATTTTTTTGTCAAGCGTTAGTCAAAAAAAACGCAAAACCGCATTGCAATCGCGTTTAAATCAGGTTCAAATCCTGTAACCCCGACCAATAAAAAAGCACATACGAGAGTATGTGCTTTTTTATTGCGTGTGCTCGACAGGATTTGAACCTTAAGAAGGCGCGGTGCGCAGTCGGTACCGAAATGCGAAGCAATATACACCCTGTAACAGCGACAAAAAAAGACCTTAACTTTAATGGAAGTTTAGGTCTTTTTTACTAAATCTGCCTTAGGTGGATGAAATCACTTCGCGATTTCATTTAATTTGTTGTATTGGCTTTGATAAAAAAGTTGGGGGGATTAATGTGCTTTTAGCTAAAAATGCATTTCATAATAGAAAAAACAGTTTGTTATCCGCTCGGCATAATACCGATTGTCGCCTTCTGCTTCGTTATAGGCATAGCCGTTGCCTTCGGGGAGGAATTCGTCTTCACTGCATACGGGATATCCGTCAAGCAAAGGCTTTGCTATATCATCGGGCGAGTAATAGAAGCCATAGTAGCCGGTTTCGCTCCCCATACCGTAGCCGCCGCAGTCGAAGAAGGCAAAGCCGTCTTTGCAGAAGGCCTCCCGGATTCCTTTTATGGATTTGGTCTTTTCGGGCATACCGGCTTCTGATGCATCTAAAAGTATGCTGTGATTTTTTTTAACAAGGGAAAAAACTGCTTCCTTCGATAAATGATTGCCGTCTGTAGTAAAGTGTCGAACAGCGGCGCAGAAGCTAATGCTTGCCAAAACTGCAAGGCATAGGATACCGATAAAACATCTGAATATAATTTTTTTCATAATACATCCTCTAATGTTTTTTCTGCGCGCATTTTTGATAAATTCCAAGACTGCCATTTTTGTGATGTATTTGTTTCGGTTGTATCTTGCAAAAACATTTTGCATCTTGTCTGTACACGCGCGTCGCTTGTGCCGTTATACAAACGCTCGATTGCAGGCGCGGCATCTGCTGACAGGGTAAAAACATAGTCCACGCTCGGGCGCGCGCCGCTTAAGTAGCGGTCTACCTGATCGCGTGCGATAAGGTTGTCCGTCGGTACAATGTTTAGCGCGCAGTAATAGGAAAGTGCAATTGTGAGATACACCAAAACGATATTGAGCTTCGGCTTTGCAATATAGATGAAGGTAAAGATTAGCCCAATCGCTTCAAACACCAAAAATCCGAGTACATACAGGCGCAGGCGCGTCAGTCCGTCTGCCGCGGTGTAGAGATACATTCTGTAAAACGAGGAGATAAGCAGTACCACGGTGACTGCGCACAGATAGTGGCATAAGATTTTTGTCAGCGTTACCCATTTTCCGCTCTGTGCTTGCGTCAGATGTACAATCGCCAAAATCACTGCAAGGTTTACGCCGGTGAGCGCCAGCAGCTCAAAAAAGCCTTTGCGCGCATATGTCGTGTAATTCAGGCCTTCCGGAAGTGTAGCACCGGCGAAGAGGTATTTAAACTGCACGATGACAAACAGCGTGTACACAAAAAGCATCATACACAGCAGAATGTTAATGATGATTAAATCGCCCCTGCGCTGCTTGATTTCGCCGACTTCAACGATGTGCATTTCGCTTTGTGCGCAGTATAAAACACCGAACAGAAACAACCCGGCAAGTATGCCGCAGGCAATGTCAAGCAGCGTGCGCGACTGAAAGCCGTTTGTAAGGGAGGTAAAAAAGCTTTCAGTTTGCAGGGAAAAGACCATGTCTGCCGAAGAGAGCACAGCGAGCAAAATTAAAGCACACGGCAGTGCAATTGCAACGGCAATGGCGATGCGCTTGAATAGCTGTGTCTTGCCGTTGGACAGCTCCAGCGCCCAGACAAACGGCAGCTTTACATATTTAAGCGGGGAAATAATGCGTGCAAAGCATTCGGACAGCATCGTGAGCACATCGGCTTTAAAGCTGAAGCTTGTGAACATACACGCATAGAGCAAGATGCTGATGACAAGGTTTGCAATGCGCCAAATGGAATTTGCGCTGATAAAAGCATTCAGCGACAGTGCAAAGAGCGGCACAAAGAACCAAAGCCTTCTTTTATCCGGCACAAGGAAGAAGAAGCACACAAGCTGCAGCAGTGTAAAAAGCGGCACGCTGATGCCTGCGTTTTGCGGCATAATAAAATATGCAAAGGTGCATATGCTCAGCAGGGTATAAATGAGTAATTTGATTTTCAGATTTTTCGAAATTTCCGTTGGCATAAATTCGACACTCCTTTTAAGCGATTGGCAGGGATGAATGTGCTTGACCGTCATCAAAAGGGCAAGCACCAATGCTGCCATCGAGCCGTAAAATCCGCCGATATAGGTGGGAAGCCAGTTATCAGAGCCGAGGACAATATCAGAAAATACAGAAAACAGACCGATTTCTGCGGCAAACATTACGACCAGTCCGCTAAAGCCGCAAAGCAGCAGATTGGGAACTGTGTCCGATACCAAAAATGCGGTGGTAATGATGCAAAATACAATTGCCGCAGGCAGCAAGACAGCGCTTTCGCTAAGCGATTGCATACATATACAGCACAGCTTTTGCACGAGGTATAAGCTCAGTCCGAGGCCAATGCCTTTAAACAGGTGCTTCATATACAATCACTCCTTGTATTCGAGAATGTCTGCCGGCTGGCAGTCGAGTGCTTTGCAGATATCCTCTAATGTGGAAAAACGGATGGCTTTTGCTTTGTTGTTTTTCAAGATAGAGAGATTTGCAGGCGTAATGTTGATTTTTTCGGCAAGCTCCATCAAGCCGATTTTGCGCTTTGCCATCATTACGTCTAAATTTACGATAATTGCCATTTTGCACACTCCTTATATTGTCAAATCGTTCTCGGTCTTGTAGTTGATTGCCTGCTTGAACAAGTCCTTCAGCGTCAGGCAAAACAGACAGCCAACCAAGAAAATGCCCGCGATAATCGGAGTGGCAACGGTGAACAGAAATATGGATTTTGCAACATAGAGGATACCGATGATAAAGCAGGTTACAGCCATTTTGCGCAGATGGCGCACATTTTCATCTACAAACGGGTTGCCAACCAAAAGCGATTTGTACATCTGCTTTAAAAGAAACAGAATGTACACGCAGCACGCGCCGGAAATGGTGAGGATTACGGCGTAGGCAAGAAGAATATTGCAAGACAGTGGATACAAACGTATTAGAGGCGCTGTAAGCGCGGGGATTGCGCAGGTGCAGACAATGCTTAAATAAAACAAAATATCAATTACGACCTTTGCAATGTAGTGCGTAATACTTTTTTTGTACATAAAAACCAACCTTTCTAGTATTTGGTGATTTCAGTATAGCATCGCGTTTCTTGTTTGTCAACTAAAAATTATCGAAAAACGATAAAAATATTTTGAAAAACGAAATGCCTTGACTTTGGAAGGCAAGAGGCGTATAATATATAGGAACATTGACGCATTTGTCAGACAGGAGGAAAAATCATGAGTGAATGTACACATAACTGCGAAACCTGCAGTGCAAATTGCAGCGACAGACAGGCAGAGAGCCTTTTAGAAAAGCCGCACGCAGGCAGCAATATTAAAAAGGTCATCGGTATTGTCAGCGGTAAGGGCGGCGTAGGCAAAAGCCTCGTAACCTCGCTGATGGCGGTCATGGCACAGAGAAACGGCTACAATGCCGCAATTTTAGATGCGGATATTACAGGTCCGTCCATTCCGCAGGCGTTTGGTTTACATACGCGCGCAATGGGCAACGACGAAGGACTCTTGCCGGTAAAGACAAAGACGGGTATCGGCGTAATGTCGTTAAACCTTTTAACTGCAAACGAAACCGATCCGGTGGTTTGGCGCGGTCCGGTCATCGGCGGTGCGGTAAAGCAGTTCTGGACAGATGTTATCTGGGGCGATGTGGATTATATGTTTATTGATATGCCGCCTGGTACAGGTGATGTACCGCTGACGGTGTTCCAGTCCATTCCGCTCGATGGTATTATCATCGTTGCTTCGCCGCAGGAGCTGGTGGGTATGATTGTGGAAAAGGCTGTCAATATGGCAGGGCTTATGAACATTCCGGTGCTCGGACTTGTAGAAAATATGAGCTACTTTGAGTGCCCGGATTGCGGCAAGAGACATACCATTTTCGGTGAAAGTCACATTGAAGAAATTGCAAATAAGCACGGCGTAAAGCATACGGCGAAGATTCCGATGAATCCGAAGCTTGCTGCCGCTTGTGATGCAGGCTTAATCGAGCTGTTCGAGGGCGATTGGCTCGAAGAGCTGTTTGAGGTTGTTTCAAAGTAAAATAAAAAAGCAAAAAAGCCTCCCTTGTGCAAAGGGAGGTGGATTTTGCGAAGCAAAAGACGGAGGGATTGTCTAAAAAAGACTGCGCTACTTTACAGCTACAATCCCCCAGTCAAAACTGCGTTTTGCCAGCCCCCTTTACACAAGGGGGCCTTTATTATTTGGTTTTAACCAGCTATCCTATCCGTTTTACACTTCCACCCATTCAAACGGTGTTTGTGCTGCTTTGTGACCTGCGTTGATGGTTGCAATCACATTGACCGTCTGGCGGTGGGATACCGGTGCGATGCCGGTGTCGAAAAACGCAATAAGGCTTTCAATAAAGCGCATAAAGTAATCAGACCTGATGGGGTGAATCTGCATGTTGTTTTCCTCGTCGGCAGTTGTGATTTCAAAGTCAATCCATGTGCCCTGGTACATTTGTGCGTACCTGCCGTCGGTAAATTCAATCACCATCGACGGATGTTGCTTATCACCTAAAAACATAACCCGTTTCGGGTCTGTCTGCATCAGCTTTAAAATCGGCTCAATCTGGTGGATGGAATAAATATCATACGCGCCGGGACCGCGGCTGTACAGCTTTGTGATTTTATCTGTATCCATATCGTTTAATTCCGTGGAGAAATAGAGCGCGGAGCTTGAAAAGCACGGCGTGCTGTGCGCTTCGGCATTGGCGAAAATGCGCAGTGCGGTTTCTTTGTCCGGGGCAAAGGTCTTGTCGATATAGGTCAGCTTGCCGGATTTTAATGGCAAGTCGCAAAGCTGCTCGTGCATTTCCGGATTGTCCGGCGACATTACGATGAGTACATCACTTTTTTGAATTACTTCTTCAATGGTGTCTAAAAGCGTGATACCGTTTTTTTCTGCCCAGGCTTTATTGGTTAAGCCGCCTTTTAAAGGACTGTCTATCATACCGTAGGCGTAAGCAACCTCGTATCTGCCGTTTGATGCTTTTTTAAGCATTTCCGGGTAGTTGTTTGCGTGCCACTGGTCGAGGTAGTAGTCTATAAAGCCGACCTTTTTCATAAGGTAACCTCCTTGTGCGCTTCCGCAGAGCGGTAGATGGCATCCATCATCTGCGAGGTTAAGATGTTTATATCAATATGGCTTGCCAGCTTTTTGCCGGTTTCTACACAGTCAACAAATGCATCAATTTCGTTTTGGAAGGCATTGGAGTCTTCTGTTTTAAAGGTCGTCCTGGTCAGCATCCCGTTTTTTGTCGAATAAAGCGTAAAGTCTGCGCCGTACTGCAGGCGGATGCCGCCCTTTGTGCCCATAAAGTCGATAAACATCTCGTCTTCCATCACATTTTGTGCCCATGCGCCGTTGAAGTTGATGACCGGTCCATCCGTGCGGATGAGCCCTGTGATGCCTTCTTCGACATCGTTGATGCCGTCTTTTATCGGCGGACCTGCCCACATATAGGTGTAGACATAGTCTTCAATCGGCGTGCCGAGCTTTTTAAATTCCTCGGCAGAAACCGTCAGCACCTTCGGGTCATTTAAGCAGTACATCACGATGTCCAAGAAATGCACACCCCAGTCGATTAAAACGCCGCCGCCGGCGATTTCCTTTGTGGTGAATGCACCGCCGAGACCGGGGATGCTTCTGCCATTGCGAAAGCTGATGTATACATTATAGATTTCGCCGAGCTCGCCGGAGTCGATGATTTCCTTCATCTTGTTTACATTGGTGTTAAAGCGGTTCACGACACCGATATTGAGTGTTTTGCCGGTTTCGTGCTGTGCCTGTTGCATTTCGAGCGCTTCGCTGTACAGTCTTGCCGCAGGCTTTTCGCAGAGTACATGCTTGCCCGCCTTCAGCGCGTCGATTGTGATGACCGAATGCATCAGATTCGGCGTGCACACGGAAATGGCAGCTACCTCCGGGTCAGCTAAAACCGCCTTGTAGTCTGTTACGGCAATGCCGCAGCCGTATTTTTCTACGGCGGCGTCAGCGCGCTGCTTGATAATATCGCAGAAATATTTAATTTCTGCCTTTTCATTTTTCATATAGGACGGGATGTGCGCGCTGTTCGCAATCGCGCCGCATCCGATAACTGCAACCTTCATTTAAAGCACCTCCAAATTTATTTTCAGCTTCAGTATATAAAAAAACACAGCCCTGCACAAGCGGCAAAGCTGTGGATTTATGGTACAATTTTTGCGGTCAGGGCTTTGTGTATTCACGCGGTGACACGCCGGTAACCGCCTTGAATGCACGGCGAAATGCGTGTGCGGAGGCAAAGTGCAAATGTGATGCAATTTCCTCTACGCCCCAGGCGGAGGTTTTTAACAGCAGGCACGCGTGGTCAATCTTTTTGCGCGTGATGTATTCTTTAATGGTGGTGCCGGTTTTTTCCTTGAACAGATGCGAAAGGTAGTATTCGCTGTAGGCAAGGCTTTGGCTGACATCGCGCGCGTGCTCGATGTTGATGAATTCCTTGTCGATATAGCGCAGCGCCCGGTATACGGTTTGCCCGACTTGTGCGCTTTTGCCGCCGTCCTTGGAAGCGGCGGTTTTGCCGACAGCGAGCCTGTATACGGCAACGAGGATTTGCGAAAGGTAGCAGCTGACAAGCGTTTCACTGTGGCTGTCCCAGCAGTAGCACTCATCGACCAACAGTGCACACAGGCGGCGTACGGTCGAATCGCCGGAGAGGATAAAATGCTTTTTGTTTTTGGTAAAGGCGTGAAAATCCTTTAAAAGCGCGGTATCTGCTGCCGTATAGCCGATGCAGATATAACGGAAATCCTCCGCGGGCAGCGCTTCGATTTCGTGTGTGCAGCCTTGGCGGATAAAGTGGATTTGCCCCGCACCAATTTCTTCACAGATGTCATCCGAGTGCATTTTTGCCTTGCCGGAAATGACATAGGTAATTTCATCGCAGCGCTGGTCGTGCTTTGGCATAATGCCGCCGCGCGTCAAAGACAGCTCTTCGACCTGATAGATTTTTGCATCGGGGACGGCGAGCCCTTCGCCGAAGGTTTTGCCGAACTGGTATTTTTTCATAAGCCACCTCCGTTTTGTTAAGAATAGCACGGAAATTTTTTGCTGTCAAGAAAAAAGACAATGCACAAGATGCATTGTCTTTTGGAGGCTTTTATTTTACTTCTTTTTTCTTATACATCGTAAAGCAGGACGCAATTACGATACACGCTACGGCAACGAACACCATCACATTCGGCACGATGCCGTTAATCAGCCAGGTGACAAACGGGGTTAAAATCGGCTTAATGAAGAACGCGAGCGACGCCATCATCGTGCCGCCGTGCTCCATCGCCTTAAAGTAAGCCAGGTAGCCGATGCCGGTAATAAAGATACCGAGGTAGAGCATAATGGAAATGCTCTTTACATCAAATGCCGGCAGAATGTCTTCGCCGATGATGAGCAGCACAACTAAAAGCACAATCGCGCCGATGAAGAACGCATAGCCGCTTTGAATTAAGCCGCTGAACTTCTTGGTGTACTTTTTGCTCAGCGCTGTATAAAGACTAAACGACAGAGCGGCGAGCAGCGCAAGTGCCACGGATGAAAGGTTTGTGCCGGAGGAAAAGTCTGCACAGAATGCGACACCTGCCACGCCGAACACAAGTGCAAGCACTTTATTCCATGTCAGTTTTTCCTTTAAAAGCAGGCAAGCGAACGCAATCGTGAAGATGGAGTTCGAGGAAAAGATGATTGCAATCAGCGACGGGGCATCTGCAATTTTAACGGCGATTTGCAGCGAGAGCATACTCACGCAAATGAGCAGAACGCCGAGAAGTGCAAACAAAAGAATATCTTTTCCTGTTACCTTTAAGCCTAATTTTTTGACCTTCAGCATTGCCGGCGGCAGAAGCATCAGCGCGCCGATTAAAAAGCGCCAGAAGGTGATGGCGTACGGCGAAACATCGCCGGCAATCAGCTTGCTGATTGGCTCTAAGGTTACGAACAGCAGCGCCGTAACCAGTGTGTAAAAAATACCTTTTTTCATTTTATTTTACCTCACTGTACTTTTTGATGAATTTATCTATAATTTCGACGAATTCATAAGTCCCTTCCGCGTTCGGCTGGTTGATGTACTTGCAGTGATGCCAGCCCTCCATATAATTGAGCTCCACCTTTTCCATATCTGCACCCATATGCTTCATTGTAGATATTAAAAGCTTTGTCTGCTCTAAGCGGTTTTCCATATCAAATTCGGAAACTAAAATGCACATCGGGGCATAGGCTCTGCCCTCGGTGATGTGGTAAATTGGCGCGCTTTCATCGATGATGACGCGCTTGTGGTCTATACCGCGCTCATGAAGGACATTAAAGTGCGCTGTCGGCTGGCCTGCATCATGGATGTAGCCTGTGATGGCGTCTGCATCAATTTTGTGGATGCCGAGCCACTTTTTGTCGAAGCAGAGCATTTGCGAAAGATAGCCGCCTGCCGACGAGCCGCCAACGAATATGCCGGTCACATTGCCGTATTCGCTCATATGCTTATGTACCCACGCAACCGCTGCAGCTGCATCGCAAACAAATTCCGGATAGCGCGCCTCCGGGTACATACGGTAGTTCGCGGAAACAACGGCAATGCCGCGCTTTTGCAGCATTTCAACAAAAATGCCTGCTTTTTTGTCGCCGCCGTAGATGCCGCCGCCGTGAAAGTATACAAACACTGGGAAGGTGTCTGTATCCGGCAGATGTACATCTAATTTTTGCTCGGGATGACCGAGCTTTGTGTAGGAAATGTCTTTAAACGATTTCATTTCTGGTTTTTCGCCCCTTTATTTCGTATGCTTTTTGATAAATGCGCTTGCAATCTCCACAAACGCATTTTTGCCGTCTGCGTCTAAAACCTTTAAGTATTTGCAATGCTTCCAGCCCGGCATAAAGTGGTATTCCACCTTTTCCATATCTGCGCCCATATGTCTCATGGTCGAGAGCAACAGCTGCGTTTGCTCAAAGCGGTTCTGCGCATCAAATTCCGATACGAGTACGCACATCGGGGCATAGTTTCTGCCTTCGGTAATGTGGTAAATCGGCGCAGATTCGTCGATGATGACGCGTTTGAAATTTATGCCGCGCTCCTTGAGTACATTAAAGTGCGCCGTCGGCTGACCTGCATCGTGAATATAGCCGGTGATGGTATCGGCATCGATTTTATGTATGCCGAGATACTTTTTGTCAAAGCACAGCATCTGCGAAAGGTAGCCGCCTGCGGAAGAACCGCCGACAAACAAACCGGTTACATTGCCGTATTCGCTCATATGCTTATGCGCCCACGCAACCGCTGCCGCGCAGTCATAAATAAACTCCGGGTAACGCGCCTCCGGGTACATACGGTAGTTCGCGGAAACAACAGCAATGCCGCGTTCTACGAGACCGGGGATGAAGGCTTCACATTCGTCCCAAGCCTTATCGCCGTTGATGATGCCGCCGCCGTGGAAATAGACAAATACCGGGAAGGTGTCCGCCTCCGGCAGATGCACATCTAACTTTTGCTCGGGATGAGAGAGCTTTGTGTAGGAAATATCCTTAATGGTTTTCAAAGTATATCCCTCCTTTTTAAGGACAGTTTAGCATAGATTAACTATTTTGTAAAATATGCGGTAAAATATGATTGCTATATATTAAAATATATGATAAAATGAAGTCGGGTGATGGGAATGGAAATGCTGCAAATTAAGTATTTTATGGCGGTAGCGCGCAGTGAAAACATATCCAGGGCGGCACAGGAATTTATGGTGCCGCCGTCGAGCGTGTCCGTTGCGATTAAAAAGCTGGAAGCGGATTGGGGGTATCCCTTGTTTGACCGCACGGCAAACCGCTTGACGCTCAACGCAAACGGCAAGCTTTTGCTGCGCGCACTGAAAACGGCGCAGGCGGCAGTTGAAGCGGCAAAAACGGAAACGCAGAATTTGTCCGGCGATGTGTCGGGCGAGCTTAAGCTTCTCGTTTTAAATAACCGCGGACGCGTAACGGAATGTATTTCGAGCTTTACGGCGGAGTATCCGAAGGCGGTTTTTAATATTCGCCACGACGGCAAGCTGAATTTCAGAGATTTTGATTTGATTATTACGGATAAAAAAATTGAAGCGGAGGAATATGCCGAGGCGCTGTTTTGCCGCGAGGAAATCCTTTTGGCAGTGCCGAAAAAGCATCCGCTTGCCAAGGAAAAGAGCGTAGCCGTTTCCGCGCTGGCAAACGAAAAGTTTATCTGTATGCCGCGCGAGAGCAATCTCGGCGAATATACGCATACGGCGTTTTCGCGGGCAGGCATTTTGCCGGAAATTGCCATCGAGTGCGACGATCCGCAGTACATTTTATCGTATTTGAAAATGGGGCTGGGGATTTGCTTTTTTCCGTCACTTTCCTGGAAAAAGCAAATGAACGATAATATCAGTCTTCTGAAAATAGAGGATGGTTTAATGCGTGATTCGTATTTGTATGTGCGCAAAAAAGCAGCGCACATCGTGCATTTGTTTGCACGCGCGCTGCTGAAGGCGTAAATCAGTTTGTTTTTTTGCTCGAATTGTGCATTGATTAAATTGTTTTATTGTGGTATACTTTGCTTAAAATCACACAAAGTGTCGACTGTATTGTATAGGTGCAGTCGGTGAAAAGGGAATCAGGTGTAAATCCTGAACGATACCAGTCGCTGTATGTGTTTTGCTTATATTCGTTGACGAAAGTCAGTCATTGGGAAACTGAGAAGGCAGAGTATG
>JAZQCN010000064.1:0-10036 GCA_045546315.1 Clostridia bacterium | reverse complement strand
GGGTTAAATGACTTGAGCCTCGGCTACGGCAAAAAGTTTATGTTTGAGTTGTTGGCAGACGGCACGGTGGATGCTTTAGCGGACAAGTTTAAACAAAAAGGCTTGCCGTTTGGCTTTGGCGGCATTGCTGCTGTCGGGCAGGGGATGCTGCCGGGCGAGCGTGTGATAGCGGAGCATTACCGTGTGGGTTCGACCTGTGCGATTTTGTCGCGCAGCTTTTGTGATGTAAATAAAATTGCGGATTTGCAGGAGATTCAAAGTATATTTGAATCCGGTCTTTCGGACATTCGCGCGTTTGAGAAAAAATGTGCGGACGGGCAAATTGATTTTGCGGAAAACTGTGCAGAGGTGCGCAGAATTGTGCCGCAAATCAGCGATAAGATTAAAAACAGAAAGAGCGGGAGTAAACTATGAATTTACTGATTACCGGTGCGTGGCAAAATGCAAAAGAATATATTCCTGCACTTGAAGCGCAACATGATGTCGTGTTTATGCAGCAGGAAAAGGACGAGCTGCCGTGCGATGCGGCTTGGGTCGAGGGCGTAATATGCAACGGCTTGTTTTTAACGCATCGGATTGAGCAGTTTGTAAACTTAAAATACATCCAGCTGACAAGTGCCGGCTTTGACCGTGTGCCGATGGATTATGTGCAGGAAAAGGGCATTCACATTTTCAACGCGCGCGGTGTGTACAGCGTGCCGATGGCGGAGTTTGCATTAAGCGGCGTGCTGGCGCTGTATAAGCAGCAAAGGTTCTTTTTTGACAGGCAGCAGGCACATATATGGGAAAAGCACAGAGGTCTTTTGGAGCTTTACGGGCAAACGGTCTTGATTGTCGGCTGCGGCAGCGTGGGGCAGGCTTGTGCAAAGCTCTTTGCGGCGTTTAACACAACTGTTTACGGCGCAGATGTTGTAACGGATGAGAAAAAGCATTTTGAAAAAATTGTGCCGATGTCGGATTTGTATGATGTTTTAGGTGAGGCAGATGTCGTTGTGCTGACGCTTCCGTTGACGGCGGAAACCCTGCATCTGTTTTATTCAAAGGCATTTGATGCGATGAAAAGGGGCAGCGTTTTGGTTAACATTGCACGCGGCGGCATTGTGGACACGCCGGCGCTGATTGAAGCACTTCAAACCAAGCTCGGTGGCGCGGTTTTGGATGTGTTTGAGGACGAGCCGCTTGAGGCGGACAGTCCGCTTTGGGATATGGAAAATGTAATTTTATCACCGCACAACAGCTTTGTCGGTTCAGGCAACGGAAAAAGGCTGGCGGAGGTTGTTATGAAGAATTTGGAAAAGTGGGAGAGAGTATAATGCAGACAATAACAAAAACTGCGGAGGTCAAATCCTTTTTGGATAGTAATGAACAGTACAGAGAGTTGCTGTTCAAGCGTGGATATTTGTTCACGGATTCGACAATCGACAATATTACACAGTATCCTTTCTATAGTTTGTGGTCGTGTGTGAAGGTGCAAAAGTATAATTTGTATCTGCAGCAGGATCAAACCTGCTATGTAAAAGAAGCCGACGGTGTTACGGTGGCAATTGTAGGACATGCATACAATCCTTTTAAAATGCAATATGATGAAAATGTGCTTTGTGAGGAACTGATTTCTGCATATAAGCAAGGAAAAGAAGTGTATTTTGACAAAATTTCCGAGTTGACCGGATTGCATGTTATTTTTGTGTGTGATGAGAACGGCTTTTGGGTATGTCAGGATGCGTGCGGCTTGACATGTTGCTATTTCGGAAAAGTACAGGAGCATATATACATTACTGAATATCCGCAGCTTGTGGCGGATTTGTGTGGTTTGTGCATGGATCGTAAAGTGGAAAAGCTGGTTACATCCAAGTGCTATAATATCGGCAATCGTTATTTGCCGGGCAATGTAACGCCTTACAAGGAACTCAAACGTTTGGGTGCAAATACATATTTACAGTATGCCTCTGGCGATTTTTCAATTAAGCGATTTTATCCAACGATGCCGCATCCGGAATATAGCACAGATACTGATATTGATTCTGTTGTTGCGCAGATTGCAGAAGGAATTCATAACGGTATTCGTTGTGCGGCGCAAAAATGGGACAGAGCCACAGTTTCGTTATCCGGTGGCACAGACAGCAAAACAACATTGGCATGTGCAAATGGTGTGTACGATCAGTTAACTTATTTTAGCTTTTATTCTAAGCCACAGGAATTGGTGGATGCAAAAGGCGCAAAAAAAATATGCGAGGATTTGGGTCTTGAACATACGCTGTACACAATTCCGCAGGAGAACTCGGCATTTGAAAATTTCGAGCAGTTGCGCATGCTGATTTCTCATAATACGAATTATTTTGTGAATTTAAATGATAACGAAATCCGTAAGTTTTTGTACCTGCACAATTTAGATGCATATGATATCGAGTGTAAATCTTGGGCATCTGAGGTTACACGTGTTTTCTTTGAAAGAAAATATAAAATTAAAATGCCGAAGGTATTAAATGAACGCATGTGCAGCGTTTTGCAAACGCGCTTTTTCGGGCATCCGCTGCTGCTTCGATGGTCCGATAAGCAATACCACGCGTTTTTGAAAGAAGTTGGCTTAAACAAGGCGCTGTATAATTATGAGCATGCCGATATGATTTATTGGGAAGCACGAATGAGCAGTTGGGGAGCGTCGGTTGTATCGGCGCAAAACCTGTTCCACCGTGTTACGATGCCGATGAATAATCGAAAGATATTGGAAATGTTTTTGAGTTTGCCGCGAGAAATGCGAAAAACGGATGAAATTCATAAACGCATTATGGCCTATAAGAACAAGGCAGTTGTCGATGCGGAAGTGGAAATCCCGAATTTGTATTTCCACAACTATCGTATTTGGCTTGAAAAGGTGTTCTTCTACTTGAGAACGATGTTCTATATTCCTAAAAAACGATAAACCATAAAGGGAGAAAGTATGATGAAAAAAGTACTTTTAACAGCGACGGTGCAGAGCCATATTTGCCAATTTCATAAGCCTTTGGTAAAGATGCTGCATGAAAACGGATATGAAGTACATGTGGCAGCGAAGGACAATTTGGCGGAGAAAAACGGATTGAAGCTGGACTTTGTTGATAAGGTTTTTAATGTGCCGTTTTCGCGTTCTCCGAAGAGTGCAGACAATATAAAAGCATATAAGCAGTTAAAAGAAATTATTACGGCGGAAGCGTATGATATTATCCATTGCAACACGCCGATGGGCGGCATTGTCACCAGACTTGCAGCGAAAAAGGCAAGAAAGACCGGCACTAAGGTGTATTATACGGCGCACGGCTTTCATTTTTATAAAGGCGCATCGCGCGCAGGGTGGCTCATTTACTATCCGATTGAAAAATATATGGCAAAGTATACGGATAAACTGATTACAATTTGTAATGAGGACTATCAAACGGCGAAGAATAAGCAATTCAATTCGGAAATTTGCTATATTCATGGTGTGGGCGCAGATTCGGCAAGATATATGCCGGCAACGCCAGAAGAAAAGCAAGCACTTCGTGAGCAGCTTGCCGTGCCGCAGGATGCTTTCGTGTTTTTGTGCACGGGAGAGCTGAATGAAAATAAAAACCAAAAGACAGTGATTTCGGCTTTTGCAAAGGCGGTTGAAAGCTGCCCGAATATGATGCTCTTGCTCGCCGGAAACGGACCAAAAGAGGCAGCGTTACGTGAACAGGTTGCAGAATTAGGGTTGAACGACAGAATAAAGCTGTTGGGCTATCAGACACAGTTGGAGCAGTATGTTAAGCTTTCGGATGTTGTTGTTTCCGCGAGCCACAGAGAAGGATTGGGCTTGAATTTGATTGAAGCCATGCTTTGCCAAAAGCCAGTGCTTGCGGCGGATAATCGTGGACATCGTGATTTGGTTCAACAGGGTGTAAACGGATTTTTGATACCTGCAGATGCAGCCTTAGCCTTTGCGGACAAGATGCAGATGTTCTATCAAGATGCACAGCGCTGTGCTGAATTTGGCGGAGCGGGCTGTACATATGCACAACAGTTTACGGATGCATATGTTATGGGGGATTTAAAAAAGATATATAATTTGGCTTAATCTTAATAAACATTTTGCAGAAAGAAAGGAGAGGTGCATATGCGCATATTGTTTATTTCATCGTCGCCTGTTCGAAAGGATATTAGTTCCGGAAACACCTTTTTGAATCTGTTTGACGGTATAGAGGATGTGGAATTTGCAAGCGTATATACCAGAGCGGGTGCACCGGATCCTTCTGTTTCGCAAGCATTTTGCGTAACGGAAAAAATGATGATAAAGAATCTTTTCGGTAAAGGATGTGTCGGAAAGGAAATTGAGCCTTTAACGGTTGAGTCAAGCAAGTGCGGAATACCGCAAGACTCAAAGGCAGTTGCTTTTGTGAAAAAGCATAGATGGACGGTTTTCTTTTGGATGCAGGAATTGGTTTGGAAAATCGGAAGATGGAAAAACAAAGCCCTGCATGATTTTATTGATAAATTTTGCCCGGATATCATTTTTACATCTATGGAATATACAGTGTTTTTTAATAAATTGGTTTTGTATATTAAAAAGATTGCAAATGTGCCATTGGTTGTGTATGCATGGGATAATAATTACACGATGAAAAGGGTTATGTTTTCGCCGTTGCGGTGGATTTATCATATATGTAACCGCAACGCAATGCGCAAAGTTGTAAAAAATGCAGATTTGTTCTATGTCATCTCAGATGTGCAAAAGGATGAATATGAAAAGGCATTCGGCAGAGAATGCAAGGTGATGACAAAGGGGGCAGATTTCACAGGAGAACCGCCTGTGAAATCGCAACACAATGCACCGTTGCAGCTGCTCTATACGGGTAATATCGGCTTGAATCGATGGAAATCGCTTGCGCACATTGCGAATGTGCTTGAAAGAATCAATCAGAATGGGCTGAAGGCACAATTACGAATCTACTCCGGTGAAACACCTGCTGAAAAGGTGTTGAGCGCACTCAATAAGGGAGAAAGCTCGCGCTTTATGGGGCGTGTGCCTGCTGAAGAGGTTGCGGCATTACAAGCGGCGGCAGATGTTTTGGTACATGTTGAACCGACAAAATTGAGGAGTAAATTGATAGTTAGACAGTCATTTTCCACAAAGCTGGTGGATTATTTTCATCAGGCAAAAGCTATTCTTGCATACGGGCCAAAAGATGTTGCCTCAATTGCACATTTGATCCAATATGAGGCAGCAATATGGGCAGAGGATGAAGGTGCGTTGGAACTAAAACTAAGAGAGTTTTGTACGCATCCTGGAAACTTGAGTGCCCAAGCCCTAAAGGCATGGGAGTGTGGAAGAAATAAGCATCAACGAAGTGCGATGCAGGATATGCTGCTCAGCGACATGGAAGGCGCTATAAAAAGCAAATGTGAAACAAACTAAATCATTTTTTTTGAAACATAGTGTCAGGAGAAGAACAATGTATTACATTAACATTATATTATTGATATTTTATGCAGCTATTTTGTTGTGGAATCATCCGACACAAGGAAAGAAAAAGGTTTTTTGCGGCTTGGCGGCAACAAACTGGATTTTGCTTTCGGGTTTGCGGCACTTCAGCATAGGTACAGATACAGTTGCGTATCAATATGCGTTTTACGACAGCAAGTATCGTAGCTGGAGTACGCTGTTTACAAATTTTCGCAATACGATTTTTAAGTGGAATTTGTTCGAAGAAAGAGCTATGGAGGTAGGCGGAGAGGCGTCAGGCGGCATATATGATTTAATTGCGGGTGAAAATGCATTGGCTGTCAAGGATCCGGGCTATGCGATTTTGAGCAAGGCTTTTTATACGATTATTCCGGATTATACGGCGTTTTTGATATTCATTGCTATTGTTTTTACTGTACCGTTGGCAATTTTGATTTACCGACATTCAAGAGAGCCGCTGATGAGTTTTTTGATTTATTCGTGTCTGTTCTACTCGTTTTTTGCAATTACGGGACACAGACAGACATTAGCGACAGGAATTGCATTGATGGGTTATTTAGCTTTTGCGGAAAAAAAGAAGTTTATACCGTTTTTATTGACGGTTCTGTTGGCGTATCCGTTGCATAAATCGGTGATTGGATTTATACCAATCTATTTTCTGCAATATATTAAAATGGATCGGAAAAAGATTGTAGCCGTTTTGCTTGCATTCCCAATTGTGTTTTTGTTGAGAGGGAGGATTACTTCAATTTTGGCAGTTGTTGGTGGTTATGACGGTTATGCAGACCAGTTTTCCGGTGCAGGTACATATGTATTTACGCTTGTATATACTATATTGATGATAGTCGCTTCGTGGAAAGGTGAGGAAGCGATTAAATTAAATCCGCATACTAATTTGTCGATGGCTGCAGTTGCGCTTGCATTTTTGCTTACGCCGACAACATTTGTCGATCCGAGTTTAATGCGTTTGGTGCAGTATTATTCGTTGTTTTTAGTATTATTTATTCCAGATTTATTGATGTCATTTTGTAAAAATGATGTACGATTTGCATATTTTTTTGCTATGGCGGTTTTGATTGGTTTGTTTGTAAAAAATAACCCGCAATATCTGTTTTTTTGGCAATAGGAGGCTGGAAAGTGAAGGTTGTACATATCAACGCAACGGATGCATATGGTAGCACAGGTGTTTTGGCAAAACAAATTCAAGCAGGGCTTATACAGCAGGGGCATGCGTGTCGTATTTATGCATCTGACGTACGTGAAGGTGGTATAGAAATCGGCAGCAGACTCGGCAGAAAAACGCACGCATTTTTGTCGCGTTTATTGGGACTGCAAGGATATTATTCTCGCTTTGCAACCCATAAGCTCGTTAAAGAACTGAAAGCCTATAAGCCGGATATTGTGCATTTACATAATCTGCATGCAAATTATCTGTACTTTCCGGCGCTGTTTTGTTATTTACAAGAGAATCAAGTGGCGACCTTTGTTACCCTGCACGATTGCTTTTTGTTTACCGGTAAATGCAGTCACTATTTAAAAGACGGTTGCAACAAATGGCAAACAGAGTGCGGGAATTGCCCGCGCTTGAAAACGGATAATAAAAGTTGGTTTTTTGACAGAACCAAGAAAATGTTTTTGGATAAGAAAAAGTGGTTTTCCGACTTGGAAAATTTAAATGTGATTGGTGTATCCAAATGGATTGCCGGTGAAGCTGAAAAGTCATTTTTGCAGTGTGCGCGCACCATAGATTCTATATATAATTGGGTGGATTTAGAATGCTTTGCGCCAAAGGATGCGACCGAGCTTAGAAAGGAACTCGGTTTAGAAGGAAAGATTGTGGTTTTGGGTGTAAGTGCTTCCTGGTCAAAAGCCAAAGGGTTAGACGATTTTATTGCACTTGCAAAGGAATTGGATGCAAGATACCAAGTTGTGCTGATTGGTAATGTTGCCAAAGAAAAAATCGCCGGAACCGGCATTGTACATATTCCGCCGATTCGCGACGCGAAGGCGCTTGCGCGCTATTACAATATGGCAGATGTGTTTGTCAATGCCTCTGTGCAGGAAACCTTTGGACTTACAACGGCAGAGGCGCTTGCGTGCGGAACGCCGTGCGTCGTTTACAATAAAACAGCGTGTCCGGAACTGATTGGCGAGGGGTGCGGTTATGTTGTGGAAACCTATGCAGAGCTAAAGAAGCAGATTTGTTCAATTGCAGGTGGCGGAAAAGCTGCATTTGCAAAGGCTTGCCGCGCGCGTGCGGTAGATATGTTTAATATGGAAACGAATGTGCAAAAATATATTGAACTTTACGGAAAATCTATAGAGGAGAGATAGCGATGGAAAAAAAGTCATGGAAAGTGGACGTGCCGGTATATATGATTTTTTTCAACAGGCCGGATACGTTAAAAATGGTTTTTGATGCGGTAAAGGAAGCGAGACCATCTAAATTGTTTTTGGCGTGTGACGGTGCAAGAGAAGGTCGAGCAGACGATGCTGAAAATGTAGCGCGCTGTAAAGAGGTTGTTTCAGATATTGATTGGGAATGTGAAGTATACACGAATTATTCCGATGTAAATCTCGGCTGCGGCATGCGTATGACATCGGGTATCAATTGGGCGTTTGAGTATGTTGACCGATTGATTATTCTGGAAGATGACTGCGTGCCGAGTCAGGATTTCTTCTTGTTTTGCGAGGAGCTTTTAGAGCGCTATAAGGATGATGAACGCATTTTTATGATTGATGCGATGAATCATTTGGGCGAATATGAAGTGTGCCCATACAGCTATTTCTTCGGACCGGGCTGCTGTTGGGGCTGGGCGACGTGGAAACGTGCATGGAAGCATATGGATTTTCCGTTGGCTTTTATGGACTATGATTATGAGATGCAGTGCGTGGAAAATTTGTATCCGTATTATAAAGAAGCTCGGAAAATCGGCAGAGAGAGGCAAGAAGTGTTGCGCGCAGGAAAGAAGTTGTCAAGTTGGACATTTCAGGCAGGTATGGCATGTGCATTAAACAATCAAATTTGTATTGTGCCAAAGCAAAATATGGTTACGAATGTCGGTTTAACGGCAGACAGTGCACATGCAGTAAATGATATCCGTAAAGTTTCCAAACGTAAGCAGGCATATTTTAATGCCCCTTGTTATGATGTCGAGTGGCCATTGAAGCATCCGAAATATGTTATAGAGGACCGTATGTATTATGAGATGATGACACAGAAGTTCAAGACGACATTTTTTTCTAAGATAGAAGGCTATGCTCGGCGCTTGGTTTTTGCTGAAAAGGGCGATGTTGCGAAGATGCTTAAAAAGATTCCTAAAAAGCTTGGTTTGAAAAAATGAGGTGTTGAGGTACGGAATGGAAACATTGATTAGTGTTATTGTACCGGTATACAATGTGAAACAATATTTAGACGATTGTGTGCAAAGTCTTTTGATGCAGACCTATCCGCACGTGGAAATTATTTTGGTCGATGACGGTTCCGTTGACGGGAGTGGCCAAATGTGCGATACGTATGCGCAGGCGCATGAGAATATAACGGTTGTGCATAAAGAAAATGGTGGCTTGAGCAGTGCGCGCAATGCGGGATTAGAGGTTGCGCGCGGCGCGTATGTTTTATTTGTCGACAGTGATGATTACTGCGCAGTTCAAATGCTGGAGATTTTGTATGCAGGGATGCAGCAGAGAAAAGATGTTGATGTTGTGGTCGGGAATGTGTCCCGGGTTTCGTTTGATAGCCATTTTTCGGAAGCAGACATGTCCGAGGTGGAGAATCCGACCTTTGAGTATTATAGCCGAATGGAGGCTTATCGGGCGCTGTATGCGGGAAAAAAACTGAGTTGGATTGCTTGCGGCGCACTGTATCGTAGAAAGATTTTTGAAAGCTTGCGATTTGAAAATGTGATTTTGGAGGATGTGTTGATTCGTCCGCATGTCTTTGCGCAGACAGAATATGTAGCTTATACATCGGCGCAGCTTTATGCCTACAGAATATCTCCGGGATCCATTATTACAAAGGGTGCCAGCTTGCGAAAGTTTGCAGATTCTATGTATGTATATACAAAAAATGTGGAGTTTTTTAAAGCGAACAGCAAGGAAATGTATTACCGCGCGCAAGATATGCTGTGTTCGAGCTTGCTGAATTGGTATTTGAAGGCAAAGCAGGGGGATGCGGAAAATCTTGTGGAATACAAGAGGAGAATCAGAAAGCTTTTGTGCAAAAACATATGTAGCTTTTGTGTAAATCCGTACATTCAGCTGAAGCGGAAAATCATTGCGGTTTTAGCTATTGCACATTTTAAGTTTTTAGATTTATACAGTCGAAGAATGAAATAAAGAATGTAAGAAGGTGTTTTTTATGAAAATTGTAGTAGCAGGAACTGGGTATGTCGGTTTATCGAATGCGATTTTGTTGGCACAGCACAATCAAGTGACTGCGGTAGATATTTTGCAGGAAAAGGTAGATATGCTCAACAAAAAAAAGTCGCCGATTAAGGACAAAGAGGTTGAGGAGTATTTGCAAACAGCAGCGTTGGATTTAACGGCAGTGGTTGACGGAAAACAGGCATATGCTGAGGC
>JAZQCN010000063.1:0-2600 GCA_045546315.1 Clostridia bacterium | reverse complement strand
GGTCAGCGCTGTGCCGGAGTATTATATCCGCAAGCAGACTTTAACCAACGGCGAGCGCTATATCACGCCGAAGCTGAAGGAAATTGAGGACATTATTCTGGGTGGCAAGGATAGACTTTTGCGCCTGGAAATGCATTTATTTGAGCAAATCAAGGCCTGCGTTGCAGGTGAGCTTGACCGCTTGAGACAGACGGCAAATGCCGTTTCCGTTTTAGATGTGCTTGCTTCGCTTGCGGAGGTCGCAGATAAAAACGGCTATACCAAGCCGGTGATGGATACCGACGGGCGGATTGACATTCGTGACGGCAGACATCCGGTGGTGGAAAAAATGCTCAAGGGTGAGCTGTTTGTGCCAAATGATTCTGCGCTCGATACCGACGAGAGCAGACTTTGCATTATCACCGGCCCGAATATGGCGGGTAAATCGACCTATATGCGTCAGGTGGCGCTGATTGTATTGATGGCGCAAATCGGTAGCTTCGTGCCGGCAGGCGAGGCGCATATCGGCATTGTCGACAAGGTGTTTACCCGTGTCGGCGCGTCGGACGATTTGTCGACAGGGCAGAGTACATTTATGCTGGAGATGACAGAGGTGGCAAACATTCTGTCCGGCGCAACGAAAAATTCGCTTGTCATTTTCGACGAAATCGGCAGAGGCACCAGTACATACGACGGACTTTCCATTGCGTGGGCGGTGGCAGAGTATGTGCTTTCGAAAAAGAAAATCGGCGCGAAAACGCTGTTTGCAACACACTATCACGAAATGACGGCGCTCGAGGAAAAGGAGAGCGGCGTGAAAAATTACAGCATCGCCGTGAAAAAACGCGGTGATTCGATTACCTTCCTGCGCAAAATCATACCGGGCGCGGCAGACCGCAGCTACGGTATCGAGGTTGCGGCACTTGCGGGCGTGCCGAATGAGGTCACAAGCCGCGCAAAGGAAATTTTAAAAATGCTTGAATCGGAAAGCGACGAATTGAAGCCGCGCAGTGCAGAGGCACTGCCGCTTGGCGGCACACAGCTTTCGCTCGGCGAAAGCGTGCTTGCGGATGAGCTTCGCCGCTTAGATGTTACAACGCTGACGCCGATTGAAGCATTAAACAAGCTCTATGCGCTTGTCAATAAGGCAAAGGAAATGTAGGGTGACAGGAGATATCCGAACCACGCCTTAAACAGCGAAATTTCGGTGTATTTCGGATTGTCATCTTTGCAAGGCGTCAGCCTTGCTTCATCTTCCGCACCAAAATCCCCTCAAAATTTCATCAGTTTAAGGTCGAAGAATTTTCAATGAGGGAATTTTATGCTTATGCAAGGCAAAAACGCAGGTAATCCTAGCGGATTACCGAGTATTTTAACGTGGCAGAAGCGAAAATGAACCATTGAAAATCGAGGTTCAGATAACTTCTGTCGCCCTAAAGGAGGTGCACCGGTGGGTATCATTCGAGTTTTAGAGAAAAATGTTGCAGATTTAATTGCAGCGGGTGAGGTTGTAGAGCGTCCGGCTTCGGTCGTCAAGGAGCTCATTGAAAATGCAATCGATGCCGGTGCAAGTTCAATTTGCGTGGAAATCCGCGGCGGCGGTATTTCCTATATCCGCGTGACGGACAACGGTAAGGGTATTGCGCCCGATGATGTCGGCGTTGCCTTTATGCGCCATGCGACCAGTAAGATTTCTACGGCAGACGATTTGGCGAAAATCGGCACGCTTGGCTTCCGCGGCGAGGCGCTTTGCTCCATTGCGGCGGTAGCGAAGGTGACGATGACAACCAAAACCAAAGCAGATACGATTGCGACGCGCGTGCTGGTTGCCGGCGGCGAGATGGAGGATGTCTGCGAGGTCGGCGCGCCGAACGGTACAACCATAGAGGTTGAAAACCTGTTTTATAACACGCCTGCGCGTATGAAATTCTTAAAAAAGGATACGACTGAGGGCGGCTATGTTGCAGACATCGTGCAAAAATTCGTTCTGGTCAATCCGCACATTTCGTTTAAGTTTATTCAAAGCGGCAAGCAGGTCTTTTTCTCCCCGGGCGATAATGATATGGTCAATGCCATTTATACCGTCTACGGAAAAGATTATGCTTCTAATGTAATTCCGATTGAATACGGTGCATTTCCCGTGCGCGCCTACGGCTATATCGGCAAAAGCCAAATCAGCCGACCGAACCGCGCCTGCCAGAGTTTTTTTGTCAACGGCAGATACATTAAGAGCCGCTCGGTAACGGTGGCGCTTGAGGAGGCCTATCGCAATCAGCTGATGGGCGGCAAGTTCCCGTTTGCGGTGATTTGCCTGGAGATTGCGCCTGAATTTATGGATGTCAATGTGCATCCGCATAAAACAGAAGTAAAATTCTCCGACGAGAAAAAAGTCTTTGATACGGTGTATTGGGCAGTTAAAAATGCGCTTTATCAAAAGCCGGTTGTGCCGGAGATGCGCTTTGCGGAAAAGAAAGCAGCTTACAAGCTGGAAACGGGCGAAGCGGAACAAGCAGAGCAGACGGTACTTGCCGAGCCGGCTGCGCCGGTAAAGCCGAAGGCAGAAAAGGTAGAGGAAAAGCAAGAGGATGCGCCGATGCCTGCATCGGTAGAAGAGAAGAGCG
>JAZQCN010000062.1:0-3047 GCA_045546315.1 Clostridia bacterium | reverse complement strand
GCCCGTTGGACACTTACCTCCGGCAAAGCCTCCACCGCTTTGCGCTCTACCGCTGTTCGCATATTTGTCAATGCCTCCAACGCATTTCTACGCAGAGCATTGATTGCACCGACCGGCATAAACACTTCGCCGTAGAGTTTGACCTCTGCGCCGTTACAATAAAACGCCGTGCCGCCGGTTTTGGAAAGGCGCGCGCAGATTTCCTCTTCCGTAGACGGTCGGCTTTGCGCCGCCTGCACCAAGTCACCATATACGGTGACGCTGTTGCCATCCGTATCCGTCACCGTAAGCTCTGCCGGACTATTCGGCTTAAATATCCCCTGCATCGTCACACCGACACAACGCAAATTCGCATTTTCCGCGCACCGCTGCTCGATGCCGCTTAAAAACCTTTCCGGCGACACATTCGACGGATTGTCTATGCTCATCATATCCGCACCGCGGCGGTTTCGAAAATACCCGTCGGTAAAGCCGCTGCGGTTAAACGCATCTAAAAGCGTTTGCATTTCCTGCTTTGTTGCTTGGCCGCCGCGCTGCAATTTGTTTTTATAAACCTCTGTCACCGTAGCAACATAGGCCGGCTTTTTAAGTCTGCCTTCGATTTTCAGTGAAGCGACACCCATCTTCGCAAGCGAGGACAGGCTGTCTAACAATGCCAAATCCTTCGGACTCATCAGATATCCGCTTTTTACCTTCTTGCCGTCCGGACTTTGCAGCGTATACGGTAGCCTGCACGGCTGTGCACAGCGGCCGCGGTTGCCGCTTCTGCCACCGAGCACCGAGCTTAAAAGGCACTGCCCCGAATAGCAAAAGCAAAGCGCACCGTGCACAAAAACCTCCAACTCTGCGCTGCAGTGCTTTGCAATATAAGCGATTTGCTTTTCCGTCAGCTCGCGCGCAAGTACAACGCGTGTAAAGCCAAGCTTTTCTAAGATGCGCACACCCTCCAGGCTATGCACCGTCATCTGCGTTGAAGCGTGCAGGGGAAAATCCGGAATCGCCGCGTGCACAGCGCGTGCAAGCCCTAAATCCTGCACAATCAAGCCATCGACACCGATGCTGTATAAATAAGTTGCATAGGCAATCGCCTGCGCAAGCTCACTTTGCTTGATCAGCGTATTTTGCGTCACATACAGCTTTACACCACGCAGGTGACAATACTCAACTGCGCGCTGCATCGCCGCATCATCAAAATTATTCGCCGACGCACGCGCCGAAAACCGACTGCCGCCGACATAAACCGCATCCGCCCCGCTCTGCACGGCTGCAAAAAGCGCCGCCTCCGAACCGGCCGGTGCGAGAAGCTCTGTCTGTTTCATTTTAAACTTTACCCTTCTTGCGCATTATCTGCGCTGCGCCAGCTCTCTGTTCTTTCTCTCCAGCTCTGCCTTAAGCACCTCAATCTGCGCCTGCAAGCGCTTCTTTTGCTGCTCTGCTTCCTCCAGCTTCGCATCGTAGGCCACAATCTGGCGGCGCAGCTCGTCCTCCGCATTTTGCGCCTTAAAATGCAAATCTGCCAGATTCAGCGCCGTCAGCACCGCTGCCATATCCGCACTCAGGCGCGGATTATACTCCGAAACATCGCTGATTTTTTTATCCAGATACGCGCAAATCTTGTATATGTATTCCTCGGGTTCCTCCGCCACAACGGTATACACTCTACCCTGAATACGCACTTCAAGTTTATTTTTTTCACTCATGCATTACAACCACCTTTATTTTCAAGATATCTCTTCGCCTTCAATACGCCAATAACAGTTTTTGCATCACAGATACTGCCATCCATCACCATAGCAACCAATTGCTCAAGCGTATAGGTGTAAACCTCAACAAACTCGTCGCCATCCGGCTCTGCCGCGCCTGCCTGCAAACCCGTTGCGAGGTAGATATGAATTTTTTCCGTGCAAAAGCCCGGACTGACATAATCTGCTCCCATATATACATAGTTCTCCGCCGTCAGACCGGTTTCCTCCTTCAGCTCGCGCTTAGCGCAAACCAGGCTATCTTCCCCTGCTTCCTTCTTGCCTGCCGGCAGCTCTAATAAAAAGTCGTCTAACGGACGGCGGTATTGCTTTACAAGATAGACCTCACCTTCGTTGCCGAGCGCCACAACACATACGCCCTCGCAGTGCTCTACAATCTCGCGCTTAGCTGTATTTCCGTTTTGTACCTCAACGGTTTCCAAGCGCAAGCGCACCACGCTACCCTCGTACAAATAAGCCGATTCAATACATTTTTCCTTTTCAAGCATGGCACACGCTCCCCATTTTGCATATATATGTCTATATTATATATTTTTTTCATACAAATAGCAAGCACAACTTTGCACTTTTAAACGACAAAAGCCGTGCAAATTGCACGGCTTTTCGACCAATTAGCTCGCAAAGTCCTCTAATATGCGAAGCAATGCTTCATTACTGCGCAAAACGATTCCCGCCTGCAGACTTTCAATATCGTGCTTTGGCAGCACGCGAATGTCCATATCAATCAAGTCTGCCAACGCCTGCGTACCGTCGGGATATACGCGGTAAACCGCCAAACGATTCATGTACGCCTTAAGCACATAATATCCGCCGCCGTCAAGCGTTTCCTTTTCTGCTTCCCCCTCCGTAGAGGCCTGTGTCGCCGCCGGTGCCGGCAGCTCCATTTGCTCCACCTGTGCCTGTGGCAGCGTTGGATCCTGCGTTTGCTCCCTACGCTCTTTCGCAAAGACGCCGAATATAAACAGCGCACCAAGCACACAGCACACAATAATCTTTTGCCGCATACAAACGCATCCTTTCCTTCCGTTTGCTGCCAGTATGCCCGATTATACCGATTTTATGCATTTATAGACAGCATCTGCCGCTTTTTTCGCATCACGCACTGTATTAAAATGCCCAAAGGAAAACCGAACCGTGCCTGCCGGATAGGTTAAAAGTGCCTGATGCATCAGCGGTGCACAGTGCAGCCCGCTGCGCACAGCAATGCCGTAGTCACGCTCTAACGCAGTCCCGACCTCGACCGGATTTTTGTTTTCAATATTGATGCTGACAACGCCGCTGCCG
>JAZQCN010000061.1:0-19943 GCA_045546315.1 Clostridia bacterium | reverse complement strand
CGCCGTCGGAAGCGACTGCGTAAATAATGTCGTTCATCTTGGATGCGTTATACGGCAAGCCGTCCGTGAACGGGTCCGCTACGCCGGAAGATACCAGCTTTTTGATTGCGTCGTTGACATCCGTTGCACCGTATTCGGCGTTGTCAACGAATGAATATTTGTAGCCCATTTTAAACCTCCTCAAAAGTAGGCGTTGCGCCTATATTGTTATGTTCGTAAAAAAGCTTAACGCTTGCAACACGCTGTTTTGACGATGTTACAAAATCGCCTTTTTCGAATTGCACCTGTAATATATCGCCGACAGAGTAATCAAAACCGTATTGCAGATTGCGTGTTTTTACAGCGGTTGTTTTCGTCGCTCGTTTCATAGCAAGGTCCGCTTGGGCTTCGGATTCGCTCTCTCCGGACAGAATCGCATCTCGTCTGTATATTCCGCGTTTGCCGCTATCAACAAAGCCCCATTCTTTTTGCTGTTCGACATTTTCTTCGGTTTCAACAGTATATTGATACCACCCGGAATCATAAGCAGACGCACAATCTGTATTATAAGTAGCGTCATAGGCGGTCCGCTCAGATTCGCTTACGATGATGTCGCTAATTATCTTCCCTCGATATATTTCGAATTTCCATTCCTTGTTGGCAATATCGAATACAACACGGTGGCCGAGGCCGTCAATGGAAAGTATCTCGGCTGCAAGGTCGCTTAAGTATACAATTGATGTCTTTTCAAAATCCGGGCAAACTGCGGAGCCAACCGTGACGCTATTTTTGAAGTTATGTACATCAGAAAATGCATCAGAAACAAAATGGCGGACGATACTCTCGACATCCTTTTGACAAGATAAATCCACACTATTGAATGGCTTGACAGTTCTGCCGGAAAGCAACCAATTGCACGAACGCCCGAATACGGCAATATCCGTTGTAATGCCGCGCCCGGTCATTATCATCTGTTTATCGCCTTGGCAAAACACAAGATAGTCGTGCGACATAATAATCGGCAACACTTCAGAAGTAATCGGGAAATGTATTTCTGCATTTCCGATTGCATTGTACTTTATATCGAAGTGACTTGATAGAATCTCATTTTCGACATGCAGCAATTCAAAATTCCAAGTATAAATACGAATATCCTCCATCAGTACACCGCCTCACAATATTTATTTGTGTATAGGCACATAACAGTTATTTCCGCGTTTGTGTTGCGGTTTTCGATTTCAATGTGGTTTTTCCCGGGCATAAAATAAAAATCGCGCAGATAGCTGTTTTGCCCCAATTGCGATATGATATTGCCGTGTATCGAGCTTGTCACGTGTCGGTTTGAAAAATCAATTACAATTTTTTCGCCGGCATCAAAAATCGTTTCCGGAAAGTCTATGCTTTGTACAGCACCATCCGGCAGTGTATTCTTAATTGTAAAGCCGGTACCGTTCGGGGTGTTTTCTGTCAAGGCAGAACAGTGAATGAGGATTTGCGGCATTGTTTTACTGTCACCGTTTACTATAACATCTGTCTCTGTAATGCGTGAGCTGAAAGCACAAGGCAGTGCAAATGTCGTTTTTAACAAATTTGTCTGCTTGAATACGCTTAATTCCGCATTTACAAAATCCTCAAAATATGGGTCGTCGCATACGATTTGCAACGCGCAGGTTTGCGCATATGACGAGCGCTCAGAGAGTTCAAATGCAGTTACGCTGCCGATGGTCTTGCGCTTTTTGTTGTTTAATCGGATGCGCACGGTTACTTCGTCGGCATCGAATATTCGGTGTGCCTTCGTGATTTCGCTTTGGATTCCGCCGTTGTTTTTTATATCAGCCGTAATTGTGATGGTGCGGGCACTACGGGCAACAGATAAAACGTGTTGACCGTTTTCACCGGCATATTGAATGGTATTTCGATTTTTGTTTATCATGCCAAGACCGCTGATTTGTTGTATTTTCCAAACATCGGCATCAGCGCCGCCCATACGGATTTTACCCCTGGCATTTTCAAGTTCAATGCTGATAAAATCAATTATTTTCATAACATCACCCATTCCTGTGTTCTTCCAAAATCGCAGCGTCCTCGGCCTGCTGTATCTGTTCGGATACGCTCTGCCCGTTCGATGTGAAATAATATGCACGGCTGTATGTGTTCCCGCCGCCGCCATCTACGCCGATTGAGCTGACGCTTGCGTTGATTTTTGCGGTAACAGCATCGACTTTCGCTTGAATATCACCTTCCAGCTCGGAAAGTTTTTCGATAAATGCTTCTGCAAAGTTTTCGGCCGCATCCTCGCCGAAATCCCAGAAGCCTTCTGGTAGTTCGCCGTAGGCATCTATCAATGCTTCGTTTGTATCCTCGACGACTTTTTGTAGGTCGTCAGTATACAAATCCTCTGCAATTTCATTTGAGAGCTGCTGTTTTGTTTTCCAGTCCTCAATATACTGCTTCAATTCGGCGTCGGTTGCCTCGTTTAAGGCCTTTGCAAAGTTTGCCCCTTCATCGATGCCCATATCGCGCATTATGCCGAAAAATTCTTCGGATTGTTCCTCGTCGAGCAAATTGCCAACACGGGATTTCGCTTGTTTCAAAGAATCGCTGTATTCTTGCAAGACTTCGTTATCTTTGCCTATATCGCGCAAGGATACGCCAGATGCTTTATGTACATTCCCGTCGGCATCTGTATATTCTGCAGACCACTTGTCATACAGTCCGCCATAATCTTTTAACTTTGAAGCGAGTTTTTCCTGTGCAGCAATAATTTCGTCAATTTTAGCCTTGGCAACATCCGCAATGGCAGTGTATGTATCAGCAATGGAATCCGCCATTGCATCGTTTGTTCTCTCTTGGTAGTCGAGAAGTTCGAGTGTGGCGCGGCGCCATTCTTCGGAGTTTTCCTCCAAATAAGTGTCGCGATATTCTTCGAGCCGCCTGTAATACTCTGCCTCATTGATTGCACCAATGTCATAATACCACTTGGCATCTTTTATGGCTCTGTCATATGCGCCGTTTTGGTAGTCGAGAATCTTAAGAGAAGCTTCAATCCACTCTTTCGTACCTTCTGTTAGGTACTTGTCGCGCAGTTTTGTCAGTTCGGCGTAGTACTGTTCTTCGTTGATAATTCCGGCCTGGTACTGATAGTCGAGAGCTTCGAGCATATTTTCAAATGCCTCGGTCGCTTTTTTCTCGTTTTCTTTTATGCCTGCAGCAACACCGGTCGGAATATGCTTACCGATTTGGTCACACATTACGCGAGACGGAGAATGAATGCCGAGCATTTCGCGCGCCCAATCCGGAATGCTTTTTGCCAGTGCATCAACACGCTTGTGCAGATTGATTTCCTCACCATCAATACCGACAATAATACCATCTATAACCTGCACGCCGACCTTTTCCATCTCTTTTTTCGATGCTTCGGCATGCTTTTTCATTGCATCAATTTGACGCCGTTCTTCTTCGTCGATTTCCGAACCGCAGGAGTCAATATAATCCTCTATAGCCTGCATAGAATTTGTATATTGATTGGTAAGAATGCGCGCTTGTTCCGATTGTGATTTTTCAGCAATGTCGGCAGCTTCTATAAATCCATCGCCCATACGCGCATAGCAGGATATTACGGTGTCCGTATCACCTTCGATTGCGGCTGTGCAAGCTTTACTGTAAAGCTGCATATCGTGACTTGCTTGTTCTTGCGTATCACAAACGGCATCATATGCAATTTCGTTCGCTTCCAGAGCTTTAAGAAGTTCGAACTTTTTTTCCGTTAACTCTCCAGATATAAAACCTTCGTTTTCTAATTGTGCCGCGCTTTGGGCTTCAACCGCAGCAAGTTGGCGTTGTAATTCGGCCTGCTCTCGCGCAATCTCAATGCGTTCTTTTTCTGCAACGGCAGCATTTTTTATTGCTTCTTCGTACAATGGCAGCATTGCGCTTGTTGCTACTTCAGCCTTCTTCGCTTCGATTGTTTTGGCTATGTTGCCGGTTAACTCTCGATAACCAACAACCTGCCCGTTTATAATTCTTAATTCAGTTCCAAGAACGGGATTTAAATGGTTTACGAGAAATTGAGCTTCAGCATGTTTGCCTTCGAGAACGCGGCCGTTCACATCAACCAAATGTGTAAGCTGTCTATACTGCTCCTCCGCATTCGCAATCTGTGCCAAATCTGCATCAGCATTTGTTTTCTGCGTTGCAGCCATATCCATATAGGCCTGCTGCATTTCACGGATTTTTTGTGTGCGCTCGTTTGTTTTTTGAATTAAAATATCGTATTCGGTTTCTTCTTCTTTAAAGGCGACGCACAGGAGCGCAATGACGCCAATCAAGGCAGTAATTCCGGTGACAACTAAACCGACCGGGCTTGCGCTCATTACGGTATTCCATACCACTTGTGCCGCGGTTGCTAACGATATTTTGCCGGTAAGAACACCGACAATCAATTGAAATGCGGTCAGCGTTCCTGTACATGCTGTCCCTGCGGCAGTCGCTGCTGCTTGTGCTGCGGTAAATGCAGCAACAGCGGTAGAAGCAGCATTGATTGCCGATGTAATTGCGACGCTTGCCTTGAATACAAGCATTGTGGCGGCGGCTGCAGCAACCACCGTAGCGATTACATCAAAGTTGTTAATTAAAAAATCGACTGCTTTTCCTAAGTTACCATCTTGCAAGCTTTTTGCGATTTCGCCGATAGCACTGTTGACGGATTTTACAGCTCTGGTCATAGAGCCGTCTAAATGGTTGTAAATTTCTACACCGAGATTTTTGACGCTTTCCTTCATAATTTTTGTTTGCCCGGAAAGCGTGTTCATCATCTTGTCGTAGCCTTCTTCGACAAGACCTGCCGTATCGTTCATAGCAGCGAGGTTGTCGGCAAACTTTGCTCCCTCGTTTGTCATAATGGACAATGCAGCCTTGCCGGCTTCAATGGACGAGAACATATCAACCATCGAAACGCCATTTGCCTTCGCAGATTTGTCGAGCAAAGCAAGGATTTCATCAAGCGAAGCACCGGATGCGGTCATTTCCGCAAATGACATACCTGCGTATTTTGTGCCTTTTGCTGCTTCGACGAGATTTTCCGATGCCACAGTACCGCTTTTACCCAGTTCTGCGATTAAACTGTTTAACTGCGTTGTAGCTTGCGCTGTGGGCGTACCTTGCGCGGTCATTGTAGCGAGCGCTGCGCCGACATTTTCAAAGCTTACGCCGAACGCTGCGGCAGTCGGTGTAACCTGTGCCAGACTTGCGCCGAGTTCGTCCACGGTTGTAATACCTTTGTTCTGCGTTTGAATTAAAATGCCCTGGATGCGGTCTGTTTCAGATACATCCATATTGTAAGCATTGAGCGTCTTTGCCGTAGCCGAAAGGGCGGTATCTACACTGGTAAAACCCGCGGTTGCCAGCTTCGAGGATTTCTCGACAACCTCAAGTGCGGCGCCCATGTCTTCCGTGACCGGTATGCCGGCAGATAAGGCAGAATATAGAGATTCGTTGATTTCCGTTGCCGCAAGGCCGGTCGAGCTGGACAATTGCAAAACCTTCGCATTGAGATTGTCCACATCTACGGCAACATCGCCAAAAAGTGTAGATGCCTTTGCTGCGGATTGTTCGAAGTCTGCGCCCATTTTCAAAATGGCAGCTCCGGCCGCGGCTGCTGCAACAGAAATTGCAGTTGCTGCGCCCGAAATGGATTTCTTTATGCCGTCAACGCCTTTTTCAATGCCGCTGTTATCCAATTTTGTGTCGATTTTAATTGTGCCGTCGTGATTAAAGCCCATAATATCCCTCCTAAGATGAATCAAAAGACGATATTATGCAGGCTCAGGCACATAGTAAACTGTGCTTTGGCGCTGTTAGGCACTGGAGCGCCGGGCGTACCGACGGTCGTTTATCGTTTCTTATTTGATTTTAAATTTTGATTTCAATATCCTTTCTGCATTTTTTACAGTAAATAAAAACGCCCTTGCAGTTGGCGGCGTTGTCATATAAAACAAGCTTTTTACCGCAAACAGGGCATTTGAACCATTCTTTTTTTACTGGCAATTTCATAAAATCACCTAAAACATTTTTTCAAGTTCGTTAATCATGTCGATTTCTTTTTGCTCATCGCTTCGCATGTCCGGAAGCGCGTAAATCTGTTGTAAGTGTCTGTATTGCGCTCTTTGTTTTTTGTCTTTGATTTTCGACAAATCCATAGCGCGGTACTCCATAATTTTTGTTATTTTCTGTTGTTCATTCAGCGCCTCGAACAGCGCTTTGAATTTCCACCAGTGCAAAGACGCATTTTCAATCAAATCTATGCCGTATTGTGATAAGAATGCAGCGTAAATATAGTTTGCATCGTGTTCGAAGCTATAAATGCGCTTCGGTCGCACTGTTTCTCCTCTGTTGAAGGCGCGTCGCTGTGTTTTGGATGTAGCGCCGCTGTAGAACTCCGCAATTGCGAGCATTGCACCTTTAAAATTCGGCGGCGGGTCGGCAGAATCGAAAGCTAATTGAAATATGTCGGTTGCATTTTCAAAAAGAGTTATGCCGCCGCGGACGAGAAACGCATCAATCTGTATCCAATTTACGAAAGATGTGCGCAATGGCATCTGCACGCCGTTGATTTCGACACTCTGCGGCAACGGAGCAGTCAGTATGCTCATGATTTCGGCGCTGCCTTATTCGCTGCACGGCGCTGTGCTCTGTTTGTCGGGAACAATTCTTTAATTTGCGTGTTGACAAAGTTGTTGCTCTCGTCGCGGTCCTGCATATAGGCTTTCGCTAATAAAAGTAAAGCCTCATTGCAAACACGCATATTTACCTTGTCGCCGAAAACTTTCTTTGCAGCTCCTTCGCCGAACACTGCATCGAAAAACGCGAATACAAGTTGTGCATTCTGCTTGATAATTTCGCTCATTTTTCCGTCCTTTGGAACTTTGGCGTAGCCTTTATTGAGCGCATCAGCGGCATTTTCATATTTTTCCGCAAAGTCCATATCCATTGCGTCGATTTCGGCTTCAAAATCACCGAATGCAAATTTAGTCATATTTTTTGCCTCCTATATAGGGGGGAAGGGAAGCGGATAGCGCTCCCCATACCCAAAAAGTTTTACTCCTCGTCCGGTGTGAATGTGCAGGTCTGCCATTCATCCGTGGTAGTCGCCGTGCCGGTTACCTTCTGGCCGTTTGCCTTGAATGTGCCACTGTAGGTATATGCATCGGTGCTGTCACCTTCGCTGTCTGCTACTGCAGAAAAATTACGCTTCACGGCTTTGTAGTTGCCCGGTGTAGATTCATCCTCAGAGGTTAAATCCACAATAAGGATGTCTACGCAGGCAGCGTCGCCGATAAGCTCGTTGTCCGCGATTCCGCGTAAATGAAGATGCACGGCATCCTTTGTGTCCGCATCGAAAGCGTATGCAATTTCCGGCGTGTAGCCGACTACACTGTTGCGCTCCGTATCTTCATCCACATACTGGCGCGCGTACTCCTTCGGATTCTTACTTGTGGAAAGGTCGGTAAAGTTTTTCATACGCACAAAATTTGCGCCGTCACCAACCGCCATAAATGCGACTTTGTCGCTTCTTTTCATCAACATAGTTTATCGCTCCTTTTTATAAACAAGTCTGCACTGAATTTGAAAGCGCGCATTCCTGGTTGATGCATCAAAAGCGTAACCGCTCGTGAGCACCTGCACAGCCTGCGCTTCGTATTTTTCATCCGGAAGCACCGGATAATTACGGGCATCGTTTTGCGCCTCAATCCACGCCGCAAACTCGTCGTAGAATGTTTGTGTTTCAAGATTTTCCAATGCATTCGGCGAATAGTAATCGCGTGACGCAAATACGAAAACGTATTGCCGCTGACTGCCGCCGTCGACATACTGCTTGATTATCGGGGCTGCCGGTATAGCATCAATTGTATACCGCATCGGTTCTTCGCCCAAATAATTTACATTGATTTTACCGCTTTTCAAAAGCGGGCATTTTTTGAAATAATCCCGAATTGCTTTGATTATCATTTCGTTGCTTCACCTCCGGCAATTTGAGCTGCGCCGTCTAAAATTTCTTCCAAATGGTCTGCCTTCATGCGTTCAAACCACAACGGACCGCGAAGGCCTTTTGTGTCGCCGTTACGATAATATTGAGGCGCTGCGTATGGCGTGTCCCACACCACCAACCCGGAGCCGTAATCGCTTGCGGTTTCCGCCGAATGTGCCAACGCACCTGTAGCAAACGGCACATATGGTTCACTAAGGCGCACCACTTCACTGTCAATAAACGCCTGTACCTTGCCGCGCGTTTCTAAGCCGCGGTCAGCAAGAATACGTTGCAAAGAATTTAGTTTGATTTCAACGCCGACATTATTGCTCATTGCGCCTCAATCCTCCAATGATACATGCTTCGTGTACCTCTGCGGTTGTCGCTGTAAGCGACCACACGGCGGCGTGTGTCTTTCGGCGGGGCCGCTTCATCGCAAACGCCTCTAACGATGTAGTCCTCATTGCAAATTTCGATATGTTCATCCGTAAAAATACGGATGATGCAGCGTTCCCTTCTTGTTTCGGTTGTGCCGCTTTGCTCAAAACTTACAGGGGAATACCAGCTGACGCCGAGGAACACGGATTTTGTCCACGCCTCGGCATCACTGTCGTAATGATACAGTGTGATGTTTGCATTCTTAACCATTGCCGCACCCCCGATACAAAAGCCCGGTCATACCAAGATAAAGCACGATTGCATCGGCTATGTCTCGGTTTAGCTTTTTATCGTCGGAGGCGGCAAAGGTTTTACTGTATCCGTCCACATTTTCGGACTGCAGACCCTCGTGTGATTTGTACGCATGCAGAATCTCGGCAACGGCGCAAACGGCGTTTTTTACAGGGACTTCGACCTCTTCCGGGAGCGGAAGAGAAAGTCGCTGCATCGTAAACAAATCAAGCTTGTACGAGGCAATCTGTGCCAATTTGTCGAACGCGCTTTCGGGGATGACCGTGTCGCCGCTTGCGCAATATTCGGATTTGTAAAAATCATAATCTGCGTACAGTTTCATATGGTTACCTCGTTTACGCCTTCGGTACTGCTGTTACATAGCCGGCAGCTACAACCTTGCCGCTTGCATCGGCTTCGACAACCTCAATAATATCAGAAGCAGCCGCCGAAATTGCAGTTGTGCCGCTCGTTAAGGCAGTAAAGCCAGCAGATGTATCGTCACCGTACTTTGCGCGCTCTGCCGGATTTAAACGGTAGAACAGATTACCGCCGTTGCCGCCGGTTACGGTTGCAACGGTCTTGCCTGCAGTGGATGCAGCTGCCGCCGAAACGAGTAAGCCTGTCGGGGAGTATACAAGCACTACGCCCTTGCTGCGCAGCACCTTATGCGCATAGACAATTCTGCCCTGCACGGCAGATGCACCAATGTACTTGCCGGAACCGGAAAGGTCCTGTACCTTCACCGGCACGCTGAATTCCTTTGCGCGCGTAGCAAACTTCGGATGGCCGGCAATAAATGCAAGGTTTGCTGTAGAGTCGTTCCACTCGTACAGGTTAAAGCCTGCATACTGACCGATTGCACCGGTTGCCTTAATCTTCTCAGCAAGGTCGCCCTGGCGGATGAAATTATCCTTATCCTTTAACATAAGCGCGTATGTATCCGGAGTAACAAGCAGATAGCGTCTGCCGTCGTTCGGGATATTTGCCTTAGACATCATTGTTCTGATATCCACAACTGCATTATAAACGGTTTCCGGCGTGAGTGCTGCAACAACACTCTTTTCACCGCCGGCAAGCAATGCGGTTGCGCCGTCCTTATCCATCTGCAATGCGAGCACATAACCTGCACTGTCCAATCTGTCTGCCACGAGATTGTCCGGCACAGATGCAGCGTCATAACCGTCGATAATTTCGTTTACCGCTTTGTCCTTGTCAATCGGCAGCGTTACATAATCGGTCTTGCCGTTGGTTGCGGCGATGCCGTTTGCCTTGTCATAGTCGGAAATGGCAACCTCTGTGTCACGCGTCGGGATTTTTACCGCGCCTGCAGTCGGCTTGCCTTCGTAGTCGTTGTTAAACACAACGCCGTCTTTGAGTACGAGCGAAGCACGCAGCTTTGCAAGTACAAGATTAGAATATCTTTCCTGCTGATTGTGTCCCATAATTTTTTACCTTCTTTCTCAGTCTGTTTTTAAGTCGGGATTGCGTTCATAAAAACGCTGCTCCACGCCGTCAAGCTTGCTGCCTGTACCGCCGTGCTCCATCCCGGTGGACGGTGTGCCGTCCTCGAATAAATAATCGTTTTCCGCTTTGATTGCAGTGAGCTGTTCGTCAAAGCCGGTCAGCGTGCCGTTTTCAAACTTGATACTGTCCATATCGAGTAAGCCTCGCAGCGCTTTGGTGCTTTTTGCACCGCTTTTTGCAAGGGCAATTTCAAGTGCAGAATCGTACTGTGCCTTTGCGACCTTTTTTTCAGCATCTTCTAAAGCGGTTTTGTTGTCGTTTTGCAGCTTCTGAATTTGATTTTTTAAATCCTCATTGTCACCGGCACTTTTTGCAAGCGTTGCCAGCTGCTTATCGCGGTCGGCAATCTGCTTTTTGTATTCAGCAACAGTGCCTTCGAGCGCCGTGTGCTTTTCCTTGCTGACATATTCGCCGGCAGAAAGATTTGCAAGCTTTACGGCTTTATCCGGATTTGCCGTATTGTAACTGCTGATTCTCTCGGCGAAGCTGTCGTACATATCCCCGAGGATTTCCTTTAAAAATTCCATAATTACCTCCGTTTTTATATGCGGTGTCACCGCGGGCAGCGAAAGTTTATATCCCATTCCGCAAGGGTAGTGTGAACAGTTTATATGCCGTGCTCAGGGCAATAAAAAAGCACCTACGGAATTCCCATAAGTGCTACGGCGGAAAACGCCATTTATGCATTTGTGTATACCTCCCTTGTTTGTGTGGTACGGCATCGAGGAATCGAACCCCGGACCGCTCGGATATAAGCCGAGTGCGCTCACCGTCTGCGCTAATGCCGCATAAAATAAGCGCTTGACCTCAGCGCATACGCTTTGTATGGTTTACTGTCAAACGCTTTCTAAAGCAGAGCTGCCGAAACAACTCTGCCAAGTATGCATCCGAAAACGCATACCCCAATTATTTAACAACCCGACCATTTGTACACCGCGTATCGGTCAGCGGTAGAATTATGTGAGGGAGCAAGTCAGCCAACATGCCCCCTCCGGCTGAAATTTAAGACCCGGCGTGGTCCGCATCGTTGAGAGGCGTGCCGGGTGCGTTATGGTACGAAAAAAGCACCTACAAGTGTAAGCGCTTTTAACTAAAATATACTTTGCATCTTTTGCATTTAGACTCTATTTGTTGTCTTCATATACTCTGTCGTGTACAGCCTGAGCTTTGTTTCCAAAATCGTTATAGAAGCCATTTTTTTTAAATCCTTTTCGTAGCATTACATAATTTAACTCTATGAGTAAATCTCGAGCGTTTCCGGCATCTATGAGTGCATCTGCATTTTCTACATGCACTCTTAAAAAGGCTCTATCTTCTTCTGAAATAATCAGCATAAAATCAACTCCTCACTGTCGGGTTTGTTTGAATTAAGCTTCCGTCAATCGGATTTACAGCAACCATAGCTTCTTGTCCTATAAATACTATACTTTGTTCTCCATTTAGTGAAGTTTGGATTTTTCCCATCGAGCCATGCAAAAGCGCGTCTTCAATCTGTTCAATCGAAACGCCTTTGCGATTAACCTTTTCCACTTTGTTCTTATACGCTTTGGATGCTGTAACATTAACGATGGCAGGACCTTCTGTGTATTCTTCTATAACAACCCCACTACGCCCAATAGTCCTGCATACAAAATGCGCAGAATAATCTTTTATAACAATTCCTGTGCTTGTTTTTAGTCCAAATAAATCTGATTCAATCTGCAATGCGCACTTTCTGTACTCCGTATAACTCAACAACGGAGATGATTCTCCGTTTTTTATGGTCAGGGCATATTTTTGTAATCTCGCATACTCCACCTTATCATTATACTTCATATCGTAGTATTTTGCAAGCGTTTCCGGTGTATCTTCCGCGCCGATGCCCTTGCGCCACATATCATAATGCCGTTGTGCATGGTATACCGCTTTACCGCTTACGCTCTTACCATACCCGGCAATCGTCTTTTCTGTCTTAACCGCAAATACCTGCTCGCGGTAGCGGTCACGGCGCAGTCCGGTTTGATTTGTGAAATCAGCAAGCCTTGCTTCGCGTCCCTTGAGCTTCACGGCAGCGGCTTCGAATTCCTGTTGCAGTTGTTGCTTTGTCGCATCATCCGGCGCATTTTTAATTGCCTCATCCAGCATCACAAGCTCCTGCTTGCTTTGGCGGATACCGCGCTCATATCGGCGCTGCATCTGAATCGCATCGTATTCCTTCATCGTTTCGCCGTTGTAGGTGACGGTGTGGTTGTTCATTTCCTGCAGCATCTCATCTGTGTATGCGCGCTTGCTGATGCCCTCAAAGAACATATGCCAGTTATGGCGGCAATTCGCGCCCATAAAGCCGGTTACAGAACCATAGCCAATATCCATAAGGGACAAATAACCCTTTCGTCCGGATTTGCTGACGATTTTGCCTTGCCATGCCGCGTGCTCTTCTCTTGCGCCTGCGTGCGCTGTGATTTCCATAAGGTCGACACCTGCTTCATCAGAACGCATTTCCTGTAGTTTGCCTGCAGTCTGGTTTACGCCGGTTAATACGCTGCGCCTTACGGCAACATCAAGCGAACTGACATGCCCGGAAGGGTAGGACACCGTTACACCTTGTTTTGCCGCGTGCTTAATCGCGTTTGCAATAGCCTGCTGATATGTAAACGCACCACTTGAGATTTGCATATGCGCCAAATCGCAAGTTGATATGTACAGGCTTTGTGAGGTGTTTGCAGTCGTTTTTGTTAAATTAACAGCTTCGGTGCATGTCTTTTTTAAAGCCGCAGTAATCGTGCGGCGCATGGTAGGGGAGATGTGTTTAATCGCCTTCGGGTTGTATCCGGATTCAATAAGAAGTTCATCGTCGTAATTAAAGACCTCTGTTTCCGCATCTGAAAATATTTTTTTGACCTCTTTAGGCATTTTGTCTGTACGTTTGCCAACCTCGGCAAGAACATCGTCAAAGACCATGCCGCTTTGCTGCAGTTTTTCTGCCTGCCATGCCGCGGTATCGGTCACAAAGTCTGTTTTGAGGATGCGGCGCGTGATGTCGCGCAGGATGCTTTCCTGCAAATCTTTATGCGTTTGCAGATAGTCAAATTCGTAGTCGTAAAATTCCGGTGTAATCGGCATTATTCATCACCTGCGCCATCGTAGGGGTCAGAAGGCAGGTTTTTCTTTGCTTCTGCTTCTGATTCGTTAAACCACCATTGACGGAATTGTGCTTTTGTCATAATGCCGGCACTCACTAGCTGCATTTTTTTTGCGAATTCCGCATCGGTATCGTGAATGATGCTGTCGTCAAAATCAATTTTAATTTCGCCGTCTGTCGTTTTTCCGTCGAGGAACAACAAAATTTGAATCAGATTGATTAAAGCGTTTTCAAAAATATGCTCGTGCTTTTTAAGGTTTCTGTAAAGGTCGGAATCCTCACTGACGATTTCCGTTGCCGTTTTTACGCCGGCAGCTTCAAAACGATAATGCCCTTTGCCGAAGCCGCACTTTTCCGAAAGCTGATTTAAATTCTCACGCAAGCCCTCGGTGTGTTCAGCGGCGCGAATCGTCATAGTGCTTTCTTTTAACTCGCTCATTTCGTCGCTCTGTAGCGCGTAGAACACGGTATCGTTATTATCGAAAACCGGCGTTGCGTTTCCGTCTTTGGTCATTTGAATTTTTGCCATGCTTACCGGAACATAAACGCGCTTTTTGCCGAGCTTGAATTCATTGCAATAGCTGTCATAAACAAGGTCGATGCCCTTGAGCACATCCAATGCATTTGCGTAAACCGAAATGCCGAGCGGTATATCCAAGTCAACATTGTTTACGATGCACGGCGTTATAATCTGGAAAAATGGCTTTGTGCTCTTAGTATCGTAGTCCGCTTTCACATTTTTCGGCAGAGGCTCTGCCTTTCCGCTCTCGCTGTTAAATAAGCGGTTTTGAATTATGTATTTTCCGTTTTTAAGCAGATGAATTTGTATGTATACGCACTTTTTGCCGTCAATGGTTTTTTCAGAGGCGAATGCGCATTCCGTTATGCCGGTGTTGTCCCACGAAATAGGGAATATCATATTTGCGCGAATATAGTCGATTTTGATTTTCTTACCGTCCATATATTCGACAAAAGCGCCGGTGCCGAGGGCAAACGCCAGCTCTACAAGCTGATTTGCCTTTACGCGGAAATTATTATCGTGCATAATTTCGAGCACGCGCTCGGTCGCGGCCTCATTCTGTGTTGTAAATTCAACCTTTTCATTCATCAAAAGCGCTGCCCAGTCCTCGCATACTCTTTTTGCCATGCCCAGCGCTGCGCGTTTTTGCCCGACCATTTGTATTCCGTTGTAGACATTGTATTTGTGGAATTTTTCTACATCGCCCTGGTACCATTCAAGCCATTCCTCTATGTAGTTGTAAAAAGTGCCCGGGATTGTTTTAATGCCGAGCTTCTGAAGATATTTTTCGATGTCCATCATATACCACCTATCATCAATATATTTTTCATTTGCGCTTCGGTAGCGTATTCGAGTGCATCCAAACTGTCCACATTCATTTTGCCATCATCCAAGCGCGTATCCACAAGCGCCTTACTGTCCCATAGTGCATTTTTCAGCGCGTCAATCGTGTGTGTGCAGTGTCGCAGAATTTTGTAGCAACCGCGTGCCATAATTACATTAAAAAAGCGAATACGGTTTCGTATTTCGCCTTTGATTGCTTTTTTTACGGTTATACCGAGGCTGTGTCGAATTACAGCAGATTCCAAACCTTTTATCAAGGTTGATTCTGCGCTGTCGCAATAGGCTTCATAAATCGGATATTTGGCTTTGTTGCGCTGTACAAAATCCACAAAGCAAGCTTCCAGTTCGCTCGGCGATATTTCTTTTTTGAGGTAAAATTCATCAAGTGTAATGACTTGCCGCATATCGCGCGTGAATCCATTACACGCAAATGCGTGTGCTGATTTGTTTCCGCCGAAGTCTACGCCGATAGTGGCATACGCAACGGAGCTGGCGTCCACATCTTCCGCAATGAAGTTTTCCGGTGTATTTGCAAAAAGCCGGTATATGACGCCTTCTGCCGGAATCCATTTGCCGAGGATAAAACGGTCGTAGTACACGCTGCCTGCATATTCCTTTTTCAGCTGTTCTACAAAAGTAGGGGAGAGAAACGGATTATCGTCAATGCAGTATGTCTGTCTGTAAATATCTGCATCACTGTCAAGAAATGCTTTCAGCCAATGATTCGGGCCTTCCGGGTTGCAAGTGCCGTCAAAACAAGAATTTGGCTTGTCCAGACGAGATTTTAACATTGAGAATACACCTTCGTGCCAGGTCGTCACCTCATCACCGTAGCAGTATTCAATGCCGGCGCCCTGGATTTTGGAAATCATATTGATTTTTTCTGCACCGAGCGCGTGACATTTCCGTCCGAACAGTTGTATTGTATTGTTGCTACTCACATCGCCGACAAGCTTATCGCCATACAGATTGCGCATCGGCTCGAATATGTTTCTTTCCAGTGTGTTTTTTGTATTTCCGATTAAAACAATGATGCCGGTATTTGAGCATGCTCTGATACGCCGAGGAATCATGAAAAAATCAAGATATGTTTTACCGGAACGCGTCGCGCCTTCTTTGATATTCCAGCGATGCGTCGCGTTATTCCAGTATTCTTTTTGTTTATTGCTTAGCTGCATTGTCTATACCTCTTATCAATGCGTCCAGTTTTGCAAGCGACTCAGCGTCGCTCTCGTCAGCGGATTTGTCGCTCCATCCTTTGAAATTGTTTATCAGGCTGAATTTCGCGCCGTTCACGCCATCGCGGTCATAAAGCCTTCGCTCTGCGTATTCCTCGCAACGGGATTTTGCGCGCATGATTATGTCTTTGAATTTTCCTCTTGCCTGGTAATTTAACAAAGACTGTCGGCTGTTAAAGCCAAGCGCAAGTGCAAGCCCCGTGACTGTCGGCGGATGTGCATCAACAAGATATGGATTTCCGCGCTTATCCGTCAATATTTCGCCGTCCTCGTTGGTCAGCGGTTTACCTTCGCAACTTTTAAAATATGCATCAATGACCGTTTCCATATCCTCAGCGCAAGCATATTTCGGCGGCCTTCCTGCATTTGACATTTGGCGCACCTCCTTCTCTCGCGCGTTATCGTGTCCAAAATTTATTTCTTTTTCCCTTGTTTTCGTCCTGTGTACGGACATTTATACCCGAGTTTGCAGGTTTTTTGCTTGTTATCGCGGTATTTGCATTCCTTGCAAGTTTTCGGAGATTCAATCCATTTTATCTGTTCCATAGTTTTGCTCCAATGAAAAAGACACCCAAAAGGGAATTCGGGTGTCCTTGTGTTTTTCCTATGGTATCATTATAACATAGGTAAAAGTAACAAAAGTAACAACTTTATTTTTTTGCCGTTTTTTTAATATAGCGATAGCAAATCATTTTCACGCTCGCCTCTGTATTTTCTCCGCCAACACTAAAAGCTATTTGCAGCCAGTGCAGACCGTTAATAAACCGCAGCGTAAATATCTGCCGTGTCAAACTGTCCGGAATATCAGCTATGTATCGTTCGAGTCGGTTGCGCTCGTGCATGCATTGCGTGATTTTCGCAGACAGGATTGCTTCGAGGTCGACAATTTCCGCGACATCTTTCTCAAGCCGACTTTCGACTTTGCCTCCGCCCGGCGCATGAGAAAGAACCATAGCAGACGCTCCGAACGCTTTCGCCCGAAGTTCCGCTAACCTTTGCTGGTCAATTTCAATTTCGCGGTTCAAGTAATACAATTGCGATAGTTCTTTCAATGTCACGGTTTTGTCCTCCTTTGTTTATTCGCCCGCGCCTACCATTTCTTTGCAAGTTTACGGATGCTGTTGGCAGAAATATATTGCTTTCCGTCATAGAAAAGGCAACTTTGCTTTATTACCTGCTCCGCGAACTTTTTTACTGCTTCGGATTTTGCTTTTTTATTCGCATTTATTTCATCGCGAAGCATTCCGTTTTGTCTAGCAATTCTTCGGCTTTCCAAAAAAGCTCTATCTCGTTGAGCAATTAAATCCTCAATCTCTTTATCCTTCTCGGCAATACACTTTTGCTCTGTCATATGTATTTCACCCACCTTTGCTTCATTTCTTGCGGCACGCCATTATCCCTGCATCGTGCGCCTGTCCATATCTTACCGCCCGCAATGCCCTCGTTGACAAAATTGCTTGCCTTTGCAACCGCTTCCGTTTTCGTTTCTGCGTTTACTTTAATGTCAACGGGATAACTGCTACTGTAATAATAAGGGTCATTGCAAGCTGCAAAACCTTTTATATGGAATTTAAACATTATCCGCACCGCCTTTCTCGGTTGGGTGAGCTGTGTCCGAAGGTGCAAAGTCGAATACAGGTGTTCCCTCTACATGAACCGTACAAATATCAAACAAACCATATGCAGCCCAATTACAGCCTTTGCTTTTGCCGTATCTTCCGATGCACTCAACATATATCGAATTTATATCAGCACCCAACTCTTTAAACTCCGCGCCGCTGGCAATGTTTCCGCATTTTGGACAAACAAACTTCCAGTTTTCAAAATCTTCACCAAACCGTTTTTTGCCTTCCTCTAACCATTGCTCTTTTGTATATTCTGTTTTCATCCTTCATCCCTCGCTTTCAATGCCTGCTCTGCTTCTTCTTTGGTGAGGAATAACTTTTGGTCTAACATTTCACTATACAAATATCCATTTACCCACATATATCTTTCGCTACAAGTCGATAAATATATTGCTGTTTCGGTTACTTCAATAAGTATTATTTCATCATCTAAAACATCATCTTCGAATACACCATACACCTCATCCCTAACCTTACAAGGCGGTACAATTACGCCGTTTGCAAGAAGCTCATCTGCCACAATGTTGCAACGGTGTCTGCTTTCTACCATTCCGGTGTTGTATAACAATTCAATCAATCTTTCACGCTCTGTCATTTATTTATGCTCCTTTAAAAATTCATCCACAGGCACTCGACGGATGCCCGTCCGGAATTTACATATGTATTGATTTCAATCTTGCGGCATCCCTGCAGGTGTTCCCTATAAAGCGAATTGTCATATCCGCTCAAAACGAAATAACCTTGATGCTGCTTTAATGCCGTTAAAAGTTCCAAATGTTGATTCTCATCCTGCATTTCGTGTCGATATGCTCTAACCGGGCGCGCTTCTTTAATGTACGGCGGGTCAGCATATATTAGACAATCCTTATGATTGTATTTTTTTATAAGTTCTACGGCCGTTGTTTGCTCTATCTGTGCGTTTTTCAATCGTTCTGCAGATGCAATAATCAACTCCGGAATCTTATTCCAAATAATTGCATTTCTCGGTCCTCGTGAGCAGGTAGTATGTTTCCAACCCACGCGGTCCGAAAGCTTGCTTCCAAATCCTTGATTGCATCGTACAATGAAGCGGCGCGCATTTTCGATATTGTCCTGCGTTAAATGAATTTCTTGTCCCGCTTTATCCTCTTGAATCTTTAAAAATTCCTCTCTCGAAAATGGTGTCAACTCAATCAGCCTCGCCAAGTCGTATGGATATTCACGCATCACTTTGAAAAGATTTACTACGTTCCCATCCAAATCGTTGATGGTTTCCATAAATGACGGCTCTTTCGTAAAGAACACCGCGCCACTCCCAAAGTAGGGTTCAAGATAAACTTTATGTTCCGGGAAATAGCTTACAATCTCTTTTGCAATACGCCATTTGCCACCCGGATATTTTAACAAAGCCTTCATATTATGCTCCTTTCCTCATATATCAAAATCCATAAAAGATGTACCCTTTTCCATATGTGCTTTAGTGGCTGCAGGGCGTTGCCACATTCGAGCGAAAGCATTCCACTCGACACTATATTCCGTTTTTGTTTCACTAAAATCACGATACAATTGCATAAATGGCATAGCGCCGGATTCGTATACCGTTCTCGCTCTCGCCTCGTCAGCACCCATATCCTTACCATATGACAATACATAGCAATGAATTTTATCGCGTGTAAATCCCACTTTCTTTAACTTTTCGCACGCTTTTTTAAAATCAGCTATGCAATTGTCTGTGTCGCACGCAAGCCACAGTTCTTTGATTCGACTTACCTTTCTGCCACTACTATAGGTGTAATACAAACTGTTTAACGCATCCACAAAAGCATCATCCACTAAATCCGCCTCAAGCCCACCACGAAAACAGATGCCCTTTTGCGTTTTGAGCATCTCATACACTTTGTTCTTATGCGCATCTGATGCTTGCAAAAAATTATTGTCCTGGATTATGTTGCCCTGCACGATTGGTAACTCTTTTAACGAACCTTCAAGACCATGCACACAACACCAAGGGCAGTTATTATTACATCCGCGCGTCGTGAAAATAATGTTCGGCTTTATGTACAGTCCTTGAATGAAATCGTGCGCCGCCGAGCCAAAAGCAGGACCGCCGAGCTTCACCGGCTTGCGAGTTATCATTTGCCATTCTTGCTGCAAGTCTTTGCAGTATTGCTTATCCCATGTGAATGTGCAGGATATGTGCACTTCGTCATGCTCAGGTACAAATAAGTCCGGGCCGCCTATGTAGACATACTCGTCGTCCGGCGTATATGATGTGCGTTTCGGAAACACTCGTATGATTTTTTTCGATGCGCCACCGCCACCGGCGAAATTATCAACAAATAATGCCATCACGAGTTCGCCCCCTCAAGGAGAATTTGCCCATCACAGTAAGCTTGATAAAGCGTGGTCCCGTTAC
>JAZQCN010000060.1:0-19089 GCA_045546315.1 Clostridia bacterium | reverse complement strand
GTAGTGGCTCCGGCAGTGGCTCCGGTAGTGGCTCCGGCAGTGGCTCCGGCAGTGGCTCCGGCAGTGGTTCCGGTAGTGGTTCCGGTAGCGGTACAGGCAGCGGTTCCGGCAGTGGCTCCGGCAGTGGTTCCGGTAGTGGTTCCGGTAGCGGTACAGGCAGCGGTTCCGGCAGTGGCTCTGGTAGCGGCTCTGGTAGCGGCTCGGAAGAACCGGAAGAACCTGAAGAACCTGAGAACCCGGATGAACCCGAAAATCCGAATACGCCGGATGATCCGAACACAGGTGGTGACACGGGCGACGATGATCCGCCGCTGAGTCCGGATGATGTGGATGTTCCGGATGAACCGGTAGAACCGGACAAGCCGGATGAACCGTACATTAACCTCGGCGGCGATGAGATTGAAGACGGAGGTTTGATTGTAGAAGATGGATTCTAATGCGCCAGTGGCGGTAAAAGCACGCATTGCGCAGTTGAATGTCCTGATGTATTGCAAAACGGCATTTATGGTGCGCCGTATGGAAAAGTATTTATATGACTTTGCCGGTCCGGCAGAGGTGGAAATTGATATTTCTGAAGAGCAGCTTGCACGATATTGTGAGCAAAATAAGCATATGAACCGTGATGCTGCGGAGTATATGCTCAGCGGTGCTGCGTTTTATAATCAGCTTTACAGAAGGTATAACGGCTTGATGCTGCATGCCTCTGCAATTGAAATGGATGGCAAGGGCTATTTGTTTTCTGCCAACAGCGGCACCGGTAAATCGACACATACCGCGCTTTGGTTTAAGTGCTTCGGTGACAGAGTGCACTATATTAACGACGATAAGCCGGCATTACGAATGCTGCAGGATGGCTGGTATGTCTATGGTACGCCGTGGAGCGGAAAAACGAATTTGAACAGTAATATCGGTGTTCCAGTGCAGGCGGTTGCATTTTTGCACCGCAGTGCTGAAAATGAGATTGCACGGATGCAGGTAAGTGACATTCTGCCGCGACTTTTGGAGCAGACCATTCGACCGAAAAGTGAAAAAAGTGCGGATTTCTATTTTGCATTGGTGGAGGCATTGGTCGAGCGGGTGCCGGTTTACGCGCTCGGTTGCAATATGAGCGAGGATGCGGCGCGTGTTGCGTATGAAACTATGTGTCAATAAAATAAGAAGAGTGCTTCGGGAATCGGAGCGCTCTTTTTCTTTTTGTTTGGTAAAATGGCACAAAAGCCCAAAATGTGTAATCAAATGCCGTGCGGATTGAAAAAAATATTAAAATTGCACAAAAAAACAAAAATTTTTCTTGCAAAATGTTAGAAAAAAGTTTATTATATAAGTATCGAGTTAAAAATGTGCACAAAAAAAGATGTGGAATTTATGGAAATTGCACATAGCGCAAAAGCAGATTGAACTGCGCTTCAAGCCGTGGGAGTTGTGCGAAATGCACAACGGTAAGCTTGCTGCGCATTACGGGAGGAAGTAAAAACATGATGAAAAAGACTTTTCAAAATGTAATTAACCAGATGGATGCCTTTTTAACGGCACCGGTCGGCGTTATGGATTTTGAGGGTTATGTTGTTGCGACAAATGCGTCGGAGGATATGACCGAATATGCAGAAAGCTTCGTTGCGACGGCAACGGACTGTCTGCAGGTGCATTCCTGCCGCGGCTACAGCATTTGCGGTATCAGCAAGGAAAAGAAAACAGAGCACATCGTATATGTGCGCGGCACGAGTGATGAGGCGCGCCGCACCTGTATGATGATTGCCGTTTCGCTCAACAACATCCGCTTGTTCTATGATGATAAGTATGACAAGACAACCTTTATCAAAAACATCATTTCGGACAATACTTTACCGCTGGATTTACATCAGCGCGCCCGTGAGCTGCATTTGGACTATGAGCAGGAAAGAGTTGTGTTCATTTTAAAGGTTATGCAGGCAGGCGATGTTGCGGCAATCGATGTGTTTATGAACCTGTTCCCGAAAACGGAGCATGACTTTGTTTTTGCGATGGATGATACCACGATTGTGCTTGTCAAGGAAATTGATGCGGAAACGACAGAGGATTCTTTAGAGACACTTGCGCAGACCATTGCCGATACGCTCAGCTCTGAGGCAATGCTCAATGTCATGATTGGTATTTCAACCGTGACGAGCAATGTCAATGCGTTGGCGGCTGCTTATAAGGAAGCGCAGGTTGCGCTTGAGGTCGGCAGTGTGTTTGAAAATGAAAAGCGCATCCTTACATATAAAAACCTGGGTGTCGGCAGACTGATTTATTATTTGCCGATTAAGCTTTGCCAGCTGTTTTTGCAGGAAGTGCTGACCAAGCGCGGCTTAGATGCGCTCGACGAAGAAATTGTGACGACGATTTATGAGTTCTTTAAAAACGACTTAAATGTCAGCGAAACGGCGCGCAAGCTGTATATCCACAGAAATACGCTTGTGTACCGCTTGGATAAGGTACAAAAGACAATTGGCCTTGATTTAAGAAAGTTTGACGACGCAGTTGTATTTAAAGTAGCAATGATGGTGCAGCAGTACCTTGAATCTAACCCGATGAAAATCTGATAGGCTTTGGCAACGGAAAGGTTGCAAAAAAACGGAGAGGAAAATATGATAACATTTGAGAATGTAACAAAGGTTTATGAGGATGGCACAAAGGCACTCGATAATGTTAATTTTCACATTAATAAGGGCGAATTTGTGTTTGTAGTCGGACCGAGCGGTTCCGGAAAGTCTACACTTACGCGTCTTTTGATGCACGAGGAAACGCCGACCTCCGGCTCAATTTTTGTCGACGGTACACAGGTGGAAACGCTTGCGCGCAAGGAGATTCCGTATTTGCGCCGCTCGTTTGGCGTTATTTTTCAGGATTTCCGCCTGCTTGACGATCGTACCGTTTTTGAAAACATTGCATTTGCGATGAAAATTGTCGGGGCAACGAAGCGCGAAATTCGCCGACAGGTGCCGCATCTTTTGAGTATGGTCGGGCTTTCGGGCAAGGCAAAGCTTTTTCCGCCGCAGCTTTCGCGCGGTGAGGCACAGCGCGTTGCCGTAGCGCGTGCGCTTGCAAACAATCCGCCGATTCTTCTGGCCGATGAGCCGACGGCAAGCCTGCCGCCGAAGACATCGTTTGAAATCGTGGATTTGCTTTGCGATATCAACTCACGCGGTACAACTGTGGTTATGGCAACGCATGCCAAGGAGATTGTGGACCGCGTGCACAAAAGAGTCATAGCTATTGAAGATGGTGCACTCGTGCGTGATGACAGTAAGGGAGGCTATGAGCTGAATGAAAACGAATAATTTTAATTACTATTTATCGCAGGCGTTCCGCAGTGTTTTTCGTAACGGCTTAACGAGCCTTACATCGATTTTTACCGTTGTTTGCTGTATGATTATTTTAGGACTGTTTTTGTCCATCAGCATCAATGTCAACCATATTGCCGGACAGCTGGAGCAGCAGTGCGAGGTGCAGGCATTTATCGACGATACCTATTCCAAAGCAGAGGTTGAAGCTGTAAAAAACAAGGTTTCCAAGCTTGAAAATGTCGCAACGGTTGAAATCTTTTCCAAGGAAGAGACGCTTGAGTATATGCGCGAGCTTTCCGAGGATAATGAAGCGTTGCTTTCGGGCTACGAAGGTGACGACAATCCCTTCCGCGATTCTTTAAAAATTACGCTGAAGGATTTGTCGCTTCTGCAGGACACAATACAGGCAGTTGCCGGCATTGAGGGCGTAGCAGAGGTTTCCGATAAGCAGACGGTGATGGAAAACATTTTAGCCTTCAGTAACGGCGTGCGCAACATAAGCTTTTGGGGTATGCTTTTGCTTTGCTTGGTTTCTGTGTTTATCATTGCCAATACAATTAAGCTTGCCGTGTATGCGCGTCGTAAGGAAATTGGCGTAATGAAGTTTGTCGGTGCAACTGACTGGTTTATCCGTTGGCCGTTTGTTTTCGAGGGAATCATCATCGGTATTGTTGGTGCCCTGGTAGCTTTCGGCTTGGTTTCCTGGGGATATATTGCAGCGATTGGTGCAATTGATACGGGAATTGATATGTTTACCTTCAAGGCATACGGCAAGGTTGCGTGGATGATGCTCGGCGTGTTCGTATGTATCGGCGCGCTCATCGGCGCACTCGGCAGCGCATTTTCAATTCGTAAGCATTTGGATGTATAAAGTTTTTGCGCATTTTCTTAAAGGAGGAACATATGAAAAAGCGGCTCACTGCAATTATCAGCCTGCTTGTTGCCTTTGCAATCTGTATGGCTGTGGTTTTGCCGGCGGTGCTTGGTGTTGTTGCATCTGCATCGGATTTGCAAAATAAATACAATCAGAACAATCAGGAGAAAAAGGAGCTTGAGAAGGAGCTTTCGCAAAAGCGAAGCGAGCGAAAAGCCAAAGAGCAGGAAAAAGACCGAATCGACGGTGAAATTGCTGACCTCAATCTCCAAATTGACAATTTGAATAAAGTTATTGCGCGCAATGATGCGGAAATTGAAGAGAAAGAGCGTGAGATTGCCGAGGTAGAAAAGGAAATCGAGACGAGTGATACGCTCTTGAAAATGCGTCTGCGTGTGATGTATGAGAAGGGCAGCGTTTCCTATCTGGAAATTTTGTTCGGCGCAGACAGCTTCTCGGATTTTATGATTCGTGTGGATATGATTCGTCAGTTGGTGACGCACGATACGGCACTTATTAATGATCTGAAGGTCAGAAAAACGACGATTGTTGAAGCAAAAAAAGAAATAGAGACTGCGAAGGCAGAAAACGAGGCTGCTCGCGAAAAAATTGCTGAGCAGAGAAAAGAACTGGATACCAAGAGTGCACAGAGCCAGAAGCTGATTAATGAGCTGCGCGCAGATGAGCACTACATAGAAGAGCAGTACCAGCAGCGTACACGCGAAAATGAATTGATTTTAAAGGAAATCCAAGCTGCAAACGGCACTACGCCGAATGTGACGGCGGCCTACAGCGGCGGTCAGCTCGGTTGGCCGTCTACACTGCGCGGTACGATTACCTCGGAGTACGGGCCGCGCACATTGCGTGGCAGACCGGACAACCATACCGGTATTGATATTGCCGTGCCGATGGGCACACCGGTGCTTGCGGCAGAGGATGGCGTAGTGCTTTCATCCGGCTGGCGTAATGGTGGTTACGGCAACTGTGTCACGATTAGTCACGGCTCGATTACAACACTGTATGCGCACAACAGTGTGCTGCAGGTTAGTGCAGGGCAGACGGTTAAGCGCGGTCAGCAGATTGCACTTGCGGGCTCGACCGGTAATTCCACCGGACCGCATATTCATTTTGGTGTAATTATCAACAGTACGGGAAAATATACGAATCCGAGACCGTATATCTTTTAACCCGCAGTAATATACTTGATTTAAAGAGCGAATTTCGCCGTGAAGCGAGGCTTGCGGCGGGATTTGCTTTTTTGTGTTCGGAGGGATGGTTATGAATCAAAACAAGAGTAAAATCATTATTGCCTGCGTAATTTCGGTCGTTGTGACCTTCGTTTTGTCCTCAGTGCTGTATTTGGGTGTCGGTACGGCCGTTTTAAACCGTACAGTGCTCGGTGGCGAGGGCAGCGAGGTTTTAAGCGAGGTAAAAATGTACATCGATGCCTTGTATTTGGAGGACTATGACGAGCGCGAGCTGTATGAAATGGCAGCAAAGGGTATGACCTATGCGCTCGACGATTATACAACCTACTACACACCGGCAGAGTTTGAGGAATTTATCCGTTCGACACGTGGCAGTTATGTCGGTGTAGGCTTAGTGCTTTCGCAGACAAATGATGGGCAGATTATCATTTTGCAGGCTTATGAGGATTGTCCGGGAGCGGAAGCGGGCGTACAGGCAGGCGATATTCTGGTGCGTATCGACGGCAAAGCCTACGATGACCTTGATGCGGCAGCACAGGCGCTGCGTGGCGATGGCTCGGAAGCACAGGGCGAGGGCAGCTTGGTAGAGGCGGCCTTTTTGCGCGACGGCGTGGAGAAAACCTTTACAATCACCAGACGCGCGATTCACTTAAAGACGGTGACGAGCCGTATGGAAAACGGAAATGTCGGCTATTTTAAAATCACCTCCTTTGATGAGGATACGGATGCGGAATTCAAAAATCATTACGAGGCGTTGGCAGCGCAGGGGATGGAGCGTATTGTGATTGACCTGCGTGACAACGGCGGCGGTGATTTTTATACGGCGTGCAATCTTGCCGGCTTCTTCTTAGACGAGGGGGCTACGGTTGTGTACAGAATGGATAAATCCGGAGCGCGCAGCTATGAATATGCAAGCGGACACTGCATTGATTTGCCGGTGGTGATTTTAGCAAATGAAAACAGTGCAAGCGCATCCGAGGTGCTGATCGGCGCACTGCGCGGTAATAGCCGCTTGCAAGCGCTTGTCGGCACAAAAACCTTCGGTAAGGGGATAACACAAAATGTATTTCCGATTCGCAGTGGCGGTGGAATGAGTATCACGGTTGAACGCTACTATACACCGGACGATAAGTGTATCCACGGTATCGGCTTTGAGCCGGATGTGGTAATTGAGAGCGGTTTTGAAAAAGGGTATCCTGCCGAAGCGATTGAGCGTGCGCAGGATGTGCAGCTGGATAAGGCGATTGAGGCTGTAAAATAATGTTGGTTTTAAAGGGCTTGGCTTGATAGGTAAGCGAGCAACAGAACATACAGAGGAGAAAAAAGCAATGAAAAAAACAGTTATAACCCTTTTGGCACTTGTACTTTGCGTAAGCTTGATTGCCTGTGGTGGCATACAGTCGAGCGGCTCTTTATGGGACACGGCACTTTATACAAAGGACACAACCTTGGGCGACGGCGCAAAAACGCTGACCGTGCGCGTGACAGCAGAGGAGAAAAGCGTTACCTTTACTTTGCACTCCGATGCAGAAACCGTTGGCGAAGCGCTGATGGAGCACCGCTTGGTGGCGGGTGAGAAGAGCGTGTACGGGTTGTATATCAAAGCAGTCAACGGTATGACGGCAGATTATAACAAAACGCAGACTTACTGGTCCTTTGAAAAGAATGGAGAACAGATGCCGACCGGCGTGGACGGCGAAAAGTTTAACGACGGCGACAGCTACGAGCTTGTGCATACAAAATAACATTGCTGATACAAACCTGTAAAGGACGCGAAACTTGACCGTTTTGCGTCCTTTGTGTTACAATAAAGAAAATATGAGAATAATGGTGATTTTATGGATAAAGTGCTGATAAATTCGCAGGCGAAAATCAATCTGTCGCTGGATGTGTGCGGCGTGCGCGACGACGGCTACCATACGGTGCAGATGGTGATGCAAAAGTGCAATTTGTGCGACAGTGTGTATGTGGAAAAAATAAAGAGCGGCATCGAGCTTTCGTGCAATCTGTATTTCTTGCCGACAGATGAGAAAAACATTGCCTACAAGGCAGCAAAGCTGTTTTTTGAAGAAACGGGCATCAACGGCGGCGCGCGTATTCAAATTGAAAAGCGCATCCCGGTCAGCGCAGGTCTGGCGGGCGGCAGCGGTAATGCGGCTGCGGTTTTGCAGGCGCTTGATATGCTCTATGAAACAGCGCTTGGCGAAGAAAAGCTGGAGGCGATGGGCTTAAAGCTTGGCGCGGATGTGCCGTACTGTCTGCGAGGCGGCACTGTGCTGGCGGAGGGTATCGGCGAGAAATTGACGGATTTGCCGGCACTTCCGAAAACGCCGATTGTGATTGCAAAGCCTAAAATCAGCGTTTCGACACCGGAGATTTATAAAGCAATTGACAGAGAGGAAATTATCGAGCACCCCGATACAAAAGGGCTGATTGACGCACTTGGAAAGAAGGATGTCCGCGCGATAGCAGCGAAAATGCAAAATGTAATGGAGCCGGTAACGCAGGGGATGCATCCGGTGATCGGCGAGATTAAAAATGTATTGCTATCCTGCGGTGCACTCGGCGCTGTGATGAGTGGCAGCGGGCCGTCCGTCTTTGGGTTGTTTGCGGACTTTGGCGCAGCAAAAAAGGCAGGAGCCGCGCTGAAGGAAAACTATTTTACCTATGTCGGTTGGACAAATTAGTCTCGGAGGGATGACGATGCTCAGTATCAGAGAACGGATTGAAGCAGAGGAACAGCAAAGGCTTTCGCCCTATGCTGTGCTTTCTACGCAAACGAAAGGCAGAGACCGCGCAGAGCCGCCGTGTGACTACAGAACGGCGTTTCAGCGTGACCGTGACCGCGTAATCCATTGTAAGGCGTTTCGGCGCTTGAAGCATAAAACACAGGTGTTTATCGCGCCGATGGGCGACCACTACAGAACGCGACTGACACATACCTTGGAGGTAACGCAGATTGCGCGCAGTATCGCGCGTGCACTCCGCTTAAACGAGGATTTAACCGAGGCGATGAGTCTTGCACACGATTTGGGGCACACGCCGTTCGGGCATACGGGTGAGGATATGCTCGACAAGCTTTGCAAGGGTGGTTTTCGGCACTATACGCAGAGCTTGCGCGTGGTAGAAGTGCTCGAAAAGGATGGAATGGGCTTGAATTTGACACCGGAGGTGCGAAACGGTATTGCGAATCATACCGGCAGTCACAAGCCGGACACACTCGAGGGCTATGTTTTAAAGTATGCCGATAAAATCGCCTATGTCAACCATGATATTGACGATGCAATGCGCGCCGGTATTTTAAGCGAAAGCGATATCCCGGACGCGGTTGTGCGCACGCTCGGTGCTTCGCACTCCGACCGCATTGATGCTCTGATTACAAATATTATCGAAACCTCGTTAGATAAAAATTATGTAAAAATGTCGGACGAGGTGGAGGAAATGTTTATGTCCCTGCGCGATTTTATGTTTGCTAAGGTATACGATTATCCGCAAAAGAGAAATGAGGAGCGCAAGGCAAACTACATTATCGAAGCAATGTTTCACCATTTTGTTTCCCATACCGAGCAGCTGCCGGAGGAATATCGTGCCGGACTTGAAAAGTGGGAGACCGACCGCATTGTTTGCGATTATATTGCCGGTATGAGCGACGATTATGCCGTTTCGACATATAACAGCATATTTGTGCCGAAATCCTGGACCGTTTTTTAAAATAAAAAGAAATACAATTAAATATTCAGTTGCAAAGAAGGAATTTTTCTAAAAATGTCGAATTTGTGAGTATAAGTGTAATTTTAAAGGAGCGTAAGTTTTCTTGTATTATTCCGATGAGCTTATACAACAAGTGATATCCGCAAATGATATAGAAGATGTGATATCCGCATATGTTCGGCTGAAAAAGAACGGCAGAAGCTCGATGGGGCTTTGTCCGTTTCACAATGAAAAAACGCCTTCTTTTCATGTTTCTGCGGACAAGCAGCTCTTTCATTGCTTCGGTTGCAATGAGGGCGGCACGGTCATCAATTTCATTATGAAAGCAGAAAACTTAGACTTTGTCGATGCACTTAAGTTTTTGGCGCAGCGCGCGAATATTACCCTGCCGGAGCCGGAGCAGTCGCCGCAAATGCAGCGTGCCGCGCGCAAGAGGCAGCGTATGCTCAGCGCGAATACCTTTGCAGCCAAGTTTTTTTATAACACGCTTGTGAAAGACCCAAGCGCGCAAAAGGGCAGAGACTATGTGGTTTCGCGTGCGCTTTTGCCGAAAACGGTGACCTCGTTCGGTATCGGCTATGCACCCGAGGGCGGTACGGAGCTGATAAAGCATTTGGAATCGCTTGGCTACAGCAAGGAAGAGCTTTTTGATTTCGGGCTTGCTGTTGCGAAAAACAACCGCTATATTGATAAGTTCCGCGGTCGCGTGATGTTCCCGATTATCGATGTGCGCGGCAATGTGATTGGCTTCGGCGGCAGAATTTTAGACGACACAAAGCCAAAATATCTAAACTCTCCGGAAACGGAGGTTTTCAGCAAGAGTCAAAACCTGTTTGCACTTAATGTGGCAAAGAATACAAAGGAAAGCCGCCTGATTTTGGTCGAGGGCTTTTTGGATGTCATTTCCTTGCACCAGGCCGGCATCACCAATGCAGTAGCTACACTTGGCACATCGCTGACGCAGGAGCAAACGCGCATCATCAAGCGCTATGCGCAGGAGGTTGTCATCTGCTACGATACAGATGAAGCCGGTATTAAAGCAACGCTGCGCGCCATTGACCTGTTTGCGGCAACGGATGTGCGCGTGAAGATTTTGAGCTTAATCGGGGCGAAGGACCCGGATGAGTATATTAAAAAGCACGGCGGCGCTGAAAAGTTTAACGAAGCGCTCAAAAAGGCTGTGCCTGCAACGCTGTTTCGCTTGAATCTGGCGAAGCGCAAATACGACATCGACAACAGCGTCGATGACAAGGTCAAGTTTTTGCAGGAGGCGGCGCAGATTCTGGTTTCGACGAAAAACTCTGTGGAGATTGACTCGTATGCCGAAATGCTCGCGCGCGATTATAATGTGAAGAAGGAATCTATCTTTGCGGAAATCAGGCGTCTGCAGGGCAGAGAGCGCCGAACAAGCGAAAAAAAGCAATACACCGGACAGACAAGACCGGTCAAGATTGAAACCAAGGGCGAAGCACCGGTGGTGATTCGCAAAAATGCACCGCTGGAAATTGCGGAGCGAAAGCTTTTATATCTTATGTTTATTAACCGGCAGGCAGCGAAAAAGGCAGAAACCGAAATCGGTTGTGCCAATTTTTCCAATCCGCTGCATTGCAGGTTAGCATGTGTTCTCATTGATTCGTGGAACCGCGGCGCAGCGCCGGCAGCGGCGGCAGTGCTCGGCGGCTTCGGCGATGAGGAGAACAAATATATCACCGAAATCCTGTTCGACACCTCCGTTTATGCGGATATTCAGGCAGCGGCCGAAGATTTTATTATACAGATTGAGCGCATCAAACTGGAAGAAAGAATCAAACAGGAATCGGATCCAAAAATTATTCAGGAACTGCTGATGCAGAAAATCGAACTCGGCAAAAAGAGAGGGGGCGCGTTTTAATGAGCGAAGTAGAGGTAAGCAAAAAAGCGATAGCACGCGAGCTTTTAGAACGTGGCAAAAAGAGTGGCGTATTGACATTTAAGGAAATTATGGACGCTTTCGAAGCGGTGGATATCGCGGCAGAGCAGATCGACAAGGTGTACGAGACACTCGAAAAAGCCGGAATCGAGATCGTAGCTGACATGGACAAGGAATTAGAGGAAATCGAAATGTCCCAGGAGGATGTGGAGGATTTATCCGTTCCGGAAGGTGTCAATATTGATGACCATGTCAAAATGTATTTAAAGGAAATCGGTAAGGTGCCGCTTTTGGAGCCGACCGAGGAAATTGAACTTGCAAAGCGTATGGCTGAAGGTGACCAGGAGGCGAAAAAGCGCCTGTCCGAGGCAAATCTGCGCTTGGTTGTCAGCATCGCAAAGCGCTATGTCGGGCGTGGTATGCTCTTCCTTGATTTGATTCAGGAGGGTAACCTCGGCTTGATTAAGGCGGTAGAAAAGTTTAACTATACCAAGGGCTATAAGTTCTCTACCTATGCAACCTGGTGGATTCGCCAGGCGATTACGAGAGCCATTGCCGACCAGGCGAGAACGATTCGTATTCCTGTGCACATGGTAGAAACCATCAATAAGCTGATTCGCGTATCGCGCCAGCTTCTGCAGGAGCTTGGCCGTGAGCCTACGCCGGAGGAAATCTCCAAGGAGCTGAATATGTCGCCGGAAAAGGTGCGCGAGATTATGAAGATTGCGCAGGAGCCGGTATCCTTAGAAACGCCGATTGGCGAAGAGGAGGACAGTCACCTGGGCGACTTTATCCCGGACGACGATGCGCCGGCACCGTCGGAGTCTGCAAGCTATGTGCTGTTAAAGGAGCAGCTTTTGGAGGTGCTCGCAACGCTGACCCCGCGTGAGGCGAAGGTGTTAAAACTGCGCTTCGGTTTGGAGGACGGCAGAGCAAGAACACTTGAAGAGGTGGGCAAACGCTTCGATGTAACGCGTGAGCGTATCCGTCAGATAGAAGCAAAGGCACTCCGTAAGCTGCGCCATCCGAGCAGAAGCAAGAAGCTTAAGGATTATTTGGATTAAGAATTATACAATAATTTGAACAGAAAAAAACTCCCGGATTGATGTGAAATCCGGGAGTTTTTATTGTTTTGAGGTTAATATGTATATCTCAACATGTTCCACGAATGCTTTTTTAATGTTACATTGTGCTGCGCTCCGCTTTCCGTGCTTACACGCACTTTGGTAGGCGCGATGTTTTGGCATTCAGCGCTGTTAAATGCTTTTAAATCATCTGAATACAGCTCAAGGTGCTCAACCGGAACGCACGAACCGAAATTCTCAAAGGTAAGGTCTATGCTTACATCTTCATCCAGTGAGCGGTTTACGGCAAATACAGTTATTTCTCTTTTTTCTGCATTGTGGATAACAGAGGTCTCAATATAGGGGATATCTGCATAGGAAGTACGATAGCTGTCACACTTAACGATTGTGCGCATTGTCGTTCCTCTGCCATGTACAGATGCATACAAATATGGATAGAATGTCGTCTGGAGCCAAATATCTCCGCCGGGCTGCGTCATAATTGGTGCGATTGCATTTACAAGCTGTGCCAGACATGCAATTTTCACTCTGTCGCAGTTGTTCTGAAGTGTCATCAGCATGCAACCAACTAAAAGTGCATCTTCAAAGGTATATTCATCTTCCGATTGCGGCGAAGCAATTTGCCATTTTTCGTATTTTCTGACTTTACTGTGATACCATATATTCCATTCATCAAAGGAAAGGTTAATTACTTTATCTGAATGTTTTTTCGCTTGAACGGCATCGCACAATGCGATAACTGCCTTTATATATTTATCCATTTTTACGGATTCGCCGAGAAAGTATGCTGTATCATTCTTTTGGTTTTCGTAGTATTGATGCAAAGAAATATAGTCTATATAATCGTAGGCATGATTCAATACTGTCCATTCCCAATCGCCGAATGTACGCATATGGAACTGTGCACTTCCGCATGCCACGAGCTCAATATCAGGGTCTGTACGCTTCATCAGTTTTGCGGTTTCGGTGGCAAGACGTGCATATTCTTCGGCTGTTTTATGTCCGATCTGCCACGGACCGTCCATCTCATTTCCCAGGCACCAGGTTTTGATTTTGAAGGGGTTTTCAAAACCGTTTTCTTTTCTTAATTTAGCATAATAGGTATCAGTGTCGAGATTGCAATACTCAAGCAAATTCTTTGCGTCCGTAGCGCCTCTGGTGCCGAGATTCACCGTCATCAAAATTTCGGTATTTGCCTGTTTTGCCCATTGCTGAAACTCATCTGTGCCCACTTCGTTTGTCTCGGTGACATCCCACGCACAGTCCAGTCTTTTTGGCCGCTTTGACTTGTCTCCTATGCCGTCCTCCCAATTGTATCCGGAGACAAAATTTCCGCCCGGGTATCGCACGATCGGCACACCAATTTCTTTGATGATATCCAGCACATCTTGTCTGAAGCCGTTCTTGTCCGCCGTTTTGTGAGACAGCTCATATATTCCGCCGTAAATCACCCTGCCCAGATGCTCAATAAAAGACCCGTAAATTCTTTTGTCGATTTCACCGATTGTGTAGTTTTTATTAATGATTAATTCTGCTTTCATTGTTTTTCTCCTTTCAATAATGTGTAATATCATAATATAGGCTTGCTATTTTACTTGCAATAGTTTATAATGCTAATTAACTGATGTTTTGTGCTTTTTCGAGGTGAAAATATGAAAATAGTTAACGTGGGATATAACTACCGTCATTCTGAAAATTTCTGCATCAACAGACCATTTGGTTCCGGTGATTATATGCTGCTCATATTAAGAACGGAGGCTTTTTTTGTTTTGGATGGCATAAAGCAGTGCTCTGCGCCGAATTCCGTTATAATTTTCAAAAAGGGTACACCACAGATTTATGGAGCATCCAACGGTGAATTTATAAACGACTGGATTCATTTTGAAATGGAAGATGAAGAGGTTCTTACAATTGAGAAATTGAAAATACCGTTTGATACAATTATCTCTGTGAATAGTGTGGCTGAAATTGCAGAATTTACAAAAAATATGTTTCGTGAAAAATACTCTCAGAACATAGGTAAAGAGAAGTCCTTAGAATTGTATTTTGAGCTTCTTCTGCTCAAATTGTATGAAAGAATAAATATGCCGGATTTTAAAAGAGAAAACATGTATTACAACGAGCTTTCCTTGCTGCGCAATGAAATATACCTTAAGCCTGACAATGACTGGAGTATGAATGCTATATGTAAGAGACTGAAGTTGAGTCGCTCCTATATTCAGCATTTATACAAAGCTTTTTTTGACGAGTCAATCATATCAGATATTACAGACAGCCGTATAAAGTATGCGCAGTATTTGCTGTCAAGTACAGATATGTCGGTAAGTTACATAGCGCAATGCTGCGGCTATAATAACGATGTGCATTTTATGCGGATATTCAAACGAACAACCGGCGTTACGCCTTCTCAATTCCGAAAACAAACATGTATTTCGCAAAATGAACTCAAAAACTCAAAAAGCAAAAATCCGTTTTGTTTGTAGACAAGAATAACTTGTATTCCAATAAGTTGGAAAAGGTATAGTATCTTTAAAGTGTTGAAGCTATTCTCAAAACTTTTATGGTTTACCAAAAACCGTTAAGTACAGTGATAAAAGGCTGAACGAATTGATTTCGTTCAGCCTTTTGGATTGTTGTTTAATATATGCCTGTATGCGTTTCGCGCTGGTTAAATTAAACTTCCATAACCACCGGCAGAATCATCGGTGAACGCTTAGTTTTTTCATACATATAGTCGCCGAGTGCGGTGCGCATTGCGGTTTTGAGTGCCGTCCAGTCAGCGCCGCCTCTCGCAATTGTGCGGTCGAGCGCTTCCTTGGTTACCTCGCGTGCACCTTCCATCAGTTCCTCGGATTCGCGGACATATACAAAGCCGCGCGAGATAATGTCCGGACCGGAGAGCAGTGCACCGGTTTCTGCGGAAATTGATACCACGCAGACGATTAAGCCGTCATTTGCCAAATGCTTTCTGTCACGCAATACAATGTTGCCGACATCGCCGACACCGAGACCGTCGACAAGCAGCTTGCCGCTCGGCACCATACCGTTGATTCTCGCGCTTTCGCCGTCTAATTCCAAAACATGACCGTTTTCCAAGAGGAAGGAGTTTTCAAGCGGTACACCCATAATTTCGGCGAGGTCTGCATGCGCCTTTAAGTGGCGGTATTCGCCGTGTACCGGCATGAAATACTTTGGCTTGGTCAGCGCAAGCATCAGCTTTAATTCCTCCTGGCAGGCGTGACCGGAAACATGAATATCTGCGTGCGATTCATACACAACCTCTGCGCCTCTGCGGAACAGCTCGTTAATCACGCGGGAAATGGTTTTTTCATTGCCCGGAATTGCGCTTGCGGAAACAATAATCAAATCGTTATTTGTAATTTCAACCTTTCTGTGGTCAGAGTACGCCATTCTGAAAAGCGCGCTCATTTCTTCGCCCTGTGAGCCGGTAGTCACAATGACAAGCTGATTGTCAGGGTAGCGGTTTATGTCGTCAATGCGAATCAAGGTGTTTGCCGGAATGTGCATATATCCAAGCTCGATTGCAACCTCAACAATGTTTTCCATGCTTCGTCCGGAAACGGCAACCTTTCTGCCGTACTTGGCAGCTGCGTTGATAATCTGTTGTACGCGGTGCACATTCGAAGCAAAGGTTGCTACGATAATGCGCTTGTCACACACCTTGAACATATCGTCAAAGGTTTTACCGACGGTGCGCTCGCTCATCGTAAAGCCGCTGCGCTCAACATTGGTCGAGTCGGACATCAACAAAAGCACACCCTTGCGCCCGTATTCACCGATGCGCGTCAAATCAATCATCTCGCCCTCAATCGGGGTAGAGTCGATTTTGAAGTCGCCTGTGTGCAGCACAACGCCGATCGGCGTGTGAATCGCGAGCACCATTGCGCCTGCGATGGAGTGGTTGGAGTGAATAAACTCAATTGCAAAATTACCGAGCGTCACTAAATCGCCCGGGGAAACGCGCTTGAGCACCGTTTGGGATAAAAGCCCATGCTCCTTTAGCTTGTTTTCCACGAGACCGATGGTCAGCTTCGAGCCGTAGACCGGCGCGTTGACCTTTTTGAGTACATACGGCAAAGAGCCGATGTGGTCCTCGTGGCCGTGCGTAATCACAAACGCGCGTAGCTTGTGTGCATTTTTCTCTAAATAAGCGGTGTCCGGGATAACAAGGTCAATGCCCGGCATGTCATCGTCGGGGAAGGCAATGCCGCAGTCAACAACAACGATGTCGTCACCGTATTCAAACAGCGTCATATTCTTACCGATTTCCAAAAGACCGCCGAGCGGAATAATTCTAAGCTTATGCTTTTTTGCCATAAAAAAGTATCCGTCCTTTCTGAAATTAAGCATTGTTTATGTAGATACCTTCAGCCTCTATTGCCAAGTGCAACCGTAGAGACATGAGATGTATAAAATCCGAAATTTGAAAAACAAAGGAAAGTGACAACGCAAAAAGCAGTCACTTTTATAAATATGGGTCCGATCGTAAAATTAAAACCTAAAATTTTTGTCGCACCATGGAGTCAAATCCGTTCTCATACATTACCATTATAATAACACAGGTTGCCTGTGCTTGTCAAATGTTTGTCAACTTTATCATTAACAATTTAGCGGAAAAGTATTCAAATAGATTGAAAGCGGACACGAAAAGTGTCCGCCTGTTTTAAATATCTTCTAAAAATCTGTCAACGACAAGCTGTCTGAAGCTTGGTGAGAGGCTTGCAAAGTATGCGGTAAAGCCCGTAACTCTGACCACCAGATCCGGATGTAAATCCGGATTTTCGTTTGCCTCTAACAGTTTTACTTTGTCCAGGATATTGATGTTAATCAGCGTGCCGCCCTGCGCAAAATGACCTTTGATAAAGCGTTCGATAATTTCTACGCTCTTTTCGTTGGCAGCGAGCTTCGGGTCAAACTCAATTTGCAGCGGGGCAGTATTACCATAGCCGCACTGTACGGTTGCGATGCCGTTTGCTTGCGCGGTCGGAGCACCATCCGTTCTGAAATGCGGATTTGGGTTTGCACCGTGGGAAATCGGCTCGCCTGCGCGGCGACCGTTCGGCGTTGCGCCGACTTTAGAGCCGTATTCAATCGTCCTTGCCCAGCTAAACCATCCCGGTACAAGGCATCTGCCATCGGGCATTGGTTGCGCCTTAATATTTTTTACCCAAGTATCTGTCAAGCGTTTTGCCCAAGCATCGGACAGAGTGCCGCCTTGACAGTATTTTGGGGCGCTGTTTAATATAAGCCGTGTGCGCTCGTCTGCAAAATCGCTATCTAATGCTGCATACATTTCGTCCCAGGAAAGAACGCGCTCATTTTCAAGTCTTGTTTCCAAAGCACCAAACGAATCGGCAACAACTGCAAGACCTGCACCGTCTACGCCGACGGTATAAAGGGAGGCACAGCGGGAAATGTCTTCGCCGAGCTCGAGCGTGTTTTCCATCATCAGGTTCATCACAAGCTCCGGCGTAACCTCCGCTTGATGGTCAATGTGCAGGTTTACGCCCCTGGCGGTTGTGTCAATTGCAATTTTTAAGTGCGCTTCAAAGAGTTCAAACAGCCTTTGTGTGCTCTTTGTATCCTCCGTGCGCATCTCCTTGAGCGCTTCCTCAAACACCTTTGCGATGTTGATTTTGACCGTATCGTTCATCGGAAATTCCTTGCCGGGAACGCACATCCAGTTGCAGCCAACGGCAATACGCTCGCGTGCGGTCTTTTTATCGACACCGTTTTTCATATAGCCTTCGCACAATGCCGTATCGTTACAGAATCTCGGCCAACCGTTTTTGTTTTTGAGAAGATAATAAACCGCTTTCTTTAAAAAGTTCTTGTCGCAGTTTTCATGCACTCTAACCGTTAAGTTACAAGCAATATTGATACTGTCTGCCGCTTCCAAGATGAGGTAGGAGAGCGGGTTGGTCATATCTTTGTCGTTTTCGTCAACGCCGGATAATTGATAATAGTGCGGGTCGATTAAAAGCAAATTCGCAATCAGAAATTTCGCTTTTTCATCGTCGAGTATACCTGCTTTAATATCTCGTTCATAGTACGGATACAAAAGTGTATCTAATTGAAAGCCTGCGCCATCGCGGGTGTAGATTCTGGAGGCACAGTTGAAAAACGCGGTCCACTGACAAACCTCGTGGAAGGTTTTCGGTGGCGCAAGACGAATGTTTTCGCATGCGGTCAGCATTTCCTGCAAGCTTTCCTGAATTTCCGGGCGCGGCTCATCTTGAAGCATAGCCTTAATTTTTTCGATATGCCTGTCGATAAAACGAATAATCGCAAGCAAAGTTCTTTCTTCGGCATCGTAAAAAGCAGATTTATCCGGATTGATTTTGCGGTACTTTTCAATCTTTTCCAAAAGACCGCCGAAGCCGAGCGCAAAGCCGATGCGGTAGTCACACGCGAGATGCGCGTCGCCGTCAATACCGGTTTGAATGTTGTATTTTTGCTGCAACGGCTTTAGGTCATCATATGGGAAACGCTGCTCATCCCAACGCTTGCTCCATTGGTCCGTTGCGCTTTGCATCAGCTCCATGATTTTTGGCTTCTTTTTCAGCCAGTCCGGCAAATAATGCACATCGCCGCGGTAGTTGACGAGCATGTCTCTCCATCTGCCGCAAAGCAGCTCCATCGGGTCGACATAAGGTTCGTGCGCATCCATAACGCGGCAGAAATTTTCGCACATACCGTCGTAGCCGTAAAAGCTGCCGTTGGCACTGTTGTACCATGGCGTAACCTCGTAGCTCTCCGAAATCGGCACCGTGCCGAAATCGTCTAAATCGGTATAGCCGTTTTGCGCGCGCTTTTCAAGTGTATGTCGAACCTTTGTTTCGCGTATCGCTTTTAATCTGTCATCGTATGAAAGCATGTTTTTCAAGCTCCTTCATATATTCTGCTGTCGGAACGCTAAATTCCGTGGGTTTTAAGCTTAGTGCCTGCTGCTTCGCTACCCCCAGCGGATGGTAGG
>JAZQCN010000059.1:0-200582 GCA_045546315.1 Clostridia bacterium | reverse complement strand
AAAGTGTCGATGATGCTGCGAAAAGGCATAGTCGGTGAAAAGGGAATGGGGTGAGAATCCCCTGCGGTTAACTGTCGGTGTGTGTGCCAAAGTTTTTATATCCGTTGACGAAAGTCAGTCATTGGGAAACCGAGAAGGCAGAGTATAGGCGCGAAGGCACGAGTCAGAAGACCTGCTTTGATGCTGTTCCGTAAATGCTTTTATGTATAGGAACAGCAGTTTTGATTGCATCACCTTGCAATCAGATTGTGCGCGTCACAGGAAAACGCTGCTGTGGTAATTTTAAATTACCACAGCATTTTTATTGTCCGAAGGGAGGGAATACACATATGCACGAATTTAAAACCTTTCATCCGATTGTAAATTTTATCTACTTTGTTTTTGTCATAGCCTTCGGCTGCTTTTTTATGCATCCCGTTTGCCTTTGTATATCGCTTTTGTGCGGCTTTATATACTCCGTGCTGCTGAAGGGAAAAAAAGCAATTAAAACAAACTTAATGTATATGCTGCCGACGGTCATAGCGATGGCGCTGATGAATCCCGTATTCAATCACGAGGGCATAACCGTTCTTGCATATTTGCCCGGCGGCAATCCGCTTACGCTTGAAGCTATCCTCTACGGGCTCGCGGCGGCAACGATGCTTGTCAGTATCCTCTGCTGGTTTTCCTGCTACAACGAAATTATGACAAGTGATAAATTCATCTACCTGTTCGGAAAAGTTGTTCCGTCTCTGTCGCTCATTATTTCAATGACACTTCGCTTCGTGCCGAAATTCACCACACAGCTTAAGGTGGTTGCAACTGCGCAAAAATGCATAGGCCGCGATGTAACCACCGGCAGCATCGCGGCGCGCGCAAAGCACGGACTGCATATTCTGTCCGTTATGACCACCTGGGCGCTTGAAAACGCAATCGAAACCGCCGACAGCATGAAGTCCCGCGGCTACGGCCTGCCCGGACGAACGGCGTTTTCCGTGTTTACCTTCGATACGCGCGACCGAAAGAGCGTATTATACATTTTAATTCTCGGTATTTATACCTTTGTCGGCGCGGCCTTTCGCGGTATGTCGTTTCAGTATTTTCCGATGATAAAAGGCAATGTAATTTCCTTGTTCGAAATCAGCATATTCATTTCGTATTTACTTCTGTGCAGCTACCCTATCCTTATTGAAATCCGGGAGGTGAGAAAGTGGAAAGCTTTAAGATCGAAAATTTAAGTTTTACTTATCCGAACAGAGAAAACAAAACACTCGACGGCATAAGCCTCACAGTGCGGGCAGGTGAGTTTATTACTGTATGCGGAAAATCCGGCTGCGGGAAAACGACACTTTTGCGGCTTTTAAAATCCACACTCGCGCCGTTCGGCAAAACAGAAGGGCGAATTCTCTTTGAAGGAAAGCCTCTGTCCGATTGCGATTTAAAAGTACAGGCGGCGAAAATCGGTTTTGTACTGCAGAGCCCCGACAACCAGATTGTGACCGACAAGGTGTGGCACGAGCTTGCCTTTGGTCTGGAAAGCCTCGGTTATTCCACCCCCGAAATTCGGGCAAGAGTATCGGAAATGGCATCTTTTTTCGGCATACAAAACTGGTTTTATAAAAAAACCGCCGAATTGTCCGGCGGGCAAAAGCAGCTTTTGAATCTCGCTTCGGTGATGGTCATGCAGCCGCAGGTGCTTATTTTAGACGAGCCCACCAGTCAGCTCGACCCCATCGCTGCGCAGGAATTTTTAAAAACGCTGGAAAAAATCAACCGCGAGCTCGGCACAGCAATTCTTTTAACCGAGCACCGTTTAGAAGATGCTTTTCCCCTCTCCGACAGAGTGATTGTATTAGATGAAGGGAAAATTATTGCCGATGCAAGTCCGCGCGAGGTTGGCGAGCTGTTGAAAAACAGTGCTCACGATATGTACTTAGCACTCCCCACACCCATGCGCATTCACGGGCAAGTACCGAACACGCTTACCTGTCCGCTGACCGTGCGCGACGGTAGGGTATGGCTTGAAGAATATGCAAAAGAAAATACCCTGCATCCGGAACTGATTTTGAACAAATCGCCGTCTTTAGCCGATAAAGAAACGGTCATCAAAATCGAGGATGCATGGTTTCGCTATGCAAAGGCTGCGCCGGATGTCATCAAGGGACTGAATCTGGAAATCAAAAAAGGTGAGCTGTTTGCAATATTGGGCGGCAACGGCACGGGAAAAACGACTGCGCTGTCTCTGATTGCCGGCCTCCATACCCCCTACAGAGGTAAAGTACAGATTTACGGCAAAAGCATCGCCGAAACAAAGAATTTATATGCCGGGATTTTAAGCGTGCTTCCGCAAAACCCGCAGAGTGTGTTCGTGAAAAAAACGGTTTTTCAGGATTTAGCCGAAATCCTTGCCGAAAAGAAGCTTGCAAAGGACGAAATCACCGAGCGCGTGCACAATATAGCCGCACTTTGCCGCATTGAAGGTCTGCTTGAAAGCCACCCTTACGATTTATCCGGCGGAGAGCAGCAACGCGCGGCGCTTGCAAAGGTATTGCTCCGTTCGCCTCAAATTCTGCTGTTAGACGAGCCCACAAAAGGTATGGATGCCCGGTTCAAGCAGGAATTCGCCGACATTTTAAAGGATTTAAAGGCAAACGGTATTACGATTGTTTTAATCTCGCACGATATTGAATTCTGCGCGGAACACGCTGACAGATGCGCTATGCTCTTCGATGGAAATATCACCTCCGTCGGCGAGCCGCGAAGCTTTTTTAGAGGCAAAAGCTTTTACACGACAGCAGCAAACCGTATGGCACGCAACCTCCTGCCGGATGCCGTTCTGGCAGAGGATATTATCCGCGCTTGCGGCGGTACGGTAAAAAAGGCGGAAAAACCGAAGCGCAGCATTAAACTGTATACCCCGGAAAACAAAACGGAGCCTCCGAAAAAAGAGCAAATAAACCTAATGCCTGCAAGAGTTGTGCTCGGCAGTATATTTGTTTTGCTTTTTGCCATAACTGCCCTTAGCTTTAAGCAGGCCGCTTCGCTTCCGGCTTTCTTAAACGCAAAGGTTTTGCAGCTCCTCGCCCTCATCGAAGCCGTAGCCGCCTGCTTTTGCTTTTTTCCGCAAAAAGAATTCGGCATCACGGTAATTCAAACGCCGAAATCGGACAGGAAACTAACGAAAAGAACAATATGGTCAGCTTTTCTGATTCTGCTTTTGATTCCGCTGACCATTTTTACCGGCACTTTCTATTTCGGCGACAGAAAATACTATTTTATCAGCCTGCTGATTGTGCTTGAAACAATGCTGCCGTTTTGTATGGTCTTTGAAGCGCGAAAGCCGCAGGCAAGGGAAATTGTAGTTATCAGCGTGCTGTGCGCCATTACCGTTGCCGGCAGAGCCGCGTTCTTTATGCTGCCGCAATTTAAGCCTGTAATCGCTTTGGTAATCATCGCCGGTATTTGCTTCGGCGGCGAGACCGGCTTTTTGGTCGGTGCCGTGACCGGCTTTGTCTCGAACTTTTTCTTCGGGCAAGGCGCGTGGACACCGTGGCAGATTTTTTCCTTCGGCATCATCGGCTTTACTGCCGGTATACTTTTCAAAAAAGGTTTTTTGCGCAAAACAAAAGCCTCGCTGTGCACCTTTGGCTTTTTGGCAACCTTTATTATTTATGGCGGTATTATGAATCCGGCCTCCCTTTTTATGGTGCAAAGCAAAATCACTTGGGAAATGCTTGCCGCCGCATACCTCGCCGGTCTGCCGTTGGATTTAGTGCACGCAAGCTCTACTGCGTTCTTCCTTTGGTTTATTGCAGAGCCTATGCTCGAAAAGCTTGAAAGAGTTAAGGTCAAATACGGTTTGATTGAAAGATAAATGCAAAAGTATGTAAACGCCCGATTTTTACACGCCTTTTAACCTTATATTTTTACAAAACATATGGACTTTCAACTTTTTATTTGATAAAATGAGTATATTAGGAAAGGGGGATGTTCATATGAACTTCGAAACAAACAGCAATCCAAATCCGACAACGCCCTATCAGCCGCCGGTGACTACAGAACCGCAGCAAGACTATCCGCCGCAGGGCTATCCTACACCGGAGCAGCCGAAAAAGAGCAAGAAAACGCTTTGGATTATCATTGCCTGCATCGTTGCGCTTCTCTTAATTTTCAGCTTTGCAGGTCAGGATGAAGAGGTTGCCGCTGTAGAGGATTTAATCGAAAACATCGGTGTGGTTACCTTAGATTCCGAGCCGGACATTCAGGCAGCCGAAGAAGCTTATGAAGCACTTCCGTCCGAAAAGCAAAAAAAGGTGAGCAACCTTGATGTTTTAAAAGACAGCAAAGACGAATATACGGATTTAGTAATCGATTCGTTCCAATCCAGTGAAATGTACAGCAAGCTGCAGAGTATTCTCATCAGCAATTTATCACAATACAATCCGCTAATGCGTATTGACAGAGACAAGATGGCGCTGGTCATCACAATGGCAGTAGATTCCAGCATCGGCACGATGCTCAAAGACTACCCGGCACTTGCAAGAGAGTCCTGGTCCAGCGTTGTTACAAATTTCAACTCGATGGGCAGCTCCTGCTATCAGATTGCAGCACAGTATAAGCTCGATGTTATTTTACAGGTTTACTCCGGAAGCACCTCTTCTACACTTCTGTTAGAATCTGTTAACGGCGTAACAAGCTATAATATTTTGGACTAATTTTCAAATTAAAAAATCCCGCAAATTGCGGGATTTTTATTTTTCTTCTTTCTTTTTTATCTACAGATTCAGCTTGGACTTAATTGTCTTTCTGTATGCATTTGGTGAAAGCCCCGTGCTCTTTTTAAACAGCTTACAAAAATAATGCAGCGATCCGAACCCCAGTTTTTCGGAAATTTCGGTAACAGAAAGCTTTTGCTCTCGAATCAGAAGCTTTGCCGCGTTAATTTTCAAATCCCGAATATAGCTTAAAACCGTAATGCCGTACTCCGCCTTAAATTTGCAGCACAGCGAGGTTTTGTTTGTCGCAAATAAAAAACAAATATCATCAAGCGAAATCTTTTCCGTATAATGCTCGTTGATGTAGTTATAAATTTCCGCAAGCTTGCTGTCGGGCAAGATACCGTTTTCCCGGTTTGCAGGGTCTGCATCGTGCGCGCGAAGCATCATAATGAAAAAAGCTTCTAAATTTATTTTAAGCATCTGATCCGCGCCGAAGGGAAAGCTATCACGCTTTTTCATTTCCGTCGTGTTCGGAATATCATACGGCGGCGCATACACATTCATACCCTCCTTCATAATTTCGGAGAGCATTTTTTTGTGCTCCTGCTGCAGCTTGATTGGCTGCGTCGCAAATCGGCTGAGCGCCGGGCAATTACATTCAAACCCAATAATAATCACATTCGATGCCGACTCATCCGGGCATTTCAGCGAATGCTTTTCATTGGGCATATGAATAATCATATGATTGCCCTCAAGTGTGCCGGAGTAGTTTTCCGCCTCAACCGTAATTTCGCCCTTATCCACATACAGAAGCTCGCAAAAATCATGTGCATCGTTAAAGGTATGGTATTCTTTTGTAAATTCAAAATAGTGAATATTTGCAATTCGACTCACCGTGAGCGGCGTGTCAAACGGCTGCAGTTTAAAATCCATATTCATCACCAACTTCATTAAAGCATAGTTTTGCAGTTTTGTCAATACGCGAAAGATAGTACAAAAATTATTTAATATATTTCAAATACAAACACAGTTTTATGCGATATAATATGGGTATCAAACATATTTTTAAGGAGGCAAATCAAATGAGCAGAATTTGTATTCCCGACAGCGAATATCAGGAAAGAATCAAAAAAGCAGGTCAGTTAGTGCGTGAAAAAGGTTTGGATGTTATGGTTGTGTCCAGCACAGAGTCCGACTATGCAAACGCAAGATACTTTTCCGGCTTCTGGCCGCTGTTCGAAAGAGCAGGCGTAGCAATTTCCGCAACCGGCGAGGCAGCGCTTTTGGTCGGTCCGGAATCTGCAATTTTTGCAAAGGACAGATCCAAGATTGACAATATTTTTGTATTAAAGGAATTCCGTGAATCCGCAGACCCGGCATATCCCGAGCTGAAGGCTGATACCTTCAAGGATGCATTTAAGAGCATCGGCGTGACCGGCGAAAACATCAAAATCGGCCTGGGCAGCTATGTAGAATGTACACTCCCGATTTTCGAGGGTTTGAAGGAAAGCTATCCGAAGGCTGAAATCACAAACTGCAGCGATATTATGGTTACGCTGCGCAAGATTAAGAGTATCAACGAGCTGGCTTGTATCCAGGAAGGCTTCCGCATCATCGAGGTTGCAACGGATGAGGTCATCCGCAACTTGAAGCCGGGCGTTACCGAGCTGCAGATGGTTGGTATCGCACAGAAGGTAATCTATGAAGAGGGCGCAGAATATGAAGGTCTTCCGATGTATGTATTCTCTGAACAGTCCACAAGCCACGCGATCAGCCGTTCTTGCTACCGCACAATCAACAAGGGCGATATCGTGCAGTTAAACCTCTCTGCAAAAATCGACGGTTACTCTCCGGCAATCGGTCTTCCGGTTGTAATGGGTAAGCTTGAGGGCAAGAGAAGAGATACTGTACAGTTCTGCCTGGAGGCACACGACTGGACAGTAGACCAGCTCAAGGCAGGCAAGCTGGCAAGCGATGTTGCTAAGGATTTCTATCAGCTCTTCGTTGACAACGGCTACAAAGATAACTTTGTATACGGTCCGTGTCACGGTACAGGTATGATTGAGGTTGAAGCACCGTGGATGGAAACAACTTCTGACTATCCGCTTGAAGAGAATATGACCTTCCAGGTAGATACCTTTATTTCCGGCGATGGCTTCGGCGTAAGATGGGAGAAGGGTGTTGCCATCACAAAGGACGGCTGCCACTCTATGACCGACTACTTAAAGAAGGGAATTATTGAGCTCGATGTATAATACAATTGGTAAAAAATATTGGATTTTGCCGGACTGCGAATTACCGCAGCCGGGCGAGGGCACAGCGAAAGGGCACGAGTCCGTTATCGTTGTAAACGACAGCGATATAGATGCGAAGATTCAGGTAAAACTGTTTTTTACCGACAAGGATGCCTATGAAGATATCACCTGGACAGTAAAAGCAGGCAGAGTACGCTGCTTCCGTACAAACAAGCTTGAGGACATGGGTGGTTTTGAAGTACCGTTTGAAACACAGTACGCAATTAAGCTTACCTCCAACACGCCGGTGGTTGTGCAATACGGCAGACTTGACAACACGCAGGCAAACCTCGCGTTTTATACCACAATGGGTTATTCCGAATAAGGGGTGAATGTGCGATGAAGAAAATGTATCTTACAAAAAGCTTTCCGAGAGAACTGGCTTATGTAAAGGAAAACCGCATCCCGGTCGTAATTTGCGGCGGCACAGTGGAATACCACGGTCCGCACTGCGCCTACGGCTGCGATACGCTTGTGGCAGAGGGCTTAATTGAAAAGCTTGCAGAAGAAAAAGAGCTGATGCTTGCACCGTCTATCCACTACAGCCCATCAAGCTACGCGGTTGCAGACGAAACCAGCGGCACGGTGCATATTGAGGAGGATGTGTTTGAAGCATATCTGTTCCAGATTTTCACCAATTTGTTAAATGCAGGACTGCGAAACATTTATGTGGTAATCCACCATCAGTTCGAGCAGGAAAACCTGATGCCGATGACGCTTTCATATATGAAGGCGGCAAAGCGCGCAACCATGCGTTATCTTGAAAAGACGCAGGGGCAGGGCTGGTGGGGCAGTGAAAGCTATAAGTCCTACTACGAAAACCTGGGCGGCGGCGACGACCCGTTTTCCTGGATTCAGGTTATTCCGACCATGAGTACCGAGGTGCAGAATGCGACCGGCTACGACCACGCAGGCAAGTATGAATGCTCCATTTTAATGTCCTTGTATCCGGAAGCAGTTGAGCTTTCGAGACTCGACGACATCGACCACTGGTTTACCAAGAGTGCGGCAGAGGCCAGCACCGAAATCGGCAACGAAATGGTTGCAAAAGCGCTTGCATACCTTAAGGAAAGAATTCAATAATTTAAAATCTCCATTCACTTTCTTGAATGGAGATTTTTATGCGTTGATTTCTTTTTAAAATATGGTATACTGAAATGGAACAAACATTCCATTTGTGCGTCTAATAAATGTACAAAACATTTAAAGGAGAAAACACATGAAAAAAGTTCTTGCAGTAGTACTTACCGCCGTTTTGATGCTTTCCTCGCTGAGCGTATTTGCATACGACGCAGCAGAAGGGCAAAAGGCGGCAGACACACTCAACACCCTCGGCCTTTTTAAGGGCACAGACAACGGCTACGAACTCGATCGCCCGCTCACGCGCTTAGAGGCGCTCATTATGCTGATTCGCCTTTCGGGCAACGAGTACAATGCGCTCTATCCGGAAGAAGAAATCGAGCATCCGTTTACCGATGCACCGGATTGGGAGGGCGCAGAAAGCTATATGGCTTACGGCTATCATAACAAGCTGACCTCCGGCGTTTCCGAAACGGAGTTTGCACCGGATACGGAAGCTTCTTTGCAGATGTATGTAACCTTTGTACTGCGTGCGCTCGGCTATGAGGGCAATGTTTGGGAAAACTGGGAAACGCTCGGCACCCAGGCAGGCATTATCGACGCTTCTACAGACAAAGCAAGCTTTTTGCGCGGCGATGCAGCAATCATCTCCCGCGCCGCACTCGATGCAAAGCTTTACAATTCCGACAAAACACTCAAAGCGCAGCTGATTGAAAACGGGATGCTCAATCCCTTCACACTTTCCATTGCAGAGGTTGTAGAGGGCAAGGTTGTTACACCGGATAGCCCGCTTTCCGACATTTTAGCAAAGCTGTACGCCGGCGTTGAGGATATTTATCCGCAGGGTCTGATGACGATGGAATTTAAGGCCGCAGACGGCAAATACTACATCGCAGGCGAAGAAAGCGATAAGGAGAATTTCGTTTCCTACTTAGCCTCCTTCATTGGGGCGGATGCCGAAAAAATCGGTTTATCCGAAGCCATTGTATGCGAGCCGATGATGACCTCGAATGCACATTCCGTTGCTGTACTGCGCGTAAAGGACGGCACGGATGTTGCCATGGCAAAAAAAGAAATCAAAGACAATGTAAATCCGAGAAAATGGATTTGCGTTGGTGTAAATCCGAAAAATGTTAAGGTGGAAAGCATCGGTAATCTGATTGCACTGATTATGGACGATACTGCCGGCGACGCGATGAGCGCAAATTTCAGAAGTATGGACACCTCTTTGATTGCACCGGCAGAAAACGGCTATATGTTCATTGGCGACCGCTATATCGAGGCAAGCAATCCGTTTAACAAGGCTTCTGCACAGAAGTTTGCAGAAAAGTTTGCAAACCTGAAAACAGAGCATTTCCCGGAAAACAAAACCTATTTTGCAACGATTCCGGAAAAGAGCTTCTATGCAAAGGAAAGCACGCTGCACTACTTAAACCACAACAGCATCTCTGCATTTCTGGGAGATTATCTCTATGACTGGACACAGATTGATATCGCCGATGCACTGACCATCAACGATTTTTACACCACAGACCGCCACTGGAAGCAGGAAAACCTGTTCGGCGTAATGGAGGTATTCGGCGGCGCAATGGACTTTACCGTTACACCGGAAGGCTACACACCGCAAACGAAGGAAAACTACCGCGGTGATTATGCAAAGGATATTCCGGATATCCCGGCGGAAAGCCTGACCTACCTTACAAGCGATGTAATCGCCGGCGCAACCGTGCAGGATGTTCAGAATAAGAACAACACCATGGTTTATAACACAGCGAAGCTCGACTCGAGCATTCCGTACGATGTATTTTTGTCAGGTGCAACACCGCTGACCGTGATTAAAAACCCGACGCAGACAAACGGTCGCAGACTGATTATCTTCCGCGACTCCTTCGGCTCGAGCATTGCTCCGCTCTTTATCGAAGCCTATTCCGAAATCACATTGGTGGATTTACGCTATATGAGCAGCACACTTTTAACGCAGTATGTCAACTTCGACGGCGCTGAGGTACTTGTCCTTTTAAGTGATGCAATTGTAAATAACAGCAACATTTTAAAATAATAAACACAAAAAGGACGGCTTTGCCGTCCTTTTTATTATATGTGCACATCTTGACAAATTTTAAAAAAAGACATATAATTATTTCGTCACAGCGAAATAATTCGTTTTGACGAAATTTTTTATAACACGAGATGACCTTTATGCACTATGAAACTGCCGCGCAAATGGCAAAAAGATTAAATATGAATATTCGTACCATACAAATCTGGGCAAACAGCGGCAAGCTCCCGGGTGCGATCAAGCAGGGGCGCGACTGGCTGATTCCTGTCGGAACAGACAGACCGGACAAGCATTCTAAGGCCGAAAATGTCTCTGCAGCCGTACCACATCCGCTGCTAAGCTTCCCCTTTGCACCGGGCAAAGCGCTTGAAACTGCGCAAAATCAGCCAAATGCGCTGAGCCGTGCCTTTGCCTTGGCAGAGTATTATTATTTTTCCTCCGATCCGCATCGCGCGGAGGAGCAGTTGAAAATATGTATGGAAAGCGAGGACGACCTGTTCCGCCTTGCAGCGCAGGCGCTTTCTGTTTTTGCGTGCATCTCCGGCGCGAATTTGCATAGCTTGAAGCCGCAGGCGGAAGCCTTTGAGGCGCTTTTGAAAAAGGAGCTTGCCAAGGAGGTCACACCGCAGCGAAAGGCCTACTGCCTGCTGATCGCCGCCAATATGGATGTGCTTTTGCACCGCCCGACCGACCTGGCACAGCTCTATTATCATATTAAATATCTGCCGCTCGGGCTGCAGCTTTGGGGCTTTTATCTTTTGGCGTATCTTGCCTATTCGGTTGGAAACTACAGAAATGCACTCGGCATTATCCACACAGTGCTTGCGATTCCGGCGCAGCATTTCCCGGTGCCGGAAATTTATTTGCGCCTCTGTGCAGCAATGTGTGAAATGGCGCTTAAAAATCCAGAAAAAGCAAAGGAGCATATGGAGCACGCCTGGGCGCTTTGCCTGCCGGATCAGCTTTTTTCGGGCATCAGCGAGCATTACCCGATGCTGACGGGTCTGCCGGATGTGATGCTGAAGCAAGCGCACCCGGAAGCGTACGAGCGCATTTTAAAAAGAGCAAAGCGTTTTGCGCCGGTATGGATGTATTTGCACAACCAGACCTCGGAAAAGAAACTCGACCACCGCCTTTCAATGTCGGAATTTTCCATGGCATTGCTTGCAAGCCGCAACTGGAGCAATGCAGAAATCGCAAGCTTCTTTAATTTCTCCGTACATACCGTAAAGCGATATGTCTCGATTATCTATCAAAAGCTCGGTATCACCAGCCGAAGCCAGTTAAAAGACCATATAGAATAACCGATTTGTTAAAAGGATGGCTATGTTTATAAAAAATATAGCCATTCTTTTTTTAATTTGAGGGTTTCAGCATTTTTTTCTTTCTTTTATAATAAGCTTGTCAACAGCAACTACAAAAAGAAAGAAGGTGATGCATTTGAAAAAGTACATCGACTATGAATTCGAAGGGACGCTTGTTCGGGTAGCTTCCGAATATGATGTGCACAGCGGTATGTACATCGACGAATATCCCGATTTCGAAGAAACGCCCATATACACCCCCAGCGGCAAACCTCTGGTTACCGCAATGCAGGACCAATGTAGCAAGGCAAAGCCGATGACTTCCGATACCGATTGCGGCTCTTGCCAATTCTTCACCCCGAATAATCCGGGGGATTTAATCGGTATCTGTGCAAACGAAGAAAGAAAATGCTTACTGTATACAGACAACACTGAAAGGAAGGATATAGTATGAAACTGAAAAAAGTATTGTCCCTTGTTTTAACGGTTACAATGCTGATGACACTCATCCCGGTGCTTCCGGCGATGGCAGCAGAGGAAATTACCTCCGACGCTGTTTCCTTTACAAAGGTAGCAGCCTTGCAACCGGACGGCACAGTGGACATCACCATGGAGGCCTATACCACGGGCACCGTAACCAATACGACAGACTCCGTTCCGGCGGATATTGTTCTCGTTTTGGATATGTCCGGCAGTATGGACGGCGATGCAACAAACGCCCCGGCCAAGAACATAAACTCTGTTTTAGGTACGGATGTGTCCGGTTGGCTTACAGAGCGCTACGGCTTTAGTAATACGGACGGTCCGTATTTCATCAAAAACGCTTCAGATGAATATGTTCCGGTTACCTTTGTAGACTATGATGACTCCGGCTTATTGGGCGTTGACATAGGTCACCAGTATTATACAGACGGCACAAATAACTATTATCCAAAGCTCGGCACCGGTATAGACATCACGGGCAGAACGCAGACCTACGAGGAAAAGCAGTTCTATCTTGGTGAATACCAGTCGCACATGGAGGTTTTAAAGGAAGGTGCAGGCGCATTTATCGCAGATGTTGCGGCAAAGAATGCACTCATCACCGACCCGGCGAAAAAGCACCGCATTTCTATCGTGAAATTTGCGACCGCTGATTATTGCTATGAAGGTGCAAACGGCAGCATCATTGCAACCGACAATGTTGACATCGCAGGCGGTCTCGCAATCGGCGATCACAAAAACAGCAACGACTACAACTATACGCAGGTTGTAAAGGACCTGACGATTGTAGACGCAGCAGGTGAAGCAGAGCTTACCACCGCTTTAAACAACTTAACCTCCGGCGGCGCAACCGCAGTTGACTACGGTTTGCAGCTGGCAGAAAAGGTTTTAGGCGCAAGAGAAGATGCAACCGGCAGAAGCGAAGCCGTTGTCGTATTTACGGACGGCGCGCCGACGCACTCGAGCGACTACAGCGCATCTGTTGCAGGCTCTGCCATCAATGAAGCATTGGCACTCAAGAACGCCGGCGTAAAGCTTTTCTCCATCGGTGGCGCAAATGATGCAGACAGCGACCATCTCGGCAATGCCTCCAATGCATTCATGCATTATATTTCCAATAACTATCCGAACGCAAGCTACGCCGGCGGCACAATTACGGCAGGCGAGGGCAGCGTTGCAAACGGCTTTTACATGACTCCGTCCGATGATAAAAACCTGGAAGAAATCTTTTTAGATATTTTCAACCAGACAGCAAACTCGGACATCATTATGGGTACAAGCGCAGGCGTGATTGATACAATCTCCCCGTTCTTCACCATCCCGGGTGCTGATGTGGATGCACAAAAGGCAAACATCACCCTGCAAATTTCAGAAAAAACAGCAGGCGGTTGGACGACACCTGTACCGGCAAGCACCGATATAGCAGGTGCTTCTGCAAGCGTGAACATCAGCGGCAATACCGTAACCGTTCGCGGCTTTGACTTTGACAAATACTATATTTCGGCTGTACCGCGCGAAGTGGACGGTGCAGATTCCTACGGCAAAAAGCTGATTATCACCATCAGCAATTTGACACCGGATTATGATGAAATTGACTTGCACAAGGACGCATTCACCGGCGGTGTTATCCCGACAAATGACGGTGATGCCGCAATCGTTGACAGTGAAAACAAAGCGGTTGCAACAAAGAATTCGCCGACCGTGCAGGCAAAGACCGTGACCTATATGGTAGACGGCGTAGAATACAAATCCTTCTATCGCTTCCCGGGCTCTATGGTCAGCGTGATTTCGGATGTACCGACCAAGGAAGGTCATACCTTTAACGGTTGGGACCAGACCGGTACATTTACAATGCCGAATGCAGATGTTGTCATTAACGGCAGCTTCACGGCAAACAGCTACACCGTAACTTATGTATATTCCGGCACAGAGCCGGCGGGCGCAACGGTTTTATCGGTAGCACCATATGCAACCGTCAGCGTACCGTACGGCACAACCGTGACCGTTGCAGCTGATGCAACCGCACCGGGCTTCAACTTCTCCGGCTGGAATCCGCGCCAGGAAAACTTGGATATTCAAAGCGGAGAATTTTCTATGCCGGCATACAATGTAACCTTTATCGGCTACTTTGTACCGGATACGGAAACCCCGTATAAGGTTGAGCATTATACCGAAACCATGACGGACGGCGTATACGAGCTTAAAGAAACCGAGGATAAGTTCGGCGAAACCGGTAAAACCGTGACGGCAACACCGTTGACCTTCACCGGCTTTACATTCGACGATACCGTTCCGGGCACAAAATTAAGCGACACAGTTGACCAATACGGTAATACGGTCTTAAAGCTTTACTACAACAGAAACGAATATAAGGTTGTTTATGAGCTGGACGGCGACATTCCGAGCGGCACAGCCGCTCCGGCAGCCGTAACGGGCATCAAGCACGGCAAAAGCTATGAAATTGAAGAAGCATTAAGTGTAGCAGGCTACGACTTCTTAGGCTGGTACTACAGCTCCGACTTGACCTATGCAGATGTTTCCGGCGACACAATCACCGTAGACAGAGACATTTATCTCGCAGGTGAATTTACAGCAAGAACCGATACACAGTATAAGGTAGAGCATTGGGTACAGAATGTAGAGAATAATGATTATACACATATCACTGCACTCGATGAAACCTACACAGGTACAACCGATACAACAGCAACCGCCTATGCGCGTTCGCTTACAGGTGTAACCTTCAGTGAAATGGAAACGCAAAACAATCTGCCGACCGGTCAGACACTGGATGCCAGCGGCACGGTTGCACATATTTCCGCAAACATCGACGGTGACGGAGATACGGTTATTCGCTTCTACTATGACAGAAACGAATACACCGTAACCTACAAGTATGAAGGTACTGTTCCGGCGACCGGCACAATAGACCCGACAACACTTACGCAGACAAACATCCGCTACGGTGCAACCGTAACTGCGGACACTACCGTTCCGAACGGCGCAATGCCGACAGGCTACGACAGCTTCTACGGCTGGTACAGAGGTGCGGCAATTGACGCTAACCTCGTAACAGAATTCACAATGCCGGCACGCGATGTAGAGCTTTTGGGCTACTTTATCCCGAGTCAGCACACACAGTATACTGTAAAACATTATCTGCAAAACGCAAACGATGACGGTTATACGGAGGACACAAGCCGCCAAGAAACCTTGCAGGGTGAAACGCTGCAGTCGGTAACGGCATATCCGCTTAACACCATCATCGGCATGGGTTATACCTATAACCACGCTGCTTCCACATACGAAGGCATAATTGCAGAGAACGGCAGTCTGGTGCTCGAGCTCTACTACGACAGACTCACATACAATGTAACCTATCAGTTTATCGATGCACCGGCAGGCAAGGTTGGCGCAGAGCCGACAGATGCAACGGCTTACCGCCACGGCAAGGAAGTGCTGTTCTATACAGCCGCACAGACTGAACCGGGCTATACCTTCCACGGCTGGCACATTCAGGATGCGGATATTACAACCGTTCCGGGCGGCTTTGAAATGCCGAACAGAAATGTTGTTATCTACGGTATCTGGACAGCAAATTCCGACACGCACTATACTGTAAAGCACTACTACGAAAACTTGGATGGCACCTACGGTGACGGTAACGGTCTGGCAGATCCGAAATTCACCGAATCCGGCCACACAGGTACAACCGGTCACACCGTAACCGCAGCGGAAATTCCGGTAGCCGGCTTTACGCTGGATCTGACACATCCGAATACTGTTAAAGAAGCAATCCTCGCAGGCGACGGCAATACAACCTTAGAGCTTTACTACAAGAGAAATGTTTATAAGGTAACCTACGAGTACAGCGGCGCAATGCCGAATGATGCGTTCCAGACTGCAGTAGAAGCCTTTTTACCGGCAGAAGCAACTGTTAAACATGGCGCAACCGTGATTGTTGCAAGCGCAAATGACCCTGTAACCTATGCAGCAGCTCAAGGCTACGGCTTCCACGGTTGGGAACCAAATGACAATGCAGTTGTAATTACAACCAGCGGTACAGACCATGTATTTACAATGCCGATGGAGGATGTAATTTTAGTCGGTCACTTCCATCCGAGCTCCGATATACCGTACACCATCAACCACTATCTTGAACTCGAAGCAGGCGGCTACCCGACAACGGCAACGCATACAGAAAACCGCCCGGGTACAACCGGTGAAAATGCAACGGTATACGCAAGAAAGTTTGACGGCTATGTGTTCGATGAAACAACAACCGCTCCGGGCGTAGACACTGTAAACGGCGAAACACTAGTACATGATGGCGACTACGACAAGATGACTAAAAAGATTGCAGGCGACGGCTCAACTGTATTTAACTTCTACTACAAGAGAGAAACATACGCTGTAACTTACGAGTTCGACGGCGTACAGCCGCACGGCATCACAGCGACATTGCCGGCAGCAGGTACTGCAAAATACGGCACAACCGTAAATGTAGAGCCTGACCTTTTGCAGGACGGCTACACCTTCACAGGTTGGTACAGCACAGACCCGGCAATTGCAGAAGACGATGCAACCTTCGTAATGCCGAACAAGGCTGTTACTTTGAGGGGCAAGTTTACTGCAAATACAAATACTGCATACACAGTAGAGTATTATCATCAGAAGCTCAATGCGGCAGAAACAGATGTTGCAGGTACAAACAAGGCTACGGACTACGAAAAGGTAGATACCGCAAACCTCACCGGTACAACCGGACATACCGCAACCGCGGAAATTAAGACCTACGAAGGCTTTGTTGCAAGAACGGACAATGAAATTTCAAAAACAATCGCAGGCGACGGCTCGACCGTAATCAAGCTTTATTACGACAGAGTTGTAAACCCGATTACCTACCACTTCTACGGCGCATTTCCGGATCACCAGGCAACGGAGCTGGACCACTATAACACAGATATAGCTGTTCCGTACGGCGCAAAGAGAGAGGTAAAACCGGAAATTACTTGCGATTCTTCGCACAGACATGTACCGACAAATTGGGCATCGCCGCATGTAGTTCCGGTAGGCGGCGAATTCACAATGCCGGCAACCAAGGTAGACTTCTACACCGCTGTTCGCCACATCTACAAGGTAGAATATGACCTCGACGGCGGCACAGGTGCAACAGCAGTTTCCTACGCACCGTATGATGTATTTGCAGGTACAGTTATTGATGTAAAGGCGGCACCGACCAAATCCCGCCATACCTTCACCGGCTGGAAGTTAGGCGAAACGAATACGATTTACAATCCGGACGATGAAATCACAGTAAATGCAGACATCAAGCTCATCGCGCAGTACACCTACAACGGTGGCAGCGGTGGTGGCGGTGGCGGCATCCAGCGCTATACGCTCACATATGAATCCAACGGCGGTACAGAGTATGCAAAGGAAACATACACAAGCGGCAAGGTGGTTGCACTCGATAAGCAACCGACCAAGGAAGGCTACATCTTCCAGGGCTGGCATACCGACAAAGCACTCAAAAAGGATGCGACGCAGGTAACGATGAACAAAAACATCACCGTTTACGCAGACTGGATTAAGGACGAAAGCCACGAAACACCGGGCGCACTCAACGACCACGATCACTTTGCATATGTGGTAGGTTATCCGGACGGCACGGTTCGCCCGAACGATAACATTACAAGAGCTGAAGCAGTAACCATCTTCTTCAGACTCTTAGAAGACGATGTTCGTGACAAGAATCTTGTAACAACAAACGCTTATGTGGATGTAAACGAGGGCGATTGGCACAATCTCCCGGTATCCACGATGATTAACCTCGGTATCGCAAGCGGCAGAACGGAAACAGAGTTTATGCCGGATGCATACATCACCAGAGCAGAGCTTGCAGTGCTTTGCGCAAGATTCGACGATTCCGAATTTGAAGTTGTTGATAACTTCACGGATGTTGAAGGTCACTGGGCGGAAGCTGAAATCCACGAAGCAGCGGCACACGGCTGGATTAAGGGTTACGAGGACGGCACCTTCAGACCGGATGATTTAATCACCCGCGCAGAAGCAATGACGCTGATTAACCGCGTACTCAACCGTGTTCCGGAAAAGCCGGAAGACCTGCTCGACGGCATGATTATCTGGCCGGATAACGCAGCTCCTTCCGCATGGTACTACCTGCCGGTACAGGAAGCAACCAACGACCACGAGCATACAATGCGAAACAATGTATTTGAAAAGTGGACAAAGTTAGTTGACATCACCGACTGGATGGAATACCATAAGTAAGCTAAACATAAAAAGACTTGCAGTAGAAATACTGCAAGTCTTTTTTACTGTGCGGCAAGGTTTATTTCAGTTTGTATTTGCAGAAAGCAATCTATGCGGCGTACCGTCTGTACTTTCCTATTCCTGAATATGCCTTTTTATAATACCTTCCGCATCGCGAATTTCCGTGTCACGGATTTTTTGTCTAAGCGGCAGAATCATCGGCGGTGATACAGAAAGCTCGTCAATGCCGATGGCAAGGAAAAACTCCGTTAAATCCAAATCTGCCGCCAGCTCACCGCAGATGCCGACCCATATGCCGTTTTTATGTGCATGATCGGCAACCGTTTTCAAAATTCGTAAAATTGCCGGATGGTGCGTATCGATAAACGGCTCAAGCATCGCATTTTGCCTGTCGGCAGCAAGCATATACTGCGTTAAATCATTTGTGCCGATGCTGAAAAAATCCACATGCTTTGCAAGTCGGTCGCTCAAAACAGCGGCGGCAGGCGTTTCAATCATAATACCGAAGGCAACATTTTCCGCGTAATCAATGCGGTCGGCAGTCAGCTCTGCCTGCACCTCGGCAATGATTTTTTTCACGCGCAGCACCTCTTCTTCCGAAACAATCATCGGCACCATCAGCGCAATACTGCCAAAGGCAGATGCGCGGTAAATTGCGCGAAGCTGCGTTTTAAAAAGTGCAGGACGGTCTAAGCATATGCGCACGGCACGGTAGCCGAGCGCCGGATTTTCCTCTGTTTCCAATCCAAGATAGTCCGCCTTTTTATCCGCACCGATGTCCAGCGTGCGGATAATGACAGGTCTGCCTGCCATACTTTGCGCAATGGTGCGATAGGTGTTAAACTGCGTTTGCTCATCCGGCGCTTCTTTTCTGCCGATATACAAAAACTCGCTGCGCAAGAGCCCGATGCCGCCGGCATCGTTTTGCAAAGCCTGTGCCGCATCGCCGGCGTTACCGATATTGGCATACAATTTAATTTTTCTGCCGTCAAGCGTTTCATTTTCCATGCCCTTCAGCGTTTTTAAAAGCTTGCGCTTTTCATCATCTGCCTGCTTTCGCGTGCGCATACGCGAAAGCGTTTTTGCATCCGGGTCAATATAAATTTTGCCCTCAAATCCATCGACAATCACAGTGCTGTCCTTTGAAACCGAAAGCACCTGCTCACCGACACCGATGAGTGCAGGAATATTCATCGTGCGCGCCAAAATGGCAGTATGTGAGTTTTTCGAGCCCTTTGCCGTAACAAACGCAAGCACCTTTTCACGGTCAAGCTGTACGGTTTCGCTCGGGGCAAGGTCTCTTGCAATAATCACCGACGGTACAGTTAACCCGTCACTGCTGTTTTCCCCGGTCAGAACGCGAATCAGCCGCTCGGAAACATCGCGCACATCTGCCGCGCGCTCGCGCATATATGCATCCTCCATTCCGGAAAACAGCTTTGCAAAATTATCTCCGGTCACAAGGGCAGCATACTCCGCATTTGCATTTTGTGTGCGTATAATATGGGTAATCGAGCTGATATAATCCGCGTCGTCGAGCATCATGGCGTGGATATTAAAGATTTCCGCATTTTCTTCACCGACGCGCTGCTGCGCCGTTTCGTGCAATTCAAAAAGCTGCGCTTGTGCAGCTTTTCGCGCTTCTTCAAAGCGTGCAAGCTCTGCTTTTATATCCTCAACACGCGTTAAGGTAACGGTTTGCTCCTTTTTTTCAAACAGATGCACCGGCCCGATGGCAATACCGCCAAAAACACTTTGTCCGTCCAAGCTGTACATATTCATTCTCCTTACAGTTGCTTTTCAAACAATGCTTTTAATGCATCACAGGCTGCCTGCTCATCTTCGCCCTCGCAGCATACACAAACGCTGTCTCCACCCTTGGCGGAAAGCCCCATAACGGAAAACAATCCCTTTGCGTCCGCTTCCTTTTCGCCAAGCTTGATTGTTATTTTACATGCGTATTTTTTTGCTTCATTTACAACCAAGCCTGCCGGTCGCGCATGGATACCTGTTTCGTGCTTCAAGATATAAGAAAACTGCTGCATAATAATTTTCCTCTCTCTTTTCATATTTGTCGGTTTTAGTTTTGTCCGTAGGAAAAATTTTATACAAAAAAGTCCCTCCAAATTCGGAGGGGCTTTTAAATCTTTATTTTTGAATAACATTTGAAAGAATTTGCATTGAAAAAAAATCCTTAATCACAAAAATTTTATAACTCGTAAACGGCTTTTTAAAATATACAAATCTTTCCGCTGTTCCCTTGCCGGGCACGGTTACACTTAAAATCTTTGTTTCGCTGGTTTTTTCACCATTTTTAGACACGAAAATCAGCAAGCCCCGCTTCGGTGCATCGCTTTCATTTACAAGTCTGCAGCTTACCGTGCTCCCGTTTACATTATCACTGTTAACCTCTATACCGGCCTTCGCTTTTCCGACATCGCCCTGCAAGCCGATTGCATCAAAATCAATTGCCTGAAATGCCGGAACGGTTTTTTGAATCGATGCAAGGCCTTCCTTCGTCAGCGTAAAATCCGTACCATAGTTTTTAAAGAAGTCCTGCGCCTCCTGTGTGGTATATATACCCGTCACACTGCCTTCAGCTTCGTGATAGTTTGCAGTATCCTTATACTCTATCGGCGTAAGTGTGTTAATTAAAACATTATTTTTCATTACATTTGTGTTTGTTAACAAATCGGCATGTCCGGCTGCCGCATTTAAAAGATTCGTATTATATTTTATATTGCTTACACTCGAATCATATACACTTTCAAGATATGCCTTCTGTTCCGGTGTAAACAATGTCCAATACGCACCGAATTGACCTGCATATTTTTCCTTCCAGACCTCATTTTCAAAGAAATTTAATTTGCTGTTGCTGATTCTGTCCCAATAAATTGCCGAACCGCCTTGGCCGTCTGCATTATGCTCCGCACCCAGCTCATACACATTGTACTGACGCAGCCACCAGATATCCTGCATGGTTTTACCGTTATATCCAGTTCTCCACGAACCAAAGTATGCTGCCGTATGACCGCCGATAAAAATGTTATTTTCCCAAATGCCGTACTGACCGCCATTTGCCTTTATAGAAGAATATGTATTGATTGTTTCATTCGGCCTGCTTTGATAGAATATATTACCGTATGCATATGGTCCGGAAGAGCCGTCATCATGAAACAGCGCCTGCTGCCCTGTTCTTTTACATACTAAACCCGTACTTTCTTGTTCACGAATACCAATATCATTTCCGATGTCATGGAAATAGTTTTCAATCACCTGAAAACCGAGCAGCGTAATATCTCTGCCCCAGGTAACTGCACCTGCATCCGAAGACATCGTAACTGCATTATAAATTTCATTTCGCTTAATCAAAATGTCATTTGCATCCGTAACACGAATTACATATGCAGTACCATTGTAAATTTCGTTATTGGAAATTTCCGTACCGACGCTGTCCAAAATATAAATTGCCGGTGACTGTGATACTTTATAAACAACATCTGTATCGTGAATTTTATTGTTTACAATCTTACTTTCTCCACTTGTTAAGGTTTTTCTGTCACCACTATCGGTTAAATGAATACCACCTGTGCCCGTATAACCTGCGAGATCATAGATATGATTATTCTGAATTAAAGTATGATGACCGCTCAGCGTTATTGCTGTTGCACCTGTGTGCGCAAGCTCACAACCGTCAAGCGTAAAATAATCCGTATTTTTGGCATCAATAATTTTATTTCCCGTATAACCAAAATTTAAATTTTTAAATGTGATATAATCGCAATCAGTCATCGAAATCATTGTATTTTTAAATGTGCCGATTTCGATTTCGGCATTTGTCAAATCGCCATACGGCATAAAGTAGAGAATACCGTTTTTCTCATCGATATAAGACTCACCCGGTACATCTATTTCTTCAAATACATTTGTAAAATAGAAATAGCTTCTGCCGATTGGCATTTCACCCGAACGATTTTTATCAAAAACAATACGCCCGTTTGCCGGGTCAAAGGTTTTTACGCGTATATGGTTATATTCCCATTGCTGTAGCAATGTACCTGCAATATAAATATCACGATCTTTCGTATTCCATTTGCCTGTTCTGGACAGCGGTGCATCATTATCGTAATAATTTATATCATAAAAACCGTCTGCTGTCGCTGTTTCTTCATTATTGACCGCCTTTAACGGAATATAGACATTCCCCGCATTCGGGAACTGTGCCTCTGTAAGCGCCTGACCGTTAATATAGACACGCAAAGGCTGATATCCGCCGGCGCCATAGCCATAAATAGCAGGCATTTCAGGAATTACAATACCCTCCGCCTTTAAATCAATTTTATATAGATTTTTTTGTGCTTCCGTGCTGATCAGTGTATTTAAAATTTCCGAATCTGTTACCTTGACAGCTTTATCTGCACTTAAAGTTTTACTGCCTTTAAAATTCACTGGTCCGTTGCCATAGGCTTCATATAGAATCGGATATTCCGCACTGCCGCTGTCAGCCACGGTAAATTCAATTGATGAATCAATTGGATAATCACCTGCTAAAATTTTTACGGTATACGCTTGGTTCGGATTGTTCTTTTTTGCGAGCCTTACGGTATATTTTGCATAATCCAGACTTGCAAATGCGGATTCAGGCGCAGTACCGTCATTTAAATTATTGCCGTTCGGCGCAACATAGTATGTATTTGCATACACAATATTATTGATTGTATACAATTTAATCTTTGATGTATCTTTTAAAGATTTAATTTCTAAAATATCACCGTCTGCAACAACGCCTGTATTTTGTACCTTTTTTTCATAATCACTGTACAGTGTCACAGTTGATAACATCAATGTTTCTATATTTGAATAAAATTCCTCTACAGTCACATTTTCAAAGCTTCCTAAAATCACATCGTCAGATATTATGTATTTTTTTGAATAAACGCCTAAATCTCTGTATAAAGAAATATTATCCACTAAAAGCGATGTGTTTTTGGCTTTATCGGTATAAATATAAGCACTATTTACACCACCTTCAAAGCTGTTTTGATAAGGTAAACAATTTTCACAAACCAATACATCATTTACATATACATCATAATTATTTTCAAATGTATTTATAACAACACGAAGTGTATGCCATTTTTTATAAGGAATATAACCGCTTATTTTATACTTTGCAGTCCCTTCTTCATCTCTCGTAGCTACACGAATTTTATAACCGTTTGCATCCGAATCCCATAAGGTTATTAAACCGATTGTCGCATTATCCTTATTTAAGCGAAGCAGCTTTATTTCATTCGAGCCTTCCGAAATAACATCCTCCAGGCGAAAATCCATTTCATATGTATATTCGCCGGTATACAGCGCATTAAATTTGATTCTTACCTTCGCTGCCGCAGTAGTACTGCTCATCAGCGCACCGTAGGCTGCAGCTGTATCTGTATTTTCTCCGTCCGCCGGACACGCTATATAAGAAAAGGTGCCATTACTAATTGATACATTATCTGATGCAGCGTCAAAATTTTCCGTAAATAAAATTTCTGTTGTTTCATTTATTTTCGGCGCAGCAAAACTAACTGCCGAAAAGCAAGTCAGCAGCACAGCTAAAGATAAAGATAAAGAAATAAATTTTTTCATTTTTTTCTCCTTAATATTCGTAATCAGCAACACATCTGCCGATATTTACGGCGCGAATATAAGCGGCAACCTTTAAATGCTCTTCATTATTCTGATACGCATTCAAATCTTCCTTTGTTTTAAAATCCGTTACAAGGCAAACATCATATGCCATATCGCTTTCATTGAAATTTACACCAACCTGTAAGCTGACGATTTCATCAATCAGCGCCGGTAAAGTTTCTAAAGAAGCTTTAATTTTAAGCGCGATTTCTTCTTTACTGAATCCGTCCTTTTCCTTTGGAAGCTTCCACATAACAATATGCTTAATCATTTTTCATTCCCTGCCTTTTTTTGTAATTTCTACTTCTATTTTTATTATAAATTAATAAATAAATTTGTCAATTCTTTTATTAGGAATAATCTCTTTTTTTACTTGCACTTTACTTAAATTTTTGGTATAATTATCATAGTATATTGCGCACATATGCACTTTATTTTCATATAAGGTTACACATCTTTTAAAAACTGCTTTATGTAAACCACAAAATATAGATGCAGCTGCTTAAATTCGGAACCGTATTTTCACTTATGCACATACTTATACACATTTAATTCTTTATGAAAATGCCGAATTTAGCCGGTTTTTAAAAAAGTTATGCACAATTATGCATAACTATGTGGAAAACTTTTATTTTTCATCAAACCACAACAGATTGATTTTAGTTTAGGAGTTTTTAAAATGGAAGTTGAAAAAATTTGGAAATCGGCTTTAGAGGTTATAAAGCCGGATGTATTGCCAACCGCATTTACAACCTGGTTTATGGACATAAAACCCATTTCAATGGATGATTCTAAAATTGTACTGAGTATGACAAACGATCTGATGATTCAGATGATTAAGCCGTACCACGCAAACATTATTTCCGCAATCCATTATTTAACCGGTAAGCTGGTGGATGTTGAATTTACTGCGAGAAATCAACCGTTTCAAAAAATGACCAACGCGCCGGCAATGAATAATTTAAATCCGAAGTATACCTTTGATTCCTTCGTTGTCGGTAATTCAAACCACTATGCACACGCGGTTTCTGTTGGCGTAAGTGAAGGACCGGGCAGCGTTTATAATCCGCTTTTGATTTACGGCGGCAGCGGCTTGGGTAAGACGCATCTGATGCAGGCAATCGGTAACTATGCCGGTGAGTTTGCAAGAAAAATGTACGGCAAGGAATTAAGTATTGTTTATATTTCCTCCGAGAAATTTACAACAGAGCTGATTGCCGCAATTTCGAAGCGTACTACAGCGCAATTCAGAGAAAAATACAGAAATGTCGATATACTTTTATTGGATGATATCCAGTTCTTAGAGGGTAAGGATATGGCACAGGAAGAATTTTTCCATACCTTCAACGAGCTTTACGATGCAAATAAACAAATCGTATTAACCAGCGACCGACCGCCGAGAGAAATTGATATTGAAGAGCGTTTAAAAACACGCTTCAGCGGCGGTATACAGGCGGATATCAAACCACCGGATTATGAAACCAGAATTGCAATTCTGCAAAAGAAGGCCTCGGTTGAAAGTGTTGAAATTCCGTATGATGTATATTGTTTTATTGCAGATTGCAGTAAATCCAATATTCGTGAGCTGGAAGGTGCATTGATGCGTGTCCTTTCCTATGCAAAGGTAACCGGTCGCGAAATTGATTTGGAGCTTACCAAAGAAGCATTGGAATCCTTAGTTCCGGTCATTCGTATTACTGCTACCTCTATAAATGAAGCCGTATCTAAATTTTTTGATATTCCGGTTTCTGATATTAAAGGTAAGCGTAAAATACAAAATATTAACGATGCCAGACAAATTGCAATGTACCTTTGCCGCACGCTGACGGATATGAGCTACGAAACCATCGGAAAAGAATACGACCGACATTATTCAACAGCTATGCATGCCGTGGATAATATTACTAAAAAATTAGAAGCAGATGAAGAATTAAGCTATGCAATTCAAACGCTTACAAAGCAGCTGAAATCCATTCTTCATTAAAAAGTTATCCATAATAAATTGTGGAAATGTGGATAACTTTATGTGTAAAACATATAAAATGTTAATTTTGTGGATAACTTTTCAGACTTTTCCACAGCTTATTCATAAGATGACAGCTTTAATAAAGCCTGTTGTATCAATGATTTTTTAAGTTATGCATGTTTTGCACATCCCCTACTACTACAACTACTAAAATTATTTTATATTATTTTATTTTAAGCGCCGTTCGGCGCAATAAACGAAAATTAATAAAAGAAGGATTTGATTAGAAAATGAAATTTATCTGTGACAAGAACAATCTCTCGGATGCAATTAATACTGTGCAGAAAGCAGTTTCTCAAAAATCTACATTACCTGTATTAGAGGGTATTTTAATTGAATGCAGTGAAAGTAAAATTATTTTAACAGGTAACGATTTGGAAATCGGTATCCGTTATGAATGTCCTGCACAGATTTTGGAGGAAGGCACAATCGTGCTGAATTCCAGAATGTTCGGTGATATTGTGCGTAAGCTGCCGGATGCACCGGTGCAGATTGAGTCGGATGAAAAATATCTTACAAAGATAAAGTGTGGTAAGGTTAATTTTGATATTTCGGGTATTAATCCGCAGGAGTTTCCGCGTATCGCAGATATCAACCGCGATTTTTCCTTCAATATTAAAAGTAATGTATTAAGAAGCATTATTAAACAAACAATTTATGTTATTCCGCAGACCTCTACAAGACCGGTGCTGACGGGTGCATACTTTGAAGTAGAAAACAATAAGCTTTCTGTTGTCGGTTCCGACCGTTTCCGTGTTGCTATCCGCAACGAGATTATTGATGAAACCAATAAAAATTTCCACGCGATTATTCCGGTGCGCACGCTTGGTGAGCTTTTAAAGGTATTAAAAGACGATGATACATATTTAAGAATGTATTTTTCGGATAAAAATGTGTTGTTTGAATTTGATGATTTTATTGTTTTATCCAGATTGCGCGACGGTGAATATATCAGTTATAAAAATGCAATCCCGCAGGATTTTGCCTTTACGGTGAAGTGTAATGTTTCGGATTTGGAAAATGCGGTTGACCGTGCTTCTTTGATTATTTCAAATGAATCGGTTAAAAGTCCATTGACCTTAAACATCCGTACAGGGGAGATTGAAATCAGCTGTAGCTCTGCTTCCGGTAAAATTAATGATACAATTTCGGTGGATTGCGACTGCCAGCCGTTTGAAATTAAATTTAACTTAAAATTTTTATTGGATTCGCTTAAAAATTGCGATTGTGAAGAAATTTTAATGCGCTTTATTACTGCCGGCAGCCCATGTGTTATTGAGCCGGTAGAGGGCAATGAATTTATGTATCTTGTATTGCCGATGCTGAAATAAATCCGATAAGGTATTTTATTATGGAAAAAATTAACATCAAAATTACAACTGAATATATTAAGCTCGATCAGCTTTTAAAATTCTCCGGCGTTGCCCAGACCGGTGCCGAGGCAAAGGACATGATTTTATCGGAAATGGTATATTATGACGGTGAAAAATGTACGATGCGTGGCAAAAAAATTCGTCCGGGTGATAAGGTTTTAGTCGAATTTGAAGATGCTGATGTTTTAATTACGGTTGAGTAAATTATGTATATTAAAAAGCTGAAAATTAAGAATTTCAGAAATTATTCGGCTGCCGAGCTTGCATTTAATCCGAAAACCAACATTATTTACGGAAATAATGCGCAGGGAAAAACAAATTTATTGGAAGCTATATTTGTTTTTTGCAGCGGTCGTTCGCATCGGCGTGCGGATGACGGTGAAATGATTGCAGAGGGTGCTTCCTCAGCTGTGATTGAACTGGAATTTACGGATGATGTTCGTGAATATGAAGGAAAAATGATTATGCAAAGCGGTAAAAGAAAGCTTGTTTCCTTCAACGGCGTTTCTGTTAGTAAAATCAGTCATATTGCAAACTATATAAATGCGGTTATGTTTTCACCGGAGGATTTGAATATTATAAAAGGCGGTCCGGGTGAGCGCCGCAGATTTATGGATATGGCACTCAGTCAGCTTAAGCCGAATTATGTTTCGGTTTTAAATGACTATTTAAAAGTACTTAAGCAAAGAAATAACTTATTAAAACGCTTGCATACCGATAGTCCTGCGTTGAGTACATTAGATGTCTGGGACGAGGCATTGGCGGATTTAAGTGCAAAAATTACACTTTACAGAGTCGATTTTATTCAATTTTTAAAGCCGTTTGTTAAAAATATTTATGCTGAGCTTTCAAGTGAAATACTTGATTTAAGCTATATATCCAATATAACAGACAGTTTTGAAAGCTATGATGTTATAAAAGAGTCTATGTTAAAGCTGCTTGAAAAAAATCGCAAGCGCGATTTGGAAACCAAAATTTCCAATATAGGTGCGCATCGCGATGATATTGCATTTACAATTGATGGTCGCGATTTGAAAATTTATGGTTCGCAGGGGCAGCACAGAAGCGTGGTTTTATGCTTAAAGCTTGCGCAAACCGAAGCTGTGTACAGCATAAAGAAAACCTATCCTATTATTTTACTTGATGATATTATGAGCGAGCTTGATAAAAGCAGGCGAGATTATTTTGCAGGTAAAATAAAAAATAAGCAGGTAATTATCACCGGCACAGACAGAGATGAAACACAGAAGGATGCGCGTTATTTTTATGTGAAGGCCGGAACAGTTCAGCAGGAGGAATAGGATGTTCTTGCATTTAGGTTCTGATACTGTTGTTTTAAAAAAAGACATTATAGCAATTTTGGATTTGGAAACGACAAGTATATCTAAAAGGACACAAAAGTTTTTAGAAATTGCGCAAAAAAGCGGCAGGGTTGTTGATGTAAGCATTGGTGACTTGCCGAAAAGTTATATTTTATGTGGTAACATGGAAAACTACAAGGTTTATGTTTCACCGATTTCTGCGCAAACGCTGCATAAGCGTTCGCAGGAAAGTAGTTGGAAATAAGAAAGGAAAGGTAAAATATGGAAGAAACGAAAGTAAATTCCGGGTATGACGAAAGTAATATTCAAGTCCTGGAAGGCCTGGAGGCCGTAAGAAAAAGACCGGGTATGTATATCGGTTCTACTTCGGTAAGAGGTCTGCATCACTTGGTATATGAAATTGTAGATAATGCGATTGACGAAGCGCTGGCAGGCTACTGTAGAAATATTATAGTAGAAATTTTGCCGGATAATATTGTCAGCGTAACGGATGACGGCCGCGGTATTCCGGTCGGCATTCATCCAAAGATGGGTATTTCAACTTTGGAGGTTGTATTTACGATTTTGCATGCCGGCGGTAAGTTTGGCGGCGGCGGATACAAGGTTTCCGGTGGTTTGCACGGCGTTGGTTCGTCTGTTGTTAATGCGCTTTCCGAATATTTAGAGGTTGAAGTTATTCACGACGGTGAAATATATTATCAGAAGTTTGAGCGCGGCAAGAGCTGTGCACCTGCAAAGGTAATTGGTAAGGCACCGGAGGGTGCGAAGGGTACAAAGGTTACCTGGAAGGCTGACGATACAATTTTTGAAACTGTAGAATACGAATATGATGTACTTTTACAGCGTCTTCGTGAACAGGCATTCTTAAACGGTGGCGTGCGTATTGATTTTATTGATAAGCGCGGTGAAGAGATTGTTGAGAATAATCTGTATTATGAGGGCGGTATTCGTGAATATGTAGAATACTTAAATCAGAATAAAGTTGCAATTCACGATGATGTCATTTATTTTGACGGCAGTAAGGGTGATTCGTATGTAGAAATCGCAATGCAGTATACGGATAACTACAGCGAAGTACTTGTTTCCTTTGCAAATGATATTAAAACAACCGAAGGCGGTACGCATGAGGTTGGTTTTAAAACTGCAATTACAAGAGTATTTAATGAATATATTAAAAAATACAATTTAATTAAAGAAAAAGATAAGGATTTAACGCTTTCCGGTGAAGATGTGCGTGAAGGTCTTACTGCGATTATCAGTGTAAAGGTCGCTGAGCCGCAGTTTGAAGGCCAGACAAAGACTAAGCTTGGTAATTCTGAATTCAGAGGTATTGTTGATAAGACAGTCAGTGATAAGTTTGCAGATTTCTTAGAGGAAAATCCGGGCACAGCGCGCATGATTATGGAAAAGGCACTTTTGGCATGCAAAGCGCGCGAGGCGGCAAGAAAGGCAAGAGAAAATACAAGAAAAGCAACCAGTAATGGCGATTCCAGCCTTTTGGGTAAGCTGGCTAAGTGCTCCGGTAAGGATCCGACAAAGAATGAAATCTACATCGTAGAGGGTGACTCTGCGGGTGGTAGTGCAAAGCAGGGCAGAGATAGAAGCTTCCAAGCAATTCTGCCGCTTTGGGGTAAAATGTTAAATGTTGAAAAAGCGCGTTTAGATAAGGTTTACGGCAATGAAAAGCTTCTGCCGATTATTATGGCGCTCGGTGCCGGTATTGGTGATGAATTTGATGTAAGCAAGCTGAAATACCATAAGGTAATAATTATGGCCGATGCCGATGTTGACGGCTCGCACATTCGCACACTTCTGCTTACCTTCTTCTTCAGACATATGCGACCGTTAATCGACGGTGGTTATGTATATCTTGCGCAGCCGCCGCTGTTTAAAATCTGGAAGGGTAAAAATGTAAAATATGCCTACAGCGATAGTGAAATGCAGAGTATTATCGAAGAAATGGGCGGAAAATGCGATGTACAGCGTTATAAAGGTCTTGGTGAAATGTCGCATACACAGCTTTGGGAGACCACAATGGACCCGGAAAAGCGTACTATGCTTCGTGTAACCTTAGATGATGCGGTTGTAGCGGATGAAATGTTTACAATCCTTATGGGTGATAATGTTGAGCCGCGCCGTGAGTTTATTGAACAAAATGCTGCATCTGTAATGAATCTGGATATCTAAATTAAAAAGGAATGTTTCACGTGAAACATTCCTTTTTATATATGGTTATATAAAATTCAAAAAGTGTTTCACGTGAAACACTTTTTTCTTTACTATATCGACATTATGTGTTAAAATAATAGAGTAAAATCTCTATGAAAGGTGATTTTTATGGGAAAAATCATAGCAATTGCAAATCAGAAGGGTGGCGTCGGTAAGACAACAACCGCCGTAAATCTGGCTGCAGCGCTTGCATTTCGTAAAAAAAAGGTATTATTGGTCGACACAGACCCGCAGGGTAATGCGACCAGTGGTATTGGTATAAATAAATTTGAAGTTGATGCATCGGTTTATGACTGTTTAATTAATGAAACGCCGGCAAAGGAAGCTATTATAAAGACACAGCAAAAGAATTTAGACTGTATTCCTTCGAATATTTCGCTTGCCGGTGCAGAAATTGAATTAGTTTCGCTTGAAAACAGGGAATATCGTTTAAAAACTTGCTTTGAAAAGATAAAAAAGAATTACGACTTTATTGTAATAGATTGTCCGCCATCACTTGGTTTAATTACTTTAAATGCTTTTACCTGTGCAGATTCTATATTAATTCCAATTCAGTGTGAGTATTTTGCTCTGGAAGGGCTTTCGCAGCTGACAGCAACAATTAAGCAGGTAAAAAAGAGCTTAAATCCGCAGCTGAAAATAGAAGGTGTATTAGCGACAATGTTTGATGTAAGAACAAATTTATCGCAGCAGGTGTTGGATGAATTGAAAAAATTCTTCCCGGATGAGCTTTATGAAACGACAATACCAAGAAATATCAGAATCAGCGAAGCGCCGAGCTTCGGTGAATCTATTATAACCTATGATATAACCTCAAAGGGTGCAGATGCGTATGTTGCGCTTGCAAATGAGGTAATTAAAGCAAATAAATAGTTTAGGAGAGATATATTATGGCAAAACGCGGCTTAGGTAAGGGCCTGGGTGCACTTTTTACGGATGATTCGAATCCGGTTGTATCGCCGAGTCTTCCTGAAAAAGACGCTGCTGATAAAGTAATTATGCTGAAGCTTTCGCAAGTAGAGCCAAACCGTGAGCAGCCGAGAAAGGCATTTGACGAAGAAAAGCTTGCTGCATTGGCAGATTCTATTCGTGAGCATGGTGTAATTCAACCAATTTTGGTGCAGGAAATCGGCAACGGTCAGTATCAGATTATTGCAGGTGAGCGCCGTTGGCGTGCATCTCGTATGGCAAAAATTAAAGAAATTCCGGCTATTGTGCGTTCTTATGATGAACAAACAGTTATGGAAGTTGCTTTAATTGAAAACTTGCAACGCGAAAACTTAAATCCGGTAGAAGAAGCACTTGGATACAGACAGTTGATGGATGAATTTAATTTAACACAGGAAAAAATCGCGCAGCGTGTCGGTAAAAGCCGTCCTGCAATTGCAAATGCATTGCGCTTATTAAGCTTACCCGAAGCTGTATTAAAGCTTTTGGAAGACGGAAACCTTTCCGGTGGGCACGCGCGTGCAGTGCTCTCTTTACCGACAGAAGAACTGCAGATAATTTTAGCAGAAAAAATTGTAGAAGAGCAGCTGAGTGTAAGACAGGCGGAGGCGCTTGCTAAAATTTTACCGAAGGCGAAAAAAGAAAAAAAGACAAAGGATAAACCTTCAGCATTAGATATTGAACTTGCACAGCTTCAAAAAAGCATTGGAAATAAGCTTGGTACGAAAGTTCAAATTATAAATGGTGCAAAAAAGGGTAAAATAGAAATCGAATACTACGGCGGCGATGATTTGGAAAGAATTCTTAAATTATTACAATTATAGACAAAATATGTTAAAAAATGGATGCTCTATATTCAATTTTATGAAACCTAACTATGTAGATTTATATTTTTACCCCATTTTTTAATACAGCGCATTTTAGAGCCGATTTACGGCAAGTTGTAAATTTGAGTAAAAAAGGAAGTGAAAAATCATCTTGACAGCATTTTTTTCAGACATTACGAATGTAATTTATGCTTTGGTAGCAGTCGATATAGTTTTAGTTATTGCTTTAATTGTAATAATTCGAACAACGGTGTATCATAACAGAAAAATAAAACGAATTTTAAAAAATTGTTCTAACGGAAAGCTGGACGAGACGATTGTTTTGTATTATAATAAGTTAGATGAACTTACAAAACAGGTCCATGAGAATTTGGCAGAAATTGAAAGAATGGAAAGCAGGAGCACTGCCGGACGGATGAAAATCGGTTATTTGCGCTATGATGCGTTTGACACAATGTCTAATCAATTGAGCTACAGCTTTGCGATATTGGATGAAAAAGATTCCGGCTTTGTTGTAAGTGGTATTTTCGGCAGAGACATTTCGAACACATATCTAAAGCCGATTGTGCAGGGCAAAAGTACGATTGCTCTTTCTGAGGAAGAGGAGTGCGTAATTGCTTATGCCAAGCAAAATTATGAAAGTAAAATTAAGTAACACAGAGGGAGATACTAAATGAAGAAAAGTACAAAGGCTTTATGGATTTATACCGGTGTCTTGTTTTCAATTGCAATTGTGTTAATTATCATTACTACTTTTATGCAGACAAAAATTGTAGATGATAACGGCAATTTGAGTGTAATGGGTACATTGATGGCAACATCGGAGCAAAAAATCAAGAATTTGCAGAATGAAAATGTGCAGCTTTCAACAGAACTAAATGCTTTAAAGCAGGAGCACGCAGCTACAGTTGAAAATGCGAGTGCATTGGAAGCAAAAATTAATGAGGAGCAGGCTGTAAAGGAGAAGGTTGCAAAGCTGTACCAGGCTTATGCTGACGGCGATGTTGAAGCAATGGAAAAGCTGCTTGGTGAGCTTACAGAAGAACAAATTGAAGAACGCATCCCAACTTTATATAGAAGGGTAAAGCGATCGATAGAGGATTATTAATAATATTTACATAGGGGAAAGGAATGTACAGACATGATTGACATGAAATTAATCAGAACAAACCCTGAACTGGTTAAGGAGAACATCAAAAAGAAGTTTCAGGATGAAAAGCTTGTGCTTGTAGATGAGGTAATTGAGTTTGACAAGCAGTTTAGAGAGGCTAAACAGCGCTGTGATTACTTAAGAAGCCAAAGAAATTCTATCAGCAAGCAGATTGGTGCACTGATGGCGCAGGGTAAGCGCGAGGAAGCTGAGCAGACCAAAAAGCAGGTCAGCGATATGGCTGGTGAGCTGGCTGAGCTGGAAGAAAAAATTACCGTGCTTGAAGAGCAAATCCGCGAGCGTATGCTTGTAATCCCGAATATTATCGACGATTCTGTGCCGATTGGTAAGGATGACAGCGAAAATGTGGAGGTTCAGCGCTATGGTGAGCCGGTCGTGCCTGCGTTTGAAGTGCCGTACCACGTAGATATTATGGAAAGCTTAAACGGCATTGATTTAGACAGCGCGCGCCGCACCAGCGGTAACGGCTTCTACTACTTAAAGGGCAATATTGCGCGCCTGCATTCTGCAATTTTGTCGTATGCACGCGACTTTATGATTGACCGTGGCTTTACTTACTACATTCCGCCGTTTATGATTAGAAGTAATGTTGTAACAGGCGTTATGAGCTTTGCGGAAATGGAAAATATGATGTATAAAATCGAGGGTGAGGATTTGTACTTAATCGGTACAAGTGAGCACTCGATGATTGGTAAGTTTATCGATACCGCTCTCGAGGAAGAAGAGCTGCCGCAGGCACTGACAAGCTATTCGCCGTGCTTTAGAAAGGAAGTCGGTGCACACGGCATTGAAGAGCGCGGTGTATATCGAATTCATCAGTTTGAAAAGCAGGAAATGGTTGTTGTATGTAAGCCGGAGGAGAGTCCGGAATGGTTTGAAAAGCTTTACAATAACACCGTTGATTTCTTCAGAACGCTGGATATTCCGGTGCGTACATTGGAGTGCTGCTCCGGTGATTTGGCTGACCTGAAGGTAAAGAGTATCGATGTTGAGGCTTGGTCGCCGCGTCAGCAGAAGTATTTTGAGGTTGGCAGCTGCTCGAATCTCGGCGATGCGCAGGCACGCCGTTTGGGTATCCGCGTTAAGAATAAGGAGACGGGTAACTACTTCCCGCACACCTTGAACAACACGGTTGTTGCACCGCCGCGTATGTTGATTGCATTTTTGGAAAACAACCTGCGTGAGGATGGCTCTGTTGCGATTCCGAAAGCACTTTCCCCATATATGGGCGGCATGACGGAAATCAGATAATTTGATAAAATAAAGGGCGAACAATGTTCGCCCTGCTTTTTGGAGAAAAACATTATGAGAATGAGAAGAAAGAAAAACCGCGATGTGCGGTTTGAAAGAAATATAGATATTGCGGTAACGGAGCCGTTTTCGATGAAGGGTAAATGGCACGAGTTTTTCGGCAATCAAAACCCGATTCACCTGGAAATTGGATGCGGAAAAGGTAAATTTATAACGGAAACTGCCAAGAAAAACCCGGATATTAACTATGTTGCCGTTGAGGTTTGTTTAGATGTTATCATCATTGCGATGGAGAAGGTAAAGGCGGCAGGCGTTACGAATGTGCGTTTTATCAATTTTGACGCTAAGGATATCTGCGAGGTATTCGAGGAAGGTGAAATTGACCGTATTTACTTAAATTTCAGCGACCCCTGGAAAAAAGCAAGGCAGGCAAAGCGCCGCTTAACTTATCGAAGCTTCCTTGAAAAATACGCTGTCGTGCTTTCAGAGAACGGTGCGCTGCATTTTAAAACAGACAACCGCCCGCTTTTCGATTTTTCTTTAGAGGAATTTGCAATTGTCGAAGCGGAAATCAGCGCACTGACCTATGATTTACATAACAGCGAATATGAAAAGGATAATGTGCATACGGAATATGAGGACAATTTCTCTGCAAAGGGCTTTCCGATTAACCGCTGTGAGGTAAAATTAAAGAAAAAAGTACATACGGAAGAAAAAGAAGGTTGATTTTAATCAACCTTCTTTTTATATTATGCCTCTTCTTTTTCTATCTGTTCGTACAGCTTTTTCGCCGTGTAATAAGCCATTTTCGGTTGCCGGTATTCGTTGACGAGACCTTTGTTATTGAAGCTGCGCGGTCTGCTCATTGCCTGCGCCGTGCGCACGCGAATGTCGCAGTATTGCCAAATCATCATGCCGCCGACCTCCGGATGCTTTCTGAAAATTTCTATGGATTTTTCTAAAATTTCACATTGATATTGCTCGCTCCACTTTGGTGCTTCAAAGCTAGATTGCCCGTAAATACCGCCACCACCGAATTCGCTGATCATAATTGGCAGGTCCGGAATGTTTTGTGCTTTTAAATAGGCGTTAAATTTCTCAAAAAAGCTCTCCCATTCTTCAACTTCATCGCCGTACCAGCCCGGATAGCGGTTGACACAGATAAATTCGCATACCTTAAAGCAAATATCATCAAAGACCTTATCACTTGCGTAGGTAATCAGACGCGATGGGTCATCTGCGCGGTATTGTGCAGCCATTTTTTCGGTTAAATGAAGGAAGGCTTCGGTCGAGGTTTCACATTCGTTGTGCAATCCCCAGGTAAAAATGGACGGATGGTTATAATTTTGCAAAACCATTTCACGCCCCATTTTTAAAATACAATCTACAACATTGTTATTGGACGCCTGCACCTCTTTATAGTACCAAAGCGGCAGCTCACTCCAAAACAGGATACCGTATTCATCGCACAAGTCTAAAAATGCTCGGCTGTTTGGATAATGCGAACCGCGAATCATATTACAGCCCATATTTATGATAATGTCCATATCTTTTTTGGAAATGTGCAGTGGCAGTGCGTGTCCCCATTCGGGATGGTCCTCATGGCGGTTTACGCCGCGCAGGTAAACCGGCTTGTTATTGATGCAAATGCGTCTGCCGTGCACGCTTACCTTGCGAAAGCCCGTGCGCACAGAGGTAGAGTCAGTATCGCTTTCAAGGGTGAAGGTATATAGCTGCGGCGCAAGCACATTCCAGAGTCGGACATTGTTTAATTTGAAACAAATTTCATTTTTGCCTTCTGTTACAGTAATGCTTTGAAGCTTTTCACCGTCAGCGTACAGCGTATAGGTTTTTGAACCGCTTCCGTGGGCGGTAAATGTTAAAATGGCATCTGCTTTTGTTAAATCCTCTGAAAGTGTATAGCTTACGCGGAGCTGATCGACAAAAAAGTCCGGCAGACTTGTAATATATACGGAACGCATAATACCGCCGTAGATTTTCCAGTCGCGCGTTTCGTTCGGCACAGTGTCTGTATCATTTACAAAAGAGTCTGCGCGCACGACCAGCGTGTGCAGACCGCTTTTTTCAAAATTGGTGTATATACTGAAGGCCGTATACGCACCAATGTGCGAATAAACAAGCTCGCCGTCCAGATAAACGCTGCAGGCATTACAAACGCCTTCAAACACGATGCGTGCGTTGCCTTGCTTTGCATAAAACTCTTTTTTATAATACCCTACACCGACATAGTCATAGTAGTCCGGGTAATTATTCCAGCAGGACGGTACAGCCATTGTAGCTGCATCGCCCGGAAAATTGCTTTCCCATCCTTGAAGGATACCTTCGTTTTCGGTGTCAGCTTTAAAAAGCCAGGTACCGTTCAAGTCTTGTGTTGTCGCTTTTCTTTTTAGACCGTATTCAAACATAAAATCACCTATAATGTTTATTTTTCTTTAGTATAACATATTAAAAAATAAGATAAAATGTGATATTGTAAGAATATAATGTTAAAAAGTAATATTTTATATTTACTTTTTAAATGTGATATGCTAATATAAATTTGAGGTGTATTTATGAACGGACTTTCTGTTTTGGATACTGCGCTGCAAAGCGCGGATTTTGAAATACTGTTGTGCAGCTGTGTAAGTCATGATGCAAACTGGCGTGAGCGCGGCAGTAAGGCAAGCTGCGATTTCTGGATTGTGCAGCAAGGCAGTATGCGTATTACATATAAGAAGAAAACTTATGCACTTGCGGCAGGCGATGTATTTTTTTTAGAGCCGGATGTTTTGTACAGCGCTGTCGGCGGCAGTAAGGGATGCAAATTCCTTTTCGTGCATTTTCGTGCGCGCTTAGAGGAAAACCCAAATGTTTTTGCCGGCTTTGCACTCGGCGGAAAAACGGACGGTTTGATGATTCGTTCGGAGGTTTTAGATTTTGAAGCAGCGTATGCGGCGGCAAACGAGGGTATACCAATGTCGCAATTTGGCTTAAAGGCTGCACTAATGCGCCTGTGTGCGCGTATGATTGCGCTGAAGGAAACACCAAAGGCGCCCACAATGCCTTTAGAGCAGATTCTTCGGTATATGGATGCCCATTTTCTTGAGGCACCCTCCGTAGCAGCACTTGCAGCGAAAATGAATATGTCCGAAAAATATTTTATTTCCTATTTTAAAAAGCATACCGGACAAACGCCGCACGCGTACTTAGCTGCACAGCGAATGCAGTACGCATATGCTACGCTCTATACGCAGGGTGCACAGGTAAAATCGGTAGCGGAAGCGCTCGGCTATTGTGATGCGTATGCATTCTCAAAAGCCTTCAAGGCGTATTTCGGTATGGCGCCCGCTTTTGTACACAAAAGCAAACATAAAACAAAGAAAATCTTTGGTTAACCTTGAAAAACAAAAGGAAAAACACAGAAAACAAATAAAAAATCTGTGTTTTTCTTTTTTTATTTTGTTTTTGTATTGACTTTTTGTTGGATTTGGAGTATGATAATAAACGGATAGGTGGAAAAGTATATGAAAATGTTTTTATCAGACTTGGACGGCACGCTGATGACGGCCGCAGAAAATCGAATAGCCTTCAGGGTTTTAGATGCGATTTCGGCTGTGCAAGCAAAGGCAATTCCGTTTGTGGTTGCCTCCGGCAGAGCAATCAGCGAGCTGTGGCGTTTGTTTGAACCGCTTACAGAAAAGCTTTTGTTCGTCGCTTGTGACGGTGCGCTGATTTTCGAGGGTGAAAAACTGATTTATGAAGCGCCAATCAAAAACCTTGCACAGTTTAATAAAGAAGAAACCTTGCTTTTGCAGGGCAAATACATAACTTATGTAAAAGGACAGAATGCCTTTGTGCGCGAGATGAAGCTGCACTACGGCGGACATGCTGTAGAATTCAGTGATGTCAGCGAAATCGAAGAGCCGATTTATAAGGCAGTTGTTTATAATCCGCAGTTTGAGGCGCAGGATGTTAACCGAGTTTACGGAGATGCACGCATAACAGAATTTACGGCAAAAGGTATAGATAAAGGCAGCGCAACGAAATTTTTACTCAGCCGTTACGGCATAGAAAAAGCGGAAGCAATGGCCTTTGGCGATAATACAAACGATTTGCCGATGCTGCGCAGTGTAGAAAACAGCGTGGCTGTATACAATGCAAAGCACGCTGTGCAAAGCGTATGCAAATATATAACGGATGACATTGTGAAGACAATGCAAGAACATATATAAACAAGAAAATTCCAGAAGTTGAAAGGAATGGAGAATATGCAGCTTTATAATTTTCCGAAAATTGAAAAAAGTCCGAGAATTGACCATTTGATTGACCATTTGTTCAAGGAAATGCCGCAAATTGAGGCAGACCGTGCCGAGCTGATGACGGAGTCGTTTAAGCGCACGGAGGCACTGCCGATGATTGAAAGAAAGGCGAAGGCATTTCGTCATATTTTGGAAAACCTTCCGGTAACCATTCGCCCGGAGGAGTTGATTGTCGGCTCTACAACGGTGCGTCCGCGCTCCTGCCAGACCTTCCCAGAGTTTTCGTTTGAATGGCTGGAAGCTGAGCTGGAAACGGTGGCGACAAGAAGTGCCGATCCGTTCTATATTTCCGAGGAAAATAAGGCAAGACTGAAGAAAATTCACCCGTATTGGAAGGGCAGAACAACCAGCGAGCTTGCGACCTCGTATATGGAGCCGGAAACATTGACCGCTATGGCACACAATATTTTTACGCCGGGCAATTATTTTTACAATGGTGTAGGCCATGTGACGGTTAACTACGGTAAGGTTTTGAAAATCGGTTATACCGGTATTATTGAGGAAGCAAAGGCAGCGCTTGCAAAGCTCGATATCGGCGACGGTGATTATACGGCGCGCCAGAGCTTTTTAAAGGCTGTTATCGAAAGCTGTGAAGCGGTCATTACCTTTGCAAATCGCTACAGTAAGCAGGCTGCAGACGAGGCAAAGGCCTGCCCGGATGCAAAGCGTGCGGCGGAATTAAGACAGATTTCCGAAAACTGTGCGCGTGTTCCGGCATATGGAGCAAGAAGCTTTTACGAGGCTTGTCAGTCATTTTGGTTTATACAGATGCTGATTCAGACAGAATCCAGCGGTCACTCCATCAGTCCGGGTCGCTTTGACCAGTATATGTATCCGTATTTTAAGGCGGACTTTGACGCTGGCAAAATAACGCTCGAGCAGGCGCAGGAGTACATCGACTGTATCTGGGTGAAGTTTAACGACATCAACAAGGTGCGTGACCTGGCGAGTGCAGAAGGTTTTGCGGGTTACAGTGCTTTCCAGAATTTGATTGCCGGCGGTCAGACACCGGACGGCAGAGATGCAACAAACGAATTATCCTTTATGTGTATTGAAGCAACGATGCATGTGCTTTTGCCGCAGCCGTCGTTCTCGGTGCGCGTGTGGAATGGCTCGCCGCATGAGTTTTTGGTGCGTGCCGCAGAGCTGACAAGAACAGGTGTTGGTCTGCCGGCGTATTATAATGACGAGGTTATCGTACCGGCATTATTAAACCGCGGCTTAAGCTTAGAGGATGCGCGTGATTACAATATTATCGGTTGCGTTGAACCGCAGAAATCCGGTAAAACCGACGGCTGGCACGATGCTGCGTTCTTTAATATGTGCCGTATTTCGGAGCTTGTGTTTAACAACGGTATCGAAAACGGAGAAACCGTCAGCATTCAGACCGGCGATGTCACCGAGATGAAAACCTTTGAGGAATTCTTTGATGCCTATAAGGCGCAGATGGAATACCAGATTAAGCTGATGGTCAATGCAGACAATGCAATTGATATGGCACACGCCCAGCGTGCACCGTTGCCATTTTTATCCTCGATGATTGAGGATTGTATCGGCAGAGGCAAGAGTGTGCAGGAGGGTGGCGCAATCTATAACTTCACCGGTCCGCAGGGCTTCGGTATTGCCAATATGGCTGACGCAATGTATGCGGTAAAGAAGCTTGTATTTGAAGAAAAGAAGTTTACAATGGCAGAGCTGAAGGCAGCGCTTGAAGCAAACTTCGGCGGCGGAAACGGCGTCGATGCACAAAAGCTGACAACTGAAATTGCGCGTCAACTGGCGGCAACCGGCAAAATGGTTGGTGAAAAGGAAATTGCAGAGATTTATATGCAGGTCAGCGCTGCGATGCCGCAGGCAGCTTCCGGTAAGGGCGCTCAGATTTTAGAGGAAATCGAAAAGCTTGATCGCTTTGGTAACGATATTGAAGAAATTGACCTGCTTGCCCGTGAGGTTGCTTATACCTACACCAAGCCGGTAGAAAAGTATACAAACCCGCGCGGCGGTCAGTACCAGGCAGGTTTATACCCTGTTTCGGCAAATGTGCCGCTTGGCGCACAGACGGGCGCAACTCCGGACGGCAGATTGGCCTTCACGCCGGTGGCGGACGGTGTATCGCCGGTGGCAGGCCGTGATGTAAGCGGTCCGACCGCGGCGGCAAACTCCGTTGCGAAGCTTGACCATGGCATTGCCTCGAACGGTACGCTGTTTAATATGAAGTTCCATCCGTCGGCATTAAAGGGCGAAAAGGGACTCGACAATTTCGTATCGCTCATTCGTGCGTTCTTCGACCAGAAGGGCAGCCATATGCAGTTTAATGTTGTCAGCCGTGAAACGCTCTACGATGCGCAAAAGCATCCGGAAAACTACAAAAACCTTGTAGTTCGCGTTGCAGGCTACAGCGCACTGTTTACCTCGCTTTCGAAGTCGCTGCAGGATGACATTATCCGCAGAACGGAGCAGAGCACATTCTAAGGAGAAGCTATGTTAGATAAACTCGGTGCCGTAAAAGGCAGAATTTTTAACATACAAAAATTTTCCGTCCATGACGGACCGGGCATCCGAACCATCGTGTTTTTAAAAGGCTGCGCACTGCGCTGCCGCTGGTGCTGCAACCCGGAGTCGCAGGAATTTAAAATCCAGACAATGGTGCAAAACGGCAAAACAAAAACCGTCGGTCAGGATGTAACGGTAGATGAGGTTATGGCGAAAATCATAAAGGATATGCCGTATTACAAGCGCAGTGGCGGCGGTGTTACGCTTTCGGGCGGCGAGTCGCTCCTGCAACCGGATTTCGCGGTCGCGATATTAAAATCGTGTAAGCTGTACGGCATACATACCGCGATGGAATCAACGGGCTTTGCAAGCTTTGAGGTGATCGAAAAGCTTTTGCCGTATCTGGATTTGTACTTAATGGATATTAAGCACATCAATTCCGAAAAGCACGAAGCCTTCACCACGAAGCCAAACAAGCGCATTTTGGAAAACGCGCAAAAGATTGCAAGGGTGGCGAAGGAGCTGATTATCCGCGTGCCGGTAATTCCGACCTTTAATGATACGGCGGAAGAGATTGAAGAAATCGCCCGCTTTGCGGCGTCGCTTCCGAATGTGAAGGAAATTCACCTTCTCCCCTATCACCCGTTCGGTTCCGACAAATATGCGGCACTCGGCAGAGAATACACAATGCAGCACATCGAAACGCCGAGCGAGAGTCATATGGAAAAGCTGAAGGCTGTATGTGAAAAGGTTGGCTTAAAGGCGCAAATTGGAGGTTAAAGCATGAGTGAACTGACGATGCAGGATAAAATGCGCATCATACAGGAAATTGTTCCGGGTAAACAAATTACGCTGGCACACATTATTGCCAATCCGGATGATATTCTATACAGAAAGCTCGGACTGGACCCGACCGTGGAGCTGCACGAGGGTGCAATCGGTATCGTGACGATGTCGCCGAGTGAAACGGCAATCATCGCCGGTGATATTGCCTTAAAGGCATCCGGCATTGAGCTCGGCTTTGTAGACCGCTTTTCGGGCACTTTAATTGTGACCGGAACGGTCTCGCAGGTAGAATCGGCGCTGGAGGCGCTGATGGATTACTGTGAAAAGAAGCTGGCGTTTACGGTTTGCCCGATTACGAGGACATAACGATGAAAAAGCTGATTTTAATGGGCAGAAGCGGCTCGGGAAAAACAACACTGACGCAGGCGCTGAAAAAGGAGCCGACAAGCTACCACAAAACGCAGTATGTTTCCTATGGTGATTTTTTAATCGATACCCCCGGTGAATATCTGCAAAGTGCACCGCTTGCGGCGGCACTTGCACTGTATGCCTATGAAGCGGATGTGGTTGGGCTTTTATTAGCGGCAACGGAGGATTATTCGATGTTTCCGCCAAACTGTACCTGTATGGTGAATCGCGAAGTGGTCGGTATTGTTACAAAAATTGATGCACCGGATGCCAATCCGGAACGCGCAGCGGCGTGGCTCAGGCTGTCCGGCTGCAAAAAAATCTTCTTTGTAAATTCCGTAACCGGCGAAGGTGTGGATGCGATATTATCACATTTAAAAAGTTAAAAAAAGAAAAACACAGATAAAACAAACAAAAACCAAAGAAAAATGTTGACAATACCACATTGTGGTGTTATTATATAGATGTAAATTTATGAAATCACAGAAAAACAAAAAAGAAAGGGAGAATAAAAATGGTTTCTGAATTCGAGATTAAAAAACAAATTTGTGAAATCGGTAAGCGTATTTATGACAGAGGCATGGTTGCTTCTAACGACGGTAACATTTCTGTTAAGCTTTCCGACAATGAGTTTTTGTGCACACCGACAGGCGTGAGCAAGGGATTTATGACACCGGAGTATATCTGCAAAGTGGACAAGAACGGTAATGTAATTCAGGCAAACGGCAACTTCAAGCCGTCCTCTGAAATTAAGATGCATATGCGCGTATATGCGCAGCGTCCGGATGTAAAGAGCGTTGTGCACGCACATCCGATTTATGCAACCAGCTTTGCGATTGCAGGCATTCCGCTGACACAGCCGATTATGCCGGAAGCGGTTATCGCACTTGGCTGTGTACCGATTGCTGAATACGGCACACCGTCCACAAACGAAATTCCGGATGCAGTAGAAAAGTATCTGCAGCACTATGATGCAGTGCTCCTGGCAAACCACGGTGCACTCTCCTTCTCGGATTCCCTGCTCTCTGCATATCACAAGATGGAATCGTTAGAGTTTTATGCACAGCTTCTCTACCACGCAAAGGCACTCGGCGGCCCGAAGGAGCTTTCGCAGTCTCAGGTAGAGCGTCTGTATGAAATCAGACGCCAGTTCGGTATGACCGGTAAGCATCCGGCAGACCTTTGCCCGAATGCAAAGAACGGCAAGTCCAGCTGCCATAGCTGCGGCGCATGCGGCGGTCATGGTAAAGGTGCAGCAGGCGATGACGCTGCTTTGATTGCCGAGATTACCAAAAAGGTACTCGAGCAGATGGGTAAATAATTTAAAATACATAAAGAAAAGCGAGGTTAACGGCATGAATCGTGCAGACCTTGAACAAATTGCGGTCTCCGTTGCGAAAAGCGTGCTGGAGGCCAAGGCTTTGCCAAAGATGTCGCTCGCACTTGCAAAGAAAATCATTGCCCGGGTGGAGGAAGAGGCTGCGCGCGTCGGTGTGAAGGCCGTTATCGCAATTGCGGATAAGGGCGCAAATACCGTAGCGGTTGTCAGCATGGACGATGCTTATATCGCCAGCTATGACATAGCGGTCAATAAGGCATACACCTCGGCAGCGCTGAAAATGAAAACAGTAGAGCTTGCAAAGCTCGCGGCGCCGGGTGGCCCGCTGTATGGTATACAGCACACCAACGGCGGCAGAATCGTGATTTTCGGCGGCGGAGAACCGCTCTATGCAGGCGGCCAGCTGATTGGCAGCATCGGCGTTTCCGGCGGAACAGAACCGCAGGATACGGCGCTCGGTGCATTCGGCGCAAGTATTTGCGAGGAGCTCATCGGTGATTAAGTTTTATCCGGGCGATGCATCTGATTTAAAGAAAACCGCACAGCAAATTGCCGAAAGCGGGATGCAGGCGGTCTGTGCTTATGCAGATGCCCGGCAAGCGAGCGAACTGATTTATCATTTGATTGCATGCGGCGGCTACGCCGCTTCAAGGCAGGAGTGCGAAACGCTTTTAAGCAGCGCGCATACTGCAAAACCGCTGTCTGCGGTGCTTACGGGCATCGGCGCAAAAAGCGTTATGCAGCATAAGTTTATCCTATGCCGCGTAACGGAGGCACAGGCAAAAAGCTTGCCGCAGCAATGTGGCGGCAAAGTTGTTTTCATTATACAGACAGCGCAAAAAGCGATAGAAAGGAGAAAAGAAATGAATATAGAGCAAGATAAAATTCAAGCCATTGTTCAGCAGGTGCTTTCCGAGCTGGGCGGCAACACTGCAGCAGCGCCGAAGGCGGCGGGCGCAGTGCCGGCAACCAGTAAGGCAGCAATGCTGACAAAGCTGGAGCACTACGACATCAAGGAATTTCCGATTCCGCAGCTTGGGGATGATGATATTTTAGTAAAAGTAGAAGGCTGCGGTATCTGTGGCACGGATGCACACGAGTTTAAGCGTGATCCGTTCGGTTTGATTCCGGTTGTTCTCGGCCATGAGGGTACTGGTGAAATCGTAAAGATGGGTAAAAATGTTACGAAGGACAGTGCAGGTAAAGCACTGAACATCGGTGACAAGGTTGTTACCTGTATGATTTTCAAAGACAATCCGGACATTACGATGTTTGATTTAAACAAGCAAAATGTCGGCGGTGCCGATGTATACGGTCTTATCCCGGATGATGATACGCATTTAAACGGCTGGTTCGCTGATTATATTGTAATCCGCGGCGGCAGCACAGTGTTTAATGTAAGCGATTTGGATTTGGATTCCAGAATCTTAATTGAGCCGAGTGCGGTGCTTATCCACGCGGTAGAGAGAGCAAAGACAACCGGCATTCTGCGCTTTAACAGTCGTGTGGCTGTACAGGGCTGCGGTCCGATTGGTCTGTTGTGTATCGCAATTCTGCGCACAATGGGCATTGAAAACATCACCGCAGTAGATGGTGAGCAGAAGCGTCTCGAGTTTGCAAAGAAGATGGGCGCAACAGCAACGGTTAATTTTAAAGACCACAAGGGCATTGAGGAGCTGACCAAGGCTGTAGAGGCTTCGTTTGGCGGCTATCCGGCAGACTTTGCCTTCCAGTGCACAGGCTCCCCGATTGCACACAGCAACATCTACAAGTTCGTTCGTCACGGCGGCGGTCTTTGTGAGCTTGGCTTCTTTATCAACGGCGGCGATGCAACCATCAATCCGCACTTTGATATCTGCTCGAAGGAGCTTACAATCGTTGGTTCCTGGGTATACACTCTGCGTGACTACGCAACGACCTTCGATTTTCTGAAGCGTGCAAAGGGCATCGGTCTTCCGCTTGCGGATTTGATTACACACCGATTCCCGCTCGAGAAGATTAACGAAGCGCATGAGGTCAACCTTAAGATGGAAGGTCTTAAGATTGCAATTATCAACGAATAATTTTTAAAATTATTATAATTACAAAACAGGAGGTTGTTTAAAATGGCATTAGAAGCACTTGGTATGATTGAAACAAGAGGCTTGACTGCAGCAGTTGAAGCAGCAGACGCAATGGTAAAAGCAGCTGAGGTTGTTTTAATCGGCACAGAGAAGATCGGTTCCGGTCTTGTAAGTGTAATGGTTCGCGGTGATGTTGGCGCTGTTAAGGCAGCAACAGAAGCCGGCGCTGCAAGCGCACAGAGACTCGGCGAGCTCGTAGCGGTTCATGTAATTCCGAGACCGCACGGCGATGTTGAGAAAATTCTCCCTGTCCTCTAATTAAGGAGGTAAGAAAATGGCTACAGCAAAAACCACAAAATCTTCTGCACCTAAAAAAAGTGCAGTAGAAAATAAAGCGGTTGAAAAACCAGAAATCAAGAAGGAGGAAAAGAACATGGCATTAGAAGCATTAGGTATGGTAGAAACCAGAGGCCTGGTTGCTGCAATCGAAGCAGCAGACGCAATGCTGAAGGCTGCAAACGTTGTACTTGTTGGTACTGAGAAGATCGGTTCCGGTCTCGTAAGCGTAATGGTTCGCGGCGATGTTGGTGCTGTTAAGGCAGCTGTTGAAGCTGGTCGCACATCTGCACAGAGACTCGGCGAAATCGTTGCTACGCATGTAATTCCGAGACCGCACGGCGACGTTGAGAAAATCCTTCCGAGCATGAAATAAGAGTATTTTACTCAAAGGGTCAAAGACTACATAAGTATTTGTGTCCGCCGCGCAGGCGGCGGGCACAGCTTAGGTCTTTAAAGGAGAACAGTTATGATTATCGGTAAAGTTATCGGCAGCGTGGTATCCACGCGAAAGGATGAAAATTTAGTCGGCAATAAATTTATGATTGTTGAGCCGCTGAAAAGCATGAAGGTGGCGGGAAATCTGGTTGCAACGGACAACATCGGTGCAGGCATCGGTGAAATTGTGTTGGTTGCACTTGGTAGCGCAGCGCGCGTCGGCGGAGCAGAAGGTGCCCCGATTGATGCTGCGATTGTAGGTATTGTAGACGATTGCTCGGAGCTCTGATAAAGAATGGAAATAACAAGCCTTAAGACAATTTTACAAAAAAACGGTATTGCCGGTTGCGGCGGTGCGGGCTTCCCTGCTTATGCAAAGCTTGGCGAAAATATCGACACGGTGATTTTAAACTGTGCCGAGTGTGAGCCGCTTTTTAAGCTGCATCGTCAGCTTTTGGAGCAGCACGCAGATGAAATCATTGCAACCTTAGATACCATTTGTACGGCATTAAAGGCAGAGCGCTTTATCGTAGCCGTGAAGGGTGCGTATAAAAAAACGGTGGACGCGGCAAATGCGGTGCTTCGGGATTATGCGCGCGGGCAGATTTGCCTGTTAGAGGAGGTCTACCCTGCAGGCGATGAGGTCATCACTGTCTACGAGGCGACCGGGAGAATCGTTCCGGCAGGCGGCATTCCGGCAGCAGTCGGCTGCGTTGTATATAATGTTGAAACGGTGCTGAATATGCACCTGGCTTTAGAAGAAAACAAAGTCGTAACACATAAGTATGTTACCGTCGCCGGAGAAGTGAAAAAGCCGGCAACCTATCGTGTACCGCTCGGCACAAGGTTTGACGAGCTTGTGCAGCTTTGCGGCGGTGCAACCGTGGAGGATGCGGTATATTTTGCGGGCGGCCCGATGACGGGACACATTGCAAATTCGTCCGATACGGTGACAAAAACAACAAACGGCATTCTCATTATGCCGCAGAATCACTATATTATCCAAAAAAGAATGCAAAAGACCAAGGTCAGCGTTGCACGCACGATGAGCACCTGCTGTCAGTGCAGAGGGTGTACGGATCTTTGCCCGAGAAATCTTTTGGGGCATCCGATTGCACCGAGCGATTTTATGCGTGCGGTCAGCTTCGGGGATGCACAAAATACCGAAGCAGTGCTCGGCGCGCTGTATTGCTCCCAGTGCGGACTTTGCGAAATGTATTCGTGTATTCAGGGCTTGAATCCGCGTTCGCTTCTCGGTGAAGCGAAGATGGGCTTTGCTAAAAACGGTATCCGCCCTGCTCTCGTTGAAAACAACGGCTCCGCAAAACCGGAGCGAGAATATAGAAAGGTGCCGATGCGTCGTTTGATTGCAAGATTGAATCTTGAAAAATACGATGTGGATGCACCGATACAGACTACAGAATATAAGCCGGCACAGCTGCGCATCAGCTTTTTACAGAACATCGGTAAGCCGGCAGTCGCGATTGTGAAAAAGGGTGACAGCGTCAAGGCCGGTCAGGTCATTGCCGCGGCGGCAGAAAATGCACTCTCCCTCCCGATTCACGCACCGATGGACGGTGAGATTGTGAAGATTACGGACGATGCAATCGTATTGAAAGGAACGAAGAAATGAGTAAAGCAATCGGAATGGCAGAATTTAATACAGTTTCCGCCGGTGTTGCAGGCGCGGATTTGATGATTAAAACCGCAGCGGTGGAAATTATCGAGGCACAGACGGTCTGCCCCGGCAAGTACATCGTTTTGATTCAGGGCGATTTAAGTGCCGTCAGAGCAGCGGTCGACAGTGCGGAACGCTTTGCAGAGGGCAAGCTGATTGACAGCTTCGTGCTCGGCAATCCGCACGAGGATATCTTCCCTGCAATCTACGGTGCAACCGACCCCGGTGAGGTTGCTGCACTCGGCGTTCTGGAAACCTACTCCGCAGCGTCCATTATTGTTGCAGCGGATTTGGCGGCAAAAACCGCGATTGTTAAACTTTTGGAGCTGCGTATCGCAAAGGGTATGTGCGGTAAATCGTATATGATGCTGACCGGCAGCGTTGCAGCCGTGCAGGCAGCCATCGAGCAAGCAAAGGCACAAATCGCAGACGACGGCTTCTACTTAGACAGCCGCGTGATTGCAAATCCGGATAAGGACTTATGGAAATCCATCCTTTAAAGTAGGGGCGATTCAAGAATCGCCCGCATAAATCAAGTGAATTAACACTCTGTTATGAGGTGAAGAATATGCAAAACGAAAAGTATATCAGCGAAATTGTTGCAAATGTAATTAAATCTATGCAGGGCAGCACGGCTCCGGCATCGGAAAAGCGCTTAAAGGGCGTGTTCGACACGATGAGTGAAGCTTTGGCTGCGGTAGATACGGCATATAAGCAGCTGCGCGGCTACAGTGTAGAGCAGCGTGAGAAGATGATTGCAAAAATCCGTGAGTACACCCGTGCGGAAGCAGAGAATATGGCAAAGCTCGGCGTGGAAGAAACCGGTATGGGCAGAGTGAGCGATAAAATCATCAAGCATATGCTCGTGGCAGATAAAACACCGGGCACGGAGGATTTATCTCCGTCTGTGCGCACCGGTGACTGCGGTATGACGCTTGTAGAGATGGCGCCGTTCGGCGTTATCGGCTCGATTACACCGTCGACCAACCCGAGTGAGACGGTTATCTGCAACAGTATGGGTATGATTGCAGGCGGTAACGCGGTTGTATTTAATCCGCATCCGAATGCCTGCCGTACAGCAAACTATGCAGTAGATCTGATTAACCGCGCTGTACTCGAGGCAGGCGGCCCGGAAAATGTTGCTGTATCGGTTGCAGCACCGACACGCGAAACCTCTGATGAGATGGTGAAATCCCCGATTGTGCGTATGCTCGTAGCAACCGGCGGCCCGGGCGTTGTAAAGATGCTGCTTTCCTCCGGTAAAAAGGCAATCGGCGCAGGTGCAGGTAACCCGCCGGTTATCGTTGACGATACTGCAGACATTGAAAAGGCGGCGAAGGATATCGTTGCAGGCGCAAGCTTTGACAACAACCTGCCGTGTATTGCAGAAAAGGAATGCTTTGCATTTGATAATATTACAGACCGACTGATGAGTCATATGGTTGAAAACGGTGCGTACCGCCTGACCGGCGATCAGGTAGAAAAGCTCAAGAGCATCGCACTTGTTGAAAAGGACGGCAAGTACGATATCAATAAAAAATGGGTTGGCAAGGATGCCGGCAAGTTCTTAAAGGCGCTCGGCATTGAATCCGATGCAAGACTCATCATTTGTGAAACAGACGCAAGTCATCCGTTTGTACAGGTAGAAATGATGATGCCGATTCTGGCAATTGTGCGTGTAAGCAACATTGAAGAAGCGATTGCACTCGCTGTACAGGCAGAGCACGGTAACCGCCACAGCGCACATATTCATTCCAAGAATATCGACAACCTTTCCAATTTTGCAAAGGCAGTTGAAACAACGATTTTCGTTAAGAACGCGCCGTCCTATGCAGGCATTGGTGCAGGTGGTGAGGGCTATACCACATTTACGATTGCCGGCCCGACGGGCGAAGGTCTCACAGCGGCACATTCCTTCACAAGACAGAGAAGATGCGTGCTTGTGGACAGTTTCCACATTATCTAAGGAGTAACGAGTTATGAAAGCATTGGGATTGATTGAGGTATACAGCTTCACAACAGCGCTCTGTGTTGCCGATTTGGTGGCAAAAACAGCGGATGTCAAGGTGATTGCGTTCGACCGTAACCGTCCGATTCGCACCGATGTGCCCGCACCGTTGGTTATGGTTGTGAAATTTGAGGGCGATGTAGCAGCAGTGCGCGCAGCACTGGATGCCGGTGTGGACTATGCAAAGTCGCAGAACAAGTACATTGTTTCGCACATTATTGCGCGTCCGGCAGAGCATACGGAAAAGATGGGCTACCTCATGGACATCAATAAGGATAAATATAATAAAAAGCTGCCGAAGAATTTAATCGGCGCGCCGGAACCGGAAATCAGTCATCAGGGCAGCCTGGGTATCTTAGAGGTGCAGGGGTTGGTTGCTTCGATTGAAGGACTGGACGCGATGCTGAAGACAAGCGATGTGCGCTTGATTCATACGGAAAAGCGCCTCGGCGGTCGTCTGGTAACCTTGATTGTTACCGGCAGCGTATCTGCTGTGAGAGCCGCAATTGAAAGCGGTAAGGCGCAGGCGAGCGTACTCGGTGAGATTTTCGGTTGCGAATGTATTGCAAGACCGCACAAGGAATTACTGAAATTCTTCGATTTGGAGGCATAAGCAATGGCAGAAATCGATGTAGCAAAAATTGAAGCTGCCGTAAGTCAGATTTTGGCAGAATACAAAAAAGATAAAAATGAAGAAATTAAAATCGGCGTTTCGCAGCGCCATGTCCATTTGTCGCAGGAGGATATGGAGATTTTGTTCGGCAAGGGCTACGAGCTGACAAAGAAAAAGACGCTGATGGGCAGAGAATTTGCCTGCGAAGAGGTTGTAACCTTAGTCGGGCCGTCGCTGCGTGCGATTGAAAATGTGCGCGTGCTTGGTCCGGTCAGAAAAAATACGCAGGTGGAGATTTCGAGAACGGATACCTTCGTGCTCAAAGTAAGCCCGCCGGTGCGTCCGTCCGGTGACATCAAGGGCTCTGCAAGTCTTGTGCTTGTCGGTCCGAAGGGCAGTATTTACTTGAAGGAAGGCGTAATTATTGCCAACCGCCATATTCATCTCACTCCGTCCTATGCAGAGCGTCACGGCATTGCAGACGGCGATTATGTGGATGTAATGGTTGAAGGCGAAAAGCCGACCAAGTTTTACGATGTGCAGGTGCGTGTTCGTGATGACTTCAATGTGGAAATGCATATTGATACGGATGATGCAAACTCCGCAGCATTGAAAAACGGAAATTTGGTGCGTATTGTGCATAAAAAATAAGAGCGTATAAAAATATTTCGGAAAGGAGGCTGACTTATGTTTGCCTTGGAAAGACAAAACAGAATCATTGAAAAGCTGAAGACAAACGGCTCCGTGTTCGTAAGTCAGCTTGCTTCTGAGCTTGGCGTGACGGAGGAAACGGTGCGCCGCGATTTGGAAAAGCTTGAAAAGAAAGAAGTGCTTTTGCGTACGCACGGCGGCGCTGTGCCGATCAGCGGTACGAATTACGAGTATTCACTGGAAACAAGAAAGAATTTAAATACCGAAGCAAAGGCGCGTCTTGCTGTAGAGGCAGCAAAGCACATTTTGCCGGGCGATACAATCTTTTTAGATGCATCCACCACAACCTTCTACATTTCAAAGGAATTGAAACACCTTAAAAATATTACGGTTGTAACCAATTCCCTGCGTATTATCAATGAGCTTGCGGGTTTGCCGGACTTAAAGGTCATCGGTGTAGGCGGCTTGGTGAGCAACAACCAATCCTTTGTGGGTATCGGTGCACAGAATGAAATTTCGGAAAAGTATTTTGCAGATAAAATGTTTTTCTCCAGCCGCGGTATCTCAGAGATAGCCGGAATCCTGGAGAGCAACGAGCAGGAATACGGCGTAAAGCAGTGTATGCTTAAAAATGCCGGTACAAAGTACTATGTTTGCGACAAGTCTAAGCACGGCAGAGTCGGATTTGAGCGTTTGGCGCGCTTTTCGCAAATTGACTACATCATCTCGGAGGGCTCGCTCGGCGCAGAATTTGAGCGTAAGCTGGCCGATGAAGGCGTAGAGGTAATCACGGTTGATTAAAAAACCCTTTTCGAGTTGAAAAGGGTTTTTTATTGTGGCAGAATTTGCACAAATCACTCATTTTTATGTATGCTTATTTAAAGACAATAGGTTTGCGGTGCGGTATAATAATGCCGTAAGGAGTGGTTGTATGACAAAATATGATGTAATTGTAGCCGGTGGCGGCTTTGCAGGTGCGGCAGCAGCAATTTCTGCGGCGCGCGGCGGCGCAAAGGTGCTTATAATCGACAAGGGCAACAGCTTCGGCGGTGCGGCGGCAAACTGCCTTGTAAATCCGTATATGCTGTATTGGACAATCTGCCCGGAAACGAAGCAAAAGAAAATTCTGGCAGCCGGTATTTTTTCCGAAATCAATGCGGAGCTTGCGAAATTTAATGCAACTAAACCGGTAAATGATACGGATTTGGGTTTTCACGAGGAATATTTAAAGCTGGTTTTAAACCGAATGGTTTTAAAAGAAAACATTGATATTTTGTTTAATTCTTATATTCACAGCTGTGAAACCGACGGCGATAAAATCAAATCACTTACCGTCGTAAACAAGTCCGGCAATGTGACCTATGCGGCGGATGTGTTTATCGACTGTACCGGCGATGCGGATATCGCTGTGATGAGCGGTTGTCCGTACAGACTTGGACGCGAGGCAGACAATCTTTGCCAACCGATGACGCTGTGCTTCCGCGTAGTAAATGTGGATATGGAGCAGTTTAAGAAGGACCGTCAGATAATGAATACGGTCTATAAAGAGGCGCAGGCAAACGGCAGAATTAAAAACATCCGCGAGGATGTATTGACCTTCTACACGCTCATTGACGGCGTTATCCACTTTAACTCTACGCGTGTGGTGAAGCGCAACCCGACGGATGGGCGGGATATTACGCTTGCCGAGCTGGATGCGCGTGAGCAGGTGTTTGAGCTGTTTGACTTTTTAAAAGAAAACTTTGCATCGTTTAAAAATGCGGCAATTATGAGCACGGCGGCACAAATCGGCGTGCGTGAGAGTCGTATGATTATCGGCAAATATGTGCTGACGCAGGAGGACCTGCTTGCCTGCACGCGATTTGAGGATTCGATTGCAACCTGCAATTATGATATTGATATCCACAATCCGGAGGGCAGCGGTACGAGCCACCATTACTTTAAACCGGGCGAGTACTACACTATCCCCTACAGAAGTCTTGTGCCGAACAAGATGACGAATTTGCTCGTTGCCGGCAGATGCATTTCTTCTACCCATGAGGCGCAGGCGTCATACCGCATTATGCCGATTTGCTGCTGCTTAGGCGAAGCAGCGGGCACAGCTGCGGCAATTGCTGTAAAGAGCGGCGATTTTGATGTGGAAAAGGTAGACATCAAGGCTCTGCAGGCAAAGCTGAAGGAAAACGGCGCAGTAATTGATTAAATAAAAAAACGCATTATCCGTTGCTGATAATGCGTTTTTTATTTGCTGATAAGTTTTAAAACAGTCCGCTGATGACGCCGTTTTCATCGACATCAATGCGCTCTGCAGCCGGAAGCTTCGGCAGCCCCGGCATCGTCATAATATCGCCGGTCAGCGCTACGATGAAGCCTGCGCCTGCAGACACCTTTACATTACGCACGGTCACGGTGAAGTTTTCCGGCGCACCGAGCTTGGTCATATCATCGGAGAAGCTGTACTGCGTTTTTGCCATACAAATCGGCATAGAGCTGAAGCCGAGCTGTGTCAGCTTTGCAATTTCCTTCTTTGCTGCCGGTGTAAAGTTTACGCCGTTGCCGCCGTAAATGCGCTTTACAATCGCTTCGATTTTTTCTTCAATCGAGAGCTCGTCTGCATAGGAGAAGGTGAAGTTGCTTTCCTGCTCGCAGAGGCGAACTACCTCTTCTGCAAGCGCCATGCCGCCTTCGCCGCCCTTTGCCCATACCTCGGAGAGCACAACATTTACGCCGAGCGCCTTGCATTTTTCGATAACAAGCTCAATTTCTGCTTCGGTATCTGTCGGGAAACGGTTTACGGCAACAACTGCCGGCAGATTGTATACATTTTTGATGTTGGATACATGGCGCAGAAGGTTCGGAAGGCCTGCCTCCAGCGCTACGAGGTTTTCTGTGTTCAAATCTGTTTTTGCAACACCGCCGTGCATCTTCAGCGCGCGAATGGTTGCTACAATCACAACCGCCGACGGCTTTAAGCCTGCGAAGCGGCATTTGATATCTAAAAATTTCTGCGCACCTAAATCTGCACCGAAGCCTGCTTCCGTGATGGCATAATCGCCAAGCTTCATTGCCATTTTCGTTGCGATAACGGAGTTACAGCCGTGCGCAATATTTGCAAACGGACCGCCGTGCACGAATGCCGGTGTGCCCTCAAGCGTCTGTACAAGATTCGGCTTGAGTGCATCCTTCAACAGTGCGCACATTGCGCCTGCGGCGTTGAGCTGACCTGCGGTTACCGGCTGTTCATCGTAGGTATAGCCGACGATAATGCGGGAAAGTCTTTCCTTTAAGTCGGTAATCGAGCTTGCCAGGCAGAGCACCGCCATAATTTCGGAGGCAACCGTAATGTCATAGCCGTCCTCACGCGGTACACCGTTGACGCGGCCGCCGAGACCGTCGGTTACAAAGCGGAGCTGACGGTCGTTCATATCCACGCAGCGCTTCCAGGTGATGCGGCGCGGGTCAATATTTAAAGCATTGCCCTGGTAAATGTGGTTGTCCAGCATAGCGGCAAGCAGATTGTTTGCAGCACCGATGGCGTGAAAATCGCCGGTGAAGTGGAGGTTAATGTCCTCCATCGGTACAACCTGTGCATAACCGCCGCCTGCAGCACCGCCCTTCACGCCGAAGACCGGGCCGAGCGAAGGCTCACGCAGAGCAACCATAACATTTTTGCCGATTTTCTTTAAGCCGTCTGCCAGGCCGATGGTGGTTGTGGTTTTACCCTCACCTGCCGGCGTCGGAGAAATGGCAGTTACCAAAACGAGCTTGCCGTCCTTTTTCGGGCACGCTTTCAACAAAGACAAATCCACCTTTGCCTTGTAGTTGCCGTACTGCTCGAGATACTTGTCCTCGACGCCTGCCACTGCGGCAATATCGCGGATGTGCTGCATTTGCACGCTTTGTGCGATTTCAATATCTGTTTTCATATAAACAACCTCCCTTGGGTGCTTTAAAACGAAATTATCTTCTCAGTCTGCCGATAATGGCACCGATGCCGGCTGCCATATAGGAAAGCAGCAGGAAGTATATAGACGAGCTTGTAATCGAATCCATTGTATAAAGGCCGCCGAGGGCAGCGGAAAACGCGTATAAAAGCACTGCAATAATCGGGTAATACCAGCGAAAGTGCCTGTAGCCGCAAATGAAAGAGGTTATGTCAATCACGGCGATGTTGGCATATTGTGAAATAAGCTGCACTATGCCTGCATATTGCGGTAAAATTGCTGCAAACAGCGGAATGCAGAAAAAGCAGATGATGCATGCCAGCAGGGACCATTTTATTTCATCAAAGCGTTCGGAAAAATTCATCTTTCGTCCTCCGTGAATCAGTTTATGCCATATTTGCTCATATAGTAAGCGCGTTTGGTGGATTTTTCATTGCGGTAAGCCGTGCGTATGGTATTGATAATTGCTTTGTCCGCGCCGATGGCATCCAGCTCGGCCGACATTTCGGCAAGCAAAGCCTCAACGCGCCCGTCGCACTCGCCTTCCAATGCAGTGATTCTGCCCATGTAGGCTGCACCGATGGACAGCTGCAGAGAGCGGTTGTTTTGTCCGGTGCGCTTTGCTTTGTATTCGGAAATTGCACTGGAAATCAGTCCTTCGATTTTGCCGAGATACTCGCTCTCCATTGCATACAGCTTGGATACATAGCGCGAGATAATTTCCTGCTCTTTTTCCTCTTTGGTCGGCTCTTTCTTTTCCGGCGTTTTGTCTGCCTGGGCGGACTGCGCAGCCTCGCTTATGATTTTTGCAAGGGCTTCCTTTTCCGTAATTTCGCCCTTTTCAATCTGCAGAAGCTCATCCTCGGTAAAATCGCGGATACCGTTCGGGAAATAGGTTTCAATCTGCTTTTTCAGCTCTGCATCATTTGCGCTCATCTGCTCGGCAATTTGCTGTGAATCGTGTGTCATAGCCATATACAAAGCGGCGATGTTATCGCGTTGCCAGAAAAGCAGAGCTGCAATTATTAAAATAAGAATTATAAGTATAATTAAAATAATTTTCCATACTTTTTTCATAATAAATCACCGTTTTTATGCTACCACATTTGTGCGTGTTTGTCAATGTTTCACACAATTGTATTTGGCGCATATAATGGAGTAGAGCAATGAGGAGGTGGCGCAAATGGGCTGTGTTATAAAATATTTGCTTTGGGCGCTGATTGCCGTCAGCTTAGGCATTATGGCGGCGCTTATGTTTCCGCTGTCTCTGATTGCAGGGCTGGAGGCGGTTTTAATTGTCCTTTTGTGCCTGCTAATATCATTAAAAAGATGAAGGGAGCATTTTTATGAAAATTATTGTTTGGAAAATGCCGCGACTTTTGGCAGGGCTTACGAAAGCGATTTTGAAAATGTAAAACAAAAAAATCCCTCGCACGAGGGATTTTTTGTTTTAATAAATATAGCTGTACGGGTTTAAGAGTCTGCCGTTGTAGTATAATTCGAAGTGACAGTGGTTGCCCGTGGAATTACCGGTCGAGCCCATATAGGCGATAATATCACCCTTGTTTACCGCCTGCCCTACCTTTACCACGATGCGGCTGTTATGACCGTAGTAGGAAATGTAGCCGTTCTGGTGGTCGAGCTTTACGAGTCGGCCGAAGCCGGTGTTGTCCCATCCGGCAACAATAACGCGACCGTTATCGGCTGCACGAATCGGCGTGCCGTAAGAGTTGGCAATATCAATACCCTTGTGATAGCCGCTGCGGCGCGTGCCGAAGTAGGAAGAAATCGTACCGGTACAAGGTGCTCTGAAAGAGCCTGTGCCGTAGCCCTTCGGGGGTTCGGCAATGCCGACTTTTTTAATTTGTGTTACAGGCTCGCGCGTAACGGTTTCTTCGAGGATATCGCGTCTGACCTCTAAGCCGTTGACCTTCACCAAATCGGCAACGATATGTCTTTCGCCGTCCTCACCCTTTTGGGCAATTTCACTTTTGCCGCGATACATATCCTTTGTTTCGACAATCTCGGTGGTGTAGTCGATGGTTTCGTCATACGCTATGCGCTTGACGGTTGTAACGGTAACCACCGGTGAATATGCCATCACGCGGAGCGTGTCGCCGATTTTGATTTCTTCGCTTGCATTTGGGTTGAGGCTGACAAGATCATCCACATTTGTATCGTATTTTCTGGCAATCGCCCAAAGCGTATCACCGGATTGTACGACATATTCGCCCTCCTCCTTATTGTTTGCACCGTTTAAAATATTGAGAGCTTCGCCGACCTCACACAAAAGCGTTACCGGTGCAAGCTCTTCTTTTACGGTGAGGGGAACATTTGTGGAAAACTGTGTATTTGCATCGCCGCCGGTGTAGAAGAGCTCGAATTCAGCGATAGCAGTATTTGCGTCCTCTGCCGAGCCCAATGCACAAACGGCAGTGTCGCCGGCGTAGATAACATGCATACGCAGCATTTTGTCGCTCAGCGCATAAATTGCACTGCGCAGCTCCGGCTCCGGCGTGTAGTGGTCCTTTAAAATAATACGCGGTGAAACCGAAATATTATGCTCGATTTTCTCGGCTTCGCCGAAATTCAGCTCTAAAACATTGTTGATTTCCGAAACAACGGCTTCGCATTGGCTTTTGTCGCTGACAATGCCGACATACTGCCCGTTGACGCGGGCGGCAAAAGCGAAGGAGAAGTTGGCGCTAAAGGTGCCGACCAAAATCAAGGAAAACAGGACGGAAGCGAAAACAATGCCGGCTTTGCGGTTGCTTTCCTTTTTTGCGTAGTCAATAAAGCTGCGTGCGGCTTCAATAAAGCCGGTGCGGCGAATACGCTCGCCCGTTGCAGACACAGGCGCCTCCGTTTCGCGGACAGGCTGGGCTTCTGCTGCGGCAGCTTCCATTGCAGCTGCGTCTGTTTCCTCTGCCGTTTCGGATATATCCGTTTCCGGTTCAGCTGTTTCTGTGATTACGGTTTCGGTTTGTGCGGTGGCAATGGTGATGGTGCCGACCTCTGCCTCCGGTACATATACCGTTTCCTTAATCGGTGTTTCCTGCGCTGTAATTTTATCGAATGTTTCGTGAATTTTTGCCGGCGCTGCAGGTTCAGCAGGGGCTTGTTCAATCTCGGTTTCGGTTTGCATAACCTCAGCCGGCGTCAGATTGGCATAGCTGCTGCGCACCTCGGCGCGCGCTCTTTCGCGAATTTCGCGCATAATATCTTCTTTGGAAATTGTTTTCGCAGACGAGCTGTATTGCATTGTATTTGTAAACGCTTCGGCTTGCGGCGCAGCCTGTTTATCTTCGGTCGGCATTGCCGCCGGCGCCGTGCCGTTCTTTTTTTGGTGCAAAAGCGTTTTTAAGTCTGTTACATCAATTTCTACTGTAGAAAAGGAAGCCTCCGCCTGGTGCGGGGCTGTATGTTTTTCACGGTGCGGCTTTTTGGTAAAAGCTTGGAACCAATCCGGTTTTTTGTCTTTTTTCTCGCCCATCCAATCGCCCTTTCTGTAAATTATTACAAAATTGTTAAATACATTTTAAACGATAAATAGCGTAAAAGTCAAGTGCTACGCAGAAAAAAGTGCGTAAAGCGGCATAAAAAGTTCGACAAATTATTAAATTTTTCTGAAATGAAACATATATAAATAGTGGATGCTTGCGGGGTTCATAGTGAAATTGACGGAAAAGGTTTATAAAAATGTAAACGAATTGTAAATTTTACATATTGCATTTTCAATTTTTTTGGTGTATACTCCAATATGGACTTTTAGGGAATAGAGAAAGAGACGGGCCGCCGCGCGGCGGAAAAAGAAAAGGAGAGAGTGAAAGAATGCCGGATGTAGTTTTGGATGCACTGAATGTATTTACCATGGTGTTGCAGCTTGCAGCACTCACAGTCACTTTGTACTACTTTGTTATCGGTATTTTCGGATTCATTCCGAAAAAGGAAAAGAACACAGAAAAAAATGAAACAAACACTTTTGCGCTTTTAGTTGCAGCGCACGATGAGGAAATGGTAATTGCCAATATGGTTGACAGCCTTTCCGCACTCAACTACCCGCGTGAAGCGTACGATATTTTTGTAATTGCGGACAACTGCACGGACGCAACTGCACAGATTGCTCGTGAGCACGGTGCGCTTGTATATGAGCGCTTCGACACAACACAGCGCGGTAAGGGCTTCGCTCTGGAGTGGATGTTTGAAAAAATATTTAAAATGGAAAAGAAGTACGACTATATCGGTATTTTCGATGCCGACAACTTAGTCGACAAGGAATTCCTTTCCGAAATGAACAAGCAGATTAACAAGGGCTACCGCGTAGTGCAGGGCTATGTAGACTCCAAGAATCCGTTCGATTCGTGGATTACCTGCGCATACTCGTTCTCGTTCTGGTCTGTCAGCCGTGTGTTCCAGCTTGCAAGACACAACCTCGGTCTTTCCTGCCAGCTGTCCGGTACGGGCTTTGTTATGGCAACCGACCTTTTAAAGAAGCTGGGCTGGGGTGCAACCTGTCTGACAGAGGATATGGAATTTACAATGAAGCTTGCGCTCAACGATGAGAAGGTAGGCTGGGCACATAAGGCAGTTATCTATGATGAAAAGCCGGTTGGCCTGAAAGCGAGCTGGAGACAGAGAAAGCGTTGGATGCAGGGCCATGCCGATGTAGCAAGCCGTTTCTTCGGCAAGCTGATGAAGAAGGCATTTAAGGAAAAGAAGATGATGTGCTTTGACTGCGCAGTTTATCTGATTCAGCCGGCGCGCGTAATCGCGAGCGGCTTGGTAACGCTGTTTGCCTGGCTGCAGATTGCATATCCGGACGGTAATATCGGCTTCTTCCAGATGAGCTATCTGTTTACGCCGATTGTCTGGAACACATTTGTTGTGCTGCAGATGATGTATATGCCGATTGTTATTGCATATGAGAGAAAAGAATTTACCCTGCGTATGTTCTGGGGTTATCTGACCTTTATGGTGTATAACCTGACCTGGATTCCGATTACGATTCAGGGCATTATCGATAAGAATAAGACAGAGTGGTCGCACACAAAGCACACTCGTCAGATTTCCATCGAGGAATTCAACAGAAAATAACTATGCAAAAAACCCGCTGTGCAAGCGGGTTTTTGTGTGTGCGGCACAAAAAATGAAATGCAAACTGCGTTTGCATGAATTGGCTTCGCCATGAAAAGATGCTGCGCATCATGAATTGAATTCTGGCGAATTCATTTATGAAGAAAATCGCTGTGCGATTTTCAACAATCATGTTTGCAACGCAAACAATTCATGCGCCAAAGGCGCAATTCATGAAGCCGAAGGTTTCAAATCATGCCGTAAGGCAATTCATCATCAAAAAAGGGGTTTTAATTATGGTTTATGTGTATCTTGCGGACGGATTTGAAGAAATTGAAGCGCTTGCACCGGTGGATATTTTGCGCCGTTGCGGTGTTGAGGTGCAGACGGTGGGTGTAACAGGCAAAACTGTTGCCGGCGCGCACGGCATTTGCGTGGAAGCGGATATTTTGCCGGAGGCAGTCGCTTTGGATGCGGCAGAAATGCTGGTTTTGCCGGGCGGTCTGCCGGGCACAACGAACTTAGAAGCGGATGCACGCGTTACCGATGCGGTGTGCAAAGCCAATGCGCAGGGCAAGTTTATTGCAGCGATTTGCGCAGCGCCGTCTGTTTTTGGTCATTTGGGACTGCTCGAGGGCAAAAATGCAACCTGCTATCCGGGTTTTGAAGCAGAGCTTCGCGGTGCAATCCCCTGCGAGGACGGCGTTGTTTGCGACGGCAATATTATCACGGCAAAAGGCGCGGGGCGCGCATCGGATTTCGGCTTTTTGCTTGCAGGACTTTTGGTCGGCGGCGAAAAGGCGCTTGAAATCAGAAAGGCGATGCAGTATGCAGATTCGGCAGAAGCTTAAGGAAAAAACACCGCACCGCCGCGTTTGTATATTCGCGGCGTGGCTGGTTATATTGATGTCGGGCGGCTCGCTGCTTGTAGAGCGGATTTTTCCGGAAATGTCGCAGTATCTGCACATTTTTTTGTGCTCCACGCTGCCGCTTTTGGCGCTTTTGCTGCTTTATGGGCGCGTGCGGAATATGAAAATACGCAGCTTTTATCGCTTAAAGCCGATTGCGCCAAGCGCTGTAGGCGTTTGGATTTTGTTCGGCATCGGTGCAAATTGCTTTGCAACGCTTGTCAATATGCCGATTTACAGGTTGCTTTCGGACTATCACGCTTTTGAAGCCGTCAGTATAGCCGTGCCGGAAACGATGGGTGAATATATGCTTGGCATCGTGCTTACGGCGCTGCTTCCGGCGGTTTTGGAGGAGCTGTTCTGCCGCGGCGCGGTTTTGCGCGAATATGAGGAGTACGGCACGGTGTTTTCCGTGTTTGCGGCGGCTTTTGTGTTTGCGCTTTTGCATATGTCGGTGGCAAGCTTTGTGTCCACATGGGTGCTCGGTATTGTATTTGCAGTGGTTGTACATAAAACGGACTCGGTTTACCCTGCGATTATTCTGCATTTTTCGGTGAACCTGTTTTCGCTGACGCGCGGCTATATGGCAACCTTGATTCCACCCGGTTTGCAGCAGCTTTGGGAGGTTTTTCAGCTGTTTGTGCTGGTCATCGGTGCATTTGGCTTTGCGTTTGCCTTTGTAATGCTGTTTTTAATTCACGGTAAGGGCCAGCGCAAAAAGCGCCGCCCGGGTGCAACCTTCGGGTTTAGCATGAGCTTTGTATTTCTGATTGCGGTTTATATATTTAACCATATTCGCTTAATTACAGAGATGCTGCGTTAAAAAATCCCTCGTCGAGGGATTTTTTGTTTGTATAAGCGGGATATAAGCAGGCGACATTCACGAATGTCCTGCATAAGCTTATACAAATCGTACATCTTTCTCGTGTGAAAAATTCAAATTTTGGGGCGTTTTTCGCCGGGATACAACATATAGTGCTTTTCTTTGGAAAAATCAACATCTTGTGCCAAAAAAATCACTAAAAAAATCAAATTTTATTGCGTGAAAATATTGACTTTGCACGAAATTCCCTGTATAATTGTATTATCTATTATAGTGCTGATTTTGTCGCTTTCTGTGTCAGGCACAGAAATCACAAGATGTCTGTGTGGGCACGGAAAACACAATTCCAGCCGCGCGCAGAGCGCGAACAAAATGGGTAGCTATTTTAAAAATTTTTATTTTAAGGAGGGCATGAGGATGATGAAAAAAGTCCTTAGCGTAGCTTTGAGCGTAATTATGGTACTCAGCGTACTTTGCGTTCCGGGCTTCGCAGCAGATCCGGCAGCGGTAGAATATACCGTGTCAAGCGTTTCATATGCCGGCGAGGTTTACGATGAGTTAAACCCGGCCGCAGATGCAAACGGCTATGCAATGGTTGACGGTATCACTTCTATTCCGGAAAACGGAAAGAAGTTAGTACCGAGCGTGGAAATCAGCGCAAGCGCTGAGACCACGGCAACCGTAATCTTTGCAGTGTACACAGAGGGTGTACTGACAAATGCTTTTTATGAAACAAAAGCAGTTGGTACAACGGCTGTGGAATTCTCCAAAGAAATTACGGTAGTTGACAACACAAAAGAAACCTACAAAGTATTCGCACTTGGTGCAGACGGTAAGGCGATTGCACCGGTATCGAACTTCCCGGTGGCTGACGGCGCAATGGAGTATATCGTAATCTCCTATGCAGACGGCACGGAAGACAAATACTTTGGCGCAGATTTAGAGGGTACAACAATTGTATCTGCTATTTCTGAAGCGCGTAAGGTAGCAAACCCGAGCATTAAGGTTGTTCCGGTGGACAATACAACCGTAGTTACGATTGATATTGACGCTGATTTCTGGACAAACGGTGCAACGGTTAAGCTGACCGCAATCGACGGTACAGAAGTTACATACACGATTATGTCCGATATGATTAAGGCAGGCTTTACGCCGGTGCTCGGTAAGATTTACCAGTACGAGGGTGCAACGCTTACAAAGACAATCAAGACATACGACAAGCAGTATGCAAGCTTCGAAGCGAGCGCAGAGGTTGTAAATGTAACCGTACCGTACGGTACTGCAAGCCTGACACTTGATCCGATCACGATTTATGAAAACGGCGTACCGAAGAAGTCCGCTGCTGAAGAAATCAGCATGGACGGTGCAGACGTTAAGGAATATACAATCGGTATCGGCTCCAAGTCCTACAAGTTCGTATTCAAGTGGGATGACAGCGTTCCGTATATTAATAATGTTAAGTTCGGCGGCGACTATGCGGCAAGATCCGCAGTTCTGCGTGCAGACAACGGCAACGCTGTTGGTTACACAATGAGCACAGATATCAGTAAAGCGCATGAAACCGCAACGGTTGCGAATGGCATTACAGCGTTTACCGTAAACGATACTGAGATTGCAATCGACGAAAACTTCACATTGCTTGCAATTGCGCGTGAAGATAACTTCGCTCGTACAGATATGGTTCAGTATGCGCACCCGAAGGGTATTTCGGCTGCTGAAAACGAAGCTTGGACAACATTCACGGTTTCCGAGCCGGCGACAGTATATGTAAAGATGTCCCATGCAAATGCTGCAGAAGCAGGCTTCGCTTGGAAGGAAGGCGTAGCAGCAGGCTGGACAAAGGCAACAAGCTCTAACCAGGGCACAGTTTACTATAAGACATTTGCCGCAGGCGAAACTGTAAACATTCCGTCCCAGGTTGTAACAGAAGACGAGCTTGCATTTGTAAATGCAAAGCTTGCTACAGCTTACCCGGCAAGCGGTGCAGTACAGTTTAAGTATGCATTGGCAGAGGGTGCTGGTGCACAGTTGTACTACAGCGCAGACGGCAAAGCATACGATGATGATTCCAAGACATGGGAAGCGCATCCGACAGGTAAGAACACCGCTTCCGACGGTGCAAAGCTGCAGATGGCAGACGGTAAGTACTACAGAGGTTTGTACTACAGAAATGCAGGCTCCTCTACAGGCTTGAGCGTTTCTTACGGCTCCACATTCTTCATCGCGGTTGCGTTTGATAACGTACCGGGCGAAGGTGGCGATCCGGAAGTTCCGCCGGTAGATCCGGATGAGCCGGATGAGCCGGAAGTTCCGACACTGGCTTGGGAGAGTGCGATTGCACTTACAGGTACCCCGAAGACACAGGATCAGGGTCCTGCAAACCGCAGAAACCTGCATAAAGACGGCTTGTACAGAGTTGGCGCAGTGAGCGGCAGCGTAGAGCTGAATCCGGAAGAAACAACAGTAAATCTTACTGTTCCGTATGGCGTAGAAGTTGTTAAGATGGGCGATGTAAGCGTAAATCTTTTAGACGACGCAGACCATGCAGCAACAGCTACAGTTACAGTTGCAGAAGTTGAATACACTGTAAACGTATCCTGGGCAGCATATGCATATGATGCAGAAAATGCAGATATGCCGATGCTCTATGATTTAGAGTACACAGCAAATGGCAGAACCGGTCTGTATGATACAAACTGGTACTATGCAATCCCGACAAACCTCGTATTGGATGCTGACCACGACTATGTTGTCGGCGAAAGCGATTTGAAGGGTATGAAAGCGGACGGCAGCGGACTTCAGGTAGATATGCCGGCAGGTACATGGCTTACAAAAACGTCTCACGACAATGTAAACCTGACCTCTACCAACAGTGGTGCTCAGGTAAATCGTCTCCACTTAGGTCCGACAGCGTTTGAAAGCTGGGTAACCGCAGGTTATCTTGAAACCAAGTATGACCTCAATGGCGCAACCTCCATTATTGCGAACTATACAGACGTAACTGCGAACAATGCAGTTCGTTATAAGTTCAAAGCCGGTGTAGACGGTTATGTAATCGTTGCATCCAGCAAAGCGAACACCGCGCTTACAGCAGAGGATGGCTGGGCACAGCTGACCGGCGCAACAATGAAGTTTACAAACTCTTCCACAACTGCGCAGGGTCAGGCGTTGAATAGACCGCCGGAAGGCCATACAAACGTAGCAAAGAGCTACGCACATTGGGCAGGTTCTTGCGACTATATCTATGCGAAGAAGGTATCCGTGGGCGAAGTTGTAGAAGTTGCAGAATCTACTGTTCATTCGGACTATCCGCCAATCGTAATCGTAGCAACAGAGGATATGATTACACTGGATATCGAAGATACAGAAGATCCGGTAGATCCGCAGCCGCCGGAAGAGCCGGAAATTCCGCCGGTAGTAGAGCCGACAGCGAAGCTCGCAAGCATCACCTATTCAACAGCAGCACATTTAAGACACACAGAAGCTGCTACAGAAACCAATGCTACACAGGGTTGGACAAATGAAACAGAATATGTTGTTAAGGTGCCGATCGGTACAGGTACAGTCACTGTAACTGCAGCAGCAGACGATGCTGCAACACCGAACACACTGGCTGAAGCTGTAGCAGTAGATATGGCTGGTAAGGACGAAGCAACCGCTGAAATCCTTGGCCACACAGTAAAGTTTGTATGGGATGATACAGACCCGTACATCTCCGATGTAAAGCTTGCTATCGGCTTTGCGGGCAAGGAAGGCTTTAGGGGTCGTTGGGGTGTTGACTATGGTGCAGACGGCGACCTGACCTATCAGGCATCCGGCACAAACGACTCCGGCGCATTGAGCACAAAGGCACTTTCTGATCTTGCTTTGGAAGGTGAAACAGCACCGGCAGCAACAAAGTATGTATACTCCATCGCAACACATTCTTTGAACGGTCAGTCGCATATGTCGTCTACATTCTTCCTGATGAGAGACGGCACATATGAGGGCACAAACGCAGAAAACTCCCTCATGTCCTTCAAGGTATCCGCACCGGCAACTGTATATGCAAAGGCAGTTGCACTCGACTATCAGTGGGAAGAGCTGGTAGCTGCAGGCTGGACAGAAGCAGGCACACTCAACGGTGCTAAGCTTTATAAGAAGGAATATGCAGCAGGCGACTACGTATATCTCCCGGGCACAGCGCCGGATGACGATGAAATCGCTGCATACAATGCAAGAACAACTACAGATAAATATATCAAGTATGTTCCGACAGAAGAAGTTGTAACAACAGCAGGCACAAAGACGCAGGAAGCTGCGTTTGCAGGCTATACTCAAGTTCAGGAAGGCAACTATTATAAGTGGACCTTAGAAGAAGGCGTGCTGGTTGCACCTGCAAAGGACGCTAGTGGCAATGCACTGACCGTACTGCGTCCGGCAGACCAGACAGGCTTTGACCCGGTATTCTATGTACAGTTTGAAGCACCGGCAGCACCGGAAGTGGTTACACTTGCTTCCTATACAGTAACAACAACAAAGGATGCAATTCAGCAGGATGTTGTTGCTGTAACAGATAAGGCAGGTACATTCGCTGACCCGGCAAACTACGAAATCGTAGTTCCGGTTGGTACAGCTTCCGCTACAGCTGTTCTCACAGATTCTAAGGGTGCAACAGCAGAAGTAACGGCTGAATTCGCTGCTGCAGATGCAGTAGAAAAAACCGTTACGGTTGGTGAAGCAGATTACACAGTAACATTTAAGTGGGATGACACAAATCCGTACATCTACGCGCTTACTATGCAGGATACCCAATTCGGTACACCGCGTATGAACATCCAGTACGGTAATCTGGCAGCAGAGCTGAAGGTTGGCGGCAATACAGGAAACGTGCCGTATGGTAACGTGGTTACTGACCCTGAAAAGTTCACATATGTAGGTGTTCCGACACCGGATGCAACTGCTGATACAGTTGTTGTTGGTGTTCCGAGCGCAATCAGCGGTACGGTTCATATGGCAACCACGTCCTTCAAGCTCCTGGATACAGCTTATCCGGCAACAGAGGAAAGCAATGCATTTATGAGCTTTAAGGTAAACGGTGAAGGCACAATTTATGTGACGAACCCGAGCGATTTTAATTACTGGCCGGAAATGGATGCGCTTGTTGCAGCAGACACCGGTTGGTATCTCGTGACCTATGAAAACGAGGGTACAAAGAATGCAACAGTAAACGATCATGAAGTTTATGCAATCGACGTTGAAAGCGGCGACACAGTATTGATTCCGGGTCTCCAGATTACGGATGAATACATGGCAGCATACAATGCATATCTGGATGAAACGAATGAAACAGGCCGTTATATTAAGTATGATGCTGATGCTACGGTTGACACTGTAAACGGTGAAATCACACAGGCAGACGCAATGGCTGCAAAAGAAATCGAAAGTATGTTGGTTGAAGGCAAATGGTTTGCTTGGAGCTGGGATGCAGAAGCCGGCAAGTATAAAGCACCGATCGCTTACACCTCCAAGACACCGTATCGTACAAGAATGCCGATTCATGATCAGCTGATGGTATACGGCTTCTTCGGCGACTACACCTATGTACCGCCGGTAGTAGAAGAACCGGAAGCACCGGTAGAGCCGGAAATTCCGCCGGAAGAACCGCCGGTAGTGGACAACAGTGCAAATCAGCTTGATTTGACTTACACCACATCCCTGGCAGTAACAAGTCCGAATGCTACAAACAATCATGCAAACGGTCTGAACCGCGTAAGCGGCACAAAGTCCATCTATGCAGGCGGCTTCTATATGCCGATGCTGGTAGAGGCAGCAACAGCAGCAGTAGTTGACCACGAAGCAAAGACAGCTGTTGTAACCGTACCGTTCGGTACAGAGGTTGTAAACCTCAATGCAGCAACCGTTGCAGGCACAGGCATCGACCTGGCTGACAATGCAACCGTTGCAATGCTCAACGACAACGGCGCAGCAAAGACCTTCGACGTTGTTGCAGGTGAAAACACCTATGCAGTAACCGTAAAATGGGCAGACGCAGCAGATGTAACATATGGTCTTGCATCTACAGGCGCAGACGTTTACGGCGTAAAATATAAGTACAACGATTTGTGGGCAGGCAGCACAAAGGCCTACACAATCGTTCCGACAACACTGGATATGAGCGTTGACTTTACAGTGGACGCAAGCCAGTATGCAGAAGGTGAAGCTCCGACAGAGCTCGCTGATGGTGTGTATTACGCAAACGGAGCACGGGTGTTGTGGACCGCTAATATGACCGCAAAGAACTCTGCTGCAGGCGACTATGGCGACCTTGCTCGTTATAAGCTGATTGCAAGCTCCTTCAAGTATTGGATAGCTGAAGGCATCATCGCAGATGTAGACGACCTTGACGGTGCAACACTTGTAAATACAGGTGCACATTACCAGGCAAGTAAGTCTGCAGCAGCAGGCTCCAATGCAGCAATGAGCAGCTACTTAACATTTAATGTTGAGGCAGACGGTGTTGTTTATGTAATTCCGAGCACAAAGGGTATATTTACAAACGATGAAACATGGACCAAGGTGGATGTAGTTACACTTGTTGCTACACGCGGCGGCTCCAGCAGTCAGGGTGGATATTTCTATCCGATTGACGCATACGACAACGAAGTATATGTGAAGAATGTAGCAGCAGGCGATGAGGTTACAGTTCCGGTAACAGTAGCTTCCAGTGACCTTAACCCGATCGTTATCTATGATGCAGGCGCAACATTTGTTGCTCCGACTCCGGAAGAACCGGAAGAGCCGGTAGAGCCGGAAATTCCGCCGGTTGAAGAAGAAGTTCAGCCGCTCGGCGACATCGAAGACGGTGGCGCAGTACTGGCTGAAACAGTAGAAGCTCCGGAAGCAGCACAGGATGCTGCAAGCACGGATATTTCCGTTGAAGGCAACAAGGGCGAAGAAGCACGCGGTGAGCATGTAGTTGTATATGTACTCGCTGACGGCAAGACCTTTGCAGACCTTCAGACTGCACTTGCAGGTGGCTCCGGCGACCTCGTTGCAGACGGTATTATCCTCGGTATGGGTAGTGCAACTGTTGATGAAAACGGTGATTACACTGTTGACATGACATTGCCGAACAGCGTAACAAGCGGTAGCTACGATGTCGTTATCGACGACGAAACACACGAGGATGCTCTTGAATATACTGCAATTTCTGAAAAGGTTGCAGCATACAACGCAATCGTGACCGGCGCAGCTGATCCGTTTGCACATGTAGATTTGATTATCTCTACAAACGATATTTACACAGGTCTTACTCCGGCAGGCAAGGCAGCTGTTGAAGCTTCCGTACTTGCAAAGGATGCTGTAGCAGCACTTCCGGAAATCACAGAGCCGACACCGGGCGAATATGTAGGCCTTGAAAACATCGAAACACTCGCTGCAATCATCGACACAAGAATTGCAGTAGAAGCACTCAACGACGGCGCTGACGCAGCAGAGCTTGCTCTCGTTTGGGATTACATCCTGCCGGAAGCAGATGCTGAAAGCGGCGACATCGTTGCAGTAGCAGCTGCAATCTATCAAGATGCAACAGCACTCAATGCAACAGGTAAGGCAAATGTAGTAGCAGCAATCTCCAACAAGGCTTACGAAACCAAGACCGTAAACGGCGCTCAGGTTTCTGTTAAGACACAGGTTGCTGAAGACTTTGCTGAAGCAGTATTTGTTGAATTAATCAACAACACAGGTTATACAAATATCAATGCAGTAGCAGCAGTTGTAAACGATTACATCGCAGCAGGTGTATTCGAAGAACTTACAAGCGTTTCTACAGCGACACTTTCTACAATCGTAAAGGATTACACAATCAACTCCTATGCAGACTTTGAAGCAAAGGTTGCAACGATTGTGGGTGGCGACGATACACCGTCCACAGGTGGCACGGAAGTTGTTCCGAGCACACCGACCACAGGCGGTACAACCTCCGGTTCGATGAGCAACAGCACAGTTGAGCCGACAACTCCGGTTACTCCGGTTCAGCCGGCGAAGCCGCAGCTTTCTGATTTCATCGATGCAAATGATGCATCCTGGGCAGCAACTGCACTGCAGACAATGCTCGACAGAGGCATTATGAGCGGTTATGAGGATAACACAATCCGCCCGAACAACAATGCAACAAGACAGGAAGTTGCTAAGATGCTCGTAGAGGCATTCTCTGAAGTACGCGCAGGCGCATGGACCGGCTTTGCTGATGTTCCGGCAGGCTCCTGGTACTACAGCTATGTTGCTACAGCACAGCAGGATGGTATTATCAAGGGTGTATCCGCAACAGACTTCGGTACAGATGCGATGATTACAAGAGAAGACCTCTCTGTATTGATTTACAGATTCCTTGTAAACAAGGGTATCACACTGGATACAAGTGCAAACAGAGCATTCACAGACGCAGCAAGCATCAGCGATTATGCAGCAGATGCAATCAATGCACTTGCAAATGCAGGCGTTGTAAATGGTTACGGCGACGGTAGCTTCAACCCGAAGGGTAACGCTACACGCGCAGAAATCGCACAGATTATTGCAAACGTACTCGTGCTTTATGCACTGTAATAGGCTGAAGAGTAAAGAATAGGGAGGTTTAGCAATGAAATTATTTAAAAAAGTAATGTCATTGATTATAGCATCGATTATGATGCTGCAGGTAGCGGCTTTTGCCGCTCCTGCACCTGCCGATGTCAACGGTACAAACTATGAGAGCGCTGCAAAGCTTTTGAGCGCACTTGAGATTATGGTTGGCGACGGCAACAGCTTCAATGGCGACAAAAACATCACCCGTGCAGAATTTACCAAGATTATGGTAGTTGCTGCAGGCCACGCAAACATTGTTGGCGGCTATAAGACAAAGGGTATTTTCACAGACGTACCGACAAGCGAATGGTACGCTCCGTATGTTGAATTCGGTAAGGATATGGGTGCCATCAACGGTATGGGCGACGGTACTTTCGCTCCGAATGCAAATGTTACAGGTGAGCAGGCTGTTAAGATGATGGTTGCTACCATCGGCTACGGCCTCAAGGCTGAAGAAAACGGCGGCTATCCGGCAGGTTATGTTGAGGTAGCTCGCGAGCTCGGCGCTTTAAAGGGTCTTGCAAATGTAAACCTTGAAGAGCCGATGACCAGAGGTCAGGCTGCGATTCTTTGCGCAAACATCCTTGAGATTGATGTTATGAAGCGCGTTTCCGGCGGTGACGTCGAAAACTGGGAATCCAAGGCAGGCATAACACTTCTCTCCGAGAAGTTTAATACCTACAAGCTCGAAGGTATCGTTTCTGCAAACAGCGCTACTTCCATCTGGGAAACAAGCAACTTAAAGGCAGGCGAAGTAGAAATCACTGCTAAGGGTGAAAAGTACGAGCTGCTCGTTGGTGAAACAGATATCGACAAGCAGATCGCTACCAGCGTAAAAGCTTACTACACCTACGATGAAGAGACAGAAGATTCTACAGTAATCTGCTACTCCATCAACCAAAAGAACAACAACATCGTTGAGGTTGATTTGGCGGATATCGAAGTAGACGCCAGCACGAACAGAGTGATTCAGTACTGGGCAAACGAAGAGGACAACGAAACTGAGGAAATCGATGTTGAAGCTATGCCGGCTATTCTTTATAACGGCGCTACAACCGCTTCCACAGATGACCTTAAGACAATGCTTGAGGATGCACAGAATAAGCCGGGTAAGGTTGTATTTATGGACACAGACGCTACCAAGGGTGCTGAAACCGTAATGCTGACCGTATACGAAACATTTGTAATCGAGTACCTCGATGCAGATGATTATACAATTCTCGACGAAATCAGCGGCGCAAGCGTTGAAATCAATGTTGAGAAGAAGGATGTAACCGCTACATTTGAAGATGTAAACGGTAAGGAGCTCTCCTTCGATTCTCTCCAGGAAGGCGATGTACTTTCTATCGCAGCTTCCGACACAGGTACTTCTAAGGAGATTTTCCATGTTATCGTTTCCGATGAGAAGGCAGAAGGCATTGTTGATACCTTTGGTACAGATGCAAACGGCAAGACAATCGTTTGCCTCGACAACGGCGAAGAGTATCAGTTTGGTGATGCTTTCGAAGCTTGGGCAGCTGCAAACGGCGGCCACGGCATCAGACTTGCACAGGGCGTTGAGCTTTATCTCGACGCTTTCGGCAGAATTGCAAAGTATGAGAAGGCTTCCACCGGCGAGGCTGACGGTGAGTACGGCTTTATCTTAGATTATGTAGCATCCCAGTCGACAACAGGCTCCATCGAAATGAAACTCTTTACTGCAGACGGCGAGTTCGTAACACTTCCGCTCGCAAGCAAAGTAAAGATCGACGGTGAAAAGTATTCCACAGATGCAACAATTCTGGATGCACTCGATGCTTCCGTTATCGCTTCCAACAGCATCTACGGTGGCGGCGGCTACAGTAAGGATGCTGTAACAGGCGAAATGGCTATGGTATCCCCGATGCTCTACAAGCTCGACGGCCAGGGTGCAATCAAGGAAATTGATACCCCGTACAAGGGCGCAGAAGAAGACGAGTATACCTTAGGTAAGATTAAGGCAGGTTCTTCGGGTCCGAAGACAATGGCTTACAACAGCCAGTATAAGGGCTTCGATTACACCACAGCAGTGAACTCGAGCGCAGTTATCTTTGCAGTACCGAGTGATTCCGCTCTGCTTGAAAACGACAAGCACATGAGAATTTACAAGTCCTCTGAGTTCCAGACAGAGAACGAGTATAAGCTCCAGCTGTTTAACACAGACAGAGAATCCCGCGTATACACCTACGGTGTACATGTACTGGGTTCGAGCGGTTCCGATACCTTCAAGACAGGTGAAACCGAGTCTGCACAGAGACAGCGTCCGTACTTCATCGTTACAAAGGTTTCCAAGACACTTGTAGAAGATGAATACGGTGATGAAATCGTTACTTTGAAGATTTACGGTAACGAAGAAGGTTCTTCCAAGACCCTTACAGTTGATCCGGATTACTACAACAACGGTCAGTACATTTCAGGCAACAACTCCATTGCTGACCACCTGTTCAACGGTGTTACTTACAATGTTGCAGGTACAGGCTCGAGAAGAGCTAATATTACATCCCATGGCGGTGTAATGGGCACTGAGCGTGCTGCAGATCTGGTTCTCCCGGGTGATATCTTTACCTATGGTAATAACTCTGAGGGCTATGTAAACTATGTAAGAACCATCTACCTTGCAAACGAGAATATCTTCATGCCTAAGAACGATATTTCCGGCGGTAGAAGATATGAATCCTCTGACTTTACTATTCCGGTAGAAAAGGATGGTTCGACCGTATTGTTTGCTACAATTTCCAATGCAGCAACCGGTAGTAATATTCAGACGGAAACAGCATTCACAGTTGTAGATGGTTACATTCAGGCTAAGCACGGCGGCGTAGCAATCGTTGGCGAAGATGGCAAATATGATTTAGACGCACTTTCTGTAAACATGACTTATGCTGTAAGCAAGGTTATCGTTTACGATGCAGAAGCTACAAGCGAAGCTAAGAGAGTTACAACCGGTAGCGTTGCAGATATCGTTGATACCTCCAACCCGCTCACACCGGCAACACCGTGTATCGTAAGAGTATTTAACTCCGGTATTAAGTGTGTTGTAGTTCTCAAAAATCTTCCGGACACACCGGTAGTTCCGGCTCCGTAAGTTTTACAAACCAAATAAAAAGCAGTGGGCTTGCCCACTGCTTTTTTTCTTGCAAAAAAACAGCGCTTGATGCAAATTCAAGCGCTGTTTTGTATTTAATTGCCCATTTTTTTGCTTTTTTCAATACATTTTTCCATTGCATCGAGCACTGCTGCACGAAAGCCGCCCTGCTCGAGTGCCGCAACGGCATCAATTGTTGTGCCGCCCGGAGAACACACCATATCCTTCAGCTCACCGGGGTGCTTGCCGGTTTCCAAAACCATTTTCGCCGAGCCGAGCACGGCTTGCGCCGCAAATTCGTAGGCAAGGCTGCGCGGTATACCGCCGGCAACTGCACCGTCGGCAAGCGCTTCGATAAACATAAATACATATGCCGGGCTACTGCCGGAAACGGCAACCGCTGCTTCCATTTGCTTTTCGGATATTACAGCAGCCTTGCCGAAGGCATTAAACAAATCCAGCGCCATAGAAAGCTCAGCTTCCGTAACCGGTGCAGGTGCGAAAACCGCTGTCATGCCCTCGCCAACCATTGCCGGTGTGTTTGGCATCGTGCGGATGACCTTTGCATCAAAGCCGAGATAACCCTTAATCGCATCTACTGTAATGCCCGGCGCTATAGAGATATAAAGCTTTTTCTCAGCGCTGTCTACCTTGGAAAGCTCTGCTAAAACACTCGGATAAACATCCGGCTTAACCGCAACCAAAATGGTGTCCGCTGCGCTTGCAGCTACGGTATTGTCTGTCGTTGTATGCATGCCGGCTGCGGCAAAATCCGAAAGACCGGCTTCAAATTTATCAGAAACATAAATGTTATTTGCTTCGATTCGCTTCGTATTTAAAATACCGAAGACCATAGCGTGCGCCATTTTGCCGCCGCCGATAACTGCTAAGTTCATAGTTTTCATTCCTTTCTTAATGCGTGCTTCTGTCTAAGCTACGATACTGTATCGCTTCTGCCAGATGCTGCACGCGAATCTCTTCGCTGCCGTCTAAATCGGCAATCGTACGCGCAACCTTCAAAATGCCGTGGTGCGCTCTTGCGCTTAAGCCGAGGCGGTCAAAGGCGTTCTTCATCAGCGCGTGCTCCGCTTCGCCCAGGCGGCAGAATTTGTCAATCATTGCTGGCGTCAGCTGTGCGTTGGAGTAGATTTGCGGATAGTCCTTATACCGCTGCTGCTGCAGCTGCCTTGCGGCATCGACACGCTTTTTAATATCTGCCGAGGTTTCGGCAGGCGTGTCGCTTTTGAAGGATTCATACGCTACGGGTGCGACGCTGATGTGCATATCAATTCTGTCCATCAAAGGGCCGCTGATGCGCCCCATATATTGCTCGATTGCGCCCGGCGTGCAGGTGCATCGGCCGGACGGGTCGCCGTGGTAGCCGCATTTGCAGGGGTTCATCGCTGCCACAAACATCACATTGGAGGCGTAGTTTACAGTTGCGCTGACGCGCGCAATCGTTACATCGCCGTCCTCCAGCGGCTGTCGCAAAACCTCGAGTGCGGTTTTATTAAATTCCGGCAGCTCGTCTAAAAACAGAACGCCGTTGTGCGCCAGGCTGATTTCGCCCGGGCGCGGAATGCGTCCGCCGCCGGCGAGCCCGACTGCAGAAATCGTGTGGTGCGGACTGCGGAACGGTCTGCGCGTAACAAGCGGCTTGTCCGACGGTAAAATGCCGGCTACGGAATGTATTTTTGTGATTTCCAGTGCCTCTTCAAAGGTCATATCCGGCAATATGGTCGGCAAACGCTTTGCAAGCATCGTTTTGCCGCTGCCCGGTGTGCCAATCATCAGCACATTATGATTGCCGGCGGCTGCAATTTCCAGCGCGCGCTTGACGCCCTCCTGCCCTTTTACATCGGAAAAATCCGGCTCGTGGCTCGCGTTATAGCTGAAGATGCCTTCTAAGTCAACCTGCGTCGGTTGAATCGGCGTTTCACCGCTGAAGTGCGCCTTAAGCGCCGCCAGGCTTTCTACACCGTAGACCTCAACGCCCTGCGCAACGGCTGCCTCCTGCGCGTTTACTGCCGGCACAAATACCCGTTTAATGCCGTTTTCGCGCGCGGTTAATACCATCGGCAGAATACCGATAACCGGGCGCACGCCGCCGTCTAAGGAAAGCTCGCCGAAGAACATGCTCTCCTCTGTGTTGCCAATGTTCATCTGTCCGGTTGCGGAAAGATATGCTGCGCAAATTGGTAAATCGTAGACGCTGCCTTCCTTTTTGATGTCAGCAGGGGCAAGATTCATCACTACATGCTTGGGCAGCATGGTAAAACCGCTGTTTTTAACGGCCGCGCGCACGCGCTCGCGTGCTTCTTTCACTGCTGCATCCGGCAGACCGACAATGTCGAATGCGGGCAAGCCGCCGGAAATATCAATTTCCACCTCGACCACGAAGCCCTCAAGTCCCTCTAAGCCGGCAGATTTAACTTTTGCAACCATTTTGTCACCACCTGAAATTTTCTTAAACCCATTATACACTTTTTAAAGGGACATTACAACAAAATCTGTAAAATCTGTCATTTTTCCATTAGGACATGTATATATAATAAAAACAAGGGAGGACATTGTTATGCGTGGTGCAATTGTCGGATTCTCAAATCAGAATCGAGGGCGGAAGCTGTTTCGGCGTATAAAAACGGAAACGCTGCATTTCCCGGTTGAAGATAAGGCTTGCCTCCTTTTTATATTGCCCTGTACGCAGGATGCGTTTGCGCAAATGACGGAACGCCAGCAAAGCAGGCTGCTTCATAGGCTGATTCGGCAGATGGAAAAAAACAGAATTGAGTGCGTATATGCGCCGGAGGCGCTGCGCACCTGCTTTGCAGGTAAATTTTTCTTGCCGGATGGACGCCGTATATTTTGCGCGGTAGCAGGATATATAATAGAAAGGCATTGCAAAAGCTTTTTACTGTCGCCGGAAAACACGAGGGTCGGCATCTATGAAAATCCGTTTGCGGAAGGTGGGCTGGCTGCTGCGCGACACATGACGAAGTATACAAAACAACTGGTGCTGGTATCGCCGGAACGCGTGGGCGCGGAGCAGGCTTTGGATGTGCTGTTTGATGAGTATGGGCTTGCCGCGCAGGTGACAACAAGCGTGAAATGTTTGAATACGGTGAATTTGGTGCTTTTGCTGTCCGTGCCGCCGCAGGAGGTGTTCAGCAGCGGGTTGATTTTGGATTTTACGGGGAGCTATCCTTACCGTGCGTGTCGAAACTATTACTTTGAAACGGTGTTTGGTTATGCGGCGTTCTTCCGTTATTTCGAGCGTGCAGATTGCCGTGCGGCAGAATTTGTGCTGCTTTGTTGTGATGAATCTAAGGAGGATGTCGTAGGTTCACTCGAGAAAATCGGCTGGAAAATGAAAAAGACTTGACATTATGAAAAAGAATGGTATAATAAAGAAAGTGTCAAATTCCACAAGAAATATTGAAGATTGACTTTATCATTTGTAACATTTGTATTATTCGACTGCGGATTTGAAATAATTATTGGAGGCTATATAAAAATGGCAGAGGCAAAAGAATTGTTCTTGACAGCAGAGGGCTTAGCGAAGCTTGAAGCTGAGCTTGACGAATTGAAACTTGTACGCCGCAAGGAAGTGGCGGAAAAAATCAAGCAGGCGCTTGCATTCGGCGATCTTTCCGAGAACTCTGAGTACGACGAAGCAAAGAATGAGCAGGCACAGATGGAAGCAAGAATTGCACAGCTGGAGGGCATGATGAAGATTGCGCGTGTTGTAGATGAGGGCGCAATTGATACGGAAGCTGTCAGCATCGGTGCAAAGGTAAAGCTTTTGGATATTGAATTTGAAGAAGAAGAGGAATACAGCATTGTTGGCCCGACAGAGGCAGATCCGTCAGCAAACAAGCTTTCCTATGAGTCGCCGGTCGGTAAGGCGCTTCTTGGTAAAAAGGTGGATGATGTCGTTGATGTGCAGACACCGGGCGGTATCGTACAGTTTAAGATTTTGGAAATTTCCAGAGCGTAAAAAAAGAGTGTGCAATGCACACTCTTTTTTATGTTAATCACCAAAGGAAACGCCCATACTTTTGGCTACGCCAATCATCTGGTGGTCAGCCGGAACGAATTTTGTAATCCCTGCAATGTCTTTTAACGCGTTATGCGTGATACGGTTGTTGACCATTGCCACGCTGACACCGTAGATTTCCTTTTCAATCAGCTCCGCAGCATACGCACCGAACTGCGTTGCAAGCACACGGTCATAGGCAGATGGGCTGCCGCCGCGCACAATGTGGCCGGAGAGCACAACGCGTGTTTCATAGGTTGAGCGCTTTGCAATTTCGTCTGCTATTTGCTGCGTAGCGGTTTTATAGCCGAGCTCTGCACGCAAAAGCGCACGCTGCTTCTTTTTCAGCTTCGCTTCGTCTTTCGACATTGCACCTTCAGCTACTGCAATGATGGAGAAGGCGCGCCCACGGTCTGCGCGGCGGTCAATTGCGCTTAAAATTTTATCCGTATCATAAGGGATTTCCGGGATTAAAATAATGTCAGCGCCACCTGCCACTGCGGAATACAGCGTGAGCCAGCCGGCCTTGTTGCCCATAATTTCAACGAGCATAACGCGGCGATGGCTGGAGGCAGTGGTGTGGATTTTATCAATCACATCCGTAGCGGTGTCCACTGCGGTGTGGAAGCCGAAGGTTACATCTGTGCCGAAAATATCGTTGTCAATGGTTTTCGGTAGACCGATAATATTCAGCCCTTCGTTTGCCAGCAGATTTGCCGTTTTATGCGTGCCGTTACCGCCGAGCGTTAAGAGGCAGTCAAGCTTCATTTCCTTGTAATTTTTCTTCATCGCGGCAACCTTGTCAATGTTGTCCTCGCCGATGACCTGCATTTTTGAGTACGGCGTGCGTGAGGTGCCGAGAATTGTGCCGCCGACGGTTAGGATGCCGGAAAAGTCGGAGGGCTTCATTTTGTGGTATTCGCCGTGGATAAGTCCGTGGTATCCGTCTTCAATGCCGATAATTTCCGCATCGCTCCCCATTTTTTCATATACGGCTTTGGCTACGCCGCGAATGGTTGCATTCAGCCCCGGGCAATCGCCGCCGCTGGTGAGTATACCGATTCTCTTTTTCATATACATCGTCCTCCGAAAGTAGATTTTTCTTGTATTTTATGTTATTATTGTATATTATATAAGTATATGAAATCAATAGCTTTTTGAAATTTTTATGCAGGTGAAACGAAATGGGTAAAAACATATATGTAAACAGAGAATTAAGCTGGTTGCGCTTTAACGAGCGCGTGCTTGAGGAGGCGGAGGACACCTCTCTGCCGCTTTTGGAGCGATTAAAGTTTGTTTCCATTTTCGGAACGAACCTTGACGAGTTTTTTATGGTGCGCTTCGGCAGCCTTTACGACCTTGACCGTGCAGACCCGAAGAAGACGGACAACAAGAGCTCTATGACCGCGCGTGAGCAGATGGATGCCATTTGCGAAGCACTTCCGCCGCTTATTAAGCGAAAGGACAAGGTGTATCGTCAAATTATCAAAGCGCTTGCCGAGCAGGGCGTGCGCAAAATTGATTTTTCGAAAATTTCGCGTACAGACGAAGGGCTTATGAAAAAATACTTTCGCCAGGAGGTGCTCGGGCTTTTGTCGCCGCAGATTGTCAGCGCAAAGCACCCATTCCCGTTTTTGAAAAACAATGCCGTATATGTGGCAGTGCAGCTAAAGAGCAAGTCCGGCGATTTGAAGCTGGGGCTTGTGCCGACCGATACGCTGGAGCGTATGCATTTTGTGCACAGTAAGGGTGGCTCTTATTTTGCCTTGACCGAGGAGCTTGTATACCATTTTGCGGATATGATTTTTTCCGGCTACACCTTTGTGGACCGGTATCTGATTCGCATCACAAGAAATGCGGATTTGGATATTTCAGAAACCAGTATTGACCGTGAGCTGAACCGCCGCGACATTATGTGTGAGCTGCTTCGCAGAAGGAAGGGCCTGGCGGCAGTGCGTTTGCAGACAAACAAGCCGTTTTCGGAGCGGATGCGCAAGTTTTTGGCAAAGAATCTGAAGCTGCGTAAAAATCAGATTTTAACGGAGGGCACCCCGTTTGATGTAACCTTTGCGTTTCGGCTGGAAAATATCTTTCGCAAGCGTTTGCCACAGCTTTTAAACGAGCCGCAGCAGCCGCTCTATCCGGAAAGCATTGACCATAAAATTCCGGTGCATATCCAAGCGCAGGAGAAGGATTTGCTTTTCTGCTATCCGTTTCAATCCATCCGCCCGTTTTTGCGTATGCTGGAGGAGGCGGCAGAGGATCCGGATACGGTGAGCATCAAAATCACGCTCTACCGTGTTGCTTCGAATTCACAGCTCTTGGCAGCGCTTTTGAAGGCGGTGGAAAACGGTATAGAGGTAACCGCTGTATTGGAGCTGCGTGCGCGCTTTGATGAGCAAAACAACATCGACTGGTCCCGCCGTCTGGAGGCTGCCGGCTGTCATATACAGTATGGCTTGGAAAAATACAAGGTACACTCCAAAATTTTGCAGATTACGCGCAAGACGGAGCAGGGCTATGCCTATACGACGCAAATCGGCACGGGCAATTACAACGAAAAAACGGCAGAGCTGTATACAGACCTTTGCCTGATTACGGCAAGGGATGACATTGCGATAGAGGTCAAAAGCGTGTTTGACCATTTGTCGCTCGGCGAAGCTGTGGAATATACGGACAAGCTGCTGGTTGCGCCAAACTGTATGCTGCCGCAGCTGATGCAAAAAATCGATGCGCAGATTCAGCGCGCCATTATGAAGCAACCGGCAGAGGTTTGTATCAAATGCAACGCCGTAACGGATAAGCAGCTGATTGATAAGCTGCTTGAAGCATCGCAGATGGGTGTGCGCGTGAAGCTGTTTGTGCGCGGCATCTGCTGCTTTAAGCCGGGTGTGCCCGGTGTGAGTGACAATATTACGGTAAAAAGTATTGTCGGCAGATACTTAGAGCACGCGCGCATTTATGTGTTCGGTGTAGGTGAAGAGAGTGAAATTTATATTTCTTCAGCCGATTTTATGACGAGGAATACGCAAAACCGTGTCGAGGTGGCAGCGCCGGTAACGGATGCGGAAAACAAAAAAATTATCCTGGATATGTTTGAGCTTTGGGATTTGGATAATGTTAAAACGCGCATTATGCAGCCGGACGGCACCTATGTGCGCTATGAAAACGGACAGGCACCGTTCGATAGTCAGATGTATTTCTTCGAAATGTTCGGCGGACAGCCGGCAAGTGTGCTGCAGGAGAAAAACGAAGCAACCCACGCGGTAAATTTAGAAGCGCTTGCGGCTGCGGCGGAGGACGCACCGCTGTCGGAGGAAAAGAAAAAAAGACCTATGCTTGAAGAGGCAGAGCGGCGTGCGCTTGTGCAGGATTTAGAAGAGCTGCGCAGTGAGGAAGCAGAGCAGCAGGTGAAGAAGACAATGCCGCGTTGGGCAAAAATTTTAATTGGTTTATTGGTTGGAGGCAGCGTATGTGCAGCAGCGATTTATTATGTCACAGTACACCTCGGCTGGAGCTTCTGGTCGATTTAACAAAAAAATATACAACGGTTGCCGATATCGGCTGCGATCATGCGTATCTTTCTATTTTGCTTGCGCGCAGCGGTGTACGGGTGATTGCATCTGATGTTGCGCAGGGCCCGCACGACAAGGCAAGGGAGAACATCGTGCGCTTCGGGCAGGAGCAAAGCATTGCATTGCGCCTCGGAGATGGACTTTTGACCTTGCAGCCGGGCGAGGCGGAAGCGATTGTGATTGCCGGTATGGGCGGCTTGGTGATTGCGGACATTTTGACTGCCGGCAAGCACCTGCTTACAAAGGATACGAGATTGTTTTTGCAGCCGATGCGCGCTGATGAGGATTTGAGAAGGTATCTATACGAAAACGGCTTTGAAATTCTGGCAGAGCATTTGGTGCGCGAGGAGCGTCGCATTTATACGGTTTTGGAGGTGCGCCTTGGCAGTACCGGTGACTTTGATGCGTTTGACTGTGCGTTTTCGCCAGTCTTGCGGCAGGCGAAGCTACCGCTGTTTTCGGAATATTATGCCTGGAAAAAGCGGATTTTGGAAGGGATTGTGCAAAATACGGCGCAGGCGGAGGACGCAAAGCTGAAGCGTGGCTTTGAAAAAAAGCTGGCAATGTATGATGCTTTTGAAAAGGAGAATGGGTTATGAAATGCAGAGAAATTGTAGAGGTTCTTGAAGCAGCTGCACCGCAGCGTATTGCTTACAGTAAAGATAATGTCGGCTTTTTGTGCGGCGATGCGGAGAAGGAGGTCACAGGGATTTTGCTGACACTGGATCTGGATGCGGAGGTCGCAGAGGAAGCAAAGCGCCTTGGTGCGAATCTGATTATCGGGCATCACCCGATTATGTACCGCGGCACAAAAACTTTAACGATGGATGCACCGGAGACGCGCGCAATTGAGAAGCTGTTTTGCTATGGTATTACCTACTATGCGGCGCACACAAATCTGGATATTGCAAACGGTGGTCTAAATGACCTTTTGGCGGAAAAGCTCGGGCTAACAGAAACCGAAAGCGTTGAAGCGGTTGAAGTGCCGGGCGAGGGCATCGGCAGAATTGGTAAGGTAGAGCCGCAAACAGCATATGCCTTTGCACAGCATGCAAAGCAGGTGCTCGGTGCGCAGGGTGCACGCTTTTGCGGCGATAAAGAAAAGATAATCACCCGCGTAGCGGTTAACACCGGCGGCGGTGCATCGCTTTGTGCATCCGCAGCACAGATGGGTGCAGATTTGTTTTTGAGCGGCGATTTTTCCTATCCGCAGATGCGCGAATATGCAGCGCGCGGCATGTGCATTTTGGATATCGACCATTATACCACGGAGATTATTTGTCGTGAGCTGTTTGAAAGCATTTTGAAAAAAGCGCTCGGCGCAGACTGCCCGCCTTTGTACTTATCGGAAGCAAACACGAATGTAATGTGCTTTATTTAATATCGGAAAACAAAAAACGATGTTCATTATGAACATCGTTTTTTCTTATGCACTTGCCGTAAAGCATTGCACTGTCGGCTTGCATACGGTTCGGGAGATTTCCTGCCCGGCAAGTACATCTTCCACAATTCCGGCAAGCGAAACCGGGAAGGTTGCATCCTTGGCTAAAAGCGCGGCGAAATCCTCAGCCTGTGCTCTTTCGGTAAAAAGAAAGCTTGCGCGCGAGGCTTCGATTTGCAGGCGGCTGCGCATCACAATCTCTACACCGTAGGATATGACGCTGATGCAGTCGCCGATTGGCATCTCGTCCTCTGTCACATAATATTCCAAAAGGAAAGCACGCCCTTCTTCAGCATTTTCAACCTTTTTCGATGTGTATAGCTGCTTGTCCAAAACAATCACCTTTCTTTTGTTTTCTGTGTCTTTATTATACCATAAAACAGGAAGAATTGAAAGAAAAAGCGAGCGCGCAATTCGACTTATATACACAATATATTGTGATTATAATATAACTATAACGCATATTTTGCGTTTTGCGCGATGTATGTAGGTATATGCGCTTACTTTGTGGTATAGGGCTGCACATTTACGCCGCTGTAGTAGGCTTTCAAAATGTCTATATAGCTTTTTCCCTGACCTGCAAGGTAGTTTGCACCGTATTGGCTCATGCCTACGCCGTGCCCGTTTCCTTTAACGGACATTGTGATAGAGGCGGCGCTTTGCGTAAACTGAATGTTTGTGCTTTGCAGACCGAACAGGTTGCGGAAATGCGTGCCGCTCAGTTCTATGCCGCCGGTTGTAATTTTTTTGATGCCGCCGGCAGGTGAGCGCAGTATTTCGTTGACCAGAGCGGTGCCTTCCGGAAAGCTTGCCTCCGGATAGACGCTTTGCAGCTTTGTTTTATATTCTTCCGCGGAAAGCGTCAGCGAAGAGGCGTAGCGCGGCGAAAGCTCGTCGCCATAGCTTGCAACGCTGACTAAATAGTCTACCTCGCTCCCCCAGACATCTGCTGCGCTCTCCGTTTGCCCTGAGGAGGTGGAATGAAAAACGGCGTTAACAAGCGCGCCGTCATAGGTTAAAACAATGCCGGCAGTGCTGTCTACTGCGTCGGCGATTTTTTGCATATGTATATCGTAATCCTTGCCCCAGGCGGCACGAAGCTCGTCCTCACTTTTCCATGCCTTGCAGTGTGCCGGATCTGTACAAATATGAGCACCGTGGTGTGCATCGGGGATGCCGCCGCTTAAATAGCCCTCGCGCCGATACAGAATGTAACTGCGCGCGGCAACGGCTTGGGCGCGCAGCGCCTCTGCATGAAAGCTTGCCGGCATTTCTGCGGCAACAACGCCTTTCAGATAGGTCGAAAAATCCATTTCAACCACCTTGTCCTCTGCAGCAATATAGGTCGTAATATTTGCAATCGGCTCGCCGCCGGCAGGCTGCTGCGGCAGCCCGCGTGTCAGTGCAACAATTAAAAGCGGCAAACCGAGTATAATAAGGGTATAAATTAAAAGCATAATCATCAGTCTTTTCATAGAATCCCTCTATTTTCGAAGCAGTAGATATACGAGTGCTAAAAGGAGCGGCCAATCGGGCGCGTCCTTTTCTTCGCCGAGCAAAAGCAAAAGGATTAGCCCGACTAAAACCAGGTCATCCTTTTCTACGCCGGAAAATAAGCGGTCAAGCTCGAACGGTATATTTGGTTTTTCCGGCTTTGGCGCAGGTGGCTGCGGTGGAGGCGGCTGCGCGGGTCGCTTTTGCCCCGGTACCGGGTCATTATATCTGTAATAGCGTCTGTACATAGTGCATCACCGCCTAAATCAGGTCTTTGAATTCGCCGAGCAGCGGCATCAGGCGCAGAAGCGTTAAAAGCTGAATTGCCGTATCGACATCGCCTTGCCTGGATTTGCGCATAAACGGGCGGACAGCGCGCAGCAGCGTAACGCGATTATCTGCATTGCCGCTGCCGAGCGATTTGTACGCCGTCATTACTTTTGTCAGCATTTCCGGCGGCAGCGCAGGCGCGGCCTCTGCCTTGGGCGGCGCATCGCCGCCGATGCCGACTGCACCGAGCATAGAGGAAATGGTGTCCGCCGCATCGGGACTGTTGAGTATTTCTTTTAAGGTGTCAATTGCGCCGTCCAGTCCGTCTGCCACGGCCTTCGCCTCCCTATTTCAGTTTGTCGAGAAAAGATTTGCTTTCCAAAGCCTTTTTCAAGCTGGCGGCATCAATGTGCTTCAGCCGCTCTTTTATGGTTTCTTTGTCCATGTCTGCAAAGGTTTTTAAAAGCTTTTTCGTGTCGATGCCCTCCAGCTCTTTTTTGAGCTGTCTGCCTTCGCGCGTAGAGGAAAGCGCACGAATGTCGCGCAGCGTATCGTCTCCCAGCGCGGAAAGGAGTTCTTCTTCCTTTTTACTTGCCATACTTCAGCCCCCCTTCTTCACTTACAATGTATGCCCGGCGGACTGCAAAGATGCTGCTGTGTGGAAATTTGTTACATATACTTAATAAAAAACCTATTTACATGTGGATATTTTGTGGTATAATTGTAGCATAAGGACATTATATAGTACAAAACAAAGAGGAGGCAGAGTATTATGAAAAAAGTTCTGGCAACAATGCTGGCATTGATGATGGTGTTGGCGGTAACGGCGCAGGCAGCTTCGTTTACGGATATGGAAGGCCATTGGTCTGACAGCTATGTACAGGAGCTTTCCGGGCTTGGGATTGTTCGCGGCTATGAAGACGGCACCTTTAAGCCGGAAAACACGATTACGAATCAGGAAGCATTTACACTGTTTGCACGCGTGATTGGTGTGAATGATGAAAAGAACGCACAGGCAGTTGCTTATGCGCAGGAGCTGTATGCATCGGTTGCAGAAAACTACCAGACTTATGCGGTAAAAGAGCTCTGCTTTATGTTATATCGCGGCGTTCTGACAACAGACGATTTGGATACCTACCTGTCGGAGGACAGAAAGCAGGAGCCAATGAAGCGCCACGAGGCTGCAAAGCTGATTACAAAGATTTTAAACGGTGAAGATGAAGTTGCAAATGCGGTAATGTTTGTTTTCGACTACACCGATGCGGATACCTTCCCGAATGAGGCGAAGGGCTACATTGACTTTGTAACCAAGAAGGGTATTATGTCCGGTATGGGCGACAATACCTTCTCCCCGAATACCGGCGTAACGCGCGGCCAGGTTACGGTTATGCTCAAGCGCACAATGGAAATGCTTGACTTAAGCTATATCAGCGGTACAGCAACAGAGGTTTCCGGGAGCGGCTTGACCGTAAACGGTGAAAGCTTTGCCATTCCGGCGACAGCTGCAATTCACAGAGACGGTGAAGCTGTAGCAGCAGACGAAATCGAAAACGGTGACTATGTGACCATCGTAAAAACCTACCAGGGCATTTTAGCGATTGATGCAGCTGAAACAGAGGAAAGCGAAAGCAATGTAAAGATGGTTGAGGGTATCTATCGCGGTTCGTTTACGGATTCCCGCGGCACCTTTATTAAGGTATATGATAAGGAAGGCGGCGTGAATACCACGGAGAGCTACATTCTTTCCGAGGGTACGGTAACTTATACCGTAAACGGTGAAAAGAGAGCATCCCTGACGGCAATTTCCGAAACAGACTATGTATATGTAACCTTCGTTGGCGGCAAGGTTGTACATATTGATGCAGAAACAAAGACAAAGCAGATTGACGGTGCAGCAGTGGTTGGTATGGAGCACGAGGGCGAAACAAACATTCTTGTATTCACGAACAAGGGCGTTGAGGCAAAGCTCCCGATTGCAGAAAACATAACCGTTAAGCGCAACGGCAAGGAAGCGACAATCAACAACCTGCTCGCAGGCGACAGCATCAATCTCACTGTAAACTACGGCGAGATTACGGCAATTGCAGCTACCTCCAAGACCTCTACAGTAAACGGCACAATTACTGCAATTCACATCGAAAAGGAAATGCCGTATATCACGATTAAGATTTCGGAAACGAACACAAAGACCATCTATCTGACGATGGATACGAAAATCAATATCGACGATAAGAGCGGCGACATCTATGATTTGGTGCTTGGCTATAATGTAAAGGTATCGACCGAGAGCGATACGGCAAGCAAGATTACGGTAACAAGTGTTGCAACACAAAACAATGTAACCGGTACGGTTGTACTTGTAAATCCGCAGCGTGGCTTTATCAATGTTTCTATGATAGATCCGGCAACGGGAGAAATTGTAACGAAGCAGATTTTCGTTACGGAGAAGACCTCCATTCGTGCCGGCTCGAATGCAGCGATTGTAAAGCTGGAAGCTCTGGCAGAAGGCGATTCGGTTTTTGCAGTCGGCGTTGAAAAGATTGGCACATTTGAAGCAACAAGCATCATGGTAGTCAACAAATAATTTAAGCTGATAAAAACCGCCTTTGCAACAGCAAGGGCGGTTTTTTGTCGGAAACGGAGAGCGGTATGAGAGAACAGACCTGCTTTTTCACCGGGCACAGAGACATTCCTCCTGCAGAGGAGGCGCGTATTTATGAAAACACCTATTTGCTCTGTGAAACTCTGGCAGAAAAAATGAATATACGCACCTTTATCTGTGGCGGTGCACGCGGCTTTGACACCTTGGCGGCACGCGCGGTGCTTGCGCTGCAAAAAAAGAATGCAGATATTCGCCTGCAACTGATTTTACCCTGCAAGGACCAGGCGTTGCGTTGGAGTCGTGGCGACCAAAAGATTTACCGCGAAATACTATCTGCGGCAGATTTGGTGGAATATGTGAGCGAGCATTATACAAGCTATTGTATGCACGCGCGCAATCGCCGCATGGTGGATGAAAGCTGCTGCGGCATCATATTTATGCGACAAACAAGGGGCGGAACGGCATATACGGTAAAATACGCAATTGAGCAGGAGGTAAAACTGTTTTCTGTTGACCGCGTACCGCCGAAGGAATAAAAAAGCCATTTTCAAATGAAAATGGCTTTTAATTTTTACTTGTAAACGGCTTCGCAGGTTAAGTGCATACCAAGTTTTTTAAACACACGCTCATCGACCTGGGAAAGCAGGACGGTCGAGTGCGCCTGCGCGCCCTTTAGCTCGCTTAAGCCGGCGAGTGCTTTTTTTGCAACGGCATCGCTTGCGGCACAGATAGAAAGCGCAATTAAGGTTTCGTCCATATGCAGTCGCGGATTCTTGCTGCCGAAATGATTGGTTTTTAAGCCTTGCAGCGGCTCGATAACCTCCGGAGAGATTAAATGAATGTCATCGTCAATTCCGGTAACGGTTTTTAATGCATTCAATAGCGCTGCGCTGGAAGCACCGAGCAAATCTGAGGTTTTGCCGGTGACCATTCTGCCGTCCAGCAGTTGAATTGCACAGGCGGTATGTCCGGTTTCCTTTGCTTTGTCAAGCGCTGCACCCACAACCGGGCGCTGATGACAGTCAACCTCTGCCTGCTTCATAATCAGCTGCATTTTATAGACCACATCGTCGTCGCACTTGCCGTTGATTTTATCCTTTAACACCTGATAGTAGCGGCGGATGATTTCATCCTTGGAGGCCTGGCGGCAAACCTCGTCGTCAACGATACAGTTGCCTGCCATATTTACGCCCATATCCGTCGGGGATTTGTAGGGGCTTTCGCCGAGGATTTTTTTCATAATCGCGTTGAGCACCGGAAAAACCTCGATGTCGCGGTTGTAGTTTACGGCGGTCGTGCCGTGCGCCTCTAAATGGAACGGATCAATCATATTGACATCGTTTAAATCCACGGTCGCAGCCTCATATGCGAGGTTGACATGGTGTTTAAGCGGTAAATTCCAGATTGGGAAGGTTTCAAATTTTGCATAGCCTGCCTTGATGCCGCGTTTGTTTTCGTGGTACAGCTGGGAAAGGCAGGTTGCCATCTTGCCGCTGCCCGGACCCGGCGCCGTTATGACAACGATTTGCTTTTCGGTTTCAACATATTCGTTTTTGCCGAAGCCTTCGTCGCTGACAATGTATTCCACATTGGACGGATAGCCCGGAATCGGATAATGCAAAAACACTTTAATACCCATATTCTCCAGACGCTTTTTAAACATATCCGCCGCCGGCTGACCGCTGTACTGCGTAATTACGATGCTGCCGACAAGCAAATCCAGGCTGCGAAACGCATTGATTAAGCGAATGGTATCTAAATCATAGGTGAGATTGTGGTTGCTGTTGACCTTGTTTTTCACAATGTCAATCGCACTGATGACAATAACGATTTCGAGCTTGTCCTTTAAATGCATCAGCATTTTGATTTTACTGTCCGGCTCAAAGCCCGGCAGTACGCGGGACGCGTGATGGTCGTCAAAAAGCTTACCGCCAAGCTCTAAATACAGCTTGTCGCCAAACTCCAAAACGCGCTCACCGATATACTTGGATTGCATCTGAATATATTTTTTATTGTCAAAACCGATTTTTCTGTTCATAAAAACCGCCCCCACAAAATAAATACCATAGACTATTATACTACTGATTGTTGACGATTTCAAGCAATATTATAATAAAAATAAGAAGGTTTTGCCAAAGCAAAACCTTCTTGAAAGCTTTATTCATAAACAGGGGTCATTGCAAAAATTGCAATATTGCAAACGCCGCCGCCCATACTTGCCTCGATGCGTACCGGGATGTCGAGATTGTTTTTGAATCGGTAATCTAGATAGCCCCAGGAAACCGTAGCCTCATCGTCGCGGCTGCAATAGGTTACCGGCAGGCTGTGCGCGTGGCGCTCAACGATTTGCAGGCTTGTTTTCTTTGTCGCCATATACAGCGTCGACGAAATCTGGCAAATGCCGCCGCCGTAGCCCGGCACCTTTTCTTTGCCGACGAAAATTGTTGCCTGCTTGAAGCCGCGCTCTGCCGTACGCGGACCAACGGTCTGATTGTAGGAAAAGACTTCGCCCGGCTCAAGCACCGTGCCGTTGATGGCTACGGTTGCAAGGCGCATATTCTCGTTGCGGTTGGCTTGCGAAGCGTAGGTTTCGTAGTAGGTTTTCGCGCGTCCGATTTCTGTTTCCACATAGCCGACAAGCCTTTTCGGCTGTGGCATGGAAACCTGCATCGGCGCTGTGTCCCACGAATAGGCATCCACGCCGTCCTCTACCGGGAAAGCATATGCAGCGTTACCAATGAAAAGCAAAACGCATAAAACAATTGCAAAAATACGGGATTTCATTATCTCTTCAAAAGCTCCTTTTCGCAGAACGCAAGGTCCTCAACCGTATTTACACCGAAGAATTCCGTTGTGTTTTCAATGGAGAAGGTTTCAACTGTTAAACCCTTTCCAATGAAAATCTGCGGCATATCGGTTAAGTAGTATTCATTTTGCGCGTTGCTGTTTTTCAGCTCGCCGAGACCTGCCATCAATTCCTTAGCGTCGAACACATAAATGCCGACATTTACTTCTTTAATCAGCTTTTGCTCCGGCGTGCAGTCTTTTTCCTCGACGATAGAGGCGAGCTTGCCGTTTGCATCGCGCACGATTCTGCCATAGGCAGGTGGATTTTCCTCGATGGCGGTTAAAAGCGTGCAATGCGCACCGCTTTCGATGTGTTTGTCAACGAGGCTCTTGTAGGTTTCCGGCTTAACGAGTGGCATATCGCCATAGCAGATAAGCACCTGCCCGTCGTAGCCCTCCATATGCTCACGCGTACACATTACGGCGTGACCTGTACCGAGCTGCTCGTCCTGAATGCTGTAGCCGTATTTATCGCCGAGCGCTTCGACAACCTTTTCGCGCATATAGCCGACAACGATTTCTGTGTCCTCCGGCGCGATAAAGTTGATGCTTTCCAAAACATAGCTGATTAACGGTCTGCCGTTTGCCTGGCGAAGCACCTTCGGTAAGTTAAACTTTTCGGATTGCAGGCGGCTGCCCTTGCCTGCTGCGAGTACAATTGCTTTCATAATTCAAAAACTCCTTTTATACTATATATTAGGAACAAACTCATTTTAGCACATGCAAAAGCGGAATGCAAGAGGATTGCGGTGCAAAATAAGACGAATTATTTATAAAAAAAGTCCAAAAAAGAAAAATTAGGCATTGACAAAAGAAGATTTGCGTGTATATAATAGGTAAGTGGCGCTGTCGCTTGGAGAGATTTTTTCTTCAAACGGAGTTTCTTCCTTATATAATATAAGGGATGGATGAAGGAACGGAACGACACGTAGGTCGTTCCCTACACACAAAATTTAAAGTGGCTTCGTAGGGCGCGTGCCTGTGTGCCGCGCCGGAATATGGCAGAAGCATACCACATGCATTTGTAAGCAAAGCGCACATCATGTTGCCAAAGGCAACGCTTCATGCAAGCAAAGCTTGCACTTCATTTACTTTATGATCCCACCGTATGCGCATTTGCGCGTGCGTGAAAATAGTCTGTAATGTGCCTGCAGTGCTGCGCTGAAAGGCGCAATAATACAGGCAAATTACTAATTTTACAGTTATATTACAACTGTATTAACTGCATTGACTACATAATTTTGGGATGTTATAATCAATGCAAGAAGACAACTTAGGGCATCAGTGCCCCTGTTGCCGTCGGGCGGGTCGCAGTGAAAGAGGGTGACCGCGGCCTGCTAAGACACAACACTCTTTCAACAAAAAAATTTTTTTTAAGGGAGGAATTGAGATATGAAAAATCTCAAGAAACTGTTGGCACTTGTTGTTGCTTGTGTTATGGTTTTCGGTGTAGTTGCATCCGCAGCGGTTATGCAGTTCCCGGACGTAGCAAGCACAGCTAAGTACGCAGAAGCAGTAAAGGTTCTGTCCGCTCTTAACATCATCAACGGTGATGACAAGGGTAACTTCAATCCGGACCAGAACGTAACAAGAGCAGAAATGGCTAAGATCCTCTGCGCATTGATTGCAAAGAGCACAGCTGGCCAGGTTGCTACAAAGTTTGACGACGTAACAGCTGATCATTGGGCATCGGGTTACGTTGCATACGCAGCAGGTTTGGGCATTATCAACGGCTACAGCGATACCGCTTTCGGTCCGGAAGATAACGTTACATACGAGCAGGCTATTAAGCTGATCGTTGCTGCACTCGGCTACACATACATGGCTGAAGACCAGGGCGGTTACCCGGCTGGTTACATGATGGTAGCTGCAGACCTCAAGCTCACAAACAAGGTTACAATCACAGATTCCACAGCTCCGGCTAAGAGAAGCGACATCGCTATGCTCGCATACAACGCTCTCGAAGTTAACCTGATGGAAAGAGTTACCTACGGTACAGAAGCTAAGTATGAGCCGGTTGCAAAGAACCTCCTCAACAACAAGCTCGGCGTATACCGTGTAGAAGGTATGGTTGTTAACTCCTTCAAGAACGATCCGACAATGGACGAAGGCGAAATCGATTACAGCATCTCCAAGATTGATGCGAACACAATCAAGGCTCTTGAGCTCGTTGGCACAGGTGACCCGGTTGTATACGCTCTCAACGATTATTACTGCGCAGATGCATCCGCAGCTGATTTAGCTTACTATGCATCCAACGCTTACCTCGGTGAGAACGAAGATGGCGAATATGATGTAATCGCTGTTGTTGCTAAGACAACAAAGACAAAGGAAATCGTATTCGAAGACCTCGACGTACTCTGCGACGAGACAGCTCCGGACGTTGACGCTGACGAAGAAATGAACATCGACAATGGTTCTTCCACAGGTGTATTCTCCTACTGGAGCAACGCTGACCATGATGACAAGCGCCCGACCGTTATCGACATCGCTGACGGTGCAATCGCTATCATCAACAATGGTGCACCGGTTGCAGCTACAAACGCTTTGATCCCGGCTTACGCTGGTACAATCAAGGTTATCGACACCAACAATGACGGCGAGTATGATCTCTTCGTTGTTAAGTCCTACGACATCGCAGTTGTTGATTCTGTTGTAGCAAGCTCTATGACACTCCGTCTGAAGGGCCAGAACAGCACAACTGTTAACACACTTCATCCGACTCGCAGCATCGCTCTCAATGAGGACGCTGTTGAGAACATGAAGGAACTCACAGTTACAATCAACGGTGAAGCTGCAGAGCTCACAGACCTCCAGAAGAATGACGTAGTTCTTATTGCTTCCAACGGTCTGTCTAACCCGACATTCGTTGAAATCCACGCTACAAGAAACGTTGTAGAGGGTAAGGTTAAGTCCGGCGTAAACAGCGATAACCTCGTTGAAATCGGCGACGAAGAATACGAAGTATTCGGTGCTTCGGCATTTGTTACTAACTTCCCGGCACCGGGCGATGAAGGTAAATTCTACCTCACATCCACTGGCGTTATCGTTTACTCCGATACTACAACAACAATGAGCAATGATTATGCTTATGTTTACAAAGTAGGTACTTCTTCCTTCGGTGATAAGTCCCTCAGAATGTTCACTGCAGCAGGTGAAGATGTAACATACGATGTAGCTGACAGAATCGAAATCAACGGCGTTCAGACTGCTGATAAGAAGGCTGCAACAAAGTACACAGATGCTGAAATGGCTGTTATCTTTGGTGGCGTAGCTGGTGATTACACAGGTTATGAAATGAGCCCGGTTGAAATCATCGAGGATCTCGTTGCTAACGGTACAGCAACAGAAAAGCTCATCGCTTACGATGTAAGTGGCACAGAGCTTACAAAGATTTACCTGCCGAACGGCAACAACGCAGACGAAAATGACTTTGGTGTAGTTCCGACTGCTACAAAGGAATGGATCTCTGCTACTAACAAGTTCAAGGCTTCCAAGACTCTGGCTGAAGGCGCTAAGGTATTCATGATCGAGCCGGCTGCTGAGTTCGCTGATTGGAAGGTTGTAGACGCTGCAACTCTCGTTAACGAGAAGGAATACGATGTAGCATTCTATGGCTACAACGCTAACGGCACATACAACGTAGCTCTCATCACAAGCGGTACAATGGCTGCTGATTCCGAAGCTGCATTCGCATACTTCAAGGAAGCACGCACAACCACATACGGTGATGATGATGAAGATGCTGTAAAGGTTTACTACATCCAGGGCGGCGAAGAGAAGACAATGTTCGTTCTCGATAGCGAAGCTTCCTCTTCTGTAGTTGCTGGTCTCACAGAAGGTGATGTATTCATCTACAGCGTAGCTGACGATGCTAACCTTATGGAGAATGTAACTAAGATTGCTTCTAAGGTTGCTGATGTTGAAAATACTGTATTGACTGGCGCTCCGAGCGAAGCTACATTCGATGTATTTGAAGCTGCAGTTATCGGTTCCGCAGGTGACGACTACATGTACACCTACGAGACAGCTTACGAAGCTGACAACGAAGTAATGGCTGGTATCATCGCTACTGTTGATTCTGTAGAAGGTGGTCTGAAGGTTAAGCTCGCAGTTAACGCTGATGTAGCTGGTTCCGACTATGTATACATGGTTCCGGAAACTGCAAATGTTGTAGTTTACAACAACAAGGCTAAGACCAAGTTGTACGCTTCCACAGCTGATTCCGTTCTTGCTTCTGAGTACATCGCACTTGACAACGGTAACATCGAGACTGGTGCTGGTAATGCTGCTGATACAAAGCTTTACTATGCAATCATCAGACTCTACAATGATGAAGTTGTTGATGTATATGTAATCAACTACGAGAACGATATGCCGAAGTACACGAAGTAATTTAAACTTCGAGTCTGAAGCATAGCTTCTAAAAAACAAAACGCGGTACCCACCTCGGTGGGTACCGTTTTTGCGTTTGCGGATGTTTTAATTAAATTGAAATTTAAATCAACACCGTAGGGCGCGTGCCTGTGTGCCGCGCCGTAAATAAAAAAATAAAGCAAGGGTGATTACCCTTGCTTTTTCTATATACAAAACATTAATGTACTTTCAATCCGCGTTCCGTAAAAATGCGTCGTACCTGCGCCATTTCCTGTACGGTGGGAACAGGGGTATTCTCCAGTGTGTATGTGCCTTTTTCCCACTTATGCTCACCCATTTTATGAAACGGCAACAGCTCCACACATTCAACACATTTATAATGGCGTATATGCTCCGCAAGTGCGGTCAGCATTTCTGTGTCTAATGTGAGTCCGGGAACGACTACATGTCGAATCCATACCGGCTTACAGCTCAATTCACAATAATCCAGCATCGCGAGTGCGCGTGCATTACCATGACCGGTAATTTTACGGCAAACTTCTGTATCAATGGATTTTATATCAAGCAAAATCAAATCGGCAGCATCAGCAATTCTTTCCTGCACGGACTTCGGTGCGAAGCCGGAGGTGTCGACTGCAGTGTGCAAGCCTTCTTCACGGCAGGCCTCTAAAAGCGCTATGGTAAAGTCCGGCTGCAGCATTGGCTCACCGCCGGAGAGCGTTACGCCGCCGTCTTTTATGAAATTTTTATAATGCCTAATATCCTGCAGCACTTCTGAAACGCTTGCTGTCTTGCCTTTGCGCGCGGGAATACTGTCCGGATTGTGACAATACAGGCAATGCAGCGGACAGCCCTGCAAAAACAGGACATAGCGCACCCCCGGTCCGTCAACGGCGCCGAAGGTTTCGCGCTGATGGATATAACCGATAACATTTTCCATAGTGGTCTCTCCTAAATAAACAAGGGGTGCATTCAGCACCCCCGTTATTTATGTTTATCAGAATCTGTCGTGGAAGGTTCTGCTGATAACATCGAGCTGCTGCTCTCTGGTCAGCTTTACGAAGTTGACTGCATAGCCGGAAACTCGAATGGTCAGCTGCGGGTATTTTTCCGGATGCTCCATTGCATCATAGAGCGTCTCGCGGTTTAATACATTTACATTGATGTGGTGACCCTTTTCAACGAAATAGCCGTCCAGCAGGCTGATTAAGTTTTCCTCCTGCTCGTTTTCCGTCTTGCCGAGGGCATCCGGAATAATCGAGAAGGTGTAGGAAATACCGTCCTCCGAATCGTCATACGGCAGCTTTGCAACCGACATCATCGAAGCAACGCAACCGCTTGTATCGCGGCCGTGCATCGGGTTTGCGCCCGGTGCAAAAGGCTCGCCGAGCTTTCTGCCGTCCGGTGTGGAGCCGGTCTTTTTGCCGTATACCACATTGGAGGTAATCGTCAGAATTGACATAGTCGGAACGCTCTTTCGATAGGTCTGCTGTGCTGCAAGCTTTTCCATAAACATTTTCACAATGCCGGTCGCAATTGTATCAACGCGCTCGTCATCGTTACCGAATTTCGGATAGTCGCCCTCGATTTCAAAATCAACGGCAATGCCTTCTTCATTACGAATCGGCTTTACCTTTGCATATTTAATTGCTGACAAGCTGTCTGCTACTACAGATAAGCCTGCAATACCGCCTGCACAGGTGCGCAAAATTTCTTCGTCGTGCAGTGCCATTTCCAGCTTTTCATAGCAATACTTATCGTGCATATAATGGATAACGCTTAATGTATTTACATACAGTCTTGCGAGCCAGTCGCAGGTCTGAATGAATCTCTTATATACATCCTCATAATCCAGATACTCGCCCTGCGGCAAATCGGTTTTCGGCGCAACCTGCGTGCCGTAGCGCTCGTCCCTGCCGCCGTTAATCGAATACAAGAGCGCCTTTGCAAGGTTTGCTCTTGCGCCGAAGAACTGCATTTGCTTACCGATACGCATTGCGGATACGCAGCAAGCGATACCGTAGTCGTCGCCGAATTTCTCGCGCATTAAGTCATCGTTTTCGTACTGTATGGCGGAGGTTCTTGCCGAAACGCGCGCGCAGTAGCGCTTGAAGGTGTACGGTAAATTGATGCTCCAGAGCACAGTCATATTCGGTTCCGGTGCCGGACCGAGGTTGGTTAAGGTGTGCAGGAAGCGGTAAGACATCTTTGTAACCATATGTCTGCCGTCCTCGCCGATACCGCCGATGGATTCCGTAATCCAGGTCGGGTCGCCGGAGAACAGCTCGTCATAAGCCGGTGTACGCAGGAAGCGCACAATACGCAACTTCATAACGAAATGGTCAACCATTTCCTGAATTTCGCTTTCTGTATATTTGCCGTCCTCTAAATCCTTGGTTGCATAAATATCAAGGAAGGTGGAAATTCTGCCGATAGACATTGCCGCACCGTTTTGCTCCTTCACAGCTGCAAGGTACGCAAAATACAGCCACTGAATTGCTTCTTTTGTATCGGTAGCCGGCTTGGAAATATCGAAGCCGTACTTTTCAGCCATTTCCTTTAATTCCGCAAGAGAACGGATTTGCTCGGAAAGCTCTTCGCGGTCACGCATAACTTCTTCGCTCATAGCGCGGTTTTCCAAAGCCTTTTTCGCTTCTTTTTTCTGCTCGATTAAAAAGTCTACGCCGTAAAGCGGAACGCGGCGATAGTCGCCGATGATGCGGCCTCTGCCGTAAGCGTCCGGAAGGCCTGTAATAATACCGGTGTGGCGTGCAGCCTTCATATCGTCTGTATACACATCAAAAACGCCGTCGTTGTGCGTTTTGCGGTATTTAAATACATTCTGCACCTGCGGGTCGAGCTCGCGGTTATACGCTGCCAGAGAAGTATTTACCATACGGATGCCGCCAAACGGCATAATTGCGCGCTTGAGCGCACGGTCTGTCTGCAAACCGACGATGGTCTCCAGCGACTTGTCTATATAACCCGGAGCGTGTGCTGCGATGGTCGAAATTGTACTTGCGTCAATATCGTATACGCCGCCGCGTGTCTTCTCCTCCACCATATCCTCGCAAAGAATTGCCCAAAGCTTCTTCGTTGCTTCTGTTGCCGGTGCAAGGAAGGATTCGTCTCCGTCGTAGGGTGTGTAGTTGTCATGGATAAATCCACGCACATCAATTTTTTTTGTTTCTGTCATAGTATATCGCCTCTTTCTTGCCGCCTGCGGGATACAACCCACATTAACGGCACATTACATTATATCAGTGGAAGAGGTGTTTTGTCAATTAAATTGCCGTGCCCCGCAAATTTTCGCCATTAATAACAAAAAAGACGAAGGCTGCGGGCATTTTATTAGGCATAAATAATTGCTTTGCGGAATACAGTATCATAGCAGAAGAAAACTTTGGGAGGAGAAGAAAATGACAGAGCTTCACGAAAATAATCAAGTAACCGTTTCCGGCACGGTGGAGACCGCACCTGTATACAGCCATACGGTGTATGCAGAGCAGTTTTATATCTTTTCTATGCGCATTGCGCGCCTCAGCGACGCCTGCGATGTGGTAAACATTTTGATTTCAGAGCGCCTGTTTTTGCCAGGCGTGGAAATCCTGCCCGGTGCAAGGCTGACCGTTTCAGGACAATTTCGTTCCTATAACAACTATTCCGGCTCCGGCAGCCGCCTTGTGCTGACTGTTTTTGCAAAGGACATTGCACCGGCGCAGGAAGCCGACCTTGCCGACCCGAACCGCATCTTTCTGGAAGGCTACATATGCAAGCTGCCCGTTTACCGCACAACGCCCTTCGGGCGCGAAATTGCCGACATCTTAGTTGCCGTCAATCGTGCCTATAACAAATCTGACTATATCCCCGTCATCGCTTGGGGGCGTAATGCCCGCTTCTGCCGCGAGCTTACCGTCGGCACGCACATTCGCCTTTGGGGTCGCATCCAATCGCGCGAATATGTTAAGCGCATTGACGAGGAAAACAGCATCACCAAAACAGCGTATGAGGTATCTGTGGGTAAATTAGAAACCTTAGAAGATTAAAAAGGTAAAATCGGCGCAATGCTTCGTTGTTGTTGTGGCGTATACACGCGTATTACGCCACAACAGCCGCCTCGCCTTGCATCCGATTTTCCACTTTTTAAGCAAAAGGAAAAAACGGCGCAACGCATCGTTATTGGCTGCGGCACATACACATATTACGCCACAACAGCCGCCTTGCTGTGCATCCGATTTTTCGCTTTTTAAGCAAAAGGAAAAAACGGCACAATGCTTCGTTATTGGCTGTGACACATACACATATTACGCCACAACAGCCGCCTCGCCTTGCATCCGATTTTTTAATTTGAATTCAGAGAGTTAAAGCATTAAAACATAGGTTAAATAAGGCATAAAAAAAGGACCTTTTGGTCCTTTTTTTAATCTAAGATGTAAACCTTAACTTGTCTTCTGCCGAACTGCAATGCCTCCGAGCGGCTTGCCATAAACAGGTCGACGCGGTTGCCCTTGATTGCACCGCCGGTGTCGCCTGCAAAGCTTTCGCCGTAGACATAGCTGCCGTCTGTTGTTTCAATAAAGAGTTTTTTGCCGAGCGGAATTACTCTCGGGTCCACTGCAACCGTGCCGACTGTCGGTACCTTGCCGAGTGCGGTTCTCGGGTTGTAGTAGCCCAGTGTCTGATAGGAGCCGTCGTACGCAGTTGCAGTACAAATGATATATTTTGCGCCTGCAGCCTCTAAGGCATCGCTTGTCAGCTTTGTGCCGACCGTGATCACCTCGTCTACCGCTTCGCGTGCAACTGTTCTGGATTCCTCCACGCGCTCCGTTTCAACGCCGTTTACCTTTGTTACATTGTAGGTTACTGCTTCCGCGCCGTTTACACCTGCGGTCGTAACCTCTCTTTCGCCCCAAAGCAGGGCAGCCGATTTTACCTCGTTGGTTGCATAAGGAATCGGAATTTCCTCGACAACCTGTTCATATACAACTCTTGTGATGATAATTTGTCCGTTTTCCGGCACTTCTGCGTTTAGTGCAGGGGTAATGGTATCCTGTGGGTTTAAGGTGATACCGGCGTCGTCTAAGATGGCCTGCACTGTTGTTTGAGAGGTATTTACCAAGACTGCGCTATTTCCGTCCAGAATAGAAATTTCATAGCCCGCCGCGAACACAACCGTGTAAAAATATGTTGCTAAAGCAATCGCGATGGCGAGTACGAGAAGACCGATTGTAACGAACAGTCTTTTGCTCGGCTGAAAGAATTTCTTTACAGCATTCATGTTTTTCATCTCCCTCGGTGACCTATTTTAACTGCTTTTGACACATTTGTCAACACTTTTTTAATAATTTCGTAATATTTTTATGCAAAGACAGAGTGAAAAATGCCGATTTTAAGCCGTTTTTGAGCAGGATAAATTACAGAAAACCGATGTAGAAGCTTTAAAATGTTACAAGTGTTTTAACAATATTTTATCCGAAAAATCATAAAATATTCCGCAAATGGATAAAATAGCTAAAAACCGCATCAGAATGGGAAAATTTTTGTGTTTTATTTTGAAAAAATCCGCTTTACAAGCCATTTGAAATGTAGTAAAATAAAGTGAAGTTATATAGTTATAATTTATATAAAATGAAGGAGAATGAAAGTGGCTGAAAGAAAGTCTGAAAAAAATAAAAAAGTTTCTGCCCGCAGAGCACGCGCTGCAAGTGCAGAGAGTAAAACAAAAAAGACTGCGCAGAAGCGTGAAACCGGTGTCGCGCAAAACAAAACACCTTGGATTATCGGTGGCATTGTTGCCGGATTACTGGTACTGGCTTTGGCGGTTTCTTTGGTTGTTATGTTTGCCGGCGACCGCACGGTTGCTAAAAACGGTTTGACCGTGCTCGGCTTAGATGTCGGCGGCAAAACGCAGGCGGAAATTGTTACGCTTTTAAAGGAAGAGAAGGTTTTTGACGATTTTGCCGTGAACTATACCTGCGAAGGTGAAAGCGTAACGGTGAAGGCTGAGGATGTTTCTCTGGTATTGGATGCGGAAAAAACAGCGGCCGCTGCCGTAAATCGCGGCAGAAGCAATCCGTTTTCTGCAATTGCATCTCTTTTTGCAAGCAAGGAAATTACACCGGTTTACACCTATGATCATTTTGCGCTGTCCGATATATCGGTAGAGCTTTCCAAAAAGTGCGGCGGCAGCTTAAAACAGCACGAAATCAAAATCGAAGATGCAAAAATTCGCATTGTTGCCGGTGCAGCCGGTACCGGTGTGGACTATGACCAGGTGCGCAAGTGCTTCGATGAAGCGATTTTACTTGGCGGCGGCAGCTATGCACTTGAGCTGAAGAATACCAAACCTGCGCAGGTGGATATCGACGAGCTGCACGCAGAAATCTGCTGTGAGCCGAGCGATGCGCAATATGTAATTGAAGGTAAGGAAGTTATCATCACACCGGAGGTTGACGGTAAGTATTTCGATAAAACGGCGGCTGTGCGCGCACTGTCCGGCTTTGGCGAAGGCAGTGAGGATGTTTTTATTGATTTAACTATCACGCCGGCAAAGGTGAAGGCGGAGGATATCAATAAAACGCTGTTTGCCGATGTTTTGGGTGAGTATACGACGAAATATGCGACATCAAACAGACCGCGTGCAAATAATGTAGAGCTTGCAGGCCGATTTGTTGACGGTACGATTTTATTACCGGGCGATGAATTTTCCTATAATAAGATTGTCGGTGAGCGCACCTATGAGCGCGGCTTCAAGGCGGCGTCCGTTTATGAAAACAATAAAATGGTTGACGGTCTCGGCGGCGGTATCTGCCAAACGAGCTCGACGATTTATGCAGCTGTGCTCTATGCAGATTTAGAGGTAACCGAGCGCCACGAGCATATGCTGGAGGTGCACTATGCACCGCTGGGCATGGATGCAACCGTTGCCTATGGCTCGTTAGACTTCAGATTTAAAAACAATACAAGCGCACCGGTGAAGGTGGTTGTTAAAGCAAGCGGCGGTATTGTTAAGGTGCAGATTTTGGGTACAGATGAGCACCCGGGTCGCAAGGTGGAAATTACAACGGAGCGCGTAAGCTATTCGCCGTACGGCACAACGATTGTCAACGATGCAACGCTGGAGCCAGGCAAACAGATTGAAGACGGCGAGGGCTTCAACGGTGCTGTTGTAAATACCTATAAGATTATTACGGAAAACGGTAAGCAGGTATCGAACAAATTGTTACACAAGAGTGTGTACCGTATGGTAAACCGTATTTTGCGTGTCGGTCCTGAGGTGGTAGACCCGAATGCGCCGGTCGATCCGAATGCGCCGATTGATCCGAACGCACCTGTAGACCCGAATGCGCCGGCTGCTCCGTCGACCGACCCGTCGCAGCCGACCGGCAGCACGGTAGTCATCGAGGGCGATGCAAACAGTGCACAGCAGATTTATGATGATTTGCAGATTCCGGACGGTATCTAAATGAATTTTTTGGGCGTGTGTTTACACGCCCAAATTACATAAGAAAGGAAAATGAAAATGAAAGCAGTTATTACGGTTCTCGGCTCGGACAGAGTCGGCATTATTGCAGCAGTCACCAATGTTTTGGCGAAGGTAAATGTAAACATTTTAGACATTTCACAAACCATTATGGAAGAAATTTTTACGATGGTTATGCTTGTGAATTTGAAGCAGGCAAATGTGCCGTTTGCGGAAATCTCCAAAGCGCTCGACGAAATCGGACAGGAGCTTGGCGTTTCCATTCGCATTCAGCACGAGGACATTTTTAATTCCATGCACAGAATATAAGGAGGTGCAGATATGCTGAATCCTTTTGAGATTATTGAAACCATAAAAATGCTCGACCGTGAGCATCTGGATATCCGTACGATTACGATGGGCATCTCGCTGCGCGATTGCTCCGACCCGGATATTGATGCAATGTGCGAGAAGGTATATACAAAGATTACGACCTATGCCAAGGATTTGGTGAAGGTTGGTGAGGAAATTGAGGTTGAATACGGTATTCCGATTATCAACAAGCGTATTTCCGTTACGCCGATTTCCATTCTGTGTGAGCATGCGAAGTCGGTAGACGACTGCGTTAAGCTTGCTAAGGCGCTCGACCGCGCAGCGATTGCGACGGGCGTGAACTTCATCGGCGGCTACAGTGCGCTGGTGCATAAGCACTACACCAAGGGTGATGAAATGCTGATTGCATCCATTCCGCAGGCGCTTGCCGAAACGCAGAGAGTGTGCTCCTCTGTTAATGTAGCAACCACACGCGCCGGTATCAATATGGATGCGGTAAAGCAGATGGGTGAGGTTGTAAAGCAGGCGGCTGCACTGACGGCGGAAAGCGGCGGCTTTGCCTGTGCAAAGCTGGTAGTGTTTGCAAACGCAGTAGAGGACAATCCGTTTATGGCAGGTGCATTCCACGGCATCGGCGAGGGTGAATGTGTTATCAATGTCGGCGTCAGCGGTCCTGGTGTTGTAAAATGTGCGCTTGAAAAAATCGGTCCCGCGGCGGATTTCGGTCTTGTAGCGGAAACGATTAAAAAGACAGCGTTTAAAATTACCCGTATGGGTCAGCTTGTGGCGCAGGAAGCGTCCCGTCGGCTCGGTGTGCCGTACGGTATTGTGGATTTGTCGCTTGCACCGACACCGGCTGTCGGCGACTCGGTTGCATATATTTTAGAGGAAATGGGTGTCGAAAAGTGCGGTACACACGGTACAACTGCGGCACTTGCGATGCTCAACGATGCGGTGAAAAAGGGCGGCGTTATGGCGTCCGGCTATGTTGGCGGTCTTTCGGGTGCATTTATCCCGGTCAGCGAGGATGCAGGTATGATTGCAGCGGCACAGTGCGGCGCGCTCACGCTTGAAAAGTTAGAGGCAATGACCTGTGTGTGCTCTGTAGGCTTGGATATGATTGTTGTGCCGGGTGATACGAGCGTAGCAACAATTTCGGCAATTATCGCCGATGAAGCGGCAATCGGCGTTGTGAATAACAAAACAACAGCCGTGCGCATTATCCCGGCGCCGGGCAAAAAGGTTGGCGATATTGTGGAATTCGGCGGACTTCTGGGCAGCGGTCCGGTGCAGCCGGTGAACCCGTACGGCTCGGAGGGCTTTGTAAGCCGCGGTGGCAGAATTCCCGCTCCGCTTCACAGCCTGAGAAACTAATGAGGTAATACTTATGGCAAATGTATATGTATATGAATATTTTGCAGAGGAAAACCACGAGGGCTTTCTGTATGTGAATTTGACAAACAAGTGCACGAACCGCTGCACATTCTGCATTCGTAATAATGCGAGCGGCGTGGGCGGCGATGCGGACTTGTGGCTGACGAAGGAGCCGACGGCGGCAGAGGTCATTGAAGCGCTTGAAAAATTTGATGTGGACAGCTACAAAGAGGTGGTTTTTTGCGGTTACGGCGAACCGACAATGCGCTTAGATACCCTGTTGGAGATTGCGGCGTATATCAAGAAAAACCACAAATGCAGCGTGCGCATCAATACCAATGGTCACGCGAACGCAATTCATAAAGAGGACATAACGCCGCGTCTGGCGGGACTTATTGATACGCTGTCTGTCAGTATGAATGCACCGGATGCCAAGGCATATAACGAAATTTGTCAGTGCTGCTTCGGCGAGGACGGCTTTGATTATATGCTCGACTTTGCCAACCGCGCGGCGGCACATGTGCCGCAGGTGCTTTTGAGTATTGTTGATGTGATGCCTGAGGCGGATATCGAGCGCTGCCGTAAGCTTGCCGAGGAAAACGGCTGCAGTTTGCGCGTAAGACATTATGTAGAAAATTAACAAATAAAAACTTTGTTAAAATATTGACAAATGAAACGGAATAGCGTATAATTAAAGTGTAAAAAATGTATCCTGACGCTAAAAATGCGTTTTGAGGCGGAAGGTTCGGCATATTTTAAAAATTGGCCAGTAATGGCTTTGTTTTGCCGCACCTTTCGGTGCGGCATTTTTTGTTGCGCGCCAAAGCACAAAACTCTATGTGACTTGGCTATTATGGCTTAAAGCGGAACGCTTAGATTAAACGAGGTGAGATTCTATGGAAACAAGAATTGCCGTTATCGGCATTGTTGTGGAAAATGAGGATGCCGTCGAGCGGCTCAATGAAATTTTGCACGAATACAGAAGCTATATCATCGGGCGTATGGGAATTCCGTACCGTCAAAAAAGCTTGAGTATTATTAGTATTGCCGTAGATGCACCGACAGATGCAATCAATGCACTGACCGGTAAAATCGGCAAGCTGGACGGCGTAAGTTCAAAGACGGCTTACGCAAAAGCATAGAAAGGGGATATAAGATTATGTACAATCCGAAATCGTTAAAAGCAGAAGAATTTATTTCCCACGAGGAGATTTTGCGTACCCTGGCATACGCAGAGGAAAACAAGGACAATTTAGAGCTCGTGGATAAAATTATTGAAAAGGCTGCAGAAAGAAAAGGTCTTACGCACGAGGAGGCAAGTGTGCTTTTAGCCTGCGAGGACGAAAGCCGTATTCAGAGAATCTACGACCTGGCAGAGCAGATTAAAAAAGACTTCTACGGCAACCGCATCGTTATGTTTGCGCCGCTGTATCTGTCGAACTACTGCGTTAACGGCTGTGTATACTGCCCGTACCATTTGAAAAACAAGCACATCGCGCGCAAAAAGCTCACGCAGGAGGAGGTGCGCCGCGAGGTCATTGCCCTGCAGGATATGGGACACAAGCGTCTTGCAATTGAAGCCGGTGAGGACCCGGTGAATAATCCGATTGAGTATATCCTGGAATGTATCAATACGATTTACTCCATTAAGCATAAAAACGGTGCAATTCGCCGCGTGAATGTTAACATTGCGGCAACTACGGTGGAAAACTACCGCAAATTAAAGGAAGCCGGCATCGGCACCTACATCCTGTTCCAGGAAACCTATCACAAGGAAAGCTACGAACAGCTGCATCCGACCGGCCCGAAGCACGATTATGCTTATCATACAGAGGCGATGGATAGAGCAATGGAGGGCGGCATCGATGATGTTGGCTTGGGCGTGCTGTTCGGTCTGGAATTATACAAGTATGAGTTTGCGGGACTTCTGATGCACGCAGAGCATTTAGAGGCTGTGCACGGTGTCGGTCCGCACACCATCAGCGTGCCGCGTTTAAAGAGAGCGGATGATATTGACCCGGATCAGTTTGACAACGGCATCAGCGATGAGATTTTTGCAAAGCTGTGCGCACTCATTCGTATCAGTGTGCCGTACACAGGTATGATTGTTTCCACGCGCGAAAGTAAGGAAGTGCGCGAAAAGGTAATCCGTCTCGGCGTATCGCAGCTCAGCGGTGCTTCGAAAACCAGTGTGGGCGGCTACAGTGAGCCGGAGCCGGAGGATGAAAACTCCGAGCAGTTTGATGTCAGCGACAAGCGTACGCTGGATGAGGTTGTGCGCTGGCTGATGGAGTTTGGCTATATTCCGAGCTTCTGCACAGCGTGCTACCGTGAAGGCAGAACGGGTGACCGTTTTATGACGCTTTTAAAAGCCGGACAGATTCAGAATTGCTGCCATCCAAATGCATTGATGACGCTTTTAGAGTTTTTGCAGGATTACGCATCCGAAGAGACCAAGGTGCTCGGTGAGAAAATGATTTTGGATGAAATCAAGAATGTACCGAGTGATAAGGTTCGTGAGATTTTAATTAAGAATTTAGAGCAGATTAAACAGGGCAACAGAGATTTCAGATTCTAAGGAGGTGCAAATATGAGTTTGCAGAATACACCCTCCGGTGAGCGCGTGCATATCGGGTTTTTCGGCAGGAGAAATGCCGGGAAATCGAGTCTTGTCAATGCGGTGACCAACCAGGAGCTTTCCGTTGTGTCTGATGTAAAGGGCACGACGACTGACCCGGTCAGCAAAGCAATGGAGCTTTTGCCGCTTGGTCCGGTTGTGATTATTGATACACCGGGCTTTGATGATGAGGGCTTGCTCGGCGAAAAGCGTATACAGAAAACGAAGCAGATTTTGAACCGCGCAGACATTGCTGTGTTGGTTGTGGATGCTGCCGAAGGGAAAACCGAAGCGGATGCACAGCTGGAGGTGCTGTTTGCGGAAAAAGGTATTCCGTATATCGTTGTCTATAATAAGTCCGATTTGCTAAAAAGAGACTGTGCAGAAAATGAAATTTGCGTCAGTGCGCTGGAAAAAGAAAATATTGAGGAATTTAAAAATCGCCTTGTAGCACTTTTGAAAACAGATGCGCCGCATGTGCGCCTGGTCGGTGATTTTATCAAAGCCGGTGATTTGGTTGTACTGGTTACGCCGATTGACGCGGCGGCCCCGAAGGGCAGACTGATTCTGCCGCAGCAGATGGCAATCCGCGATATTTTGGACGCGGGTGCAATGGCGGCGGTGAGCAAAGAAACCGAACTGGAAGCGACGCTTGCAAAGCTTTCCGCGCCGCCGGCGCTGGTGGTGACGGATTCGCAGGCGTGCGGCTTTGTAAGTAAAATTGTACCGCCGACGGTTAAACTGACCTCGTTTTCGATTTTGATGGCGAGATATAAAGGCTTTTTGGAAACGGCAGTGCGCGGCGCAGCGGCGATTGCCGATTTGAAGGACGGCGATACGGTTTTAATTTCCGAGGGATGTACGCATCACAGACAGTGCGGCGACATCGGCTCAGTAAAGCTGCCGATGTGGCTTAAGAAAACTACGAATGCAGCGTTAAATATCGAAACCTCGTCCGGTATGTCTTTCCCGGAGGATTTATCGAAATATGCGCTTGTAATCCATTGCGGCGGCTGTATGCTCAATGAGCGTGAGGTCACCTACAGAAGAAAGTGCGCCGAGGATGCAGGTATACCGTTTACAAACTACGGCACGGCAATCGCCTATATGCACGGCATATTAAAGCGTTCGCTTGCACCGATGCCGGAACTGGAAAAATTATTGGAAGTATAAAAAAGAATCGTTGGTCAACTGACCAACGATTCTTTTATGCCTGTTTATCGTATTCTACAATTGCTTTTGCAAAGCATCTGCCGAGTGCGATGGCTTTTTCCGGAGTAAATATGTTGTCCGGTGTGCCGAAGTATGCCGTTTCAAGTGTGCAGGCAAGCTTTGCGTTTGCAACGCTATCCATATAGCACGCAAAGGTCGGCGCATTCGGCGAATTCCATTCCACGCCGGGCAGAATGTTGTTGCGCTTGTCATAGCGGAGTGCGTCTGCTGTCCAAACACTTTCTAAAATTTCACTGAACACATCATATTCGGCGAGCTTGGTTTCTACCTTTTCCACCAAAAATACTGTGTCGTGTCTTTCGCCGCAATGGAACGGTGAGTGAAAATCAAAGCCATAGCGTATGCCGTTTGCCGCAATTTCGCGGATAGCGGCAGTTTCCGGCCATATGGAAGGTTCGTTCAGGCGATAATCGCGGTTGTGGTCACGCGGTGTGCGGTCTTTGCCCTGGTCACCATCCATAACGCCGTCGAAATCCGTAAACGGAATGCAGATTACCTTTGTGCTCGGTAAACTTTCCTGCAATAGTCCTTCCAATACGCCTTCTAAGATATAATTGCCCGTGGATTCACAAGCGTGGTGACGCGCGGTCAGCAAAACAATTTCCTCGCCGTCACCGAAGGTGATATAGGGCACACTTCTTCCCTTTTTGCTTTGGCAGAGCTTGTGCAATTCCAGGTTGTGCCTTTTTGCAAATGCCGCAAAGCGATCCGGATGGTATAGCATGCTATGCGCAAAATACACCTTGTCTTCTTCGGATTGAAATGTATAGGTAAATGCATTTTCTTCTTCGCCTGCGCCGAGCCAGGTCCAGCGTTTTAAATCGTGACTCACAGCGGGTCCGTAGTAGCCGATTCGTTCCTTCGGAAAGCGGAAGGTTATTGTCTTACCGGCGAAGTTCTCTGCGCAAAATGCCCAGTAAAACCAGTCGTGTGGCGTATCGCGCAGCTCGTTGTTTAAATATATGGTATTGTCTTCAATTGCTTCGATACGGATATTTCCACCGGTAAAATTCTGATGAATCAGCATTTTGCGTCTCTCCTTACAATTTATAATAGTTCAAGCAGCTGTGCAGGGTGGTCGATGATTACATCGGCGCCGTTTTCTTTAAGCTCTTCTCTTTTGCGAAAGCCCCAGCTGACGCCGACTGTGAATACACCTGCGTTTCTGCCGGTTTCCATATCTGTGCCTGTATCGCCGACATAGAGTATGTCTTCCTTGTTTACTTTCAGCGTATCCATAATTTCATACACGCCGGTCGGGTCGGGCTTTGTGATGCCGTCGTCCTTCACGCCGCGGCAGAGCAGGATACGATCGCCGAACAAATCCTCGATGACCTTGCAGGCGGTCGTATGTGGCTTATTGGTAAGCACGGCGGTTTTGATGCCTTTGGCTTTGAGGGCATCAAGCATTTCGAAGATGCCGTCGTACGGTCGGGTTAAAAACATAAAGTCTTTGTCGTACGCTTCGACATAGTACGGGTAAACCTTATCAAAGTATTCTGCCGAAGCACCGACGGTTTTAAGCGAGCGCTCGATAAGCAGCTTTGCTCCGTTGCCGCAAAGGTATTTGTATTTTTCGGTTTCGATTGGTGCAAAACCGAAATGTTCTAAAGCGAGATTGACAAAATAGGCAATGGTATCTATAGTATTGGACAATGTTCCGTCCAGATCAAAGATGACTGCTTTCTTCATATACAAAACCTCCGAAAAAATTATAAAAAGTCAAGGAATTTTTTTGAAAAACCCTTGACTTCGCCATTTGTTTATTATATAATCATATGTTGTATTATAAGGTAAAATGAGCGAGAAATGCCCCTTAGGCTTTTCAGCTTGATTGCATTATAACACAGCATACAGGAAAATGCAAGTAGTATGTGAAAAAATTTTTTCCACAAAATATTGTGTTTTTTCTGCTTATTTTTGTAAATTGTGAAAGCATAGCACGCGGCAGCGCGATGCGCAGAAGCGCCGCCGGATGTGCGTCTGTATTTTGCACCGGAAGCTGAGCTCAGGCCTCTTTCACTCCTGACAGACGAGCCCGTGTGAACTACAGGCAAATTGCCTTTCAGTTCTACTTAGGCAAAATTTCTGCAAAAATTTACGATGAGGTGATATGCAGATGCCACATGAAATAACTCTTGGTAAGAACAAACGCATGAGTTTTTCAAAAATTAAAGAGCCAATCGAAATGCCGAATCTGATTGAAATTCAGAAGAATTCGTACGACTGGTTCTTTGAAGAGGGCCTCAAAGAAGTATTTGAGGATGTTTCGCCGATTACCGACTATACCGGCAATCTGGTGCTTGAATTTATCGACTACACCCTCGATTCCACACCGAAGTACTCCGTGGAGGAGTGTAAGGAGCGCGACACAAACTATTCCGCTGCCCTTCGTGTAAAGGTGCGCCTGATTAACAAGGAAACGGGCGAGGTAAAAGAGCAGGAAATTTACATGGGTGAATTCCCGCTGATGACCGATCAAGGTACATTTATTATCAACGGTGCAGAGCGCGTTGTTGTCAGCCAGCTCGTTCGTTCCCCGGGTATGTACTACGGTATGGAGCACGATAAGTCCGGTAAGGAGCTGTTTAACTCGACCGTTATCCCGTACCGTGGCGCTTGGCTCGAGTATGACATCGATGTAAACGATGTATTCTCTGTTCGTATCGACAGAACAAGAAAGCTACCGGTTACGACACTGATTCGCGCAATGGGCTGCGAGACCAATACGCAGATTTTGGAGCTGTTCGGTGACGATGAGCGCCTGAAGGTGACCATGGAAAAGGACAACACCAACCGCGAGGAAGCGCTCATTGAAATTTACAAGAAGCTGCGTCCGGGCGAGCCGGCGAATGTAGAAAGTGCTACATCGCTGATTATGAATATGTTCTTTGATCCGAAGCGCTACGACCTTGCAAAGGTCGGTCGTTTCAAGTTCAACCAGAAGGTTGCGCTTGCAAAGCGTATCAAGGGTCAGAAGCTGTTTGAAAATGTTGTTACAGAGGACGGCGAGCTTTTGGCAAGTGCAGGCGATGTATTGAGCGTTGAAACTGCACAGGCAATCGAAGATGCCGGCATCAACCGTGTTATCCTCGACCTCGACGGTAAGCAGGTTGTGGTATTCTCGAACAACATGGTTAAGCTTGAAAACTATGTACAGCTGTCCGACGAGGACAATGCAGGCTATTTGAAGGCACTCGGCTTCCACACAACGGTTTACAAGCCGGTGCTTGACGAAATTTTGGCTGCATTGGAAGCAGAGGGCAAGCTGGGCGATAAGGAAGCGGTAGAAAGCGCACTCGTTGCACGCCGTGCAGAGCTGTTGCCGAAGCATATCTTAGTAGACGATATGTTTGCTTCCATCAACTATTTCAATAACCTTTGCAACGGCATCGGCGGCTTGGACGATATCGACCACTTGGGTAACCGTCGTCTGCGCTGCGTAGGTGAACTTTTGCAAAACCAGGTGCGTATCGGTCTTTCCAGAATGGAGAGAGTTGTTCGCGAGCGCATGAACATTCAGGACTTAGATGTTGTTACACCGCAGACGCTGATTAACATCCGTCCGGTTTCGTCGACAATTAAAGAGTTCTTTGGCTCCTCCCAGCTGTCCCAGTTTATGGATCAGACAAACCCGCTGGCAGAGCTGACACATAAGAGAAGACTTTCTGCCCTCGGCCCGGGCGGTCTTTCGAGAGAAAGAGCGGGCTTTGAGGTGCGTGACGTACACTATACGCACTATGGTCGTATGTGTCCGATTGAGTCTCCGGAAGGTCCGAACATCGGTTTGATTTCCTCGCTGTCCTCGTTTGCACGCATCAACGAGTACGGTTTTATTGAGTCGCCTTATCGCTATGTAGATAAAAAGACCGGTGTTGTAACGGATGAGGTTGTATATATGACTGCCGATATGGAGGATGGTCTCATTATCGCGCAGGCAAACGAGCCGCTTGATAAAAACGGTAAGTTTATCGATAAGAAGATTACAGCAAGATACTTAAACGACTTCGTGGAAGTATCTCCGGCTGAAATTGATTACATGGATGTATCGCCGAGACAGCTTGTTTCCATTGCGACCTCGATGATTCCGTTCCTTGAAAACGACGACGCAAACCGTGCCCTCATGGGTTCGAACATGCAGCGTCAGGCAGTGCCGCTGATCCGTACGGAGGCGCCGATTGTCGGTACCGGTATGGAATATAAGGCAGCTAAGGATTCCGGTGTTGTTGTCCTTGCAGCAAACGATGGTGTTGTTGAAAAGGTCAGCGCAGAGGAAATCGTAATTAAAACAAAGAGCGGCGAGCTTGAGCGCCATAAGCTCTTGAAGTTCTTGCGCTCCAACCAGGGCACCTGTATCAACCAGCGCCCGATTGTTGCGGAAGGCGAAAAGGTTAAGAAGGGCGACATCATTGCCGACGGTCCGTCGACGGCAAACGGTGAAATTTCCCTGGGTAAAAATGCCCTCATCGGCTTTATGACCTGGGAAGGCTACAACTACGAGGATGCTGTTCTCTTAAACGAAAGACTTGTTCGTGACGATGTTTACACATCGATTCATATTGAAGAGTACGAAGCAGATGCAAGAGATACAAAGCTCGGACCGGAAGAAATCACGCGCGACATTCCGAATGTCGGCGAGGATGCACTCCGCGATTTGGACGAGCGCGGTATCATCCGCATCGGTGCAGAGGTTCGCGCGGGAGATATTCTGGTTGGTAAGGTAACACCGAAGGGTGAAACCGAGCTGACAGCAGAAGAAAGACTGCTCCGTGCAATCTTTGGTGAAAAGGCAAGAGAAGTTCGTGACACATCCCTGCGTGTGCCGCACGGTGAAGCCGGCATCATTGTTGATGTTAAGGTATTTACCCGCGACAACTGCGACGAGCTGCCGCCGGGTGTAAACGAGCTGGTACGCTGCTATATTGCGCAGCGCCGTAAGATTTCTGTCGGCGATAAGATGGCCGGCCGTCATGGTAACAAGGGTGTTATTTCCAGAATTCTTCCGGAAGAGGATATGCCGTTTTTGCCGGACGGTACACCGCTTGATATCGTGTTAAATCCGCTCGGCGTACCTTCGCGTATGAACATCGGTCAGGTGCTTGAGGTGCATTTAGGTTATGCAGCAAAGGCGCTCGGCTGGAAGATTGCAACACCTGTATTCGACGGCGCAAACGAGGAAGATATCCGCAAGTGCTTAGTGGATGCAGGCTATGATGCTGACGGTAAGACCGTGCTTTATGATGGTCGTACGGGTGAACCGTTTGACAACCGTGTAACCGTTGGTTATATGTATTATTTGAAGCTCCATCACTTGGTTGACGATAAGATTCACGCTCGTTCCACCGGTCCTTACTCGCTCGTAACGCAGCAGCCGCTCGGCGGTAAAGCGCAGTTCGGCGGTCAGAGATTCGGTGAAATGGAGGTTTGGGCACTCGAGGCATACGGTGCGGCTTACACGCTGCAGGAAATCCTGACCGTGAAGTCGGACGATGTTGTCGGCCGTGTTAAGACCTATGAATCGATTGTCAAGGGTGAAAATGTGCCGGAGCCGGGTATTCCGGAATCCTTCAAGGTACTTATCAAGGAATTGCAGAGCCTTGCGCTGGATGTCAATGTGCTTGATAAGGACGGCAACGAGGTTGACCTCGGACAGTACTCCGATGATGACGGCGTAGCGCCGCTCAGCGTTAATATCGAGGGTAATGAGGACGGCGTGAATCCGAATGCGGCTTCTTCTTCCGCATACAAGCCGGAAAGCGCTGACCTTGACGAGGATGCTGCATTTGAGTTTGAAGAAGCAGACGATGACGGCACCAGTCCGCTCGAATTAGACGATGACGATTTGGATTTGCTCGACGATCTCGACGATGATATTCTCGAGGCAGAGCCGGTTGAAGACTTCGATGACGATGTTATCGAGGACTTAGACGCGCTCGCAGATGATGACAACTAATTCATTTGCAAATTAAAATCCAATTTTGTTAAGGAGGTTTTTGTGTTGGAATTCACAACATTTGACGCGATAAAAATTGGCTTGGCATCTCCGGAAAAGATCAGAGAATGGTCCTACGGTGAGGTTAAAAAGCCGGAAACAATTAACTACAGAACATTAAAGCCTGAGCGTGACGGTCTGTTTTGCGAAAAAATCTTTGGACCGCAGCGCGACTGGGAATGTCACTGCGGTAAGTATAAGAAGGTTCGTTATAAGGGTATCGTCTGCGACAAGTGCGGCGTTGAGGTAACCCGCGCAAAGGTGCGCCGTGAAAGAATGGGCCACATTGAGCTGGCTACACCGGTGTCCCATATTTGGTATTTCAAGGGCATTCCGTCGAGAATGGGCTTGATGCTGGATATGTCGCCGAAGGTATTGGAGCAGGTGCTCTACTTTGCTGCTTATGTAGTAATCGATGCAGGTGAAACGGGTCTTTTGGAAAAGTCCATTCTTTCGGAGAAGGACTACAGAGAATGCGTAGAAAAATACGGCGACAGCTTTAAGGCAGGTATGGGTGCTGAGGCTGTAAAAGAGCTTTTGCAGAAGATTGATTTGGAAGCACTTTCCAGCGAGCTGAAGGAAGAGCTTGAAAATGCACAGGGTCAGAAAAAAATCCGTATCGTAAAGCGCTTGGAGGCAGTTGAGGCCTTCCGCCTTTCCGGGAATAAGCCGGAATGGATGATTATGGATGCAGTACCGGTCATTCCGCCGGAGCTTCGCCCGATGGTACAATTAGACGGTGGCCGTTTCGCAACGAGCGACTTATACGACTTGTATCGCCGTGTAATTAACAGAAACAACCGTTTGAAGAGACTTTTGGATCTGCACGCGCCGGACATCATCGTTCGTAACGAGAAAAGAATGCTCCAGGAGGCAGTAGATGCCTTAATCGATAACGGCCGCAGAGGCCGTCCGGTAACCGGCCCGGGCAACCGTGCGCTTAAGTCCTTGTCCGATATGCTCAAGGGTAAGCAGGGTCGTTTCCGTCAGAACCTTTTGGGTAAGCGTGTTGACTACTCCGGCCGTTCTGTTATCGTTGTCGGTCCGGAATTAAAGCTTTATCAGTGCGGTCTGCCGAAGGAAATGGCAATCGAGCTGTTTAAGCCGTTTGTAATGAAGCGTTTGGTTGGTGACGGCCTTGCGCATAACATCAAGAGTGCAAAGCGTATGGTTGAAAGACTGCGTCCGGAAATCTGGGATGTGCTCGAAGAGGTAATCAAGGAGCATCCGGTACTGCTTAATCGTGCGCCGACACTGCACAGACTCGGTATCCAGGCATTCGAGCCGGTACTTGTTGACGGCAGAGCATTAAAGCTCCATCCGCTTGTATGTACTGCTTACAACGCCGACTTCTTCGGTGGCCAGATGGCTGTACATGTACCGCTGGCGCCGGAGCCACAGGCAGGAGCGCGTTTCTTGATGCTTTCTGCAAACAACCTCTTAAAGCCGCAGGACGGTAAGCCGGTAACCGTACCGACACAGGATATGGTCCTCGGTAGCTACTACTTAACACTCGTTAAGGATGGCGAACCGGGTGAAGGCAAGGTATTTTCCAGCATGGATGAAGCGCTTATGGCTTACAGAAACGGCGTTGTTTCCCTGCACGCAAAGATTAAGGTGCGCGTAGAAAAGGAAATCGACGGCGAGATAAAGCATAAGACCATCAATGCAACCGTTGGTCAGCTTATTTTCAACGAAAAGCTGCCGCAGGATCTCGGTTTTGTAGACAGAAGCAACCCGGACAATGCGTTCGAGCTTGAGTTTACAAAGCTGGCAACGAAAAAGCAGCTCGGTATTATCATCGACAGATGTATCCGTGTACACGGCTTTACCGAGACAGCAACCGTGCTTGACGACATTAAGTCTTTAGGCTTCAAGTTCTCTACCCAGGGTGCAATTACCGTCAGCGTAGACGATATCAAGGTGCCGGAAGAGAAGAAGCAGTTCCTTGCTGAGGCTGAAGAGCAGGTTGATAAGATTATGAAGCAGTACCGTCGTGGTATGCTTGACGATAACGAAAGATACGATGCAATTATCAAGGTTTGGACAGAAACCAGTGACCGTGTAACCAAGGCGCTGATGGATAACCTGGATGCACTCAACCCGATTTATATGATGGCGCACTCCGGTGCCCGCGGTAGTGTTAACCAGATTCGTCAGCTGGCAGGTATGCGTGGTCTTATGGCAAACACCTCCGGTAAGGCGGTGGAAATTCCGATTCGTGCAAACTTCCGTGAGGGCTTGAATGTACTTGAGTACTTCATTTCTACGCACGGTGCGCGTAAGGGTCTTGCCGATACGGCGCTGCGTACAGCCGACTCCGGTTACCTCACGCGTCGTCTCGTTGATGTCAGCCAGGATGTAATTATCCGCGAAGAGGATTGCGGCACAACCAAGGGTATGGTTGTTAGTGCAATTGTCGACGGCAAGGAAGAAATCGAGCCGCTGAAGGACAGACTCTTAGGCAGATATACGCATGAAGCAGTATGCCATCCGGAAACAGGTGAAGTGCTTGTGGACAAGGGCGTGCTCATGGGCGATGCCGAAGTTGCTAAGATTCTGGATGCAGGCGTAACAGAAGTATGCATTCGCAGCATTCTTACCTGTAAGTCCCCGATTGGTGTGTGTGCACACTGCTATGGTGCAAACCTTGCAACCGGCGATCCGGTTCCGGTGGGTGAAGCCGTTGGTATCATTGCAGCACAGTCCATCGGTGAGCCGGGTACACAGCTTACGATGCGTACCTTCCACAGTGGTGGTGTTGCCGGTGACGATATTACGCAGGGTCTGCCGCGTGTCGAGGAATTGTTTGAGGCAAGAAAGCCGAAGGGCGTAGCGATTGTTTCCGAAATTGCAGGTAAGGTAAGCATTTCCGAAAACAAGAAGCGCCGCGAGATTACAGTAACCAACGACACGATTGCGGAAACCCAGACCTATGTAATTCCGTATGATGCGAGAATCAAGGTTACAGAGGGTGAAGAAATCGAAGCAGGTCAGCCGTTGACCTTCGGTTCCATCAACCCGCATGATATCCTGAAGATTAAGGGTGCAGATGCCGTACAGAGCTACCTAACACAGGAAGTTCAGCGTGTATACCGTCTGCAGGGTGTTGATATTTCCGATAAGCATATCGAAGTTATTGCGCGTCAGATGATGCGTAAGGTGAAGGTGGAAGAAGCCGGTGGAACAGATTTGTTGATGGGCAGCCTGATTGATATGTTTGAGTTAGAAGCAGCCAACGAGAAGGCAAGAGCCGAGGGCAAGGCAGAAGCAACCGCAAGCGTTGTTCTGCTGGGTATTACCAAGGCTTCTCTGGCAACAGATTCCTTCCTGTCTGCCGCTTCCTTCCAGGAAACAACGCGTGTTCTTACAGAAGCAGCCATCAAGGGTAAGGTTGACCCGCTGCTTGGCTTGAAGGAAAATGTTATTATCGGTAAGCTTGTTCCGGCAGGTACCGGTATGAGTCTCTACCGTGACATTGATGTTCGCGCCGAGGGCGAAAGCACAGCAATGAGCGATGCGTTCGATGCAGCCTTTGCAAAGAGCAGTGAGCTGATTGGCTAATTAAAAAAATAAAAGACTCCGTTTCTTCGGAAGCGGAGTCTTTTTGCGTGTAAGTGTATGAAAAAACGCCCTTGCCGTCGGCAAGGGCGTTTTGATTGATTCTATTTTAAGATAACTGTTTTTGTGTCCTCAAGCCAGTCTGTTTTTAAATCAAAGCTTTCGCAAACAAAACGCAGCGGCACAAGTGTGCGGTCATCGTAGATTACCGGGGCGGCATCTAAAGATATTTGCGTGCTTACACCGTTTGCCCAAACGAAGGTTGCCTTATCCGAGCCGAGTGTCATATACAGCGCAGCGCCGTCCTGGCGCACAATGCCGATTTGCTTGGTCTCATTGTTAAAGTCAACGATACAGCCGAGTGCTTCTGCAATGGCGCGCACCGGCACCATTGTGCGGTTGTTGATAATCTGCGGTGCACTGTCAAAAGCGAGATACTGATCCTTTAAAATAATTTCAATGCCGGAGCGATCGAGTGGCATATTGTTATTGTTTAGGCAGTAGTATTTTGAGGTGTAGCCGAAATCGAAGAAAATATCGCCGGTCAGGTTATAAGCATTTTGAATCAGCGGAAAGGCAATGTCTTCCGTGACTTGCACCCAGCTATTGCCATAGTTTACCAGATTTAAGCTTTTGCCGTTTTTGGCGAGGCAGACCAGTTCGCCGTACACATACAGCTGCATGGATTTGTCTGCCACCAGTGTGTTCCAGGCTGTAATTTCGCCATTTTCTTTGCGGATGGTTTGGTAGGTACAGTTGTTCTGTTTTTCCTCGCGGTAAACATACAAAAACTTATTTGCTGCCGGATTGCTTGCATAAACAAGTGTTGCCCCTGTATATAAAGGATTATCAATCCAGCTGTCCGAGCCGATGTCATAGACTAAGTTTTCATAAAAGGTGCACACCTCGGGATAGGCGGTATTTATAAGCACATCTTGTTTTCCCTCTGTAGTTTGTACACCGCGAAGCGCAAACTGTGTGGCATTGACCTGCAGCACGGAGAATGTTGTGGCACTGAGCGTTTGCGGGAAGGTGTGCCAAGTAATGCCGTCGAAGCTGTATTGCAGATTAAAGCCGTTTTCTACTTGATTTACCGCTGTATACATACCGCAGGTATAACGCAGAACGGCGTCTGTCGCAAAGGTATGTACCGGCGTAAAGGTGCTGCCGTCATAGGAAACATACAAAACGGTATCTGCATAAATCAAAAGCTTGTCCGCATCCGTGCGCTTTGTTGTCAGCACTTTGCAGCCGATTGGGGCAGTCGCAGAGGGGAGCCATTCGCCAAAAAACTGCGTCCACATCAGGCGGCCCTGCGCATCACTGGCGTAGTATACATCGCCAAGCTTGGCGATATTGTTTGCATCAATTGGCGCTGAAACGGACATATTGCCCGAATAGAAATAAAGGAAGCTTTCCTCGGCATGTGCAATGCAGGAAAAAAGCATTAAAAAAGATAAAACCGTACAAAGAATTTTTTTCAAATTCCTTCGCCCCTTATGTAAATAATGTATGGAATTATTTTATCACAGGAAGGCAGGTGTGTCAATTTGTATCCGCCGCCTTTTTTTCCATTTTGTATTGCAAAAAAGAAAGAAGTGTTGTATAATTATAGCAATATGTGCAAACATAAATAAGAAAACCAGAATAAGGTAGAATGGAGAGTTGATTTTAATGATCGCGTATGCAGAAGCAGCCGCAGGCGGCGCTACAGTAAACACAAGTGCATTTTCCCCGCTTATTATTATGGTGGTATTCTTGCTGTTGATGTATTTTATGATGATTCGTCCGCAGCGCAAGAAGGAAAAGGAAACAAAGGAAATGCTTGCTGCACTTGCAGTCGGTGATGTGATTACAACCATCGGCGGTATTATCGGTAAAATTGTAAAGGTAAAGGAAGACGAGGTTTACCTGCAGACCGGTAAGGTTGGTAATGCAAATGAGCAGAGCGTTATCCGTTTTTCGAAGTGGGCAATCCGCGATGTTGTTAAAAAGGCGGAGGTAAAGGAAGAAGATGCTCCGGTAGCAGAGCTTGAAGCGCCGGCTGAGGAAGCGGAAAAGACAGAAGAATAAAAAAACAAATCTCCGAATACAGTGTAGTATACTGTGCTCGGAGGTTTTTTTATGAAAAATATTGCGGCAGAAAGAACGGAAGAAGCAAAGGCTGTTTGGCAACGCTATGTCGTGCGTACATTCTTGGGGCTTTTTTGTGCAATCGGACTTACCTTTATCGTTTTGCTTGCTTTCGCAGCGATACTGTTTTTCGGAAATGTAGGCGAAAGCTTTGTAGCCCCTGCTGCGACGGTGCTTGCGCTTCTGGCATTGTTTTTCGGGGCAAAGCTTGCTGCGAGAGGAATGGCCGGAAAAGGCTTTGCATTTGGAGCGGTCATTGGTATTTTGTATTATATTTTTTGGTATATCTTCTCATATTTCTTGTTTGCACAGTTTGCCTTTTCGGTGCGCACAGCCATTTTTATGCTCATCGGCGTTTTGACGGGCTGCATTGGTGGTGCGACCGGACAGCACACGCCGGAGAAATTGGCAAAAAAACGCAAAAAGAAAAAATAATGTAGCCTACTGTATCTTGACAAAGACGCCGGAAATCCATTATAATGTTTTTTAGCGAAAAGAGCTTTATACGGATGAGAAACGGAGGGTAAAAGTATGAACTACGAAAACGCAAGAGAGCTTTATAAAAGAATCGGTGTCGATACAGACGCCGCAATTGCAAAATTGAAATCTATTCCGGTATCCCTGCATTGCTGGCAGGGCGATGATGTTATCGGTTTTGACCACGATGGCCCGCTTACCGGCGGTATTCAGACTACGGGCAACTACCCGGGCAAGGCAACAACGCCGGAGCAGCTGATGGCAGATATGGACAAAGCAATCAGCTTGATGCCGGGCACAAAGAAATTAAACCTGCACGCTTGCTATGCAATTTTTGAGGACGGTGAGTTTGTTGACCGTGACGCGATTGCACCGAAGCATTTTGCAAAGTGGGTAGAATTTGCGAAGGCACGCGGCATGGGTATTGACTTTAACCCGACATTTTTCTCGCACGATAAGGTAAAGAACGGTCTTACATTGTCCAGCCCGGACGAAGCAACCCGCAAGTTCTGGATTGACCATGGTAAGGCGTGTATCCGCATTTCCGAGTATTTTGCAAAGGAAACAGGTATTCCGTGCGTAATGAACATTTGGACGGGCGATGGTTATAAGGATATTCCGGCAGACCGCTTGGGTCCGCGTATGCGTTATAAGGATTCCATTGAGCAGATTTTGTCTGAGCCGTACGATCCGAATCTGGTAAAACCATGTGTGGAATCGAAGGTGTTTGGCATTGGTGTTGAGGCTTATACGGTAGGCTCGGCAGAGTTTTCTTTAAGCTTTGCTGCAATGCATGACGGCTGCCTGCCGCTGATGGACAACGGCCACTACCATCCGACAGAGGTTGTGTCTGACAAGATTCCGGCGCTGCTTGCCTTCTTCCCGGAAATTGCACTGCATATTACGCGCGCAATTCGTTGGGACAGTGACCACTCTGTTCGCTACGATGATGAAACTATAGAAATGGCGAAGGAAATCGTACGCTGCGACGGGCTTGACAGAACCTATATGGCACTGGATTACTTTGACGCAAGCATCAACCGTATTGCATCCTGGGTTGTTGGCTTCCGCAGCTGGCAGAAGGCACTTTTAACTGCGCTGTGTCTGCCAAACGCACTTTTAAAGGATTTGCAGGATAAGCACGAAACCACCGAGCTTTTGGTGCTGCAGGAGGAGCTTAAAATGCTTCCGATTGGCGAGGTTTGGGCTGAGTACTGCAAGCAGTGCGGTGTAGCGGCTGATCAAAGCTGGTTTGAAGAAGTGAAAAAGCACGAAAACGAAGTATTGTTAAAGAGATAAATAAAAACGCTTCTCTGCAAAATGCAGAGAGGCGCCTTTTTTATGTTCTGTTTTCGGCGGCAAATCTTTTGGGAGAAGTGCCGGTAAAGCGTTTGAAAATGCGCCCGAAATAATTTTGCGAGGAAAAGCCGGTGAGGTCGGCAATTTCTGTGATTGAAAGGTCGGTATAGACTAAAAAATGCATTGCCTTTTCAATGCGGATGCGCATTATATATTCAAGCGGCGAGGAGCCGGTGCAGCTTTTGAACATATGTGCAAAGCGGCTTACACTCAGGTGGCAAAAATCTGCGTAGCGCTTTAGCGGCACACTTTGGGCATATTCATCGTACATCAAACGGCAAACCGCATCAACCAAGGCGTTATTTTTAATGTAGGTCGGATTGTTTTTATAGGCAAGCTGGCGCTTGATGCTGGCAAAAAGCTCAAAGAGATAGGCGTCGCAAAAGCTCTGATACTCCGGCGTTTTCAGTGTAAATTCTCTTGTGGTTTTTTCGAAAACGGAGAGAATTTTTTTAGAGCTTCCAACAAATATTATATTCTTGTTTTGCATATCAATTTCTCTTAAAAGAGCATCACAGCCTGTGCCGGTAAAATGAATGGAGCATAAAACGGAGCGGTCGGCTTTTTTGAAGCTGTACGCCTGTGGCTCGCCGGGGCGGAATAAAACAAGATTTCCGGCTTCAATGCACAACTGCTTTTGATTTACAGTAGCGTAGCACTTGCCTTCGGCGATATACAAAAGCAAATAGTCGCTGCGCCCGTTTGGACGCAAAGAGCCTGTGTCATGGTCATACAAGTATTGCACATAGCAGGAATTCATGTGCAGATAATCGTCGGAAACATACTCTGTACTGTAGCGCATTTGCTCACATCCTTTCCAGTTTCATTATAGCTTTTACAAACAAGCATGTCAAATGGTTTAGCAGAATTGTGCTAAAAAACGACAGCATTGATGTAGAATGTGTTTTGCAGGCTTGTTATAATGAAAACAGAAATAAAATTTTGAAAGGATGATAAAAAATGGATATCAACAGAATTCCTGCCGAAGAACTCGGCAAGGGCTCCAACATTGTATTGGATGTTTGTGAAACGGAGCACGATTTGTATTGGAAGATGGCAATTGAGGTTGTGGAATGTATCGCAGAAAACAACCGCAAGGGTGAGCCGACACTGATGGTTGTGCCGTATGGTCCGATTGGCCCGTACAGCAGATTGGTGTACTTGGTAAATAAGTATCGCATCAGTCTGAAGAACTGCTGCTTTATCAATATGGACGAGTATCTCAAAAATGACCACGAATACATCGATGAAAGTGATCCGCTGTCCTTCCGCGGCGGTATGAACCGCATTTTCTACAGCAAGATTGACGATGAACTCAATGTGCTGCCGGAAAACAGAATTTTCCCGGAGCCGGGTAACGAAGGGCTTGTTCTGGAGCTGATTGAAAAGTACGGCAAGCTGGATATGGCTTGGGGTGGTATCGGCATCAACGGTCACTTTGCATTCAACGAGCCGCCGGAACCGGGCGAACCGGTGGACAATGAGGAATTTGTCAACCGCCCGACACGCGTGCTTAAGATTTCGAGGGAAACCAAAACCATCAACTGCTTCATGAACTGCAGCGGTGATTTGGACGGTATTCCGGAATACTGCATCACGGTTGGTATGAAGGAAATGTTTATGGCAAAGAAGGTGCGTATGTGCATGCCGCGCGACTGGAATGCAGGCGCACTGCGCAAGGTGCTGCACGGCGATATTACGGCGAAGGTGCCGTGCTCGCTGTTCCAGAACCATCCGGATGCAAAGCTCTACGCCGCTGGTGTAGCGCTGCAGTCCCCGGTGCCGGAAATTCGTATTTACAACAAGTAAGGTGAAGGATATGACATTTATTAAAAATGCAAAGCTGGTTACGCCGGAGAGAGTCATCGAAGGCGCGCTTGTTGTGCAGGACGGTAAAATCAAAGATGTCGGCTATACGGGCGAAATCCCGGCGGAAGCGAAAGCGATAGACGCAAACGGTGCATTTGTAACACCGGGCTTTGTGGAAATTCATCTGCACGGTGGCGGCGGCTATGACTTTATGGATGCAACAGAGGAAGCGTTTGACGGTATTGCCGCGGCGCATCGCGCACATGGTACAACAACGCTTCTGCCAACGGCGGTGGCTTGTCCACCGGAGCAAATGTATGCGCTTTTTGATATGTACCGTAAGTTAAAGGATAAGGGCAGTGTGCACTATGCCGGTCTGCATTTGGAAGGACCATATATTTCTATGGAGCAGAAGGGTGCGCAAAATCCCGCCTATGTTCGCAATCCGGAAAAAGCAGAGATAGACGAACTTCTGGAGCGCGGTGGGGATATTGTTAAAATGTGCACTGCGGCGCCGGAGCTTCCGGGCATTGAGTACCTTGCAAGTGAATTTAAAAAGCGTGGTATTGTTTTGTCCGTCGGACACAGCGATGCGATTTATGCAGATGTGGAAAAGGCACACGCAATGGGCTTTAGCCATTTTACTCATTTGTATTCGAATACACCGACCGTGCGAAAAATCAATCAGGTTTTGTATGCCGGTGTGCGGGAGGCGGCGTATCTTTTAGAGGATATGGACATTGAGTTGATTGCCGACGGCTGTCATTTAGCAAAAGAGGTGCTTTTGTTGGCGCTTAAGGTTAAGGGTGCGGATAAAATCAATTTGACTTCGGATGCAATGCGTGCGGCAGGCACGAATGTAACGGAAAGCTTCCTTGGGGCGAAGCTTCCGGAAAACCGCGTTATCATCGAGGATGGCGTCGCAAAGCTGCCGGACAGAAGCTTTTTTGCAGGCAGTATCGCTACGGGGGATATTATGCTTCGCTGGGCACACAAAAAGTGTGATGTAGATTTACCGACGGCGGTGAAAATGCTTTCGCTTACACCGGCGCGCATTATCGGACTGGACAAGTGTAAAGGCAGCCTGGAGGCTGGCAAGGATGCAGACCTTGCGTTTTGGGATGCGGATTTCAATATCCAAAAGACTATGCTGTGTAAGGAGATATAAAATGAAAATTATTTTGAACGGCTTTGCGCCGCAATATGGTAAGGGTTTAGAAGAATTTTCGGCATTTCATAATTTTGATGCATATGACGCAGTCGTTGAGGCAAGCATCGGCGGAGACAAAATTAAAATTGAAAAGAGCGGAAAAACAGCGAAAATTACGGTTGCAAAGCCGTACCAGCTGTTTCGTGCGCTCGTGCTTTTAAAGCCGAATGCAAAAGAGGAGCGTTTTTCGCATGAGGAAACCTGCTCTTTTGATACACTTGGTACGATGTTTGACGGCGCTCAGGCAAACTCGCAGATGTCGGTTCAAAGCGTGAAAAAGATGCTTTTAATGCTGGCGGGTATGGGCTATAACATGTCGATGCTCTATTGCGAGGATACCTATGAAATCGAGGGCGAGCCGTACTTTGGCTATATGCGTACGCGCTATACACTTAAAGAGCTGCAGGAAATCGATGATTATGCGTATAATCTCGGTATAGAAATGATTCCTTGCATCCAGACACTCGGACATTTGCCGGAGCTTTTGAAAAAGGTAGCCTATCAGGATATTGCAGACACAAAAACCGTTATGCTGGTCGGCGAGGAAAAAACATATGCCTTGATTGAAAAAATGATTTTAACGATGAAAAAGGCATATCGTACCAAGCGGATTCATATTGGATTAGACGAAGCGTTTGATCTTGGTTTGGGAAAATATTTTGGCAAGCATGGGTATTGTCCGTCCGCTGAAATCATGAAGACACATCTGAAAAAGGTAACGCAGCTGCTTAAAAAGCATGGTATGCAACCCATGATGTGGGGCGATATGCCTTTCCGGGCAAAGCTGAAAAATCCGCATGATCCGTATAGACGGCTCGACATCGTTTTTGATGAGGCGGATCGAGCAAGCGTTCCGGACAATATGTCATTGATTTATTGGGACTATTACACAACCGATCCGGCGTTTTTCGGTGCGATGATAGAAAAGACGCAGTATCTGACCGACAGAGTGATTTGGGCGTGCTGCTCGAGAAATGTGCGCACATTCGGTGCACATTATACAAAATCCGAAATTACAACCAAAGTCGGTATGCAGGTATGCAAGCAAAAGGGTGTGCGTGAGGTTTTTTCCTGCCTCTGGGGAGATGACGGCAGAGAAAGCAGTACCTTTGCCGTGCTGCCCAGCCTGCAGATGACGGCGGAGCTTGTCTATGGTGACGACGCGCCGCGCAGTTTGGTTGCAGAGCGCTTGGCGGCGAGCACAAAGCTTTCCTGGGATGCTTTAATTGCAATTGATGCACTTGATTCCGTGCCGGGGGTGACGGATGAAAACACAGAAAACATCTCCGTGTCGCGTGCGATTATGTGGCCGGATGTGCTTTTGGGACTCATGGATGCGGATTTGGGCGATTATGATTATTATCCGCACTACGATAAGCTGCAAAAGCAGTTTGAAGAAAGCGCTGTACAGTTCCCGGATTTCAAATTGATGTTTGAATACTATGCCGCACTTTGTAAGGTGCTGAAGGTCAAGGCAAACATCGGTCAAAAGCTGTATGCGGCATATCAGGCGGGTGACAAAGAAGCACTTGCAAAGCTGCGTGACGAAACCCTGCCGACACTTTTGGAGGATGCCCATGTACTCCGCAAGGCGCACCGTGCGCATTACTTTGACGAGTACAAGCCGATTGGCTGGGAAGTGATTGATATACGCCACGGCGGTGTTGCGGCAAGAATCGATACTGCGATTATGCGCGTAGGTGATTATCTTGCGGGAAGAATTGACTGTATTGAGGAGCTGGAAGAGGAAAGACTCAGCTACTCCGGTACAGGAAAAATAAAACAGAATTTAGAGTATTTGAAGCTCTGCTCTGCAAGCAATCTGGGCAGAATAGGATATTGATTTGCAAAAAAGAATAAAAAGGACCGAAACCCGCCGGGTTTTCGGTCTGTTTTTTATATAAACTCACGAAAAAATGTACTTTATATAAAAAAGACTTTACTTTCACAGTTTAGCGTGGTAAAATACTACCATGATAAAATTAAGGAGATGTACAGAAATGAAAAAGCTGCATACGGAGGCGGTTGACCGCCTGTTTGAAGTGATTTTGAATTTGAAGGATTTAGACGAGTGCTACGATTTTTTTGAAGATATTTGCACGATTAAGGAGCTTCAGGATATTTCGCAGCGTTTGGAGGTCGCCGAGCTTTTAAGCCAGAACATCAGCTATCTGGAGATTTCCAAGAAGACCGGCGCAAGCACAGCGACCATCAGCCGCGTCAACAAATGCCTGCTCTATGGTAACGACGGCTATAAGACTGCGCTGGAGCGTTTAAAGGAAAAGGGTGAAAAGTAAGATGGAATTCAGTCGCAATGTTTTAAAAAATGAAGAAAAAGCGATTTTCGATTTGCGCGCGCTCTACAGCCTGTACGGTTATACACAGTATAAAATGAGCAAATTCGAAGCCTATGATTTGTATGTGCGCAATAAAGACTACCTCGTGTCGGACAACATCATCACCTTTACCGATACGGACGGCAAGCTTTTAGCCTTAAAGCCGGATGTGACGCTTTCGATTATTAAAAACGGAAAAGATGTGCCGGGCTGTGTGCAAAAGGTATACTACAATGAAAATGTATACCGTGTTTCCAAGAAAAACAATGCTTTTCAGGAAATTATGCAGGTAGGCTTAGAGTGTATCGGTGCAATTGACGATTACTGCATTTTTGAAACCGTGATGCTTGCGGCCGAGAGCCTGAAAAGTATTTCCGAGGCGTACATTTTGGATGTTTCGCATATGGACATTGTGTCTGAGGCGATTGCGGCACTTGGCGCGGATGCGCAAACAGAGAAGGCGCTTTTAGAGAAAATCGGCGAAAAGAATCTGCACGGCATCGACCAAATTTGCACAGCTGCCGGCGTGGACGGCTCGCTTTTAAAGACGCTCGCTTCAACCTACGGCAAGCTGACAGAGGTTTTGCCCGCGCTGAAAACGCTTTCTGTAAGCGAAAAAATGAGCGCGGCAATTGAGCAGCTTGCGCGTATGGCGGCGTTTTTAGCGGCAAATGGCTGCGCAGAGAATGTGTATGTGGATTTTTCCGTAATCAATAATCAAAGCTATTATAACGGCATCGTGTTCTGTGGCTTTATCGAAGGGATCCCGACTGGCATTTTGTCCGGCGGTGAATATGACAAGCTGATGCAGAAGATGGGCAGAAAATCGCGCGCCATCGGCTTTGCGGTATATCTGGATATGCTCGAGCGTTTGCAGGGCGAAGAAAAGAAATATGATGTAGATGCCGTGATTTTATATGATGCAGGCGCAGACGCGGAAGCAGTCAGCGCGGCGGTACGACTGATGACTGCCGGCGGCAAGCGCGTGCTGGCAACCGGTGCAATACCGGAAAAACTGCAGTACAAACAGCTTTTAAAGCTGCAGGAGAAGGGACTGGAGATTCTTGAAAACAATGCTTAATGTCGCACTGCCGAAGGGCAGATTGGGCGAAAAGGTATATGCTATGTTTGAAAAGGCGGGCTTTGAGTGCCCGGAAATTCACGAGCCGGGGCGCAAGCTGATTTTTGAAAACGCAGAAAAGCAGGTGCGCTACTTTTGGGTAAAACCATCTGATGTTGCAATCTATGTAGAACGCGGTGCGGCGGATATCGGTGTTGCCGGCAAGGATATTTTAGCAGAGTACACGCCGGATGTGTATGAGCTTTTGGATTTGAATTTGGGCAAGTGTCGTATGGCGGTTGCGGCAAAAAAAGGCTTTCGCGATAATCCGGAAAAGACGCTACGCGTTGCAACGAAGTTTACCAACATTGCAAAGGCACACTATGCCGCGCTGGGGCGCGATATTGATATCATTCACTTAAACGGCTCGATTGAGATTGCGCCGATTTTAGACCTTTCCGATGTGATTGTCGATATCGTGGAAACGGGCTCGACCTTAAAGGAAAACAACCTCGAGGTTTTTGAAAGCTTTATGCCAATCAGCGCGAGACTGATTGCAAACAAGCCGAGCTTTAAATTTAAAAATGCGCTGATGCAGGAAATTTTGGCAAGCCTCAGTGCACAGGTGGAGGCAGAAAAATGATTCGCATTTTAGAATACGGACAAATTGACCACAGTGAGATTTTTATTCGCTCGACCTCAAGTGCGGGCGTAGAAAAGACGGTCGGTGAAATTATAGAAGATGTGCGCGCAAACGGCGATCAGGCGCTTTTTGCCTACTGCGAAAAGTTTGATGGGGCAAAGCTGGACAGCCTTGCCGTTACAAAAGAGGAAATTGTTGCGGCGCGCGCTGCGGTTGAGCCGAAATTTATTGAGATTTTGGAGAAGGCTGCGGCAAACATCCGCAAATTCCATGAAAAGCAGGTGCGTACCAGCTTTATCATCAATGATGAAAACGGTATTGTGATTGGGCAGAAGGTTATCCCGGTAGACCGTGCGGGCTTGTATGTGCCGGGCGGTACTGCGGCGTATCCGTCGACGGTACTGATGGACGCCATTCCTGCAAAGATTGCCGGTGTTCGTGAGGTGGTTATGGTTACACCACCGGGCAAGGACGGTAAAATCAATCCGGTCATTTTGGCAGCGGCATCGATTGCCGGGGTAGATAAAATCTTTAAGCTTGGCGGTGCGCAGGCGGTTGCTGCGCTTGCTTACGGTACGGAAAGCGTACCGAAGGTGGACAAGATTGTCGGGCCGGGCAATGCCTATGTTGCAGAAGCGAAAAAGCAGGTATTCGGCGCAGTTTCCATTGATATGATTGCCGGACCGAGTGAAATTTTGGTTGTAGCCGATGCAACGGCAAACCCGAAGCATATTGCGGCAGACTTGCTTTCGCAGGCAGAACATGATAAAATGGCAAGTGCTGTGCTTGTGACGGATTCGATGGATTTGGCAAAGGCTGTGCAGGCAGAGCTCGAGGTGCAGATTCCTCAGCTTTTGCGTGCAGAGATTGCAAGAGTATCGATTGACACCAACGGTAAAATCATTGTGGCAGACGATTTGATGCGTGCCATCGAGATTGCAAACGATATTGCGCCGGAGCATTTGGAGCTTTGCGTCGATAATCCGTTTGACTATCTCGACAGCATTCGTCACGCAGGCTCGGTTTTCATGGGCAAAAATTGTCCGGAGGCGCTTGGCGACTATTTCGCCGGACCGAACCACACCTTGCCGACGAGCGGTACGGCGAAGTTTTCCAGTCCGTTGTCGGTGGATGATTTTGTGAAAAAGACACAGTATACCTACTATACAAGAGATGCGCTCAGCCGCGTGGCAAATGATGTGGCATATTTTGCGGAAAAGGAAGGCTTAACCGCGCATGCCAAGAGTGCAACCATCCGTTTCGAGGAGTGAAACAAATGAGCAGATTTTTCAGTGCGCGACACAATAAGCTTGTGCCGTATACACCGGGCGAGCAGCCGCGCCGGATGAAAAGCTATATAAAATTGAATACAAACGAATCGCCGTTCCCGCCGAGTGCAAAAGCGCAGGCGTATGCGGCAGAAGCGGCAAAAAATATGCAGCTTTATTGCGACCCGACGGCGAAGAAGCTGACGCAGGCTGTGGCAGACCGTTTCGGCGTAGACTTTGACGAGGTGCTGTTAACCAATGGCTCGGACGAGATTTTGAATTTCGCATTTCTGGCTTTTTGTGATGAAACACATCCGGCGGTGTTTGCAAATATTACCTATGGGTTTTATCCGGTGTTTGCGGCATTAAACAGTATTCCGTACGAGGAAATTCCGCTAAAGAGTGATTTTACAATTGATGTAAACGATTATATCGGCATCGGCAAAACGATTGTGATTGCCAATCCGAATGCACCGACGGGCATTGCGCTGCCGAAGGCGGAGATTGAGAAAATTATCGAGAGCAACCCGGACAATGTTGTTATTGTCGATGAAGCGTATGTCGATTTCGGCGGCGAGAGCTGTGTGGATTTGATTCACAAATACGACAACCTGCTCGTAACGCAGACATTTTCAAAGTCCCGCTCGATGGCGGGTGCGCGTCTTGGCTTCGGGGTAGGCTGCAAAGCATTGATTGCAGATTTGAATACGATTAAATATTCGACCAATCCGTACAATGTCAACTCTATGACGCAGGCAGCAGGCTTGGGCTGCATCGAGGATGACGAATACAATATGCAAAATTGCAAAACGATTATTGAAAACCGGGAATATACAACAAAGGCGCTGCGCGATTTGGGTTTTACGGTTTTGGATAGTAAAACAAATTTTGTTTTTGCAAAGCATCCGGGTATTGACGGCAAGGAATTATATTTAAAACTAAAGGATGCCGGCATTTTGGTACGGCACTTTGATAAAAAGGAAATCAGCGACTTTAACCGCATCACCATCGGTACAAAAGCGCAGATGGAAAGCCTGATTTCTGAAACGAAAAGGATTTTGGAGGGGAATTAAATGCTGCGTACAAGTGAAGTAAACCGCAAAACTGCGGAAACGGACATTGCATTGAAGTTGAATATTGACGGTACTGGCAGTAGTGAAATTGATACGGGCTGTGGCTTTTTAGACCATATGCTGACGCTGTTTGCAAAGCACGGCAGATTTGATTTAACGCTTTCCTGCAAGGGTGACACTTATGTAGATGACCACCACACTGCAGAGGATATCGGTATTTGCCTGGGCGCGGCGTTTGCCGAAGCGCTCGGCGAAAAGAGAGGTATCGTGCGCTACGGCAGTATGCTTTTGCCGATGGATGAGGCGCTTGTTTTAAGTGCAGTGGATTTTTCGGGCAGAAGCTATCTTGCCTACGGGCTTGAAATTCCGACAGCAAAGGTCGGCAGCTTTGATACGGAGCTGGTGGAAGAGTTCTGGCTCGGTTTTGTGCGCAATGCGGCAGTTACGCTGCACATTAAGCAAATGGCAGGCACAAACGCGCATCACATCATCGAGGGTGCGTTTAAGTCGGTTGCGCGCAGCTTGCGCGCAGCTGTAAAGATTGATGCAGATGCAGCAAATGAAATTCCGTCCACAAAAGGAGTGCTTTAATTTGGTAGCAATTATAGATTACGGCGTAGGCAATCTGTTTTCCTTAAAAAGTTCGCTGGCGGCCATCGGCGCCGAAGCGGTTGTGACCGGAGATGCAGAAGTGATTCGCGCCGCAGACAAAATTATATTGCCGGGTGTCGGTGCGTTCGGCGATGCAGCTGCAAAGCTGCGCGAGAGCGGCCTTGACAAGGTGGTAATTGAAGAAGCGAAAAGCGGCAAACCGCTTTTGGGCATCTGTCTCGGTATGCAGCTGTTGTTTGACAAAAGCTTTGAATACGGCGAGCACGAGGGTCTCGGCTTAATTCCGGGCGAAATCCGCTCGATTCGCGAGGTCATCGGTGAAGGACTGAAGGTACCGCATATCGGCTGGAATGCGCTAAAGTTTACAAAGAAAAATGAGCTGTTTCGCTATTTAAAGGATGGCGACTATGTGTATTTCGTGCACTCGTTCTACGGTGCAAAATGCTCTGAAAGCGTTATCGCAACGGCAGAATACGGCGCGGAATTGACTGCGGCGGTAGCCAATGGTAATGTATACGGATGTCAGTTCCATCCGGAGAAGAGCGGAAATGTTGGACTAAATATTTTAAAATCCTTTTGCGAGATGGAGGCTTAAGCTATGCATATTTTTCCTGCAATAGATTTATATGACGGTAAGGCGGTGCGCCTGCTTAAGGGTGATTACAGTCAAATGACCGTCTACAGCGACAAGCCTTGGGAAATCGCGCTTGATTTTGAAGCACAGGGCGCAACACATATTCATATTGTGGATTTGGAGGGCGCAAAAAACGGCGACACACCGAATCTGGAAACGGTGAAAAAGATTATTTCTGCAACCGGCTTGTTTTCGGAAATCGGCGGCGGTATTCGCAGTATGGAAACGATTGAAAAATACATTTCTGCCGGTATTGACCGCGTAATTTTAGGCACGGCGGCGGTGCAGGATGAAGCGTTTTTGCGCGCAGCTGTTGAGAAATACGGTGACAAGATTGCGGTTGGTGCCGATATTAAGGACGGCTATGTTGCCATTAAGGGCTGGATAGAAAAAAGCGAATACGAATGCTTTGATTTTTGCAAAAAGATGCAGGAAATCGGCGTGAAAACCTTGATTTGTACCGACATTTCAAAGGACGGTGCAATGATGGGCACAAACCACGAGCTGTACCGCCAGCTCAGCGAACAGTTTGATATGCAGATTGTTGCATCGGGCGGCGTGTCCTCTATCGAGGATGTAGAGCGGCTTGCGGCGCTTGAGATTTACGGCGCAATTATCGGCAAGGCATATTATACAAAAGCGATTGATTTGAAAAAGGCAATAGAGGTGGCAAAATGATAACCAAGAGAATTATCCCTTGCCTGGATGTGAAAAACGGACGCGTGGTCAAGGGTGTGAATTTTGAAGGCTTAAACGATGTATCCAATCCGGTCAGCCTTGCAAAATACTATAGCGATAACGGTGCAGACGAGCTGGTGTTTTATGATATTACCGCTTCTGCGGAGGGGCGTGCCCTGTTTACGGACATCCTCTGCGAGGTCGCACGCACAATTTTTATTCCGCTTACCGTTGGCGGCGGTATCAATACTGTCGATGATTTTGACCGTGTATTAAAATGCGGCGCGGATAAGGTCAGTGTCAATTCCGGCGCAATTAAAAATCCGGACTTGATTTATGAGGCGGCTAAGCGCTACGGCGACCAGTGTGTTGTAATTTCAGCGGATGTGAAGCGCGTAGACGGCGTATTTCGCGTGTTTGCCAAGGGCGGACGCGAAAACACCGGCATGGAAGCGATTGAATGGATTCGCCGCTGTGTCGGCAATGGTGCAGGCGAGGTCGTTTTAAACTCGATTGATACCGACGGCGTAAAGCAGGGCTTTGATTTAGAGATGCTCGATGCCGTGTGCAACGCAGTCGATGTGCCGGTGATTGCATCGGGCGGCGCAGGCTGTATTGATGACTTTGTGACGCTGTTTAAAACGCTTCCAAAGGTGGATGCGGGGCTTGCGGCTTCGATTTTTCATTTCGGCGAGGTGAAAATCAGTGATTTAAAAAAGACGCTGCGCGACAACGGCATAGATATGCGCTTGTAAGGAGGAAGACAAAATGGTAAATATAAACGAACTGAAATTTGATGAGAAGGGCTTGATTCCGGCAGTTGTGGTGGATGCCATCACGAAAAAGGTGCTGACGGTTGCCTATATGAATAAAGAAAGCCTTGAAATTTCGATGAAGGAAGGCAGAACCTGCTTCTGGAGCCGTTCGCGCCAGGAATTGTGGCGCAAGGGCGAAACAAGCGGCAATGTGCAAAACATCGTATCTATTACGGCGGACTGCGACAACGATGCACTTGTGGTTGTGGTGGAAAAGACGGGGCCTGCCTGCCATAAGGGCACGGATTCGTGCTTTACCAATCCGGTTTGGGAAAGCGAAGCGCTGCATGAGTTTACGCTCGAGGGCCTGATGGAAATGCTCATCGGCAGAAAGATTGAGAAAAAGGAAGGCTCTTATACAACCTATCTGTTTGAAAAGGGCATCGACAAAATTTTAAAGAAGGTCGGCGAGGAGTGCACTGAGGTGATTATCGCCGGCAAGGCAGACGATAAAAAGGAGACCATTTACGAGATTGCAGACCTTGCATATCATGTGATGGTGCTTATGATTGAAATGGGCATATCGCTCGAGGACATTCACCGCGAGCTTGCAGGCCGTCATGTAATCGACCATAAGGTAAAGCAGGAGAAGATGACACAATGATGTTTCGTGATTTTCATATGCACACTACCTACTGCGACGGCAGCAATTCTGCAGAGGAAATGGTGCTTGCCGCCATTGAAAAAGGAATGACGCACATCGGTATTTGCATACATTCGCATACGGCGTTTGACGAAAGATACTGCGTCAAAAAAGCGAATATTCAAGTCTTTCAAGCAGAAATTGCGGCGCTGAAGGAAAAGTACAAGGGCAAAATTGTGCTTTTGTGCGGCGTAGAGCAGGATTATTTCGGTACAGAGTCAACCGACGGTTTTGACTATGCACTCGGTTCGGTGCACTATGTCAAAAAAGGTGATGTATATATTGATGTAGATTGGAATGCGGACTATTTGCAGGATGAACTGAAAAAGCATTACGGCGGCGATGCAATGGGCTTTGCAGAGGATTACTTTGCTTTGGTCGGCGATGTGCTTTATGTGACCGGCGCAGATATCATCGGGCATTTTGACTTGCTTACTAAGTTTAATGAAAAAACACCGATTTTCGATGAAAATCATCCGCGCTATATTGCGGCATGGAAAGCGGCAATTGACAAGCTTTTGCCGTATAACCGTCCGTTTGAAATCAACACTGGCGCGATTTCGCGCGGCTACCGCACAACGCCGTATCCGTCAAAGGCGCAGCTGGAATATATTCATAAAAACGGAGGCAAAATTATTTTGTGCAGCGATGCACACAATACGGACAGCTTGTGTTGTGGCTACAAAGAAGCGGCGGCGCTGGCAAGAGAAGTTGGATTTGAAATATAAAGAACAGCAGTTAAAAACTGCTGTTCTTTTATTTTATATATTGTTTTGCATATACACTTGGGGCAAGTCCGGTGTGTTTTTTAAAGCTACGGGAAAAGTCATAAATGCTTGAGTAACCCAGCATTTGTGAAATGCTTTCGATGCTTGTATGGTCGGTAGTCAAAAGTTCCTGTGCTTTTTTTATGCGCATTTGCTGCACATAAAGCATCGGCGACACGCCATATTGCTCCGTAAAGAGCTTTCGGAAGTAAACGGTGCTCAGCCCTGTTTGCTTTGCGAGTAAATCGTTGGTCAGCGGTTCGGTGTAGTGCGCAATAATATAGTCTGCGGCAGGCTGGATTTTGCTCTGCTTTTCTGATGGAAGATACCCTTTTTCCGATTTCAGTAGCTTAAGAAGCATACCGTAAAGCGTTTGGATGCATTCCATTTCAGAAAACGGATTCTGGAGCGTATGTTGATATTCTAACTGTTTGAAGGTTTCCAGCAGGCGTGCGCTGTCGGCAACAGAGAAGTGGAGAATTTCATTCAATGTTTTTTCGCATGCAAATTCAATAACGCAGTAATGCCCGGCTTTGATGCATTGCCAGGTGTAGTCGCTGCCGTTTGGCAAAAGAAAGACCCGGCTTTTATTGGAAAGCATATTTTTCCCGTTGCAGGTATACATCGTTTCGCCTTCGTATTTATATAAAAGCGCCCAGCGATTTCTTGCCCATCGTTTGATAGCGGTACTTTCTTCGGTGTATATTGTGCTGACAGAATGAATTTTTGTTATAATCAAATCGGATAAAAAAGAAACATCCAATTGCATCACCTCATTTTCAAATATTATAGTATATCAGCAACCGATTGTCAAATTCTTTGTATCAAATCTGTTAAAAATAGCATATTTGCTATTTACTATTTCGGGAGGGTTTGTTAAGTTTGTTTCATAGTGAGGTGGTAGCATTATGGCAAGTATACTGATTCGGAACGGAACGGTTTGGGACGGAGAGCGGTTTTTTACCGCTGATGTTTTAACAGATGGAAATACTGTAGCGAAAATAGAAAAGAATATCGCAGAGGATGCTGAATTTGTCTATGATGCGGCCGGGCAAATCGTAACGGCAGGGCTTGTGGATGCGCATGTACATATGCATGGTGTGACAGGCGAGGAATACAGCATCAGTGCGGATATGAGTTGCCTGCCTTTTGGCGTAACTGCGGCGGCGGATGCCGGTGGCGGTATGGCAGATCGGGAAGCACTGGTGCATATGACTGTGAAAAATCGTGTGTTTGTATCGGTAGAAATCCGGGACAATAAGGCGTGCTTTGAAAAGACAGAGCGCAATCTTACCTGCTACGGAGAAAAGGCAGTCGGTTTAAAGGTGTATTTTGATACAGAGGTTTCACCGGTGCGGGATATAATGCCGTTGTGTGAAGCTGTGGCATATGCGGAGAAATGCGGTCTGAGGGTAATGGTGCATTCGTCCAATCCACCGGTGCCGATGGCAGAGCTTTTAAGCGTGCTGAGAAAAGGCGATATTTTAACACATACCTATCACGGCGGTGGTTATACCGTAGCTGACGATGACTATGCCTGTATTGCCGAAGCGAAAAGGCGTGGCATCATCATAGATGTCGGCATGGCGGGACATGTGCATACGGATTTTGCTGTTTATAAAAATGCCATTGTCTGCGGTGCTTTGCCGGATACAATCAGTACGGACATTACTCGATGTAGCGCATATAAACGTGGCGGCAGATACGGCATGACCATGTGTATGAGCATTGCGAGGACATTGGGAATGCAGGAAGAAGATATTTTTCGTGCGGTGACCTCTGCGCCGGCAAAGGCACTTGGGATGGAGGCGCAGTGTGGGCAATTGAAAGTCGGACGATGTGCAGATATTGCGGTGCTTTCGTATATGAACGAAGGGTTTTCCCTGACGGATGCAAGAGGCAACCGTGTTGAAAATACAATGGGATACAGATGTAAGCTTACCATCGCGGATGGTGAAGTGGTTTATCGAGATTAAGGAGGAAAGAAAATGAAAGCGATTTTGGTGGATGAAAATAAGAATTTGGTGTGGACAGAGGTTGCCGACCCGCAGATAAAGCCGGATGAGGTGTTGGTGAAAATTCGTGCAGCTGCACTCAACAGAGCGGACCTTTTACAGCGTGAGGGCAAGTATCCGTCACCTGCGGGCTGCCCGGAGTGGATGGGTCTTGAAATTGCCGGTGAGGTTGTGGAAGTCGGCACTGAAGTGACCGGTTGGAAGAAGGGCGACAAGGTTTGTGCGCTTCTGGGCGGTGGAGGCTATGCAGAATATGTGGCTGTAAAATATGATATGCTGATGCCGATTCCGAAGGGCCTTTCTATGGTAGAAGCGGCGGCGCTGCCTGAGGCATACGCTACCTCGTATCTGAATTTGTTTATTGAAGGTCATCTTGAGGCGGGACAGACGGCGTTTGTTCCTGCAGGGGCATCGGGTCTTGCTTCTGTTGCCATTCCGATGGCAAAGGCTTTTGGCGCAAGAGTGATTACTTCGGTGTTGCGTGATGAAATTGCGGAGAAAATCAAGCCGCTTGGCGCAGATGTGATTATCAATTCGACAAAGGAGGATACTGCCGAAGTGCTTTCGAAGGAAGCTGAAGCGGGGCATCCGGTGAATGTTGCAATGGACTGCCTTTCCGGAGAAATGCTCGGAAAAGGAATGCAGTATATGGCAGAGGGCGGCTACTGGATTGTGATTTCTACGCTTGCCGGCATTGAAACCAATGTGCTTTTAAGACCGCTTCTGACCAAGGGGCTTCATCTGGTTGGCAGTATGCTGCGCAAGCGTACACCGGAATTTAAAGCTTATCTTCTGGCACAACTGGTAGAAAAGGTGTGGCCGAAAATTGAGAGCGGTGCAATTCAGCCGTCGATTTACAAAACCTTCCCGATCACGCAGGCAGAGGAGGCACATGCAGTGCTGCAGCGCGGTGAAAATATCGGCAAGGTTGTATTAGAGGTAGAGTAAGATGGAGAAGAGGACTTTGCTTGCCGCTCTTTTGGTGATGCTTTTATGGGGCAGCTTGTTCCCGATGGTCAAGCTGGGAAATGGCGCCTACGGTATCAGCGGAATTGGTAGCATTCTTTACTTTGCCGGTGTGCGGTTTGCGGTTTGCGGCGGCGTGATTTGTATATATGCCTTTTTGCGGGACAGAAATTGTTTTGCGCCTGCAAAAAAGGTCATCCTTCCCGTTTTGCTTTCGGGTGTGTTTTCGATTATTTTACATTATGCGTGCACTTATACGGCGTTGATGATGACGGATAGTTCAAAGACGGCGATTTTAAAGCAGGTCGGCGTGCTGTTTTATGTTTGCTTTGCGGCATTGTTTTTTAAAGATGACCGCCTGACGGTGCGCAAATTGGTCGGTGTGTTATTGGGGTTTGCCGGTATTTTTGCAATTAATGCCTCTGCGACGGGTTTTTCTTTCGGCATTGGCGATGCGTTGATTATCGGCGCTTCGTTTTGTACTGTGTTTGCAAATGTAATCAGTAAAAAAGTGTTTGCGCATATTGCACCCGTGCCGGCAACCGGTATTGCACAATTGTTTGGCGGCCTTGTGCTTTTGCTTGTCGGCAGATTGCTGGGCGGAAGCATGACATTTGCATTTGATGCGTCGGTGTGGATTTTTGTTTATATTTGCACAGCATCTGTCATCAGTTATTGCATCTGGTTTACAACGGTCAAAAATGGTGCGCTTTCCAAGCTCTTTATCATTAAATTTGCAGAGCCTGTGTTTGCGGCAGTATTTGGTGCATTGTTGCTGAACGAAAATATTTTTAAATGGCAATATTTGCTTGCTTTTGTGTTGATTGCAGGCGGAATTTATATTTCACAAAGGGAGAAATGATTATGTTTGATTTTCACGGAAAAACCGCAATGGTCACCGGTGCGGGCAAAAATATCGGCAGGGCGGTAGCTATGCAGTTTGCGCAGGCGGGCGCCAATATTGTTTTATGTGATTATAATGCGGAAGCGGCGACGCATACGGCGCAGGAAATTCGCGCGCTCGGTGTCGGCGTGATGGAGGCAGTTGCTGATGTGCGTGACCGCAAAGCCATATTTGCATTGGTTGAAAAAGCGGTAGCACAGTTTGGCAAAATTGACATTTTGGTTAATAACGCAGGCGGCAGTGCGGATTTGCTTGGCAAGCTTACCCGTTTTGCGGATGCTGAGGAAGAAACACTGGATTTTGTGCTGGATATCAATATCAAAGGTACAATGAATTGCACGCAGGCGGTGCTGAAAGCAGCTATGCTGGATAATAAATACGGAAAAATTGTAAATGTAGCCTCCATTGCAGGCGTGGGTGGTTTGGTGAACCGTGTGGACTATTCTTGCGCCAAGGGCGGTATTATTTCGATGACAAAGGCGCTTGCGATGGAAGTCGGCGAATATAATATTTGCGTGAACGCGGTTTCGCCGGGCGCAATTTCGCGTGATGGCTGGACGATGGACGGCATGACCTTTCTTGGGGAAAACGGCCGTGTAGGTACGCCGCAGGAAATGGCGAATGTGATTTTGTTCCTGGCATCGCCCGAAAGTGATTTTGTTACGGGTGCAAACTATATTGTGGACGGCGGTCGCTCGCTCGGTCCGAAGTCGATGAAATGGTAGGGAGAGTTTAACGTGAAGATGTCTTTTGCGAAACAGGAAGGACCTATGATTGTTGACGTGATTAAGGAGCGCACAGTGCGTGAGTGTATTGCGGCGATGCGCAACGGCGAGTATGCAGGTGCAATGGGGCATGATTTGCATATTTCGTGCATCAATGAAGCAGAACGAACAGAAGAAAAATTGCGCAGTATTATAGAAGCATCGAGAAGGCCGGTGCTGGCGCTGAATTATAATGGTACAGCGGAGGGTACCTATTTCACCACGACGGAGGAAGAGCGCATAGAGCTTTTGGAACGTGCGGCATGTGCCGGCGCATCTGCAGTAGATATACAGGCATATTCGTTTGATTTGCCGGTTAAGGAAGCATTTTTGGATGAAGCTTATGTTACAGAGGAGATGCTTTTTGCTGAGGCAAAGCCGTGCGAGGTTGCTTTGAAGCCGGAAATCGTGCAAAAACAGAAGGCTTTTATTGCGCGTATGCATCAAAACGGAACGGAAGTGCTTTTGTCGAGTCATCCGCGTGTGCCGATGAATTGTGCGCAGGTGGTTTCGCTTGCTAAGGAGCTTGCGAGCCGTGGACCGGATATTGTAAAAATTGTGACAATGTGTGAAAATGATGAGCAGCTCGCCGAAGCCTTTAAAACGATGCTTGTGCTGAAAAAAGAAATTACAACCTGTAAAATCCACTTCCACTGTGCCGGCGCGCACGGCAAGCTTACGAGAATTATTCATCCGATGCTTGGTGCGTATCTTGTTTTCTGCAACGAGCGTTTTACGCAGGCAAGTGATTTTGAGCAGGTACAATTGAAGGCGATGGCAGATACGTTGCGTCTTTTGGATTGGAAAGTGTAAGACGGTGTAGATTGACCTTGCAAAAATTTGCGACATAGTATATAATATTCGAGTATGATTTTTGGAGGGTGCAATTATGAATAAGACGAAATTAAAGGGGAATCTGCTCCTTTTGCTGACAGCCGTTATCTGGGGGATATCGTTTGTGTCGCAAAGAGAGGGTATGGAATATATTGAGCCGAACACCTTCAACGGCATCCGTACATGGCTGGGCTGTGCAGTGCTCGTACCGTTTGTGTTTTTGCGGGAGTGCAAAAAAAGCGCAGAAGACAAAGCTTCCGAAAAGAAAAATATTAAAGCATTGCTGTTTGGCGGTGTTGTTTGCGGTTGTCTGCTTTGCGCGGCAAGCACCCTGCAAACTTATGGTATGGCAGACCATTTATTGCGTGGGTTCGGGCTGCAGGGCACAACGGCGGGCAAGAGTGGCTTTATCACGGCGATGTATATGATTCTGGTTCCGTTTCTGGGGTTGTTTTTTAAAAAGCGCCCAAGCTGGATTGCGGTTTTAAGTGCGATTGTGGCACTGGGTGGTTTAAGCTTGCTTTGTCTGACGGGAGAGGAAACGGGAAGCCTGAATTTTGGCGATTTCCTGACAATGCTTTGTGCAATTATCTTCGCATTTCACATTTTGGCAATCGATCATTTTTCTCCGCTTGTTGACGGCGTAAAGCTTTCCTGTTTGCAGTTTTTTGTGTCCGGTGCAATCAATATTGTGCTGATGCTGATTTTGGAAAAACCGCAGCTTTCGCTGATTTTGCAGTGCTCCACGGCGATTTTGTATTCCGGTCTTTTGTCGTGCGGCGTGGCATATACATTGCAGGTTGTCGGCCAAAAGTATACCGATCCGGCGTCGGCTTCCATCTTAATGAGTCTGGAGAGTGTGTTTGCCGTATTGGCAGGCACGGTGCTTTTGCAGGAGCGCATGACGATGTGGGAAGTTTTGGGTTGTGTGCTGATGTTTGGGGCGATCCTTTTGGTGCAGCTGCCGGACATTCTGGCGGCCAAAAACAGATAATGAAAGGTCTTGCATTTGCAAGACCTTTTAAATTTGTAAAGGCTCTGTAATTGACCTTTGGGGGCTTGCGTGTTATGATATAAATATAGCAGTATACCCATAAAGGAGGAATGAATATGAAAAGAAAGTTGACTGCGTTATTGCTTTCCGTAGTGCTTTTGCTGGGAACGGTTTCTCTGCCGGGCTCGGCAGCGTTTGTCGATGTGGATAAAGCAACGAAGTATCAGGAGTCTATTGAGGTATTGGTCGCATTGGGCATGCTGAAGGGTTATGAGGACAATTCCTTTAGACCGGACAACACAATTACCCGTGCTGAATTTGCAACGGTTGTTACGCGTATGCTGGGTCTGGAGAATGTTGCCGGCGGTGCAAGCGCCGCAGAGATTTTTACAGATATGAAAGCAGGCGGCGGTGAGCATTGGGCTTCCGGATATATCAAGATTGCTTACGATTTGGGAATTATTCTCGGTATGGGCGACGGCACCTTTGCGCCGGACAACCCGGTAACCTATGAGCAGGCAATTAAGATGATGGTTTGCGCACTTGGCTATGAGTCGGCGGCAACGGAGCTTGGCGGCTGGTCGGCAGGCTATATTTCGCAGGCAGATATGCTGAATATGACAAAGGGCATTCAAGTGGAAAAGACGAGCAGTGCGGCATCGCGCGGCATGGTTGCACAGGTTTTATATAACTCGCTTGAGGTGCCGATTGCAGAAAAGCAGTCAAACGGCAGCGTGAAGGTTACAGAAAAAACGATTTTAACAAACAAGCTCGGCTATGCGCGTTTTAATAATTATATGGTCGTACAGGTGGATGGTACGGAGTCAATCAGTGACAGCGAAATCCGTATTCAGGAAGGTGAACTTGCTTTTGCACAGTCTAAAGAAGCGTTTGTTTATACCAATGTGCTGACAAAAGCTGAAGCGAAGGTCCTGTTGGGTAACTATGTGAAGGGTTATTATAAGCTTGGCTCGGAAGATGAATCGAATAATATTATTTATATTGCGGCATCGACTACCAAGAGCGAAGAAGTTACAATCCTTTCCGGGAACATTTATGACTATAACAATTTTGAACTTGCGTATTATACCGATGAAGAACAGGACGAACTGGAGGAAATCATACTCAGCACTGATGCGCAGCTGATGTATAACGGCAGCCTCTATGATTATCAGAGCGGCACAAGCGACGAGCGCGATTTGTCGAAATGGTTCGACCCGAACAGCGATGACTTTATCGATGGGCAAGTGCGTTTGGTTGAAAATAACGGCGACAAAAAATTTGATACAATCTTTATCGAAGATTATGAAATATATATTGCAAAGAGTCCGGTTTTAACTACGGACAGAGTTTCGTCGAACAATTATGTGATTTACGACAATTATATTTCGGGTAAGAGCATTCGTATTGATCCGTATTCACCGAGCGTAATGGCAGAGTTTTATAATGGGGCTACCGGTGCGGAAATGAAAATAGAAGACATTAAGGCGATGCATGTTGTTTCTGTAGCGGCAAACCTTTCCGAAACAAAATTTAAGGTGTACGTCAGCACCAAAACAGTCAAGGGGAAAATCAACGAAATATCTACGCATGACGGTTATGTCATTGACGGAAAAAAGTATGCAACAACACAGATGTTTTTGGATTTGGTGGATGCAGATGTTATTATACCGAAGACCGGTGCGGAAGGCACATTCTATTTAGATCATAATGACCGTATCTGCGCGGCGAAGATTACGCAGGAGGATGCGGGAGCCTATGCATATGTTACGAACGCAGGTGTTGATGATGACCGCGCCATTCTGAAGCTGATGAACTTAAGTGGCACACCGTCGAAGCCGACAAAGGTAAAATGTGCAACCAATGTAAAGGTGAACGGCAGAACGGTTTCCGATCCGCAGGATGTTTTGGATGCTTTAGAAATTGTTGCATCCAAGATTGCGGCAAATGCCGGAGCCTCGAATACGACCTATGCGCAGCCGATTCGTTATGTGAAGAACAGCGCGGGAGAAATTACAAAAATCACAACCATTGCGCTGGCCGATGGCGAGATTGCGATTGATAAGAACGAAGATTTGGACAAGCTTGTAACCGGCGTGGAAAAAACAAGGTATACCTATTCTTCTTCGAGTGGTTTTGAAAGTAAAGTTTTTGTCAATACGAGCACCTTGGTTTTGGTTGTGCCCGATGACAGACTCGCAGAGGATGAATACAAGAGATCAACGGCGACCTCGTATTTCAAGACCGGCACAAACTACAATATCGAAGCATATGACTTAAATGCTTCTGCTGTCGCAAAGGTTGTTTTGGTCTATAATGTCAATGAAACTTCTGCGGAAACAGCTGTGGATTATACTGTGCCTGTAAGTCTTGTAACGAAGGTGACACAGAGAGTAAGTGCGGTCGATGAGGATAATATTGTATATAGCGTTGAAGTGTATCAAAGCGGAAAAATTAAAACATACGAGACGGAAAATACAAGTGCAGCATATGCAAACATCAAACCGGGTGATGTTATTCGTTTCGGTTTGAATTCTGACGGACAGATTAACAAACTCGGTAGAACCAATACGGGAACACATGAGTTGGATGTTAATGCGCTGGTGCCGGAGGCTGGATATGATATATCCCTAACAACCTCGAGACCGATTATGTATAACGAAGGCGAATATTACTTTAAGACGGTTTACGGTACGGTGTCGAGTATTACCGAAGAAGCGGTATTTATTGCACCTGCATTGGTAGATACCACAGGAGAAGAACCGGTGCTGGATACTTCGGAGGTTATGGGCTTCAAGCTGAATTCCTCGGTTAAAAAATACTATGTTCATCTTACCGATAAGGGAACAACGGTCAGCGAACTTTCGGACCTGAATACGGTAATCGAATACGGTGATTTGAAAAATGCAAATGCAACGCATATGTTTGCACAGGCATATGCTGGCACGCTGAAGGTGCTCGTTGTAGTGGTTGACGAAAGAACGCAGCCGTAAATAACAGATAAAAAGCAGCAGTCCGGTGACTGCTGCTTTTTTTGTTTTTAAAAAAGCAGTGAACTTTCTGTAAAAAACTGAATTTTCCGTTGAAAAATCAGAAAAAATCGTATATAATAAAATTGTAGTAGTATGGTTAACCGCAGTTTGTGCAAAAGAGAGAATTTTAGATGTACATCCGGGTTAAAAACTTTGGCTTTTCGGAGGCGAGGCTATGCTGAATTCGGGATACTCCATTGCGCTGGAGGCGTTGATTGAGGAGTTTCATTTGGAAACCTGTTACCGGGCAACGAAAGCGGAGCAGGTGGAGATTATTAATAACGAGGTCAACCGACCGGGTATGCAGATTGTCGGTTTCTATGATTACTTTGAGCCGACACGCATTCAGATTCTCGGCAAGGTTGAAATTTCTTATTTGCAGGAGTTTGCGACGCAGGCGCGCCGCGAATGCTTTGACAAGCTTTTTGCAACCGGAATTCCGATGCTTGTAATTACGCGCGGCATGGAGGTGTTTCCGGAGCTTTTGGAGGAAGCGCAGGCACACGATGTAACCGTATGCCGTACGGGAATGAGCACCTCCGGCTTTACGGCGGCGCTCATCAGCTATTTGAACTTGAATCTTGCCCCGCGTATCACGCGCCACGGTGTGCTCGTAGAGGTGCACGGTGAAGGCGTACTGATTTTGGGTGAGAGCGGTGTCGGCAAAAGTGAGTGCGCGGTTGAGCTTGTAAAGCGCGGCCATCGCTTTGTGGCAGATGATGCTGTTGAAATTAAGCGCGTTTCCGACAAAACACTTGTGGGCTCTGCACCCGACATCATCCGTTACTTTATTGAACTGCGCGGTATCGGTATCGTGGATATTCGCAGGCTGTACGGTATGGGTGCGGTCAAGGTGTCGGAGAAAATTGATTTGGTTATTCACTTGGAGCCATGGGAGGATGCAAAGCAGTACGACCGGCTCGGTCTTGTGGATGAATACACCAACATTTTGGGGATTAATGTTCCGTCGCTGACGATTCCGGTGCGGCCGGGCAGAAACCTTGCGGTTATTGTTGAGGTGGCGGCGATGAACAACCGTCAAAAGAAAATGGGCTATAATGCGGCGCAGGAAATGGATGCACGCTTGATGGCGGAACTGGAAAAAAACCAGCCTGCCGATGAATAAAGTATATAGGGGGATATAAAATGTATATTGGTATTGATTTGGGCGGAATGTCGATTAAGGCAGGACTCGTTGACGAAAATTATAAGATTGTTGCAACAAAAACGGCACCGACCGGCGCAGAGCGTCACGGTGACGAGATTGCAAAGTCTATGGCACAGCTTGCGCTGGAGCTTGCAGAGGAGAACGGCTATACAATGCAGGACATCAAGGCAGTCGGCGTAGGCTGTCCGGGTGCGTGCAATTCGAAAACCGGCATTTGCGCATTTTCTGCAAACATCAATTTTAAAGACACGCATATTTGTGAAATTATTACACAGCAGCTCGGCGTACCGGCTTATCTCGGCAACGATGCCAATGTTGCGGCTTTCGGTGAGTATAAGGTTATCGGCGAGACGATGGAGAGCATGCTGTTTGTAACGCTGGGCACCGGTGTCGGCGGCGGCATTATTTTGGACGGCAAGATTTATGAGGGCTTTAACGGTGTGGCTGCTGAAATCGGTCACATTCAGGTCAATAAGAACAGCGAAAACAAGTGTGGCTGCGGCAGATACGGCTGCTGGGAAACAGAGGCTTCCGTTTCGGCATTGATTCGCGAAACGAAGAAAGCGATTGCGGCAAATCCGGACTGTGCTATGGCAAAGGCAGTCGAGGGCGACCTTTCCCGCGTAAACGGCAGAACCTCGTTTGATGCTGCAAAGGCGGGCGATGCTGTAGCACAGCAGGTAGTAGATGCTTATATCAAAGCTGTGGGCGAGGGTGTATGCTCGATGATTAATATCTTCCAGCCGGAGGTGCTTTTAATTGGCGGCGCTATCAGCAAGGAGGGCGATTATCTGCTGGATCCGATTCGCAAGCTCGCTGAAACGGAAACCTACAAGCACAACGGTGTACATACGCGTATTGCTGCGGCACAGCTTGGTAACGATGCCGGTATTATCGGTGCGGCACTTTTGGGCGAATAATTAATTTAGGAGGCAACTATGTCTTTTAGTGAACATTTCAAAGGCGTACTTGCAAAAGAGAATATAGAAGCACTTTACGATGAACCGATGCGCTTGCATACGGCATATCAAATCGGCGGCAATGCAGATGTTGCTGTGTTTCCGAATGATGAAAAGCAGATTGAGACGGTGCTTGCGCTTTGTAAGGCAGAAAATATACCGTATACGGTGATTGGCGGCGGCTCGAATTTGCTTGTCAGCGATGCAGGCATTCGCGGCGTAGTGCTGATTTGCGGTAAAAATATGCGCACGCTCTCTGTGGAGGGAACGCATATCCGTGCAGGTGCGGGTGTTTTGCTTGGTCGTGTTGCGGCACTGGCCGCCGAACATGGACTGACGGGTATGGAGCCGATTTCGGGCATTTTTGGCTGTGTTGGCGGCGCGGTGGCAATGAATGCCGGCGCGTACGGCGGTGAGATTTCAGATGTGCTTCAAGAAGTCACCTGCTATAATCCGACGGACGGCAGCATTTTAAAGCTGACCCCGCAGGAGAGCGAATACGGGCACAGAACGAGCATCTATTTAAAGCGTGGCTATATCGTTTTGGAAGCATTGTTTTCTTTGCAGCCCGGTGAAAAGGAGCAGATTCGTGCGGCAATGGCGGAATTTGCAAAGCGCCGCAATGATAAGCAACCGCTTGAGTATCCGAGCTGCGGCTCAGTGTTCAAGCGCCCGGAGGGGCATTTTGCCGGTGCATTGATTGAACAGTCGGGCTTGAAGGGCTACACAATCGGTGGTGCTGCCGTTTCTGAAAAGCACGCAGGTTTTATCATCAACAAGGGTGGTGCGACAGCGGCGGATGTGCGCGCGCTGATTGCACACATTCAGGCGACTGTTAAGAAAAATTTCGGTGTTGAGCTGGAGTGTGAAGTCCGAATGCTGGGCTTTGAGTAAACCAAAGAAACTGAAGGGGGCAAACATATGCGATTTATTATTATTACAGGCTTGTCCGGTGCGGGAAAAACACAGGTAATCCGTTGTTTGGAAGATATGGATTATTACTGCATCGATAATATGCCGCCGGCGCTGATTCCGAAGCTGGCGGAGATTTTCTATGCCACGAACGGTAAAATTGATAAGGTTGCAATGGTAATTGATATTCGCGGCGGCGATATGTTTTCGGAGCTGTTTAACGAGTTAAACAATCTGAAGGCATCGGGCTATTCGTATGAGGTGTTGTTCCTGGATGCAAAGGACGAGGTGCTTGTAAAGCGCTACAAGGAATCGCGCAGAATGCATCCGCTTGCGCGTGACGGCAGACTGGTGGATGCGATTCACAGAGAGCGCGAAATTTTAGACTATGTTAAAAACAAGGCAAACCACATCATAGATACATCGAGTCTGAGCACAGCACAGCTGAAGGAAACCATCCGTGATATTGTGTCGAATGGCAGCGAGACGCATTCCATTGTGATAAATGTGACATCCTTTGGGTATAAATACGGTATTCTTTTAGACGGTGATCTGGTGTTTGATGTGCGCTTTTTGCCGAATCCGTATTACAAGGACAGCTTAAAGCATCACACGGGTCTGGAGGCGTGTGTTTCCGACTATGTGATGAAATTTGAGCAGACAAATATGTTTTTAGATAAATTAAAGGATATGGTATCGTTTTTGATTCCGTATTATATTGAAGAGGGCAAGAGCCAGCTGGTTATCGGTATCGGTTGCACCGGCGGACACCACAGAAGTGTAACGCTGGCGACGGAGCTGTATAAATACTTGAAGGAAAGCGGCTATAACGCGGTTATAACACACAGAGATATTCAAAGAGAGGTTTAAAATATGACCTTTTCCGCAGAAACCAAAAACGCATTATGTAAAGTGACGGCAGAAACCTGGTGCTGCAAGCAAAGTGAGCTTGCAGCCCTTGTTTGCTTTGCCTCGGTGCTGCGGCAAGGGGAATTAAAGTTTAATATAGAGAATAAAAACATTGCCGACAGGATTCAAACGCTGGTCCGTGAGGTTACATTGACGAATGCGGCTGCCGTAGAGCCGCCGAAGAAGGCGGGCGGCTGGGATACCGTGCGAGTAAACGCGGCAGATGTGCAGAGCTTGCTCAGTGCCGTCGGTGTAACGAAGGATTTGACACCGCAGCTGCTCAGCGCAGAAACGGGATGCTGTGCGGCAAGCTTTTTGCGCGGCGCATTTTTAGGCGGCGGCTCGGTAGCAGACCCGGAAAAAAACTATCATATTGAATTTGTGACAACAAATCCGAAGGCGGCAGATTATTTGACGGAGCTTTTGGCGGCAAACGGCTATATTGCCGGACTGGCAGTTCGTAAAAATCAGTTCGTTGTATATTTAAAGGACAGCGAAGCAATTGCAGAGCTGCTTGGTCTTGTCGGCGCAGGGATACGCATGATGGATTTTTATAACATCAAAATCGAGCGCGAGGTGCGCAATCGCGTAAATCGGCAGATGAATTGCGACAGTGCGAATTTGACAAAAACAATGAATGCTGCACAGCGCCAAATTGCCGCAATTATGAAAATTGACCGCATCATTGGGTTGGATGCACTTCCGCCGCAGCTTTGTGAGATGGCGAAGGTGCGGCTGGAGAATCCGGAGCTGTCGTTGGCGGATTTGGCAATGATGCTGTCGCCGCCGATTGGCAAATCGGGAGCAAATCACCGCTTGGTGAAAATATTGGAAATTGCAGAGAGTCTGTAATGAAGTAATGCAGAGGATAAAGCTATGATAGAAACTGTTAAATTTACACATTTACATGTACATACCGAATATTCACTCTTAGACGGAGCCGCACCGGTAAAGAAGCTGGTGGAAACCGCTAAGCAAATGAATATGGACGCCATCGCGATGACAGATCACGGTGTAATGTACGGTGCGGTCGACTTTTATAAGGCGGCAACGGCGGCGGGCATTAAGCCGATTATCGGTTGTGAGGTTTATGTATGTCCGCGCACGCGCTTTGATAAATCGCACGAAATGGACGGAAGAAATCACCATCTTGTGCTTTTGTGCAAGGACAATGTCGGCTATCAAAACTTAATACAAATGGTTTCCGATGCTTTTACGGAAGGCTTTTATTATAAGCCGCGTGTGGACAGAGCGCTTTTAGAGCGCCACAGTGAGGGCTTAATCTGCCTGTCTGCCTGCTTAGCCGGTGAGCTGCCGAGTATGCTGCTGGACGGCGATTATGAGGGCGCAAAGCAAACGGCGCTCTATTATCAGAATTTATTCGGAAAAGAAAACTACTATATTGAGCTGCAGGACCACGGCTTGGAGGAGCAAAAGAAAACGAATCCGGCACTGGTGCGCCTGGCGCGCGAAATTGATGCGCCGCTTGTATGCACAAATGACTTGCACTACATTCGCCGTGAGGATGCAAAATACCAGGATGTGCTGATGTGCATCCAAATGGGTAAAACTGTTGAAGACCCGGATCGTATGCGCTTTGAAACGGATGAGTTTTACTTAAAGAGCGGTTCGGAGATGCGCGAGCTGTTTTCGTGGATTCCGGAGGCGGTAGAAAACACCAATAAAATTGCAGAGCGCTGTAATATGCAATTTGATTTTGACCAGGTGTATTTGCCGAAGTTTGATGTGCCGGAGGGATATACCTCCTACGCGTATCTGGAGAAGCTGTGCCGTGACGGTCTTAAAAAGCGCTATCCGGTGATTACAAAGGAGCAAACGGATCGATTGGAGTATGAGCTTGGCGTTATTTCCTCCATGGGCTATGTTGACTACTTTTTGATTGTCTGGGATTTTATAAAATATGCAAAGGACAACGGCATCGCCGTCGGACCGGGGCGTGGTTCGGGTGCCGGCAGTATTGTTGCCTATACCTTGGATATTACGACGATTGACCCGCTTCGCTACAATTTGCTGTTTGAGCGCTTCTTAAATCCGGAGCGTGTCAGCATGCCGGATATTGATACGGACTTTTGTATCGAGCGCCGCGGCGAGGTGATTGACTATGTAAACCGCAAATACGGCGCGGACCGCGTGGCACAGATTATCACCTTTGGTACACTGAAGGCGCGCGCCGCCATCCGCGATGTCGGCAGAGCGTTAAATGTACCTTTGGCAACGGTGGATCGCGTGGCAAAGCTTGTGCCGACTGATTTGAAAATGACCATTGCAAAAGCGCTGGAAATCAATTCGGAGCTTGCAGGGATGTATGACAGCGACGAAAGCATTCGTGCACTTCTGGATACGGCGATGGCAATTGAGGGGCTGCCGCGTCACAGTGGCGTGCACGCTGCCGGTGTGGTTATTTCCGGCGAGCCGGTATCGCATCATGTGCCGTTGCAGTTCGCTAAAGATGTTGTTACAACGCAGTACCATATGGATAATTTAAGCGACTTGGGTCTTCTGAAGATGGACTTTTTGGGTTTGCGTAACCTGACGGTAATTGCAAATGCAATTGAAAATATACAAAAAACGCATAATAAGCGCTTGGATTTATCGACGCTTGATTATACCGACAAGGAAGTTTTTGAGCTGATTTCCTCCGGAGAGACCTCCGGCGTATTCCAGCTGGAAAGCGGCGGTATGCGCGACTTTATGAAGGAATTGCGGCCAAGCTCGCTCGAGGATATTATCGCCGGCATTTCTTTATACCGTCCGGGTCCGATGGAGCAGATTCCGCGTTATATCAGGAATAAAAACAACCCTGAAAAAATCACCTACAAGCATCCGATGCTGGAGTCGATTTTGGATGTGACCTATGGGTGCATCATCTATCAGGAGCAGGTATTGCAGATTGTGCAAAAGCTGGCAGGCTATTCGCTCGGTAAGGCAGACCTTTTGCGTCGTGCGATGAGTAAGAAAAAGCACGATGTTATGGAGGTTGAGCGGTTAAACTTCATTTACGGGCAAAAGGATGAAGCGGGTAATGTTATCATCGAAGGCGCCATCAGCCGCGGTATTCCGGAAGAGGTTGCCAAGAGTATTTTCGATGAAATTATGGATTTTGCAAGCTATGCATTTAATAAGTCGCACGCGGCGGCGTATGCAGTGGTTGCGTATCAGACGGCATACTTAAAGGCTTTTTATCCGGCAGAGTACATGGCGGCGCTTATCAGCAGCACGATGAGCGATACGGATAAGACTGTCGGTTATATTTTGGAATGTGAACGCCTGGGCATTCGCGTTTTGCCGCCGGACATCAATAAAAGCTTCTATGCCTTTACCGTTGAGGACGGCAACATCCGCTTCGGGTTGGAGGCGGTTAAAAATGTTGGTCACAGATTGCTTGTGCAGATTGCAGAGGAGCGCGAAGCGCGCGGCGTGTTTAAAAGCTTTACGGATTTTGCGGAGCGTATGTTAAAGAGTGATTTGAACAAGCGTGCGCTTGAAAATATGATTCGCTGCGGCACCTTTGATTCGCTGGGGCATACGCGCGCAACCCTGGTTGGCGTATACGAGCAGCTGGTCAGCACCATCAGCGCCGGCAGTAAGGGTATACCGGAGGGGCAGCTGTCTTTATTCGATGATGAGCCCGTGCAGCAATCGGCTGCAGATGATTTTGAAAAATTGCCGGAGTATAATAAGCGCGACCTGCTTGCGATGGAGAAGGAAACCATCGGGCTGTATTTGTCCGGGCATCCGCTTGATGACTATAAGGATACAATTCTGCGTTTTTCCAATGCAAATATCGGCGAAATCAATGCCCTTGCCGTGCAGGATGAAAACGGTGAATATACCATTGTGCAGGACGGCAGATTAAAGGACGGCGATTTTGTTACGGTCGGCGGCATTATTACGGCGCGCCGCAACAAAACGACAAAGAGTGCAAGTATGATGGCATTCCTGCGTTTTGAGGATTTGTACGGCAGCCTGGATGTGATTGTATTTCCGAAAAAGTATGAAAGCTGTGCATCAATGATTAATGAGGACGCTATCGTATTTATCAAAGCGCGTGTCAGCCTGCGCGAGGATGAAGCGCCGAAACTGATTTTAGAAAACATTACACCGCTGGAGCAGGTGCTTGAAACGCAGAACGGCAAAAAACTGTACATCAAGCTGGAAACCGGCTGCGAAGGCAAGTGGCAGGAGGCAAAGAAAATACTTTCTGCGCATAGCGGTGAGATTCCGGTATGTATATTTTTTGAAAAAACAAGCGAAATTAAATGTACAAATCGTGAGCTTTGGTGTGATGGCTCGGAGGCGCTGAACACAGCGCTTTGCGCACTGTTCGGCGAGGCGTGTGTAAAGTATAAATAAGAAAAAGTTGCATTTTATGTAATTTTAGTGTACAATAAGACGGAAATCAAAAATGTCTTAAGGAGACTTATTTTATGTGGACAGTGATTTATATTGCCAAGAGCAAGGCGACTGCGAAGCATTTAAAGGAGCTTTTGGAGCAGAAAAATATTATGGCGCGTTTGCACCCGTTGTATGACACGGCAACTGCGGATGATGGCAGTATTGAAGTGCTTGTACCGGAATCTGAGGTTGCGCAGGCGCATGAGATTATCATTGATACGGACTTTTGATTTTTGACAGCAAAACAAGGCAGAGATTATGCCTGGAGGAGGGCGCAGATATGGCAGAGATTAAGAAGATTGGTGTATTGACCAGCGGCGGTGATGCGCCGGGTATGAATGCGGCTGTGCGAAGCGTTGTGCGTACGGCTGTGTATAACGGCATCGAGGTTATGGGTATTCGCAAGGGCTACAACGGTTTGATTAACGGCGATATTTTTGAAATGAACGCACGAAGCGTTTCGGAAACGCTGCAGCGCGGCGGTACGATTTTACAAACAGCGAGATGTAAGGAATTTTGCACGCCGGAGGGCGTACAGCGCGGTGCGGAAATCGCGAAGATTTTCGGCATTGAGGGTTTGGTGGTTATTGGCGGCGACGGATCGTTTCGCGGTGCGCGCGATTTGGCAAAGGCCGGCGTGAAAACCATCGGTATCCCGGCAACAATTGACAACGACATCGGCTGTACGGAGTACTGCATCGGCTATGACACTGCTTTAAATACGGCAAAGGATGCTATCGATAAAATCCGTGACACCGCATCCAGCCACGAGCGTAGCTCTGTCATTGAGGTTATGGGACGCGATGCCGGTTATATCGCAGTGCATGCAGGTATTGCCTGCGGCGCAGAGGCAGTCATCATTCCGGAAAAGAAGTTTGATTTTGACGAGGATGTGCTCCGTCCGATTATTGAAGGTAAAAACCGTGGCAAGAGTCACTATCTTGTCATTGTAGCTGAAGGTGTCGGCGGTGCAATTGAAATGGCAGAAGAGATTGAGAGACGCACCGGGATTACAACGACAGCGACCATCTTGGGTCACATCCAGCGCGGCGGCTCGCCGACGGTAGAGGATCGCGTGCGCGCAAGCGAAATGGGCCTTAAGGCGGTGGAAGCCTTGATGGAAGGTAAGAGCAACCGCTTAATCGTTGTAAAGAATCACAGAGTATGTGATGTGGATATTGACGAGGGACTTGCGACGAAGAAGGAGCTCAATCCGGATTTGATTCGCTTGTGCAAGGTAATGAGCTGGTAGTAAATTTAAGCTGTAAAAAAAGAATGCGAAAACGCATTCTTTTTTTATTTGAAAAAATGTTCATATTCCGCGGACATGCAAAATATATATGTACAAACGCAAGACGCGTGTCCGTTTGTCCGCAGGTGTACACGCGGCGGCTTTGCAAGGATATATTTTGCGGGCAGAAAGGTACGGAGGGGTTATGAACATTTATCAGGATATTGCACAGCGTACGCAAGGAGACATTTATATCGGCGTTGTCGGACCGGTACGCACAGGAAAATCGACCTTCATTAAAAAGTTTATGGATACGCTGGTTTTGCCGAATATGGAAAATGAATATCAAGCAACCCGCGCGCGTGATGAACTGCCGCAAAGTGCATCCGGCAAAACGATTATGACAACAGAGCCAAAGTTTGTGCCGAATGAAGCCGTCGAACTGATTGGCGAGGACGGCACGCAAATGCGCGTGCGTATGATTGACTGTGTTGGCTATATGGTCGACGGTGCCGTTGGTCACATGGAGGATGGGGAGCTTCGTATGGTGCAAACGCCTTGGTTTGACCACGCGATTCCGTTTGACCGTGCGGCAGAGCTTGGCACGCAAAAGGTTATCTATGAGCATTCTACCATTGGCTTGGTGGTCACAACAGATGCCAGTTTCTCTGAGCTGACGCGCGAGGCGTATATTGCGGCGGAGGAGAGGGTTATTGGCGAACTGCAGCAAATCGGCAAGCCGTTTGTAATTTTATTAAATTGTGCCGACCCATATGCGAAAGCGTCTGTCGAGTTGGCGCAGCGCTTGGAGGAAAAGTACGGTGAAACCGTGCTTGCCGTGAGCTGCGCAAATCTGAACAAATCGGACATCACCCACATTATAGAAAGTGTGCTCTACCGATTCCCGGTGGCGGAAATTACGGTGAACTGTCCGCAGTGGATGGATGGACTGGATATGGAGCACCCGTTAAAACAGGCGCTCTATACGGCCGTACTTGCTGCAACTGAGGATGTGCGCTGTGTGCGCGATATTGCGCGAGCGGCAGAAAAGCTCGCCGCCTGTGAATTTGCAAAAAGCGTGCGCACGGAAAGCGTCCGACTCGGCGAAGGGAAGGCTGTTATCGCATTGCAGACACCGGAAGAGTTGTTCTACGAGGTGCTTGCCGAGCTGTCCGGTTTGCAGATCCCGGGCGAAGAAGCGCTGATTGGCACGCTTTGCGACTTGGCGGAGACAAAGAAAAAATATGACCGCATCGCCTACGCGATGCACGAGGTAAGTGAAAAAGGCTATGGCATCGTAACACCGACGATTGATGAATTGTCGCTTGAAGAGCCGGAAATCGTGCGCCAGGGGAATCGCTTTGGCGTGAAGCTGCGTGCGAGTGCACCGTCCATTCATATGATTCGCGCAGATATTGAAACAGAGGTCAGCCCGATTGTCGGCTCGGAAAAGCAGTCCGAGGAGCTTGTATCGTATTTGCTCAGCGAATTTGACACTGACCCGAAAAAGATTTGGGAGTCAAACATTTTCGGGAAGTCGCTGCACGAGCTGGTCAATGAGGGCCTGCGCAGTAAGCTGGGGCGTATGCCGGACGATGCGCAAAAGAAGCTGCAGGAAACGCTGTCGCGCATTATAAACGAGGGTAGCGGCGGTTTAATTTGCATCATTTTATAACCGAAATCACAATAAAAAATCATGTATGCATATGCATACATGATTTTTTATTGCATAATCTTTTCAATGCCGTCTATAACATCCCACGTCGTAGTGCTCAAAGCGTAGTTTATAAAAAGGATATCATCAATCTCATATTCTTCGGTTAGTGCGGCAACTGTGCTGTAGAAGCTTCTCGGATCAACAACCAGAATTTTTTCGTAGTGGTTTGCTAAAAACGGAATAACCGTATTGGCATAGGAGTCTTTGATAATCAGCGCAACAGAGCCGTTTTTGTTGTTTGTATTTATTTCGGCGAATTGATGGTCACCGCCCATAAACAGACCGTAGTTTACCGTGCCGTCCGCCGCGGGCGGATTATACATTTTACACGGGTATGTGTATGGGTTTCCGTTTTCATAGCCCTTCACAGTGACGGTATAGTTTTCGCCGTATTCGAAATATTCGATTTCGTCCGCGTATTTTTTATACTCGTCTACATTGGCCTGGTTAAAAAGATACCCTAAGAAGCCGCTGTGCTTTTTGGCAGTCATCGCATCGAGCGGTACGGGGGAAAAGCCTTTTGCTTCTGCAAAGCTTTGATAGCCGTAATGCCCGCCGCGTTGTGTCCAATGGTGGTCTGTTCTAAAATAGATATATTCGCCGGTATGGCGCTTAAGCTTATCGTACACATTGACCGGTTGAATATCCGAAAGCGAAGAATACACGAAATCAATCATTTCTTTTTCGCTGTCGGATAAATCCTTGTAGGGCGATTGGTCGAATTCGATTTGTGTCGGTACAAGCATCAGGTACAGGTTTGTCTTGCCGGAAAATTTTTCGGCATATTTGTTTAAAACCTCGATGTATTTTTGCGTTGCATCGGGCTTATCCTTATAAACCTCCATGATTTTACCGTCATTCAGCACCAGCGCGGTACCGGTGGGGAAATTGATAATTCGGCCGGTATCCTTTTTTTGATAGCCGCGCAGCTTTTCGAGGGCAGTACCTATTTTAACGAAGCGGCTTCGGAAGGCGATATTATCGGTGACATATGTTTCATATTCTGAGCTGAAATCGCCGGAGAATACCTTTTCCGCTGTTAATGTCGGCATTTCTGCCAAGGGCCTGTTCTCAATGGCGGAGGCGGCATCGTCTTTGGGCAGCAGAATGAGTGAAAAGCATACCAAAAGGACAAAAACGAAAACAAACGATGTAATTTTTTCTCGCATTGCGCACCTCCTTAAAATCTGAAATACAAAAATGGGTTATACGATTGTTTTACAAGCATAGTTAAGCAGACAGCCATTATAACAGCTACCGTTATCGGCAAAAGTGTATCATAGAGTGGCTTAAAGCTGTTGCGGAGCCATTGCGCGGCTTTTTTCAAAAGTGGCGTCGCACAGAGCACCATCAGCAGGATAATCCATATGTGCGAGAAAAACAACTGCTTTACCAGCAAATTGCTCACGCCTGCGTTTGCGCCGAAGGCTGCAAGAAGAAAGTCGCGGATTTGTGACAAGTCGGTAAAATAGAACAGCACCCAGCCGCCGACAACGACAGCGTTGCTGTACAGACATCTTATCCATGAAGGGATGTGCTCAATAAATTTGAAAATCAGCTTTTTTTCAATAACGAGCCACAGTCCGTAATATACGCCCCATAAAATAAAATTCCAGCTTGCGCCGTGCCAGAAGCCGGTTAAAAACCAAACGACACCGAGATTAAGCAGTTGGTGCTTTCGGTTGCCGCCCAGTGGAATATATACATAATCCCGGAAAAAGCTTCCGAGGGAAATATGCCACCTTCTCCAAAATTCGGTTATGCTTTTGGAGGTGTAGGGATAGTCGAAGTTTTCTTTAAACTTAAATCCGAAGAAATGCCCCAAGCCAATGGCCATATCGGAGTAGGAAGAAAAATCGAAATAAATCTGGAAGGTATACATAAGAATACCGAGCCATGCGCCTGCGGCAGAAAGCACAGTTAAATCGCCGTCGAGCAATTGCGTAGCAATGCTGCCCGCACAATTTGCCAGAATGACTTTTTTAAACATACCTTGCGTAAAACGAATTACACCATATTCAAAGCGCTTGACGGATACCTCTCGGTTTTTGATTTGCTGTTCAATGTCTACATAGCGAACAATCGGCCCGGCAACGAGCTGCGGAAACATAGATACATAGAGTAAAAATTTGTAAAACCTTTTTTGTACGCCGGCATCGCCGCGGTATACATCGACAACATAGGATAAAATCTGAAATGTGTAAAAAGAGATGCCCAGCGGCAGCGCAAAGCCGGAAAAGCTTATGCTTGTACCAAACAGAGCGTTGATGTTTGCTACAAAAAAACCGGCATATTTGAAAAGACCCAATAAGCCGATATCGATGATTAACGCGAAAACAAGAGATGCCCTGGCTTTCCAGGTGCCGCGCCATTTGTCGACGCCATAGCCCGAAAGGTAGCCGATAAAAGCACTAAAAAGCATTACCAGAATTAAAATGGGTTCACCCCAGGCGTAGAAAAACAGAGACGCAATTAAAAGGATTATATTTCTGTAGGTGATATTTTTATTCAGATAATACAGACCCAGTGTAAGCGGCAGGAATAAGCCTAAAAAGCTAATGCTTGAAAAAACCACTGTTGCGCCTCCTTTCTTATCGAAATGTTTTTGCTATTGTATCATATTTTGCGCTATATGTCTATTGTTTTTAAGTTTTTGGCACATTTTGTCGAGCGGTATCGTTTAATAAAAAAGAAGAGCGGTACAGTGTGTGTACTGTACCGCGGTTTTTGTTATACATTCTCCGGCAGGAAGGTATTCAACGCGCCGATATGCTCGGCGAGATTGTAGGCGACGACCGTACTGTTGTCATTTTCATCATAGTCAACGATGGTGACGGAGGCGTTGTTGACCCAATTCGTTTTGCGCATTTCGGAAAGCGGGATGCCGTTCCAAAGACAGGTCATCACGCGAATGGGGGTGGCGTGCGTTGCAATTAAAATGCTTTGCCCGCGATGCGCATGAAGGATGCGCAGCACCTCTTTATGTACACGCGCCTGCAGCTCGGCTACGCTTTCGCCATCCGGACAAGCAGCGTTGCCGATGTCATTGAGCCAGATGTGAAATTCCTGCGGGTAATGGGCAATAATGCTTTTGTAAGGCATACCTTCATAAGCACCGCCGTTGATTTCGCGCAGTGCCTGCGTACCAATCACCGGCAAGCCTTTGCGCTTTGCCGTGTGCTCTGCGGTTTGGTAGGCGCGGTTTAAATCGCTGCTGTAAATCACATCAATCGGGTAATCGTCTAAAAAATGTGCGGTGCATTCTGCCTGCGCGTGCCCTTTTTCAGTCAAGTCAAAATTGATGTGTCCGTTGAATTTTTCTTCCAGATTGCCCATGCTCTCTCCATGGCGCACAAAATAAAAGCGTGTTTTCATTTGTTTATTCACTTCCTGTAATTATTCTTCTGTCACAATGGCAATACCTGCACTTGCGCCGATGCGGTCGGCACCGGCAGCAAGCATTTTTAAAGCATCCGCCTTGGTACGAATGCCGCCGGCCGCCTTTACCTGCGCTTTGTCGCCGACGCAAGCCTTCATCAGCCTTACATCCTCGACGGTTGCACCGCCCGAGCCAAAGCCCGTAGAGGTTTTTACAAAGGCTGCCCCTGCTTTTAAAGCGAGCGTGCAGGCGCGCTTCTTTTCTTCGTCGGTTAAATAGCAGGCCTCAATAATGACCTTTACAATCGCAGGCTTTGCCGCCTCGACAACGGCACGGATATCTGCTTCGACTAAGTCGTCCTCGCCTGCCTTGAGTGCACCGACATTGATGACTGTGTCGATTTCCTGGGCGCCGTTTTCAACGGCTTCGCGCGTTTCAAATGCTTTTGCTGCCGGGGTCATTGCACCGAGCGGAAAGCCAACAACGCAGCAGGTTTTCACATCGCTGCCGCTAAGCGCTTCGGCTACGGTTTTTGCATGGCATGCGTTTACGCAGACCGATGCAAAATTGTATTCCTTGGCCTCCTTACACAAGCGAAGCACATCTGCTGTGGTTGCGTTGGCTTTTAAAATGGTATGGTCGATGGTTTTGTTTAGTTGCATATCGGTTTACTCCTCTTCCGTAATTTTTGTAAGCTCTTTATTTTCAAAGTCATATAGGTATGCTGTTGTTGACAGCACGCTGCTGCCGGTATAGGTTTTGTTTTCAATACGCAAAACGAGCGGGTTTTCCGCGTTAGTACTTAAAGAAACCAAAATGTGCTCGCCTTCAATGGCATAGTCGGTTTGGGCAAAGGACACGATTTGTCCTGTTTCGGTATCGCCGTTGCGCAGATTGATCGGGCAAAGCAGAGGGGCATCCTCGGCTTGCAAAAGCACCCAGGCCAAGTCCGCGAAGTCTTCATCTTCTGTCGGCAGGCACACGGCATTGCTGGTTGGCATATCGAAAACCGGTACAAAGTTTTCCGTTTCTTTTACAAACATATACACGCTGCCGGTGTAGCCCTGTGTCTCTTCTAAATAGCCGTCGAAAAGCAAATAGTCGTAGTTTTGCGACGCTTCAAGCAGGCTGAAGCGCCAGCTGCCTTCCGGAGAGGCGACGGCTTTGGCTTCCGTTCCGGTTTTGTAGGTAATATAGGTTTTTCCGTCCGCTGTGCGCGCATAAAACTCGCCGTCTTTTGTGCGGGCAAACACGCTGCCGTAGTCGGGCTGCTTTTCCGCTTCTTCCCGGGCATTGGTCGGCTCTGCCGCCGGCGAGGGTGCCTTTTGACAGCCGGAGAGCAAAAGGAGTGCGGATACGATGAAAAGCAAAACAGTTTTTTTCAAACAAATCTCCTCCGATATATTGTATATATTATCATATAATAAATTTACCCAAAAGGAAATAGAAAAATGAATTTTTAAGATTTTTTTAACAATTTGTGATATGGTTGACTTTTTCGGGAATTGTAGTATAATACTCTTTAGCACTCGAACTTTGCGAGTGCTAAAAACAAGGAAGGTGAAATTATGGCAAAAAAAGATTTTAAATCCGAGTCCAAAAGACTTTTGGATATGATGATCAACTCAATTTATACGCACAAGGAAATCTTTCTGCGCGAGCTGATTTCCAATGCAAATGACGCGATTGACAAGCTCTATTATCTGTCGCTTAAGGATGAAAATATTGAGTTCAACCGCGAAAGCTTCTACATTCGCCTGGATGCAGACAAGGAAAAGCGCCTGCTCGTGATTACCGATACGGGTATCGGTATGGATGAAAAGGAGCTTGAGGAAAATCTCGGCACAATTGCCAAGAGCGGCTCTCTGGCATTTAAGCAGGAGAATGCGCCGGAGGAGGAAATCGATATCATCGGTCAGTTCGGTGTCGGTTTTTATTCTGCTTTTATGGTTGCTGATTGCGTAACGGTTGTAACGAAGAAATACGGCAGCGATCAGGCGTATATGTGGCAGTCGACCGGGGCAGACGGCTATGAAATTCTGCCGTGCGAAAAGGCAGATTGCGGCACGCAGATTACGCTTTCGATTAAAGCCGATACCGAGGATGAGCAATACAGCCGCTATTTAGAAAGCCACACGCTGCGTCAGCTGGTGAAAAAGTATTCCGACTACATCAAGCATCCGATTAAGATGGAGGTTGAAAAATCCCGCAAAAAGGAAGGCAGCGAAAACGAATACGAAAGCTATAAAGAGTTAGAAGTGCTCAATAGCATGGTTCCGCTTTGGAAAAAGAGCAAAAGCGAAATCACAGAGGAAGAATATCAGGGTTTTTACAGAGATAAGTTTTTCGATTTTGAGCCGCCGGCAAAAATCGTGCATACCAGCGCAGACGGCCTTGTCAGCTATACGGCGCTTCTGTTTATCCCGAAGCATGCACCGTTTGACTACTATACAAAGGAATACAAAAAAGGCTTGGAGCTTTACTCCAACGGCGTTCTGATTATGGACAAGTGCGAGGATCTTTTGCCGGATTGCTTCGGCTTTGTGCGCGGCTTGGTGGATTCCGCGGATTTATCGCTCAACATTTCGCGTGAAATGCTGCAGCACGACCGTCAGCTGAAAGCGATTGCGGCAAATTTAAAGAAAAAGATTAAGTCTGAGCTTTTAGCAATGCTGAAAAACGACCGCGCAGCCTATGAAGAATTTTATTCGGCGTTTGCGCGACCGATTAAGTTCGGCATCTACGATAACTTCGGCATGGAGAAGGAATTTTTACAGGATTTGATTCTGTTTACGACCTCGAAGGAGAAAAAGCTTGTCAGCCTTGACGAGTATGCAGAGCGTATGGCAGAGGGGCAGGATTGCATTTACTATGCTTCCGGCGAGAGCGTGGAAAAGATTGACAAAATGCCACAGGTGGAGGCAGTGCGCGAGCGCGGCTTCGAGATTCTGTATCTGACCGACGATGTTGATGAATTTATTATGAAAATTATGAACGCCTATAAGGAAAAGCCGTTTAAGTCCGTTTCCGATGCCGATCTGCAGCTTGAAAACGAAGAAGAGCAGGGTAAGGCAAACGAGGAAAACAAGGATTTGCTTGCTGCAATGAAGGCGGCTCTGGAGGGCAAGGTAGAGGATGTAAAGGCAACCACACGCCTAAAGAGCCATCCGGTTTGCATCTCCAGCATCGGCGATATTTCCATCGAGATGGAAAAGGTATTAAGCCAGATGCCGAATGACCAGAATGTGAAGGCGCAGCGCGTGCTGGAAATTAACATAAACCATCCGGTGTTTGCAAAGCTGCAAAGTCTGCTTGCAAGCGACAAAGACAAGCTGGCGAAATACGCCGGCGTGCTGTACACGGCTGCTCAGCTGATTGAAGGCATTGCACCGGAGGATCCGGTTGCGTTTACAAACGATATGTGTGCGCTGATGCAATAAAAATGAAAAGCTGTCGGACAAAAAATGCCCGACAGCTTTTAAAAAATCATTTGTTGCATCTGCAGTGGCTTTGTGTTATAATTGACACATGCGAATTTTCGCAAACTGAAAAGAAGGAGGTCTTGGTTGTATGCCGATTAAAATTCAAGACGGGCTGCCGGCAGTATCGCAGCTGGAAAGTGAGAACATATTTGTTATGACGGAGACGGTTGCCATGCATCAGGACATCCGTCCTTTGCAGCTGGTATTCGTAAATCTGATGCCGACAAAAATTGTTACCGAAACGCAGATTCTGCGCTATTTGAGTAACTCGCCTTTGCAGGTGGATGTGGAATTTGTGCATATGAGCACGCATCATTCTACACACACGGCGCAGGAGCATCTGTTAACCTTTTATAAAACCTTTGACCAGATTCGCGACCGCAAGTTCGACGGTATGATTATTACCGGCGCGCCGGTGGAGAATATGGAATTTGAGGAAGTGGACTATTGGGATGAGCTTTGCGAAATTATGGAATGGTCGAAAACGAATGTAACCTCCACCTTCCATATTTGCTGGGGCGCACAGGCTGGGCTTTACTATCACTACGGCATTAAAAAGCGCCCGCTCGACAAGAAGATGTTCGGTGTGTTTGAGCATGGAGTAAACCGCACAACGGCAAAGCTGATGCGTGGCTTCGACTCGTCTTTTTATGTACCGCATTCGCGCCATACAACAGTGCTGCGCGAGGACATTGAAAAGGTAGAGGAGTTAGAAATTCTGTCCGAGTCGCCGGAGGCAGGCGTGTATGTTGTGTTTACAAAGGCGGGCAAGCAAATTTTTGTGACCGGGCACAGCGAATATGATGCAGACACCCTGCACAAAGAGTATATGCGCGATGTGGACAAGGGACTGCCGATTGATGTGCCGAAAAACTATTATCCGGACGATGACCCGACCAAGCCGCCGATGATGCGCTGGCGCTCGCACGCGAGCCTGATTTACTCGAACTGGCTTAACTATTTTGTATACCAGATTACACCGTATAATATCAATGAGATACAGTAGGGGACGATGATTGCGTCGCCATGGCAGGATAAAAGTAATAAACGGATTATTTTACTATCAAAGGATAGTGAGATAGTCCGTTTTTCTTTTTTTTGATGTACAATGTCGAAAAAAGGGAGGTGAAAGCATGTTGAAATCGGATGAATATAATGCTCCGGAGTATATGAATTTGCTAAAAAATATTTCATATTTACGCAAGAAGCATCGTTTGACAAAGAAAGAAATGGCAAGGCGGTTGGGCATTGGTGTCGGAAGTTTAGCAAAACTGGAAAAGGGCATTGTTCCCCCGAGGTTAAGTGCGCTTATTATTTTGTTTGCATATCAAGAATTCGGAGTGTGGATTACAGAGCCATTGGAGGAAGCTGATTATAAGGGGTAAAATGAAAAGAAAAACAGAGGCTTAAAAAGCCTCTGTTTTTTTTGAGGCGGACCGTCGGGGGACGCCGGTCCCTACAAAACTATATGCATCCCCTTTATAAATCGTCTGCGTCCTGGACGGGTACTTCGTGTTTGTTTTCCGGCTGTCCGGTCCAGCTGCCCTGTGGGTCTGTTTTCTTTGCTTTTTTACTGCAATAAGCCTCTACGACCTCCATGGCTTTCTTTTGTGCTTGCTTTTTATCCATAAATAAACCTCCTTTGCATTGTGCTCTTAGCATTTGCAGGGAGGTTTATTTTTATTCTTTGAGCGCTTTGATAATTTCATCCACCGTTTGCTCGAATTTTTTGTTTTTGGGCTGCACGGTAATGTCTGCATAGCGCGTATAGAGCGGCGTGCGGTACTTATATATGTCCAGAAGTGACTGCCCCGGTGTGCTTGCAATGCCGCGCGTAGCCATATTTTTGATGCGTTTGCTTAAGATTCTGTACGGTACATCCAAATATACGACGGTACCGATGCTTTTTAAATGCAGCATCGCGCGCTCGCTGAGCACGGCGCTGCCGCCGGTTGCAAGCACCATATTTTCGCCCGTCACGGAGAGGATAGTATCTTCTTCCAGGCTTAAAAAGGCGTCGAGACCGTCCGTATCGAGTACGGCCTGCAGGCGCTTTCCGGCGCGTTGCTGTATAAGAAGATCCATATCGGAAAAGCCCATACCGAGCACCTTTGCCAGCACGACGCCGAGCGTCGACTTGCCGCTGCCGGGCATACCGATTAAAATAATGTTTCTGTGCATAGGTCTCACCTCAAAACTGTATTATATATATTATACCAAGATTACCGGCTGAATGCAAATACTGTTGAAACCATCGAAAATTTTTCGCACAAAACCGGCAAAGAATGTGCGGTTAAGATATTGACGAAGCGCGCAAAAAACTATATAATATAGTATGGTATAGGTATAGCTATGCCTTGTAAAGGAGAAATGTATGTTCAAAAACATCCGATACGATATAAAATCTATATTGGAGCGCGACCCTGCGGCGCGAAACGGGTTTGAGGTATTTTTACTCTATCCCGGATTTCACGCGCTTTTGTATCACCGCGTGGCACATTGGCTGTATAAGCATAAAATGAAATTTTTAGCGCGCTGGGTATCGCAGACATGTAAATTCTGGACGGGCATTGAAATCCATCCGGGTGCGACGATCGGCAGAGGTCTTTTAATTGACCACGGTGCCGGTGTTGTTATCGGCGAAACGGCGGAGATTGGTGATAACTGTACAATCTATCAGGGCGTGACACTCGGCGGTACGGGTAAAGATGTCGGCAAGCGTCATCCGACGCTTGGCAACAATGTAATGATTGGTGCCGGTGCAAAGGTGCTCGGTCCGTTTAAGGTGGGTGACAATGCCAAGATTGCCGCAAATGCGGTTGTGTTATCTGAAGTCGAAGAAAATTCTACCTGCGTGGGTGTGCCGGGCAGAATGGTGAAGCGCGCCGGCAAGCGCGTGAGCGCAGACCTTGACCAGATTCATATTCCGGATCCGGTTAGTATGGAGCTTTGCAAGGTGCTTGTGCGCTTGGAAAAATTAGAAAAACAGCTTGCCGAGAAAGAGGAGGCAGAACAATGAAAATATATAATTCTTTAACCAAAACAAAAGAGGAGTTTGTACCGATTACCCCGGGCGAGGTAAAGATTTATGCCTGCGGTCCGACTGTGTACGACTTTTTCCATATCGGTAATGCGCGTCCGTTTATCGTATTTGATACGCTGCGCCGTTATTTTGAGTACAGTGGCTACAAGGTAACCTTTGTGCAGAATTTTACGGATATTGATGATAAGATGATTAACCGCGCCAACAAAGAAGGCATCACCGTGCGCGAATTGGCAGACCGTTTTATCGCAGAGTACCGTGTGGATGCAAAGGGCTTGAACATCCGCGAGGCGAGCGTGCATCCGCGTGCAACAGACCATATTCCGGAAATCATTGAGATTGTGAAAACTTTGATTGAACAGGGTTATGCTTACGAGGTGGACGGCGATGTTTACTATGCAACCAAGAAGTTTAAAGGCTACGGTAAGCTTTCGCATCAGCCGTTAGAGGATTTGGAATCCGGTGCGCGCATCAGCGTGGACGAGCGCAAGCGTGACCCGATGGATTTCGCGCTCTGGAAGGCGCAGAAGCCGGGCGAGCCTGCGTGGGAAAGTCCGTGGGGTATGGGCAGACCGGGCTGGCACATTGAGTGCTCTGCTATGTCGACAAAGTACCTCGGCAAAACCATTGATATTCACGGCGGCGGTAAAGACCTGATTTTCCCCCATCATGAAAACGAGGTTGCGCAAAGTGAAGCAGCAAACGGCTGCCCGCTGGCGCATTACTGGATGCACAACGGCTACATCAATGTAGACGGCGTGAAGATGAGTAAGTCGCTCGGTAATTTCTTTACCGTGCGTGATATTATCAAGCATTTTGATTATTCCGTTATTCGTTTCTTTATGCTTTCTGCGCATTACAGAAGCCCGATTAACTTTGCAGATGCACTTTTGCAGCAGGCAAAGGCTGGTTTGGAGAGACTGACAAACTGTGCAGAAAACCTGCGCTTTAAACTCGCGCATGCGGCAGACGGCGCACTTGACGATGCGGCTGCAGCACTTGTAGAAAAGCATGTAGCAGACTTTAAGGAAGCGATGGATGACGACTTGAATACTGCAGCAGCCATCGGTGCAATTTTCGAGCTTGCAAAAACGGCGAATACCGTTGCGGCAGGCGAAGCAAGCAAGCAGACACTTTCGCTGCTTTTAAACACACTTGCAGAGCTTTGTGATGTGCTCGGTATTGAAACCGAAAAGGAAGCAGAAACGCTTGACAGCGAAATTGAAGAGCTGATTGCAAAGCGTACAGAAGCTAAGAAGGCAAAGGATTTTGCAACGGCAGACGCAATTCGCGCACAGCTTTTAGATATGGGCATTGTATTAGAAGACACGCGTGAAGGCGTTAAGTGGTCCAGAAAGTAATTTTTCTGGGGTGCTTTGTAGGGACCGGCGTCCTCGACGGTCCGCATTTGGCAATAAAAAGGAAATGAGTATATGAAATTTATTTCAGAATATACAGATATACAGCCGCAGCTCTATGCGCCGCTGACGCTGGCAATTATCGGCGACAGCGTATACGATTTGTATGTGCGCACACGCTTAAGCGAGGGTGGCTCGCTGCCGACCAATACGATTCATAAAACGGCAATTTCTTATGTAAAGGCTGCCGCGCAGGCAAAAAGCGTGCACGCAATACTGGATAGTCTTGCAGAGGATGAGCTTGCGATTTTTAAGCGCGGACGCAATGCGCACAGCGCGACCGTGCCGAAAAATGCCAGCATTTCGGATTATCGAGCAGCAACGGGCTTTGAAGCACTTTTGGGGTATTTGTATTTGAAAAATGAGCCGGACAGGCTTAGTGAAATCCTGCGTATGGCATTTGATACGGCGCAGATTGAGGGGTAAGTCGTTTTTTAGTTTTACATACACAATTCAGGGAGGAAGAGGAATGAAAGCAGAAAGAGTTAAGGAATTGGCGATCATCGCCAACCGCGTGCGTAAAAACGTTTTAACCGGCGTATATAACGCAAAATGCGGACATCCGGGCGGCTCTCTGTCCATCACAGATGTGCTGACCGTGCTTTATTTTGATGAAATGAACATTGATCCGAAGAATCCGAAGGATCCGAAGCGTGACCGCTTCGTACTCTCGAAGGGCCACTGCGCACCGGCGCTGTACGGCGTACTGGCAGAGCGTGGCTACTTTGACCCGGCAGAGCTTGTAAACCTTCGTAAGTTTGGGCATTTCCTGCAGGGCCATCCGGAAATGAAGGGTGTGCCGGGTGTAGATATGTCCACAGGCTCGCTCGGTCAGGGCGTTGCAGCAGCTTGCGGTATGGCGAAGGCTGCAAAAATTGACGGTTCTGACTATCGTGTATATGCGGCACTCGGCGACGGCGAAATCGAGGAAGGCCAGGTTTGGGAGTCTGCTATGTTTGCGGCGCATCATAAGCTTGACAACCTCACCATCTTTATTGATAACAATAATCTGCAGATTGACGGTGATATTCGCACCGTTATGAATCCGCACCCGATTGATGAAAAGTATAAGGCGTTTGGTTTCCATGTGATTTGCATCGACGGTCACGATTATGCGGCTATCGCAGATGCGATTGCAGAAGCAAAGACCGTAAAGGGCAAGCCGACAGCGGTAATCTGCTCCACTGTAAAGGGTAAGGGCGTTTCCTTTATGGAAAACAACTACGGCTGGCACGGCAAGGCGCCGAATGCAGACGAATATGCGCAGGCAATGGCTGATTTAGAAGCCATCGACAAAGAATTGGGGGTGCTCTGATATGGCAGAATTAAAACCGATTGCAACCAGACTTGCGTTTGGTGAAGAGCTTGCCGAAGTCGGCAGCAGAGAAGATATAGTTGTTTTGGATGCGGACTTAAGCAAATCCACAATGACCTACATATTTAAAGAAAAATATCCGGAGCGTTTTGTAAACTGCGGTATCGCAGAGGGCAATATGATGACTACGGCAGCAGGTATTGCTTCTACCGGCAAAAGAGTATTTGCAGCATCCTTTGCAATGTTCTCTTCGGGCAGAGCATATGAGCAGCTGCGTAACTCCGTTGCATATCCGGAATTAAACGTTTGCGCAGTTGGTTCGCACGCAGGTCTCACCGTTGGTGAGGACGGTGCATCCCACCAGTGTATCGAAGATGTTGCGCTGATGCGTGCAATGCCGAATATGACAGTTATTTCTCCGGCTGACGGTACGGAAACAAGAGCGGCACTTCGCGCAATTGTGGACTATCAGGGTCCGGTTTATCTGCGTGTTTGCAGATTGGCTATGCCGATTTTGTTCGATCCGGACGAGTACGGCAAGTTTGAAATCGGTAAGGGCAGAATCCTTAAAGAGGGTAGTGATATTGCGATTATCGGCTCCGGTCTTTTGTTGCATGAGGCTGTGAAGGCTGCAGAAGCATTGGAAGCTGAGGGCATCAGCGTAAGACTGGTTGACATTGCAACCATCAAGCCGCTCGACGAAGCGCTGGTTATCGAGTCTGCAAAGAAGTGCGGCGCAGTTTTGGTTTGCGAAGAGCACAATGTTATCGGCGGTCTAGGCGGCGCAGTTGCAGAAACACTTTCCAAGAATTGCCCGACCATTATGGACATTATCGGCGTGAAGGACACCTTTGGCTGCTCCGGCGAGCCGATGCAGCTTCTGGATAAGTATGAAATGAGCGCACCGCACATTGAAAAAGCGGCAAAGGCACTCATTGCAAAGAAATAAGCTAAAAGAACAGTAAATAAAAAAGGCAGAAACGGCGTTTCTGCCTTTTTATTATAAAATTACTTTTTTACTCTGTCAAATACTCTTACAAAGTCTACGATGAATGCATCGTCAACAAATTCGTCTTTGATTTTAAACGGCGGCTCATCCACGATAATATTCGGACCGCCCAACAGCTTCCATTTACCATCTGCGTTGCCGTTTAAGCCGGAACGGTAGCCCTGCACCTCTGTTGTGAGCAAAATGAACTGCGGCACATGCGAAACGTGGTCGTTGTACTGCATAACCACTTTGCCGTCGCAGTAGAAGGTGTAGCCGTCTTCTCTCCAGTCCATACCGAAATAATGCCAGCCGTCCGGTGTTTCTTCGAGGTCATACTTTGCTTTGTCGCTTCTTGCAAACTGCCTGCCGTAACCACCCATAATGTTTGTTGTATGCGCTCTGCCTTCGTGGAAATATTCCATAATGTCGGTTTCAATGCCGCACCATTCCGGCTCGAAGCGTGCGCCGATGGAAGGGGACTGTGTCCAGAATGCAGACCACATGGTTTCGGGGTCCTTCTGGAATTTACAACGGCATTCATAATAACCGTAGCGGTGAACAAACTTCGGCGGCTCAAGCTCGCCCAACGGCCAGATGCCATCCTGCCCCCACGGGTTTTCTCTTTTTTCGATCAGATAGTCAAAAGAGTTCGCGCCCGTCTGCAGCTGCGGCGAAACATATCTGCCGTCTACCTCAGTGCGATGCAGCTCAATGTGGCTGTTGCCGTCTAAAACAACGCCCTGGTCTGTGTAGCCTTCAAAGCGCTTTCCCCAGTAATTTAAGCGAAAACCCCACTTTGTCGTGTCAAGCTCTGTCCCGTCAAATTCATCTGCCCATACAAGCTCCCATTCGCCTTCCGGAAGATAACTCGGTTCATGATCCTTTACTTCAAACTTTTTCATTTCCGCATCCCTCTTTCTTAAAGAATTCAGTTTTTCGTTTTTGTCTAACGCCTTTGTGCTTTCATTTTATCAGATATTTTATCGAAAATATATATCAATATTATTGAAAATTTTAGAAATCTTACTTTTATGCAGCTTTGCCAAACAAAAAACGGCTTGGTGAAAAACCAAGCCGTTTTCGTATAAAGCTTACTTTAATTTTGCTTTTGCTACGCGAACACAGGTGGACATACCGTATGGGAAGCCGGTTGCGTTTATGGTGAGCATATTGTTATCTTGTGTGAAGCTAAGGCTTTCGCCGTTGTCCATCCATTCAACGGAGGCGATTTCATCTGTCACATTGCCGAAAGCAGTAGCACCAAAGTAGGAACCGTTCTTGAATGCTACAACATTTGCGTCGCCACCACGTGCGAGGTCGTGGAAGAAGAAATACAAGCAGTCCTCGCCTTTGAGCGCAAAGTTTTTGCCCATGCATCTTGCCGGGTACGGCTTGCCTTCGTAGATGGCTTCGCCGTATATGTTCATCCAGTCGCCCATAATGCGCAAAAGCTCGCCCTGGTATGGTTCAATACCGCCCTGCGCGGTCGGTCCGATGTTTAACAAAAGGTTTGCGCCAACCTTTCTGCAGGCACAGAGCGTTTTCTTGTATCTATGTTGCTTTTTGAAACTTTAATGTGTTATAATGTAGCAAAAGTAAGGGTGGTGAGAAGATGCGCGTGGAAACCTTTGTCAACGGAAAGCTTAAGGATTTAAATCCGTTGTTTTTCGGCTATGATGATATGCAGCCCGGCATAATGTGCGGTACACGAATACGAAACGATGTGTTTATTCATTATGTGCATGACGGCATCTTCTGCTTTGAGCTGCGTGGCGAAAGGCATATGGTGCAGTCGGGTGAGGTGTTTGTGATTTTGCCGGGTGCGGAATATAACTATTATAATCCGGGCAGGGAAGCGTGCAGAGTTTCGTGGATTGCGCTGAGCGGGGAGCTGAGTGCGGATTTTGCCGCGTTACCGCCTGTGTTCGCGGTAGACAAGGCGATTTTTGAAGAAATTGATGCCGTCCATGAGGCGCAGGGGCGCAAGGATATACTGTTATCCTCGATTTTGATGCGTTGGTATCATTCGTTGTTTATGCAGCTGCCGCAGAAAAGCGACCGTGTGCTGGCAGTAAAGGATTACATCGAAGTAAACTATATGCAACCGATTCGCGTTGAAGAAATTGCAGAGGCACTGCATATCCATCGAACGCACCTTGCGCGCATTTTTAAGCAGAGTACGGGTAAAACGATGCAGGAATATCTGATTTCGCAGAGATTGCAGAAGGCGCGAGATATGTTGTGTGATGGAAAAAGCGTGGAAGAAACGGCAAGGCTGTGCGGCTTTAGCTCAGTTTCGCATTTTTCCAAAACATTTTCAAAGTACTATTCATTTGCCCCGAAGGCCTTTCAGAAGGACCGAAGACGAGTATAAAAAACGAATGCTACAAAAATTTGTGTTTTTGTAGCATTTTTTTGTGCGCAAAAAGCGGGATTGCGTCGGGACGTTGTATTTAAAAAATACGGATGATAGAATGGGGGTGTAGGAGGGGAGAAACTTGCAATATATGCTTTTAATTTTTGCAACTATACTGCAGGCGGCGGATTTTGCTTGCAACAAAATATATCAGAAAAGAGAAGGAACTTCGATTAGGGCAATATTAAAATTTAATGCGTTGCTCGGCTTGTTTACGGCGGCTCTGTTTTTTGTTGCAAACGGATTTCGGGTGAATTTTACGATGTATTCTTTTTTCATGGCGGCGGCGATGAATTTGCTGGTAATTTGCTACAACTTTTTTGGATTTCAACTTTTAAAGCGTGGTAGCGTAGCGGTATATACGCTGTTTTTGATGACGGGTGGCATGACATTGCCGTACATCTGGGGCGTGGCATTTCTGGGGGAGCCTTTAACGGCGGTACGCACAGTGGCGCTTGTGCTGATTTGTGTCGGTGTAATTGTTTCTAACGCTGGCGGCAAAAACATGGATTTAAAAACGGTTATTATGTGCGGCGCGGTATTTTTGCTCAATGGCTTTGTCAGCGTTGTTTCAAAAAAACATCAAATTGAAGATGGTTTTCCCTGTATTTCCGCAATGGACTTTGTTCTCTTGGGCGGTTTGTTTAAATTTGTTTTGTCTGCGCTGTTGTACTTGTGTGTAAGAAAGCAGGAGAGTGAATACGTAAGGGATAGCAACACATTGGCAATTTTTATTATTATCGCATCTGCGGCGGTAAGCGGTGCGTCGTATTATTTTCAGCTTTTGGGGGCAGCAAGCTTACCGGCGTCTGTACTCTATCCGTTCGTGACTGGCGGGACGATTATTTTTTCTGCCCTGGTCGGAAGATTTTTGTTTCGTGAAGCTGTTTCAAGAAAATTAGTGCTTGGAATTGTATTCTGTTTCGTGGGAACATTGTTATTTTTATAGGGTTGAATAAAATTGGGGTGAAAACATGAAAAAATTAAATTCCATAAGAATTACACCGCCGAATTGGGAAGATGAAGCGTGTTTTAACGGGCTTTTGGAGCTTTTGAAAACCTACGATTGTGCGATTCGTGATATCACGCTTTTTACCTCCTACACTCATGCGCCGCTGACGCTTACGGAGTTGGAGAAACGCCTGGTTGTGTTAAAACAGCGCATGGCTAAGGCGAGAGAGGCGGGTTTTCGCGCCGGCATCAACATTTTGGCGACGATTGGGCATCATTGCGAGGATTTGGATAACAGCCTGCAAGGCGCGTATACCTTTATGACGGGCATTCATGGCGATGTATGCAAGGGTAGTTATTGCATGAATGACCAAGAGTTTTTGGAAGAGTATGTCGTACCGGCCTACACCATGCTTGCGAATACACATCCGGATTTTATTTGGGTAGATGACGATGTGCGCTATGGGCATATGCCGGTGGGATTGTGTTGCTTTTGTGATACGTGTATCGATATTTTCAATCGTGAAAACGGAACAAACCATACAAGGGAGACTTTAAAACAAGAACTTGATGACGGAAATATAGAATTGCGCAAAGCATTTATGAAGAAAAACAGCGATGCTATATATAACCTGATGTGCTTGATTGCAAAAACCGTTTATGCGATTGACGATAAAATTCAGTTAGGGTATATGACGGGCGACCGCTTTTTTGAAGGGTATGAGTTTGCGCGGTATGCAGATGCGCTCTCCAAAGGTGGAAAGTATGAAATTATGTGGCGTCCAGGTGGTGGTGCGTATCAGGATCGCTCGTTCGATGATATCACAGACAAGGTGGCATGCATCGGTAGACAAAGTGCATATTTGCCGAGCTATGTGACAAGTATTCAGTCGGAAATCGAAAATTTTCCATACGATATTATTTTAAAAACGCCACATTCTACTGCACAGGAAGTGTTGTTAGATATTGCGGCAGGGTGTAGTGGCGCGGCATTGAATATTTTGCCGGACAAAGTTACAGCGGAGATGTTTGCACCGCATCTTAAAAAGATAGCAGAAATTGCACCGTTTGAAAATTTGCTTTCTGAAAAAATTCATGGATTGTCTGCTTATGGCGTGCATACCGGATGGACCATTTCATCGCATGCGGCAGTGCCGGAAGGTCCGTACACGTCGTTTTCGGCGGCGGAAGAGTTTGGCGGTTTTGCGCATGAGCTTTTAGAGCTTGGGTTTCCGCAGGCATACCGCACAGATTGTGCACAGGTGATGCTTTTACGCGGTAAGGCGGCAAGTGTGATGTGTGATGAAGAGATTATGGCAATATTGTGCGGTGGTGTGTATATGGACGCAGATGCGCTTACCTACTTAAACAGTCGCGGTTTTGGAAAATATACCGGTTTTGCGGTGGATAAAGCACATCCGGTGGATGCGCATGAAAGACTTACGGCGGATGCGCTTAATCTGGGTGCGGTAGGGAGCATTCGAAATTGCCGTCAGGCATTTTATCCGGGGGACAGTTTTTCGTTTGCGCGAACAGACGAAAATGCGCGCATTCTTGCCGAGCTTGTGGACTATCATGGCAATAAAATGGCAGACTGTTGTATGGGCGTATTTGAAAACGCGCTTGGCGGCAGGGTGTGCGTGGCCGGGTATTATGCGTTTCAGCGCGTATCATTTTACTATAAGGCAATGCAGATGAAAAATCTGATGCAGTATCTGGCAGGCGGTAGATGGCTTGCATATGTAAAAACGCACAATCGTGTGCGTTTGTGGACATATCAAGGCAAGGAACACAATTACGCTGTGCTTTTTAATGTGACTAATGATGCATGGAAAAATGCAGAGCTGTTTGTCGATACAGACAAAGAATATGTAACGGTTTACGATCGGCATATGCGCCCTAAAACACTTGCAGTTCGGGATAAAACCGTTGTGTTTGAATCGCTTTCGTCGCAAGAAGTGTTTTTGCTTGAAATTTGAGGGGGAGAAACGATGAAAATTAACCAAGATAATTTTTCGAAGCTTAAAACGACGCAATTTCTGGCGCATCATGATGTGGTTTTTCGTGCACCGGTATGCGACCCGATTTATGGCTTGCCGCTTGGGAACGGTTCAATGGGTCTTTTGCTCCATTTAAGCGAAGAGCAGTTGCATATTCAGGTGAACCACACCGATTTGCTTGATGATATTGCCGAGATGGAGTATTACGACCATAAAGAGGACGAGACGCATTTGGTCGTGCGCAATGGTGCAGAGTTTGTACTTGATTTCGGTTGTCCGTTGTTTGATACCATTTATCAAAATGCATTTGAAAGCCGCTTGTCTTTGACGGATGCAACGGCACAGATTTCGGCGGACACACCGTTTTGCAAAACAGAGATTTTTGCATTTGTTTCAGAGATGGCACAGTCTGCGGTTGTGTCGCTTGATTTGGATGCTAAAGAAGCGTTTTCTTTACGGTCGGCACTCAAACGCTGGGGAAGCAGGACCTTTCAGTTCTGGTATGGTCGCTACGACGGTGATGCAAGCATTGGTCTGGGTGGTAGCTCAACGCAGGTGGAGCTGGATGGAGTTTGTGTGACGCAGGCACTTGGGAAGCAATATTTTTCCGTAGCGGTTTTGCCGAAGTCGGATGTGGTTTATACCTGCAGTGCCAACACGAGTCATACTGCAGAAATGCAGTTTTTGACTGCACAGAAGCATAAAATTGATTTTTATATCGCTTTTGGTTTTGGTGCGGATGCCAAAACGGCACAGGAAGATGCATTAATGCGTGTGCGCACCGCAGCGGAGTCAGGCAAAGCGTTGTTGTACAATGCGCATCGCTCGGATTGGGTGGATTTTTGGAGTCAATCCTACGTCGCATTGCCGAAAACCGAGGACTTTATCGAAAATTTGTGGTATTTGAATCTCTATTATGCGAATTGTGAGTTGAAGGGGAAATATCCGCCGCATTTTTGCAACGGCATCTGGGGATTTAATCACGATTTTGTCCCATGGAATTTATATCTCCATTATAACACACAGCACATGATGAATGCGCTTAGTGCAACCAATCATCCGGAGCTTTTAAAAACGTATTTTGATTTCCGTAAGGCACAATTGCCGCAGGCGAAGCATGCGGCGCGGGTTTTGCGTGGCGGTAAGGGTGCACACTATTCGGATATTTGCGATATGGCGGGCAGAATGATGCTCGATAAGGAGTGTTTGGACAACTGCACCTGCGGTGCGCAGATTGCACTTTTGATGTACAAGCATTATCGATATACTGGAGATGAGTGCTTCTTCAGGGAAACGGCTTTACCAATCTTGCAGGAAATCGGCGCATTTTATCTGGATTTGTTAAAGCTGGGGGCAGACGGAAAGTATCATATTTCCAACACATCTGCCTATGAAGGTTCGCCATGTTTTGATGATTGTATTACCGATTTGGTGCATATTCGCGCGCTATTTAAAGTTTTGGCGGAGGTTTTGGAAGAGCCAAAAGCTTCTTGCTATAAGGAAAGATTGGTAAATTTGGTGGATTTTACAGCGACGGCATTGGATGCAGACGAAATTGAATGCGAAAAATTTATAAACGGCATTGGATGCGGAAGATCGGTGCGGGGAAATCAGGTGCTCACAGTTGGTAAGTTGAGTGACCCTGCCAACACGAAACATCGTATCAATTCTGTGCCGGATGGTAGCGTGCAGCTCGAGATTGATGTTACGAAGCCGATGCGCAAAACCTTCGGCACATCGGAAAAGCAAGCCATGAGTTATTATGGTTTTCCGGACGCGGAAATGTCGCCAATTTATCCGGCGGGTTTGGTCGGTATTCGGGACAAGGATACGCCGATTTATAACATGATTTACAACAGTATCATGATGCATCCTACGGCGATGGAGAAGCGCGATGGTCAAAGTCGGCAGTCTGCCCTTTGTATGGCGTGGTGCATGATGCCGATTTATATGGCAAGAATGGGACTTGCGGCGGATTTAAAAGCGCAACTTATGCGCACGGTGTCTACCTGGATTGTGTGTCCACAAGGTTTTGGCGCGGATGCAAGCAATGTAAATACTTATCTAATGCGTTGGGAGAGCGGAAGGGCACTGAATATCCGCGGAAAGTATGGCGAGGAGGCGATTCGTTTTAACCACGCATTTTTCCTCGACAAGCCGGAGCTGTTTTCTGCCGTACCGCATTGGAAGTTTAGACGATTTAATTATGAAACCTTGCCGATTATCGCTTGCGCCGTTAATGAGATGCTTATGCAAAGCTATGATGGGACGCTTCGGTTGTTTGCCGCGGTGGAAAAAGGGGACGAATGTGCCTTTAAGCTTGCGGCAGAGGGTGGATTTTTGGTGTCTGCCATTTATAAAAACGGTGCATTTACAGCGGAGATTGAGAGTCGTTTCGGCAGTGAATTGTGCATCATTTTTGAGAATATAGATGGAGAGGTAAAATTTGCGGATGCAGATGGTTGTGCGATATGCGCAGTTCGCGATGGTGAAACATATCGCATCTTTACGCAGGCAGGGATGAAGATTTACGTATCTTCTGTAAATGGTGCGTCTGTAGAGTTTGTGCATGAAGATGCAAAAAATATGGATGTCAAAACCTTGGGCGATGCCAAACTCGGCACGCAGAAGGAATTTTAAGTTTGTGCTAAAAAGAAAAGGGCGTTTTCTCCACGGAGAAAACACCCTTAGTTTATAAATGTATTTTTACTTCAATTTTGCTTTTGCTACACGAACGCAAGTGGACATACCGTATGGGAAGCCGGTTGCGTTTATGGTGAGCATATTGTTGTCTTGTGTGAAGCTTAAGCTTTCGCCGTTGTCCATCCATTCAACAGATGCGATCTCGTCTGTCACATTGCCGAAAGCAGTAGCACCAAAGTAGGAACCGTTCTTGAATGCTACAACGTTTGCGTCGCCGCCGCGCGCGAGGTCGTGGAAGAAGAAATACAGGCAGTCTTCGCCTTTGAGCGCAAAGTTTTTGCCCATGCATCTTGCCGGATACGGCTTGCCTTCGTAAATGGCTTCGCCGTATATGTTCATCCAGTCGCCCATGATGCGCAAAAGCTCGCCCTGGTACGGCTCAATACCGCCCTGCGCGGTCGGGCCGATGTTTAACAAGAGGTTTGCACCAACCTTTCTGCAGGCGCAGAGCGTTTCAATCAATTCCTTCGGGGATTTATAGTTAAAGTCTGCAGCGCCGATACCCCAATGGTTGTTGATGGTCATACAGGTTTCGGCTGCGACATACTTTTCCATACCCTCGCGGTTCATCGGCGTCGGTCTGCCCTGCTCAAAGGTGACGGAGTCAATTTCCGGATGACCGAGTTTACCTAAGTTGCCGAGACCGGTGTTGTTGATAATCAGCGCTTCCGGCTGATGCTTGCGGATGGTTGCATAAAGCGCGGACTCCTTCCAGTCTGCATCGCGCTTAGACCAGTTGCCGTCAAACCACAAACCGCCGATTTTGCCGTAGTTTGTGCAAAGCACCTCTACGCTCTTTCTTAAGTATTCTAAGTAGGCATCAAAGTTTTCTTCAAAATCTTTCTGATACCAGTCAAGCGTTGTGTGGTAGAATACCGGCATAATGTCGTACTTATTGCAGGCATCTACAAATTCGCGAATGAGGTCGCGCTTTGCCGCAGAGTGCGGTGCATCAAAGTCGCACAGACCGCAGGTGTCGTAAAGCGAAAAGCCCTCGTGATGTCGGGTTGTAAGGGTAATATACTTACAGCCGGCATTCTTTGCGGTTAAGACGAGCTTTTCTGCATCAAAGTCTTCAGCCGTAAAGGTATCGGCGAGCTTTTTATATTCGTCCATCGTTTGCGGTACATCTTTGTAATCATCGCGGTGCGCGTAAATCCATTCGCCCTTGCCGAGCTGCGCATACAGCCCCCAGTGTACGAACATACCAAAGCCCATTTTTTCAAAATCGGCTATGTATTTTTTAGGTGTAGGAATTGCCATAATAAACCCTCCTTGTTTTTTGTTTCCTACTGTTGATTATAGCTTGCGGATACAACTGTGTCAAGACATTTTGTTGTATATTTTTAACTTATTATATGTATATTTTTAACTTGTTATCTTTTAAGGATTATCGCTTGGCACTTGTATCGACTATACTTTTGCGAAATTCGCGTGGCGACATATGTACGGTTTTGCGGAAGATTTTGCCGAAATGCTTTGTATCGCTGTAGCCGACCTCCTGCGCAATTTGCGTAATCGACAGGTGGGTTTCCGCCAAAAGGCGACAGCTGTGTGCAATGCGTATTTTTTGCAAATACTGCTGAAAGCTTAAGCCGACCTCGCGATGGAACAGGCGGCTTAAATACGGCAGAGAGAAATTCAGCTCGCGCCCGAGATGGCTTAAGGAAATATTTTCGGTAAAATGCTCGTCAATATAGCGTGTCAGCTTTAAGGTTGCATCGTGCTTTTGCGGCTTGAACGGATCGACGATACTGCGCAGCGAGCGCACCAGAATTTCAATGAGTCCGCAGCGGATCAGCTCGAGAAACCCATGCTGTTTGCCGTTGTATTCCTCCAAAAGCGATTCGAACAGCGTGCGGATGCGCCCGTCTGTGTCGGTAAAAACATTATTCGTCGGCACTTTGGAGAGAATCGTATAATTAAAGCGAATCAGGTAGTTGGTAATCAGCTGCGCAAAGCTTGTGCAGCCGGATAGTGTTTTGTCAATAAAATCCGGCATAAAGAGACAGTTGATGATTTGAAAGTTTTGACAGTCGGAATAGCTGTGGTAGCTGCCGTAATCGATGATAAAATAATCTCCTTTTTGCACATGTACGGTTGATTCGCACAGCGTTTGTTCGGCGCAACCGTCTACAACATATACCAGCTCATAAAAATTATGGCTGTGCAGTTCTATGCTCGGTTGGGTCAATGTATGGACATTGATTTTATGCTTGCTGAGTCTTTGATTGTCCAAAGTGTGTGCCATAGGTTAAAATCACCCCTTAAAAATGCGAAAATATGTAAAAATCCAGTATAGATTTATTATATAGTGTGTTATATAATAAAGTCAACAAGTAAATGCAGAAGGGGGAATTTTCTATGCTGTATAAAAAGAATACGGAAAAAGCATTGTCTGCGGCGCTGTTCGAAAATCCGACCAGCGAGTATCGCGCTACACCATTTTGGAGCTGGAACTGCAAATTGAGCGAGGATTTGCTGCGTCGCCAGATTGGGTATTTGCAGGAGATGGGCTTTGGCGGCTTTCATATGCATTCGCGCGTGGGTATGTCGTCGGAATATCTTGGCGAGGAATTTATGGCGAATGTGCGCGCCTGCGTGGATGAAGCGGAAAAGCGAAATATGCTTGCCTGGCTTTATGACGAGGACAAGTGGCCGTCTGGCTTTGCAGGCGGCTATGTAACCAAAATTCCGAAATATCGCCAGCGCTTTGTTGCCTTTGCGCCGGCGGGCGGCGATGTGCCGGCATTTTTGCCGATGGAGGAAGCGATTGAAAAGGGCGAGGCGTATTACATTACAAGCTATGATATTGTTTTGAATGCCGATGGGACGCTTCAGTCGTATACGCAAATTGCAGCGGATGCTATGGCGCAGGGCGACAAATGGGTTGTGTACTGCGCAGTACCGGCAAAGCGCGGCTGGCATAACGGCTACACTTATGCGGATTTGTTTAACAAAGAAGCGGTAGAAAAGTTTATAGAAATCACCTATGAGGCGTATAAAAAAGAGGTCGGCGATAAGTTCGGCGATTTGGTGCCTGCAATTTTTACGGATGAGCCGCAGTTTAACCGTAAGCAAACCTTGTCATATGCAACAAGCAAGGAACAGGTCACCCTGCCGTGGACACCGCTGCTGCCGGAAAAGTTTAAAGACTATACTGGCGAGGATGTTTTAGAAAAGCTGCCGGAGCTTTTCTGGGATTTGCCGGCGGGGAAGGTATCGCGCTTCCGCTATTTGTACCACGATTTTATTGCAGAGCTGTTTACCTCGACCTATGTGGACACCTGCGGCAAGTGGTGCGAGGAAAACGGGCTTATGTTTACCGGGCATATGATGGAGGAGCCGAGCCTGATGTCGCAGACGGCGGCAATCGGCGAAGCGATGCGCAACTACAGAAGCTTTCAGCTGCCGGGCATTGATATGCTTTGCGGCTGGAGAGAATATACAACGGCAAAGCAGGCACAGTCTGCGGCGCACCAATACGGCGCAGAGGGTGTGCTCTCCGAGCTGTACGGCGTAACAAACTGGGATTTTGACTTCAGAGGACATAAGCTCCACGGCGACTGGCAGGCGGCGCTCGGCATCAGCGTGCGCGTACCGCATCTTTCGTGGGTGTCGATGGCGGGTGAGGCAAAAAGAGACTACCCGGCATCGATTAACTATCAGTCCCCGTGGTATAAGGAATATAAATATATAGAGGACCATTTTGCAAGAGTAAATACGGCGCTCACACGCGGCAAGCCGTCGGTCAAGGTCGGCGTTTTGCATCCGGTGGAGAGCTACTGGCTGCACTGGGGTCCGAGCGAAAACACGAGCGATATCCGCGCTGTGATGCAGGAGCAGTTTGACAACTGCATCGAATGGCTTTTGTTCGGCACGATTGACTTTGACTATATCTGCGAATCGCAGCTGCCGCAGACCTTCGGCGGCTGTGCAGACGGCAAATTCAATGTCGGCAAAATGGGCTACAGTGCAATTTTGGTTCCAAATATGGAAACGATGCGCCAGACAACCCTGGATGCACTCAAAAAGTTCAAAGCAGCAGGCGGTAAGATTATTTTTGCCGGTGCTTGCCCGAAATATATTGATGCAATTGAAAGTGACGGCGTGTTGGGCTTGTATAACGAATGCACACGCGTCGGCTTTGAGCGCCTTGCGATTTTAAATGCACTTTCTGATGAGCGTGATATTGAAATCCGCAATGCGCGCGGCGAAAAGACGGAGTCTCTGATTTACAATATGCGTGAGGACGAAAACGGCAAGTGGCTCTTTATCGCACGCGGCAGAGAAACCTACGGCGACCGTGTCGAGCACAGAAAGTTTAATGACATCAATGCGCCGGAAACTGAAAATGTGCAGATTAAAATCAAGGGACATTATACACCGGTGCTGTACAACACCTTAAGCGGTGAAACCGAGAAAATCCGCTACAGCTACAATGGTGATTGCACCGTAGTGTATCAAAAAATGTACAGCGAAAGCAGTCTGCTTTTGTGGCTTGGTAACGGCAAAGGGGAAGCATATACTAAGGAGGAGCCTGTGCGCGAGGGCAAGGAAATTATTCTGCGCGGCAAGCACGATTATACGCTCGAAGAGCCGAATGTGCTTTTGCTGGATATGGCAGAATTTGCATTAGATGACGGCGCATTTGAGCCGGAGGAGGAAATTCTGCGTCTCGATACAATTTGCCGTAAGCGCATCGGCATTGAAAACAAAGCCGATATGCCACAGCCGTGGGTGTTTGACGATAAGGATTCGGGGCATACGATTACACTGCGCATCCGCATCAACTCTGAAATTGAGGTTGAAGGCGTACGTCTTGCCGTTGAGAATGCCGAAAAGCACGAGTTTACCTTCAACGGCGCACCGATTGAGGCAAGAATTGACGGCTACTTTACCGATGAATCCATTAAGACCTTCCCGCTGCCGAAGCTGAAGGTCGGCGAGAATATTTTAACCATCAAGCTCAAGCTTTCCATTCGCTCGAATACGGAATGGTGCTATCTGCTTGGTGATTTCGGCGTGAAGGTCGAGGGAACGGCGTGCACAATTATTCCGCGTGCAAATAAAATCGGCTACGGTCCGCTTATGATGCAGACAATGCCGTTCTATGGCGGAAATGTCACCTACAAAAACGAGATTGAAACACCGGATTGCGATTTGCAGATTCGCGCAACAACCTATAAGGGCGCTGTAGTAAAGGTGTTTGTCGACGGCAAGGACTGCGGCTACTGTGCTTTTGCACCGTATACCGTGGAGGTAAAGGATGTAAAGGCGGGTAAGCATACGATAGAGTTTAAGCTCTTCGGCAACCGCTACAACAGCTTTGCCGCCCTGCACAATAACAATACCTCGCAGACCTGGTTCGGCCCGACCGTATGGCGCACGGCAGGCGATGAGTACAGCTATGAATATCAGCTTAAGGATATGGGTATTTTGGCGGCACCGATTGTGAAGATTATTGAAAAATAAGCATAAAAAAAGAAGGCGAAAGCCTTCTTTTTTTGCATTATTCGTTATAATACACACTATCTACATCAAAGAAGGTTTTGTTGATAAACTCCTTCTTGGTGCGCATATTATATCGGTCGAGGTTGAGACGCTCGGAGAAGAGCACGCCCTCGTCGGTCATATAGGTGCGCATTGCCGGGCTGACCGGGCAGAAAATCGTATAGCCCATATTTTTTACATACGAAAGTCTTTCGTCGCCCTCCGGCAGGGTGTAGCCAAAGGGGCTGATGTAAATGGTCGGGGCGTTTACATCCTCTGCGGTGCGCTCCTTAAAGCGGTTGGTGTCATAGGTTAAGTCTTCCATTTCCACATTACCGTCGCGGAAATAATCGTTGTGTGTGTAGCTGTGACATGCGAGCAGCCAGCCGGTTTCCAAAAGCTTGTTGGTGATTTTTTTTGCCTCTGCCTTTGCCTGCGCCTTTTCCTCGCCCTCGAGCTTAACGGTTCTGTAGCCGAACACGCCCTCGTAGCCGGTTACGGCAACAACGCCCTTTGCGCCCTGCCAAGAAAAGTCGGGATGCTCACGCACAAACTCGTCTAAAATCGGCATTACATCGCCGTCATAGGTGGTGATGACTTCGCCTTCCGGTGTGGTGACCTCGCAGGCGAGGTTGCCTTCGTCGTTGATGACGAGCTTGTCCGCAAAGCCGTCGCCCTTCATATATTCATAGTAGTTTACATCGTCGATGGAGATAATCAGCGGCTTTTTGCCCGGCGGCAGCATAATCCCGCCCTCAGCCTTGATTTTGTCGAGCGGATAGAGGATAAAGCCGCGCTCGTACATCTGCGGCAGCATTGCTTTAAACTCGGAAACCGTTGTCATCCACATATCATAGCCTTCATGCTTGTAGTCGCCGTCGAAGGCAAGCTCCGGGTAGATAATCAGGCTGTGGAAAAATACATGGTAATACGGACCGTCGTACAAAACAAGCTCGGATTTCTTTTGCTCGATTTCCTGCTTTGCGGCAAGGACTTCTTCGTGCTCTGCATATTTGGAATCGGTTAAAAGTGCAATGGCCTCATCGTAGCTGTAGCTTGCGGCAAGCGCCTGCGCCTGTGCAAGCTCGGCTTCGATTTTTTGCTTTTTGCTTGTGCGCGCATTGCTTGCACAAGAGCCGATGGCAAAGCAAATTGCCACTGCGATGACAAGCAAAACGGCGCCAAAAATCAAAAGCCTTTTCCGATTCTTTCTAAACCGTCTTTTTCTGCGCTCGCGGCGCTTGTCCTTATCGGAAATGCCAAGCGACTTTATAAGCGCATCTCTGGATATTTCAACAGAGGGTTCTTTTTCCTTCAGCATTTTTGTGTTCCCCTTTACAATTGTCTTTGATTTTATTATAAAGGAGAAAAATCTTTTTGTCGACACTTTTCGACAAAAAATATAAAAAAAGAAAGGCAAGAGAATTCCTCCTGCCTTATTCTTCCTTTTTGTAGATTATTTTACCAGCTGTGCATACACCATATTGCGGATGTACGGATGATTGTCAGCGTTTTGCGGATTGCGTCTGTGCTGTGCATAGAAAATCGCAATTTCCTCGTCCGGGTCCATCAAAGCGAAGCAGCCTGCCGCGCCGTCCCAACCGAATTCACCCGGGGCAATCAGTCTGCCGCAAGCAGAGCCTACAGCCGTGCGCACGCCCAGACCGTAATTGTAGCCTTGCTTGCCGAACATCCCCATATTCTGGGCACCAAGCTCGGTCGGAATCACATGCGTTGCACGCATCATATTGATGGTGGACTTGCTTAAAATCTGTGCGCCCTCCGGCGATTTGCCAAACAGCGACATTGCCGTTACAAAGCGAATATAGTCTTCGGCACAGGAAATGAGGCCTGCACCGCCGCTTTCGTAGTTTGGGCTGAAACGGAATTCGTTGTTTTTGCCTATGTTTTTGATGGTATCGGTTTCGGCATCTAATGTGTATTGGTCTGCCATACGCGCGTAAATATCCTCGTTTGTTTTAAAGCCTGTATTCTCCATACCGAGCGGCTCGAAAATATTTTTCTTTAAATATTCGCCGAAGGACATACCGGAAACAACTTCAATAAGCGCGCCGAGCACATCGTGGCACAGGCTGTAGCGATAGGCGCTGCCCGGTTCAAACAAGAGTGGCTCGTTTGCAATCGCATTTACGAAATCCTGCGTAGTACAGGATTTGTTTTCTTTTGCCTTTTGGATGGAGGGGGAGGTCAAATCGTAACTCAAGCCTGCAGTCATCGTAAACAGCTGGTGAATCAAAATCGGTTTTTCCGCCTTTCTGATTTCTGTTATACCGTTCTTTGTGATATGACGAACTGTCATATCTTTGAAAGCCGGCAGATAGTTTGCAATCGGGTCTTCCAACAGGAATTTGCCCTTCTCTAAAAGCTGCAGCGCTGCCGTGCAGGCAATCGGCTTAGTGCAGGAATATAAATTCACAAGTGTGTCTGCCGCAAACGGCTTGGTTTTTGCTTCGTCTGCATAGCCTGCACCATATTCAAATACGCGCTTGCCATGGTGGGTTACAATGATATATCTACCCGGGATGCGCAGTGTTTTGCCCAGATTGTCCATATATGCTTTTAAGTATTCAAAATTCATAAAAAAACACTCCTTTTCTATAGTGAGAATTATAATATGTTACAGAGAAAAAGTCAATGAAAAAACGGATTGAAATTTTGTTTCGGATTGGTTATAATAGGGGATAGAAAAGCTTCGATAGAGAAATGAGGGAGTACGATGTACGATATTTTAATTTTCGGTGCCGGAACGGCGGGCCTCACGGCGGCAATCTACGGTGTACGCGCAGGGCGCAGCGTTGCCGTGCTGGAGGAGAGCGTTTACGGCGGTCAGATTGTGAACACATTGGAGATTGAAAACTACCCGGGCATTAAAAAGGTTTCGGGTGTGGACTACGCAACCGAGCTGTTTGAGCAGGCAACGGCGCTTGGCGCGCAGGTGCTGTTTGATGCGCCGGTCAGCGTGGAGAAGAGCGATGTGTTTACAGTAACAACCAAGCGCGGCAAAACGCTCGAGGCAAAGTCGTTGATTTTGGCGGTTGGCGCAAAGAACCGTCCGCTCGGGGTAGAAGGAGAAGAGAAGTTTACGGGGCGCGGTATTTCGTATTGCGCAACCTGCGACGGTGCCTTTTTCCGCGGCAAGGATGTAGCCGTGGTTGGCGGCGGCAATACCGCCATTGATGATGCGCTTTTCTTGACGGACTACTGTAACAAGGTGTATCTGATTCACCGTCGACAGGGCTTTCGCGCGGAGGAGGCAAAGCTTGCGCTTTTAAAGGATAAGCAAAACCTCGAATTTGTGCTCGACAGCGTTGTAGAAACGGTAGAGGGAGAGGAAGCCTTCGCCGGTGTTACTGTAAAAAATAAGGAAAGCGGCGAAACAAGACGCATTGCAGTCGATGGGTTGTTTGTTGCGGTTGGTCAGGTGCCGGCGACGGCGATTGCCAAGGATTTGGTCGCGCTTGATGAATACGGCTACATTGTTGCCGGTGAGGATTGCAAAACAAGCACGGAAGGCATTTTTGCAGCGGGCGACTGCCGTACAAAGCAGATTCGTCAGCTGGTAACCGCCGCGGCGGGCGGCGCAATTGCAGCGCTTGCCGCGTGTGAGTATATTCGTTAACACTTAGGAGGAAGACAGCATGGAACCGAAGGATTATATTGTTGTGCGCATCGAAGGCGAGTACGCAATTTTGAAAAACGAGGAGGACGGCGGCGAGCTGTTTATCGCATTGGCACTGTTGCCGCTCGGTACAGACCTTGGTGTACGGTTGCACTATGAAAATTTTGAATACAGCATATTATAAAGCAAAAACAGTGAGCGGTTGCTCACTGTTTTTGCTTTGTGCGGGAAAAAACTGCGCGCAGGCTTGCAAAGTCTGTCGGCAATACTGTGCCCGTGATGCAGGCAAGCAGCAAAAAGACAGTACAAAACAGTGCCATGCCGCCAAGCATATGCAAAAGGCCCGCGCCGAAGCGATTGTATACATGGCAGACCAATAGCGCAAGCGTGCAGCAGACAGTCGGTAAAATGGCACACCGGCGCCAGGAAAGCTGCACGCGCGCAACCTTGCAAAGGCGGTGCAGGCAAGAAAGCGAAGTGTAAAGATTGCTCAGAATCATTATCCACAAAAAGCCGCGAATGCCGTAGCGCGGCACAAAAAACAGCACGGCGCTGATGCGCACGGCGGAGTTGGCGAGGTTGTATTTGAGCGTTGCCATTTGTTGTCCGAGCCCGTGTAAAAGACCGGTGGCGATGCTTTCCAAGTACATAAAGGGTACAATAGGTGCAAGGTAGGCAATATAGAGTGCCACATCATTTTCCTTATACAAAAGCTGCGCGATTTCTTCTGGGTATGCCATAAACAGACCGCCAATCAAAACGGCGGATATAAAGGTGATGCGCAGAGTGAATTCTGCTGTGTGTGCAATACTGCGTTGCTGGTTTTTTGCGCCGTATTCCGACATTTCCGGAACGAGCAGGGAAGAAAGTGCACTTAAAAACGAAGCCGGGAAAAACAGCGCCGGCAGTGCCATGCCTTTAAGCATACCAAACTGCGACAGCGCAAGGGCATTATCTGCGGTGAAGCGCGACAGCGCTTGCGGCACAAGCAGGTTTTCTGTCATATGTAAGGCGGTGTTGATATGTCCTGTAAAGGCGACCGGCAAAAATACGGCAAGCAGGCGAGAAAGAATTTGCGGCTTTGCGCTACCGCTGTAGCTTATCGCTTTATAGTCTTTGTTGTAGCCGAACGCAAGGTAGATGCAGGCAGCAAATTCACTGATGGCGTTGCCGAGCACGATGGCAGCACAGGCATAGCTCAGACCGTGCTTTGCCATCGGTTTGAGTAAAAACAAGACGGCCGCAATACGGATGACCTGCTCGAGCAGCTGGGAGTCGGACGGCGTTTTTGCGTTGCGCCTTGCCATAAAGTAGCCCTTAAAGCAGGCGCTGATTGCCATCGGCGGAAGCCCGAGCGACAGAATACGCAGAGAAAGCGTTGCACGCGCGTCGCAGAGCCAATAGACTGCAATGGTTTCCGCACCGAAAAACAAAATCACGGTTGCACCGCAGCCGAGCAGCAGGCTGAGCGGTAAGGCTTTTTTGAGGATACAGCGCACAGAGGCCTTACCGCCGACGGCAAAGTCCTCCGAAACCAACCGCGTTACGGCAAGACTCAGTCCGGCGGTTGCCACGGCGCTTGCAAAGGTATACACCGTAAAAATCAGCGCGTGCAGACCCATGCCCTCCGCGCCGATTTGCCCGGCGATGTAAATGCGTAAAAAAATGCCTACCGTACGCAAAATCAGAGAGGTCAGCGTTAAAATCGCGGCGTTTTTGACAAAGGTTTGTTTTTTCATATGCAGCACCTGCCATTTTTTAAAAATTGAATACTAAACTATATGCACCTTTGTATAAAAATATTTCCGCGCAGAGCCGCAAATTGATGCGGTTTTTGTTAAAATAATAACTATTGTTGTGTATGTTTGAAAAGTGTGATAATATATTTATATATTGTGGAAAAAGGAGGGGCATACTATGGCATTGACCTTCAGAGGCGGTGTACATCCGCCGGATAATAAACATTATACTAAGCATGTTCCGATTCGCAAAATCGAAGGCTGTAAAGAGCATGTGTATCCCGTATTGCAGCATTTGGGCGCACCGCTTGAGCCGGTAGTAGCGGTCGGTGACCGCGTCTGTGTCGGCACAAAGATTGCAGACTCGGAAGCGTTTGTTTCTTCGCCGCTGCACAGCTCCGTTTCGGGCACGGTAAAGGCAATTGAGCCCAGACAGCACCCGAACGGGAGTATGATAACAAGCATTATTATCGAAAACGATTTTACATATGAGGTGGACCCGAGCATTACCCCGAAGGGGGAGATTGAGGACCTTTCAGCGCAGGAAATTGTAAAAATTGTACGCGATGCAGGTATTGTAGGCCTGGGCGGCGCGTGCTTCCCGACGCATATCAAGCTTTCTCCGCCGCCGGATAAAAAAATCGACTATGTGATTTTAAACGGCGCAGAGTGCGAGCCGTATCTGACCAGTGACCATCGCGTGATGCTTGAGCAGCCGGACAGAGTCATTTGCGGCTTGCGTGCGGTTATGCGTGTTTTCGGCTTGGATAAGGGCTATATTGCAATTGAAGACAATAAGCCGGATGCAATTAAAGTCATCCGCGAAACAGCGAAAAAATATAATGGCATCGAGGTTAAGGTTTTAAAGAAAAAGTATCCGCAGGGCTCGGAAAAGCATATTATCAATGCAGTAACCGGGCGCGAGGTGCCGGTAGGCGGCTTGCCGGCAGATGCCGGTGTAATCGTGCTCAATATCGACACGATGGTTTCCGTCGGTAATGCCATTGCAACGGGTATGCCGATTATTCGAAGAATTGTTACGGTTTCGGGCGATTGCGTAAAAGAGCCTGCAAACTTTGAGGTGCGTACAGGTACGAGCTTCAGGCATGTGTTTGAACAGGCGGGCGGCTTCAAAACAGAGCCGGAGAAGGTACTGCAGGGCGGCCCGATGATGGGTATCGCGCAGTCGAGCCTGGATGTGCCGGTGATTAAGGGCACATCGGCGCTTCTGGCGCTTTCGAGAAGCGAGACGATTTACGATGCGGCGCAGGCGTGTATTCGCTGCGGTCGCTGTGTACAGGCGTGTCCGATGCATCTGGTACCGCTTACGCTGAACAATTATGCCGAAATCGGCGATTGGGATGCTTGCGAGCGCATGCACGCGGCAGACTGTATCGAATGCGGCAGCTGCGCTTATGTTTGCCCGGCAAAACGGCATTTGGTTTCCAATATCCGCATTGCAAGACAGAAAGCAATTGCAAAGCGCAGGGCAGCTTCTGCGAAAAAATAGCCTAAGGAGATTCGAGATTATGGCAAATGAAAAATTTGTGGTTTCTGCATCGCCGCATATCGTCAGTGCAAATACGACACGGCGTGTGATGCTGGATGTGATTATCGCGCTGTTGCCTGCGCTGTTTGCGGGCTGGTATTTCTTCGGTGTGCGCGCATTGGTTGTGACGATGGTGTGCGTATGTGCCGCCGTGGCAGCGGAGTTTATTTATCAATGGCTTTATATTGGTGTGTGCTTGCATGCCGAGCGCGGTATTTGTATGAAGCAGGCGCTTGCGCTTGCAAGTAAGCAGACCTGCATCAGAGATTTGAGCGCAGTTGTAACGGGTATGCTGCTTGCGTTTAACCTGCCGGTAACGATACCGCTGTGGATGGCGATTGTCGGCACGGTATTTGCAATTGTGGTGGTAAAGCAGCTCTTTGGCGGCCTTGGGCACAACTTTGTAAATCCCGCGCTCAGCGCGCGTGCGTTTATGCTTTCCGCGTGGCCGGTGTTTATGACAAACTTTATAAAGCCGGTGGGCAGCTTTGCAAAATACGCTGTGGATGCGGCATCGAGTGCGACGCCGCTCGGTATTTTAAAAGAAACGGGGGAAGTATCGGTAAAGCTGGCGGATGCATTTTTCGGCAATGTTGGTGGCTGTATCGGCGAGGTCAGCACGCTTGCGATTTTAATCGGTGCGCTTTATCTGCTGCTTCGTCGTGTCATCGATTTGCGTATTCCGCTGTCCTTCCTTTTATCGCTGGCAGTTTTAACATTTTTCTTTGGCGTACATAAATATGATTTGCAGTTTGTTCTCATCAGCCTTTGCTCCGGCGGTGTGATGCTCGGTGCATGGTTTATGGCAACCGACTATGTGACGAGTCCGGTTACGACGGGCGGTCAGATTATTTTCGGTATCGGCTGCGGTCTTTTAACCTTTGTGATTCGTCGTTTCGGCGGTTATCCGGAGGGTACAACCTACGCAATCCTTTTGATGAATGTGGCAACACCGCTTTTGGATAAGCTGGTGCGTCCGCGTGTATTCGGGGAGGTGAAGAAGCGTGGCTAAGGTATGGGATGTAGCAAAAAATGCACTTGTTCTGTTTTTAATCACGGCTGTGGTTGCGGCGCTTCTTGCCGGTGCAAACCTTTTGACAGAGGATAAAATCGCGCAAAACAGTGCCCTGGCTGAACAGGAGGCGCTAAAGGAAGTTATTGCGGCGCAAAGCTTTGAGCCGACGGATGGGCTTGCGTTGTTAGAGCTGCCGGAGGTTGTCAGTGCGGCGTATGTTGCGCTGGACGGAAATTCGGTTGTCGGCTATTGTTTTAAGGTAATACCGACGGGCTACGGCGGTGCAATTGAAGTGATTTACGGTGTGGATACCTCGCTTGCAATTACCGGCGTAAGCATTTTGTCGCACGGCGAGACGGCAGGTCTCGGTGCAAACATTGTAAAGGAAGATTTCAGAAATCAGTTTAAAGGAAAAACGGCAGTGGTCGGGGCAGCAAAGTCAGCACCGAAGGCAGACGAGATTCAGGCGCTTTCCGGCGCAACGATTTCCTCGAAAGCGATTGCCAGAGGCGCGGATACTGCGCTTGCAGCTGCAAAGTGGCTTATGCAGACACCCGGCTTAAATGCAGAAATGGAGGCGGTTAAATAATGAAGGAAAACAAAGCATTGAAAACACTGACCTCCGGTTTGATTGAGAACAACCCGACCTTTGTGCAGCTCATCGGTATGTGCCCGACCTTGGCGGTTACGACCTCTCTGCAGAACGGTTTTATGATGGGTCTTGCGGCAACGGCCGTGCTCATCGCTTCGAATGTGGTTATTTCGATTTTGCGCAAGGTAATTCCGGATAAGATTCGTATTGCGGCTTATGTCGTGATTATCGCAGGCTTTGTAACAATGATTGAAATGCTGATGAACGCTTTTATGCCGGCTTTGGCGGAAAGCTTGGGCATTTTCATTCCGCTCATCGTTGTTAACTGTATCATTTTAGCGCGCGCAGAGGCGTTTGCTTCGAAAAACAGCGTTGGTCTTTCTGCACTGGACGGCCTCGGTATGGGCCTCGGTTTCACACTGGCGCTTTCATTGATTTCCGCAGTGCGTGAGCTTTTGGGCGCAGGCAGCCTTTGGGGCGTGCAGCTTTTGCCGTCGGCTTATGAGCCGATGCTGGTGCTTATCTTAGCGCCAGGCGGCTTTATCGTGCTCGGCTTGCTGATTGCGGTCATTCAGATGATTCGCAATAAAAATGCGAAGAAGGGCGGTGCTGCGTAATGGATTTTGCAGGCTTTATTAATATCGTATTAACCGCGATTTTAATCGAAAACTTCGTATTGGTAAAGTTTTTGGGTATTTGTCCGTTCCTCGGTGTGTCCAAAAAGGTGGATACGGCCGTTGGTATGGGCGGTGCGGTAGCCTTCGTTATGACGCTGGCGAGTGCACTGACCTACCTTGCGTGGACATATATCCTCGTACCGTTGGAGCTTGAATTTTTGCAGACAATTGCATTCATTTTGATTATTGCCGTATTGGTGCAGTTTGTGGAAATGGTATTAAAAAAGCTGATGCCTGCGCTGTATAATGCTCTCGGCATCTACCTGCCGCTGATTACTACCAACTGCGCGGTGCTCGGCGCAGCCATTTTGAATGTGCAGAACGGTTATAATTTTATCCAGTCCGTTTTGTTCGGCCTTTGCTCGGCACTCGGCTTCACGCTGGCGATTGTTCTGTTTGCAGGTGTGCGTGAGCGCACGCAGTTTTCCAAGCCGCCGAAGTGCATGGAGGGCTTCCCGATTGCACTGGTATCCGCAGGCTTGATTGCATTGGCGTTCGGCGGATTTTCCGGATTTCAAATCTGAGCCTGAACGGCTTGGAGCTTTTGGAGGTAAACTATGCAGATTTTATATTCGGTTTTGGTGCTTGGCGGTTTAGGCGTTGTGTTCGGCGCACTGTTGGGCATCGCTGCAATTATATTTTATGTGAAAGAGGATAAGCGCATTGCAGAGATTGCAGAGCTTTTGCCCGGCGCAAATTGCGGTGGCTGCGGCTATGCAGGCTGTGCAAATCTTGCGGCTGCGATTGCAAAAGGGGAAGCTCCGATTACGGCTTGCCCGGGCTGCAGCGCGGAAAATACGGCAAGAATTGCAGAGATTATGGGCAGCAGCGCAGTAGAAAAGGTGCGTATGCGCGCGTATGTGAAGTGCAGCGGCGTAAAGGGTGTCGCGGTCGAAAAATACATTTATGACGGCATCGAGGATTGCTTGGTTGCAGCGCGCCTCGGCGGCGGTGCAAAGGCTTGCGTGTCCGCTTGCTTGGGTATGGGCACTTGCGTGAAGGCTTGTCCGTTTGATGCGATGCGCATTGAAAACGGCGTTGCCGTTGTCGACGAGCTGAAATGTACGGCCTGCGGTAAGTGTATACAGACTTGCCCGAAGGGTGTAATTGAGCTTGTGCCGGCAGAGGCAAAGGTGGTTGTCGGCTGCAGCAACAAAGACAAGGGTGCGTTTGTAAATAAGCAGTGCTCCGTGGGCTGTATCGGCTGTAAATTGTGCGAAAAAGCATGCCCTGTTGAAGCAATTAAAGTAGAGGATAACCTGGCTGTCATTGATTATGACAAATGTATCGGTTGCGGTGCATGTAAGGAAAAATGTCCGCGAAAGATTATTCTGTAAACAAAAAAGGACTTGCGAGTGCAAGTCCTTTTTTTCTTGACGCACAATTGGAAATTTGCTACAATAAAAGTGCAACAAAATAAATTCGCACGGTAAGCGAATCAAAAAAGGGGCAGTGTAATATGAAAGAAAAGAAATGGAATTTTTGCGCATTGGGGATGGGTATTGTAATCTTTATATTCAAGCTCATTCAAATGATTGCAAATGTTCTGGAGCAAAATGTGGAGAATAAAACAACTTACGGAATGTTGCCGAGGGGGATGCGTGAATATCTCGAATTTGCCGAAAAGCTTGCGCCGCTTGCAGGTGTAATTATTCCGATTCTGATTGTTTTGATTATTGTTTGCCTGCTTGGCGGCAATAAAGAAAAGACCTTCGGCGGCAAATGGGGCGGCTGGGCCATAAGTGTTTTCTGCTTGCTGAGCGCGGATGCGCTGCGTGTGCTGTTGTTGCAGATTGAACATTCGATTTTGGGTGAAATGTATTTATTTGCGTTGATTAGCAGGACTCTTTGTGCAGCAGGTTTTGTCATTTTCATTCTTTCGCTTTTAAACAAAAAGCATGAAAAGTTGGCCGTGTTTGGCATTGGTGCACTTGCAGTTTCAACGCTGGTGCGTATTATCAACATGTTTGATTACGGTTATACATTTGGCGAAATGTTGACCGGGCCATATCTGTTTATGCTGGTAGCATTTGTGCTTTTGGCTTTGCTTTCCACCAAGGGGCTTCCGGAAAATGCGCGTAAGCCAATTCGTAATGCGACGGTTGTACTGTTGGTTTTAGCGGGGTTATTCGGTATTGATTTTTACAGCATTTTCTTCATCGTTGCGGGAGTAATCGCTTGGCTTTCCTATACATATTTTCTGGTGCCGGGCAAGTTTAAAATGCCGAAAACCTTGTCGTTTTTCGTTGCACTTTTGTACGCGGTTATTGCCCTTGTTGCAATACCGAGACTTGTAAATGCGGTAGAAATGGAAGTATATTTTGATACGGTTTACCTGTTTGTGGCGGTTGTCGGACTGATTTTGCTTTGTATCGGCTTTGCTGTGAAAAAACTTAGGAAATTGACTTTGTTCGGCTTCGGCACAATTGCAATATCCGCTGCAATGGAGCTGTTTTATTCTATCTATGTGTCAACCTACTACGAGACCGTGCTTGCAACATTTATCTACAACAGTGAAACGATTATGTATTTGATTTCTGCTGCAGCGGCGATGCTGGCGGCAATGTTGCTTTGTATGGCGATTGCAAATAAGAGCGACTCGGGAAAATCTGCGAAGCTGAGAACATGGGCAATTGTGTGTACCGTTGTGGCTGCCTTGTTGGGAGCGTCGGAAATCGGTGGGGCTTATATGATGACCGGTCTGTCTCCGATGTACTTGGTTTTTGCCGTTACAACCGTTCTGGCAGCGCTCGTCTTAGTGCCGCTGACCTACACGATGGAGCAGGGCATCGGCAAATTCCTATTCCTGACGGTGATTACCTTCGGTGTATGGTACCTTATCTGGATTTACAATGTAACAAAGCATTTAAATACAGTCGAAGGTCTTGAACAGCGCAAGACGGTTCGTGAGCTTCTGCTTTGTATGTTCTTGCCGCTGTATACCGTGTATTGGCATTATAAAACAGCAAAGCTGATGGACGCATATGCAAAATATGAAGGCACAAAGCTTGAGATTCTTTCTCTGGTATTTGGTTTGGTCGCACCGATTGTGTCTGCCGTGTTGATTCAGGAAAAATTAAACGGAATTCTTAAAACAGCATAATTTTATAATAAAAAAGTGACTTCTAAGCGCGTTATCCCAAGGGATACGCGCAGTGAAATTCGCTCTGTAGAGCGAGTGAAATACGCCTGTCGGTGTGTGATATATTTCCTTGCTGGAAATGTTATGGAAAAAGCCGTCTCACTGAGACGGCTTTTTATCATTCACATCCGATTTATCAGATATTTCACATTTGCGAAGCAAATATATCACTGCGAATCAATATCACTTGCCGTCCCATAAATATTTGCCTAAATCCACTTTGCCGTCTATAAGCTTGATACCCTCTGCTTCCAACAGATGAATCTGTGCGTTTTCGCCGCCGAAGGCGAATGCGCGCGATACCTCGCCGAAGCGGTTGACCACGCGGTAGCATTTGATGTTTTCGGGGTCGGGGTTTACATGTAAGGCATAGCCGACCACCTGTGACCAATGCGGATTGCCCGCCATTCTTGCAATCTGACCGTAGGTCGCGACGCGACCGTACGGGATACGGCGCACGACGGCATATATGCGTTCAAAGGTGTTTTGATTTTTCATTTTCATCCCTCGCTTTTTTATAGTGTACCACAGAAGTATACGGTTATGCAATCGACCGGTAATAAAAAAGCACCTGCTTCTTCGTGAAGCAAGTGCTTTTTGTATGTAGTTTAGATTTCCGGAATTTCAACCTCGACCTCCATACCGAGCTCTGCGGATTTACAGATACTGTCGATAATGGCTTGGTTGTAAAGGATTTCGGAAGACGGTACCGGTGCGCTGCCGCCGTTTTTGATCGCATCGACAAAGGAGCGGATTTTGCCGTCCCAGATGTATTCAAAGCGCGGCTTATCGTAGGTAATGAGCGGCACGGTCGTCTGTGTCGGTCTGCCGCCGACATCGTGGTAAATTGTCATTTCGCCGCCCGGAGCGCCGTTCCAGCAGTCGGTCGACGGAATGCGCAGCGAGCCCTTTTTACCCATAATGATGGTGTCACCCGGGGTGTCTAAATGCATTGCCCATGCAATTCTGAAGTCTAAGATAATGCCGCCCTCCAAGCGGATAAATGCAGCGGCAAAATCGTCTACGCCGAATTTTTGGGACATATCTGCTTTGTCGTGACCTGCATAGTAGTCCGGATTTGTACCGAAGAAGTTGGACTTATAACCCGTTACGCGCAGCGGCTTCGGATAGCCGAGAGCGTTTAACACCATATCGAGCGAGTAGCAGCCGATGTCGCCAACAGCGCCGAGCACTGCCGTGTCCTCGCGCACAAAAGTGTCCTTCGGGTTTTCGAGTGTGCCGACCGGGATGCCACAGCGTCTGCCGCCGCCGGTCTGAATGTAGTAAATTTCACCGAGCTCACCGGACTGCACGATTTTCTTAATCATCTGCATATTCGGCTCAAAGCGCGGCTGGAAGCCTAAGCTGAGTAGCTTGCCGCTTTTTCTTTCTGCACGAATCATTTCTACTGCTTCCTCGGTGGTTACACTCATCGGCTTTTCCAAAAGCACGTGGATGCCTTTTTCGAGTGCTGCAATCGTACATTCCGCGTGCGTGCAGTTGTAGGTGCAAATCGAAACCGCATCGAGCTTTAAGCTTTCGTCTGCGAGCATTTCGGTGTGGCTGTTGTAGCACTTTGCACCCTCGACGCCGAGGTTTTCAAAAAACTTTGCCGTCTTGCCTTCTACGAGGTCAGCGCCTGCAACGATTTCTACATCCGGCTGGCGCAGGTATGCCTTTGCGTGCGAATTGGCGATGCCGCCGCAACCGATAATACCGACTCTTAATTTTCTGTCCATTGTATTTCCTCCTTCATGATAAAGCTTTCTGTGCATAGCATATCACAAAATAAGGTTTGTTTCAAGAAGTGTTTTACCAAATTAAAAAGTCGCTGTTTTTTAATTTTGCAATGGCTTCTACTAAGAAGAAGTCTGCATAAATTAAGTGTAGCTGCTTGCCTCTGCCGTAGGATTCCATGCCCTTTTGGAGAATGGATTGACTGGAGTCGTCAAAGATGCAATCCTCCTCGAGCGCTCGTAAAATCCGGATTGCGCCGGTTAAATACTTTTCCTCGTGGGTGGTTTTATAAAGCTCAACAAGGCCGCAGGCAGCGCAGGTGCCGGCGGAATTGTCGATATAAAACGGTTCCGGCGGTGCGTTAAAATCCGTCGGTGTTTTATAGTTTGTTTTTTCGGCGTACTCTAAAAAGTAGTCGGCTACCTTTTTGCAGGTGTCCAGGTACGCCTCTTTTCCTGTGTGGATATAGCTTAGGATAAAGCCGTAGAGTGCCCACGCCTGACCGCGGCTCCAAGCAGAGCCGACGGCGTAGCCCTGACCTGCACGGGTTTCAATGACGCGGTCATTGAGGTCGTCGTGCAAAGCCTCGTGTGCAACACTGCCGTCCGGGCGCACGTGCTCGCGCATAGTCATATCGGCCTGCATTTCCGCAATAAAGCGGAAACGGTCATCTGCCACCTCGCGCGATGCCCAATAAAGTAACGGCAGGTTCATCATCGTGTCGATGATGGAAAGATTCAATTTGTCCCAGGCGCGGATATATTTTCCGCGAATGTTCACGCGCCCTGCCAGTATGTTTGCGGCGTGCAGCGCGCGAACGCGGGATTTCGGATTGCCGCCCAGAGCATAGTGCGCCTTTGACAACAGATTCCACTGAAAGCCAACATCGTGGTGTAAGCCGTCGTAAATTTGAAAAGCCTCGTCCATCATAAGCTCCTGATGCTCGGCGCAGGCCTTGTATACATCTTTGCCGGTCATATGATACATCAGCCACATCATACCGCCGTAAAAGCCGTTGGTCCACCAAACCGGGCCTTCCTTCGGCGGCTCAACATAGATGCCCTCTTTTGTTGTGTACGGGATAAAATCAAACACATCCACTGCGGTTTTGGAAAGCTTGCGGTCAAGCTTTGCCCAAATACCATCTACCCATTTTTTGTCCTCTGCGTTTAACGAAATCATAAAATTTCCTCCTTTACAAGCAATACAGCTTCATTGGGTTTAAAACAAATTGTTTCAGCCTTCTTGCCGTTTGCAAGATTCAGCGCATTGAAATGCTGTAAATTTACGGTTTGCTCGCTGTCGGTGAAGTTTGCAAGCAAAAGATAGTTTTTGCCGTCCTTACCGGTTACGCCGATGGCTTTGACATTGCTAAAGTTCGGCGCAGTCAACGAGGCATTCAGCTTTTGCGTATCCTCTGCCGTGCCGAGCGATAAAGCAAAGCCGGTGTCGATTAAAACGGTGTTTCGGTCGACCCATTTGTATGCTTTTTCATACGGCGCGCAGATTTCCTCAGCATAGAGTGTGCCGCTGTTTTCGCGTAGTTTGATATCAATCTGGCGCTCGCCGCTGCGCACCAGCGTGAGCGGAAGCTTAGAGGCAAGACCGATTTTGTCGTCTGCATTTACAAAATGCCCGAGTGCAACGGTTTCATAGGTTCTGGCATAATCGCCGCCACTAAAGTAGCCGCTGCCGTGCTCAAAGGTGAGTTTTCTTTGTCTACCGTTAAATATATCGTTTGGAATATTCCAAAGTGTTCCGGCAATTTTAGCTGTAAATACGCGGTTCAAGCTACGGGCATACTGCAAACAAAGCACGGTGTTTTCGTCAGGCAGTGCCGAAAAGGCGATGTGCTTTCGCGCCATTGCTTCCTTTTCCTGCCCCTCCGCCATAAAGTTGTCGGAATAGGAAATTGTTGTGCCGCAGGTGATAAAGCCGCCGTCAAAGAGCTGTACGGTGTTTGCTTCCTCCTCATCAAAGTTTTCTCTACCAACACCGCAAATCTTTGCGCCGAGGTTATAGCGCCATTCGGCAAGTGAGCTGTCGTTTTTCGGAACGAGCAGACCTTGCGGCTTTTCGGAAGAAGCCCAGGTAAAGGATGCAAAGCGGTTGCCGCTTGCATCAAAGCCGCTGCCGTGGTAATCATCCTTCCAGGCGGTGAGCATTTCGCTTTCTTTTGTGCCTTCAAGGGCGAATTTGCTGTGCCAATACAGTGCCATAGAAACGACATTTGCGCGGTCGGATTCCAAGCGTGTGTAGTACACCGGCGACAGATTTTCGAAATGCCCGAAGCGGTTGGAAAGAAAAGATCCGTCACCGTTTACAGCGGTTTCCTTTTTGAGGATTTCCAGCCAGCCGTCAATGAGCATCGAGCAGTCCTCGCCGTAGACATCTTCAATTAAAAGCCACGATGGCAGGGCGTAGTCCTGGCAGTAGCAATATCTGGCTCTCGAATCGCCGCCGATGCGCAAAAGTCTGCCGTCATCGAAGGTGGTGGAGCGAATCAGCTGCCACTGTTTGTATAAATTGTGATAAATCATATCATCTGCCTTGACACCTTTAGATTTTAAGAAAAAATGGAGCATTGCAATGTTGGAAAGGCAGATGTACATATAGCCGATGTTTAAGTAGCCGTGGTGGTTGCAGGCAAAGGAGTTAAACATATTTGCCCCGATAAACAAATCACCGATGCGCTCGCCATCGACAATTTCGTCGGAGTTTTTGTCAGCTTCAATCGAGATGCCGTTTGCAAAAAAGGCGCGTGCCTTTTTGATGTAAGCATCTTTGTTCGGTGCGTCCGGGTATAAGGCCGCTGTGCGGTAAAGGGTTGCGCCGTTCCAGATGTTGCTTTCCGGTCGGTTGCAGCTTCTCTCAAGTCCTGCCGTAATCGGATATTTATTTAAAAGAAAATCGCTTTCGGAAATGAGAATCTTTTTTAAGAGTGCTTTGTCTTCCTCAGTAAGATATGCCTCAAGAGCTTCAATGGCGTGAAACATTCTTTCAATGCCCAGTACATAAATCCAATTGTGTCCCCATTTTTCGCCGTCTGTGCAGACAAAATCACCCTCGAGATGCGTGTGCAGTGTGTAGCGTAGCATACCGAGCGCCTGTGAAAGCACCTGCT
>JAZQCN010000058.1:0-16449 GCA_045546315.1 Clostridia bacterium | reverse complement strand
GCTGGGATACGAGGTTCGAGAGCATACCGCCCGGCACCTGGTAACGCAGTGTGTTTACATCTACGCCCATAACCTTCGGGTCCATAAGACCACTCTTTAAGTATTCCTCGCGAAGCGGTCTGAAATAGTCAGCAATCTCACTCAAAAGATCAAGATCAAGACCTGTGTCATACTCTGTGCCCTGCAACGCAGCAACCATCGGCTCTGTAGCCGGCTGAGATGTGCCGAGCGCAAGCGGAGACATAGCGCAGTCGATTACATCAACACCGGCTTCGATAGCTTTTAAGTAGGTCATGGAAGCCTCACCGCTTGTGTAATGTGTATGCAGCTGAATCGGAATCTTGATTTCTTCCTTCATCGCCTTAACAAGGTCATATGCAGTATACGGCAACAAAAGTGCAGCCATATCCTTGATACAAATGGAGTCAGCACCCATACCCTCAAGCTGCTTTGCAAGCTTTACAAAGGACTCAATATCATGCACCGGGCTGATGGTGTAACATACAGTTGCCTGTACATGTGCCTTTGCCTGGTTTGCGGCTTTGATTGCAGCCTCGAGGTTTCTCGGGTCATTGAGCGCGTCGAAAATACGCAGAATGTCAATACCGTTGTCAACGGACTTCTTTACGAAGTAATCAACTACATCGTCTGCATAGTGTCTGTAACCGAGGATATTCTGACCGCGGAACAGCATCTGCAGCTTTGTGTTCTTTGCCTTATCCTTAATCTTTCTCAAACGCTCCCACGGGTCTTCGTTTAAGAAACGCAGGCAGGAGTCAAATGTCGCGCCGCCCCATGCCTCTAAGGAATGATAACCAACTTTATCTAATTTTTCAACAATCGGAAGCATCTGTTCCGTTGTCATACGCGTAGCAATCAAGGACTGATGCGCGTCTCTTAATATGGTTTCAGTAATTTTAACTGCCATAATCGTTTACCTCCCTTTAAAATAATATACCAAATTGTTTTTACATGTTCGCGAACATTGCAAGGAATACACCTGCAGCCACTGCAGAACCGATAACGCCTGCAACATTCGGTCCCATTGCATGCATCAAAAGGAAGTTCTTCGGATTTGCCTCCTGACCAACCTTCTGCGAAACGCGTGCTGCCATCGGAACGGCAGATACGCCGGCAGAACCGATGAGAGGATTGATTTTACCCTTAGTAAAGAAGCACATTACCTTACCCAAAAGCAAGCCGCCGGTAGTCGAGAATGCAAATGCAATAACACCCAATAATACGATAAAGATTGTCTGCAGTGACAAGAAGTTATCTGCAGTTGCAGTTGCACCAACAGTTGTGCCGAGGAAAATTGTAAGAATGTTCATAAGCTCATTCTGTGCAGTCTTGCTGATTCTGTCTGTAACACCGCACTCCTTCGCAAGATTACCGAGCATAAGCATACCAACAAGCGGAATCGCATCCGGAACGACGAGACCAACAACAACAGTAACCATAATCGGGAAAATAATCTTTTCCTGCTTTGTAACCGGACGGAGCTGCTCCATAACGATTTCGCGCTCCTTCTTGGTTGTCATCAGCTTCATAATCGGCTTTTGAATCACTTCGATCAGCGCCATGTAAGAGTATGCAGCAATTGCAATTGCGGAAAGCAGGTGCGGCGCAAGTGTCTTTGTAACATAAATTGCAGTCGGGCCGTCAGCGCCACCGATGATACCGATGGAAGCCGCTTCCTTAAAGCCGAATGCAAGACTCGGGAAAAACACAGTAAGTAAGAGTGCCGCAAGGAAAGTAAAGAATACACCAAACTGTGCAGCTGCACCCAAAATAATGCTCTTCGGATTCGCAATCAACGGACCAAAGTCAGTCATAGCGCCCACGCCGAGGAAAATAAGCGGCGGGTAAATGCCGAGCTTAACACCCAGATACAAAAGGTCTAAAAGACCGCCCTCATGCAAGATTTTGCTGAAGCTGAGGTCTGTACCTCCGAAAAGCTCCGGGTGATAAATTGCACCACTAATCTGCGGAAGGTTTGCCAAAAGCATACCAAAGGCAATCGGCAGAAGCAGAAGCGGTTCAAATTTCTTGGCAATTGCCAAATAAATCAATACGCAAGCAATCACAAGCATAATAACAACCTTAATTGCGTGCCAATAATCAAAATACTGTCCACCAAAAGAGTCTGCAGACATAAACATCTGCACAAACCCCGTTTGGTTAATAAATTTCGTTAAAAACGCTGTCATAATATTTCACTCCACTTCTATGTTATACAAAAATCCGATTACTGAATCGAAACGAGAGCATCACCGGTATTAACTGTGGAGCCTTTTGTTGTGCTTACTGCAACAACCTTACCTGCGCTCGGTGCGAGGATTTCGTTTTCCATCTTCATAGCTTCGAGGATGCAGAGTACATCACCTGCGTTTACACTCTGACCAACGGATACCTTAACATCTAAGATGTTGCCCGGCATCGGAGCAGATACAGTTGTTGCGCCAGCCGGTGCAGCAGCCGGAGCCGGAGCTGCAGCAGGTGCTGCCGATGCAGCCGGTGCGGAAGCAGCAATCGGTGTATTTGTAACGCCTGTTGCTTCTTCAACCTCAACATTATAAACATTTCCATTAACTTTTACTACAAAATTTTTCATTTTAAATTCCTCCGTTTTCTTGAACTGAATTCAATAATTATTTACTCCAAATCACATTACCGTTTTGATCCTTGATAGACTTAACTCTGAGTCTCTTGTTCGGATCATCGCCGCTCATTGCTGCAACAGTTGCAGAAATAACAGCGATTGTTTCATTTGTGTCGATTGCAGTCGCAGCCGGAGCCGGAGCAGCAACAGGTGTCTGTACAGGCGCAGCGGTTTCGGTTTTCTTTTCCTCTTTTGCAAAAAGGCGCATTGCCATAATCGCAACCATCAGGATAATCAATACCGCAAATACTACCATAAGACCCATGCCGGCATAAATCAAACCCTCGTAGAAATTTGCCATAACTATCTCACCTCGCTATTCAAATGTCGGATATTGGTTATTTAAACACCAATCTTACCTATTTTACATTATAACTGTAATTTTAATAATTTTCAAGCAATTTTTGAATATTTCGTAAATTTTTGTTAAATCTTAGTCAAGCATTTCCGCATCCACTGCAGCCGGCTTCAAAATAGCCCTCTAAATTCACGGTGTATACTGCCCCATTTTCCTTAAAGCGCAGCATCTTTGCAAGCTTAAATAGCGATTCCTTTTGAATTCCAACATTCATAATGCCGCCAAGCTCTAACGAGTTTAAAAGCGCTTTGCCGATAAGCCAGTCGATATCTTCATCGCAGACAACCTCTTCTATCACGGCACCTTTGCTGTCCATAGACACTGCACCGACACCGAGCAGCTTCCCCTTCTCGGTTGCACACATTACAAACAACGGCTGCAAATCCGTCTCAATTCCACGCGCACGCAAAAATGCAGTAGCTTCTTCTTTATCAATTACCGTTTTAACCTCAATCATTTTTCTTGCCTCCTCCGCTTAAATAACCAACTTCCACGCTGGTCAAATGGCGCCAACGGCCAACCTGCAAGCTGCCAAGCTCCACCGGACCGATTGCCACACGCTTTAAAGCTTTTACACTATAACCGAGCGACTCAAACATTTTTCTGACCTGTCTGTTTTTGCCCTCGTGAATTGTGATTTTCACCACACTGTGTCCGATAAAACCGTCTAACAGTTCAACCTCAGCAGGCGATGTTTTGTAATCCTCCACGCGAATACCGCGGCGTAGTGCATTTAAATGCGCGACTGTAATACCGCCCTTGAGCGTTGCAATATAGGTCTTGCCGATGTTGTGCTTCGGATGCGTTACCTTATAGGTAAAGTCGCCATCGTTAGACAGAATAAGCACTCCTTCCGTATCGCAGTCAAGCCTGCCGACCGGATACAGGCTCACCTTCAGCTCATCTTTAATTAAATCCACAACGGTCGGTCTGTCAAACTGGTCTTTGACCGCGCTGATATAACCGAGCGGCTTGTTGAGCATAATGTAGTACTTCTTTTGCACCACCTTAATTTCCTCGCCGTCTAAGCTTACACGGTTTGCGCCAATTTCGACCTTAGTACCAAGCTCAGTCACCACCTGACCGTCGACGCTGACCCTACCATCTTCAATCATAGCTTCCGCGCCGCGTCTGGATGCTTTACCCGCCATCGCAATATACTTTTGTAACCGTACAATTTCTCCCATGTCTATCCTCCCGACAGTCCATATTCTATATGTAGTATAATTTTACCGCATACGCTTCGAATTATATACTAAATAGATAAAAAATGCAATAGAAAGAAAGCAAAAAAGAAAGCCCGAAGCTTTCTTTTACAATTCTGTATAAAAAACACGCTGAAATAACTCAAAAAATCGTTGAAAATATGTAATCCTTTTTAAGCAAGGCACATCCACCTGTGCAATAACATCCGCCGTGCCGAGCAAATGACCGCCTTGCTTAACGAACGCCTTCCCGATGACATCCCCTCGTTGCACGGGTGCATTGATACTGTCGTATAACAGTATTTCAGTTTCCGAAAGCTGACCATCCTTGCTTTCAACTACTTCGACCGTTTTGCCGACAACCCCGTTTACCGCTTCCGAACACCCGTTAAAAACCTTAACTTTCCCGGCGACCGTCCCTTCTTCAAGCACACTTCGTTTTTCATATTCCGAAAATGCTCTATGATACAATGCTTTATGGTCATTCCAGTCGTCAGGTGCATTCAGCGTAACGCAAACAACCTGAAATCCGTTTTTCGTAACCGAACTCACAAGGCATCTCCCCGTTGCTTTGGTGTAACCGGTTTTTACGCCGTTACATCCATCATAGGATGTCAAAAGCTTATTATGGTTCGCTAAATATATCTTCCTTGCAGGATTTATCGTTTCGATTTCCATGCTTTTTGTTGATACGATTTCTTGAAACTTTTCATTTTTCAAAGCATACGCCGCGATACAAGCCAAATCATAAGCGGTTGTATAATGCGCCTCGTCGCTCAACCCGTTCGGATTCGTAAAATGCGTATTTTTCGCACCGATGGCGCTCGCCTTCGAATTCATCAGTGAGACGAATTTATCCACGCTTCCGGCGATGTGTTCCGCCAGAACTACGGCTGCATCGTTGCCGGAATTCAGCATCAGACCATAAACCAAATCCAGAACGCGTATCTTTTCTCCTGCCTTTAAATACAAGGACGAGCCTTCCGTTCCTGCTGCAGTTGCACTTACCGTTGCAATTTCGTTTAACTTTCCGCTTTCGAGCGACAGCAAGGCGGTCATTATTTTCGTCGTGCTTGCCATTCCCAAGCGCTTATTTGCATTCTTTTCATATAAAATCTGTCCGTTTTCGTTTTCTATCACACAGTAGCTTTCGGCCGACATTGCAGTTGTTTCCGTTTGAAATATGCTTAATAAAAAGACAGACAACAAAAAAACAAGCATTGTTTTTTGCATATATACACCTCCGCAAAAAATATATATGCAGAAATGATAATATAAGAACAAATGCTTGTTTTAAAATTAAAATTTATACTCTACCGCTTTGCCGCGTTCATTTTCCTTTGTCGGTACAACGATATCGGCAAACATAGAATTAATGGCTACGCGTATCGACGGCTTTTTCGGTTCCGGCGCGCAAACAAATACCTTTTTCGCACCGAAATCGTACATAAGTATACAAGGCGCATCAACGCAAATCTCCGTTTCGCCGCACGCGCACTTTCCGCAATTATAGAAAACAGCGCCAAAGATTCTGTTGTCTGCATCATATACGGCCTGCACATCATCATTTGAAACAACCTGTATGTGTGCGTGAATATCATAAGCTTTATAAGCGTCCGGCTCTATCCCGGGTACCACAGCGTAAACATAGCTGCCGTTTTGTTTATCCTGCGGCTTGTACAAAAGGAATACATCCTTTTCAACCTGCTCTTTCGGAACATTAGCAGCAGAATAAATTCTGTACCAGTCTCCGGAAACTGAATCGCATTTCATACAAAGCGTCGAAAAATCCAGATTATAATAAGCAATATTATCGTGGTAGACTGAATGCACCTGTCCTTGCGTTAGTCCGCGCGCCGTTGCCTTGTAACCATTCACCAATACATCACCGTTTAACAGGCATTGATTGTAGCATGTATTATAATCATGCTTTGAGGTTGAATGCAGACAATTGCCGAGATGCACAATTACATCATCAAACATAAAGCACGCGCACCTACCGCCAAAGGCTGCCTTCTCCCCTGCATCGTATGTTTTGTGCATAACAGCAGCAATGACGCCGCTTTTTCCGTCGCTTACACCGCCAACAAAGGTCGATTCATGAAAACCGCCGACTTCAATCGGCATATCCATATGTGGCGTGGTTGTACCCGGCAGCAGCCCCCAATCCCAGACCGGTGGGATGTTTTCGTATTCTTTACCGGATACCATATAGCAGATGCCGCCGTATGCCGCAAAGCCTGCAAGCAGATTTTCCGAGTTGACGGGCACACCGTGTTCCATATCGCCGCCGAGCACATCTTTAGATGCCCAGCGCACGGATGCGTAATACTTCTCCTTCACATGCGTCATATAATCCACGCACCAATACATATTATTGCCTTCTAAAAGCGGCATTCTTTCACCATTTACCATATGGTTATATACCTGCGTAAGCTTTTCTGTCTTTTCTTTATCCGTGTTCAGTTCCAAAAGGATTTCAAGCCCGGGAATATGCATCGTCATATGTCCCGGCTGTCCGATGATACCGCGCACAATTTCACGCGAGCGCGGATGAAAGTCCATCGCACCCTTTCTAAACATTCTGTAAGTTCCGTTTAAGCCCAGGTCAGTAACCACAGATACCTCTTCATCCGAAAATGCAAACTCAGAACCAAAAAGGATATATCCCCAGGTCATCACATTGTTTATGAAGCTTAAGCCATAGCCATGGTTATACAGCTGTACACCGTGCTGTGTGAAACTGTAATCCTTCTGTATACCCTCAATACCGCGCTCGGAGACAAAGACAGTAGATTTAATAATATCGCTGCCCTCGCGAACCATAGCAGCATTGCCGAGCAAAAGTCCCTTGCAGATGACATTTTCTGCGAGCCAGCTTTTATTTGCACCGGTCCACTTTTCTTCGACTGTATCCGGCAGGCGCGATAATACATAATCAAGATTGCTCTTTTCAAGCTTATCTCCTAAAAAAAGCGCCGTATGCATCAAAAGGCGCGGCGTACCGATATCATTATGCCACCAGTTGGAATTTCTGTAGTCATGCTGCGCCCAGTGCGCCAATGCAAGATTGGAAAGCTTTGCATACATATCGTCCTTGGTGCGGTCGTATAAAAGTGCAAGCGCTGCCGCGTAGCGCGTATGGTTTGCAAGACTCCATGCAGAGCGACTTTCACAGGCGTAGTCCACATCGTCAAATGTGCCGTCCGCTCTGATATGCTCTGCAGCATTTTCGCTTTCCGTGTACGGATTATATTTTTGATAGTATTTACAAAAGCGTTCAATAATACCTTTCATTGGATAGTCTCCTTTATAAAACACCTTGCTTTACAAGTTTTGTTTTTAAATTCGTCATAGCTCTGAAACGGTGACTGATGCTGTTTTTCTCAGTATCCGTCATCGACCCAAAGGTCTTGCGAAGCGAAGTTGCAAAGAAAATAGGATCATATCCAAACCCACCTTCGCCGTCAGGCGCTTCTGTAATATAGCCGTCTACAGTTCCCTGCGCAGTAATCTCCACGCCTTTCTGGCTGACAAAAGCAGCAACCGAAACAAAAAATGCCTTTCTTTTTTCACGGGGTATACCGTGCAGCTCGTCAAGCAGCTTTTCAATACGCTGTGCGTCAGTAGCATTTTCACCTGCGTAGCGTGCCGAATAAATGCCGGGTGCCCCGTCCAGATAATCAACGCACAAGCCGGAATCATCAGAAATTGCCGGCATACCGGATGCTGCACAAACCGCGCGAGCTTTAATTAAAGCATTTTCTTCAAAGCTGCAACCGTTCTCCTCCGGATCTATTTCAATGCCGGCTTCTTTTAATCCTACAATCTCAATGTCTGCCGATTCCAAAATGCTTTTAATTTCCTTAAGTTTACCTTTGTTATTTGTAGCTGCAATGATTTTCATGTTTTATCACCTAAAGATTTTTTAGATAATTATACAATACAGCACCGAAAAAAGCAATACAGCAAATTTTATATTATGAATAAAATAAGAATTTTTCACGAAAACATTGCACTTTTATTAAAATTATTGTAAAATAAACAAGTAAATCATTTTGTAAAGGAGTTTTTAAGGTGGAAAATAAAAACTTAGAAAACGAAAATGTTACTACAGTTGAAGAAACCCCCGATGTTGTCGCCGTCGAAGACACTGAAGCGGTTAATGCAATTGTTGAAGCTGCAACAGAAGAAGAAATAACCGAAACCGGTAGTGCAGCCGAAGAAAACGCTGCTGAGACCGACATCAGCGCAGATGAGGCTTCTGCCGCGCCGGTAAAGGACCTTGAAAAATCAAACAAGAAGGAAAAGAGCAGCAATATGGATTGCAATGACTCCAAGCCTGCAAAGAAAAAGTTTGCTTTCACCGGTCTTTTGGCTGTTATATTGATTTGTGCAATACTTTGGGTTGCGTATTCCGGCATATTTGCAAACAAATATCCCACGATTTACAATACCTCAAAAGTTTCGGCACTCTATATTAAGGACAACAGCATCAAATATCACAAAGCCTCGGGCAAAACCGATGTCGTGACTACCGCTAAAGCTGCTGATCCTGCAAGCGGTCTTTCTTCCGCAGCCATTTTAGAAGGCACCTCACTTCGCTCACCTGATGGTTCTGCAGTTTTCTTCTATGAAAACTTCAACACTTCTACCTATTCGGGCGACTTGTGCGTTAGCTATAATAACGGAAAGAAAATTTTGATTGATACCGGTGTTTCTTCCGGCTTACTCGTATCATCGACCGGTAAAGTTGTGCTGTATGCAAAAACCGGCGTAAACGAAGAAGGCACTTCGTCAATTTCACTCTACAGCTATAAGAAAAACGGAAAACCACAGTTGATTACAGATAACTACGCGCCGAACATTTATCCGATGCTCAGTTATAGTGCAAAATATCTTGCCTTCGCTTCTCCGGATGCAGAAACAGGTACAACTGCACTTTATGTTACAAAGCTTTCCGCCGGCAAGCCTAAAACAACAAAGGTAGCTGAAGATGTCGAAGCGTTACATTCCATAAATGACAGTGGTTATGCATTTTTTGATAAAACCATCAAAAAGGATGATGGTACCACCGGTAAGGCACTCAGCTATGCAGCGCCGAACAAACCGGTTACCGTTGTCGCAGAAAATGCAACTGTGCGTGAGGACTGCTTTGGTCAGTTAACAAGAAACTTCGCTTTTTATGTGAATATGCCGGATAGTGCAGCTAAGTTCTATGCCGGCAAAACGAATAAGGTTCCGGAATTGCGTTTTGAAGAAGAAAACTTCTATTTAAATCCGGATGTCGAAAACAAGAATTATATCTTCATTACGATTGACGAAACAGATGCAAATTCATTGACAATCCACCGCATGAAAGGCAAAAAGCTGAAAACTGTTGCAGAAAAAGTGAGTGCCGAAGGTATAAACAATGTTCTGAACAGCCGTGACTACAACAAAATCACCTATATCAGAAACTTCGACCAGGAAACCTACAGCGGCGAATTCTTCATCAGCAAAACCTCTTTCGGAATTCAAAAAGAAACCAAAATCGCCGACGGCGTTTCCCTTGCAATCGGCACACCGGATTTAAAATACATTGCCTACTTCACTGATTTGGATTTAAATACAGGTAAAGGCACATTGAATCTCTTCAATGGTAAGAAATCAACAGTTGTAGCTGAAAATGTGCCATACTATACTGTCACCTTCAGCGGTGATAATAAAACGCTGTTTTATATGACCGATTTAACTGACGACGGTTCTAAGGGTACATTAAAGATGGCAAAAACAAATAAGCCATCAAAATCCGTTGATATTGATAAAGATGTATCTTTGGTCAACACTTATGAATTCTTGTATTCAGCAAGAACAAACGGTTCCGTTTACTATTTGAAAAACTACGATCCGGCAACCGGTCTCGGCGACCTCTATTTTGCTAAAAAAGGCAAGAATCCGAAGCTCGTTGAAGAAGCAACGTCCGGTCTGATTTTAGAATAATTCATTTAATCGTGGGGTGTCGACAAAATGCCGACACCCCATTTTTCATCATCCGAAAGGAAGGAAAAACATGAAAAACAAAACTGTATTTTTCTGTAGCGATTGTGGAAATGAAACAGCAAAATGGTTTGGCAAATGTCCTGCGTGCGGTGCCTGGAACACCTTAGTTGAAGAAACCGTTGTTACAGCGCCTTCCAAGGGCAGCAACAAAAGAAGCGATGTCTCCACTCTCACCTACGCAAAACCAACGCCACTTAAAGATATTACAACCACTGATGAAATCAGAAACTCAACCGGCTTAACCGAACTCGACCGCGTGCTCGGCGGCGGATTGGTTACAGGCTCATTGGTTTTAATCGGTGGTGACCCCGGCATAGGCAAATCGACACTTTTGCTTCAAATCTGCGATTCACTTGCTGAAGCAGGCAAAGTTTTATATGTGTCCGGCGAAGAATCCGAGCGCCAGCTAAAAATGCGTGCACAAAGACTGCATATCCAATCAGAGCAGCTGCTGATCGTTTCTCAGGTCAATATGGATGCCATATTAAAAAACATGGACGAAATATCCCCCGCCTTTGTAATTATAGACTCGATTCAAACTATGTATGCTCCGGAACTGACGGCAGCCCCGGGCAGCGTGTCACAGGTGCGAGAGGTCACAATGACGCTGATGCGCAAGGCCAAGGAAAACGGCATCACAATTTTAGTTGTCGGTCATGTTACAAAAGATGGTGGCATCGCCGGTCCAAAAGTATTAGAGCATATGGTTGACTGTGTGCTCTATTTTGAAGGCGAACGCCATCAAAACTACAGAATACTGCGCGGTGTAAAAAATCGTTTCGGCTCTACAAATGAAATCGGCGTTTTTGAGATGCGCGAAGCCGGGCTCATACAGGTTGAAAACCCTTCTTTGGCGCTTTTGGAGGGCAGACCAAAAAATGTCGCCGGCACAGCTGTAATTTGTGCAATGGAGGGCAGCAGACCGCTTTTGGCTGAAATCCAGTCTTTAATTGCAACCTCATCTTTCGCTGCACCGAGAAGAAGCACGAACGGCGTTGACTACAACCGCGTTGCAATGCTGCTTGCTGTCTTAGAAAAGCGCGTTGGCATGAATATGTCAAGCCAGGATGCCTATGTAAATGTAATCGGCGGTATACGCATCGACGAACCGGCTGCAGACCTCGGCATTATTTGTTCTATCGCCTCCGGCTTCAGAAACTTTGTCGTGCCGGACGATACAGCTCTGATCGGCGAAGTTGGTTTAACCGGTGAGCTTCGTGCCGTAAATCATATCGAAAAGCGCATTTCCGAAATCGAAAAGCTCGGCTTTAAAAAATGTATTTTACCCAAAAACAACCAAAGCGCGTTGTCAGCATTTGAAACTAAGGTTGAATTGATTTTTGTCGGAAGCGTTGTTGAAGCATTAACCTATATTCGTGACTAAAATAAAGCAGTCTCAAAGAAGACTGCTTTATTTTTTACTCTTAACTTTAGGCGAGCATACCAGTGAAATTACATAACCGAAAAACACAGCTGCAGCGATTCCGGCTGCTCCGTTTTTTACACCGCCGTACAGTGCACCGATCAGTCCGGATTCGGCAACAGCCTCCCGCGCACCTTTACAGAGCAAGTGTCCAAAGCCCGAAATCGGCACTGTCGCTCCCGCACCGGCAAAGTCAACGAGCGGCTCATATAACCCAAATAAGCTTAAAACAACGCCTGCACACACAAAGCTCACCAAAATTCTGGCAGGTGTCATTTTTGTTTTATCTATCAAAAGCTGCCCGATGACGCATATCAGTCCGCCAATAACAAAAGCCTTAATATACATCATTTTCAAAACTCCTTCGTACTGCAACCGCGTGCGCAATTCCGGGTATGCTCTCCCCTTGCAGCAAAGAAACAGGGCTCATCAGCGCACCTGTACAAACGAGCAGAACACTGTTCAGGTGGCCACTACGCAATCGATTCAAAATATAACCGCAAAATGTTATTGCGCTGCATCCGCAGCCGCTGCCACCGGCATGCACATCCTGTCCATCGATGTCAAAAACAAGCATTCCGCAGTCGTCATAGTTTTTCGAAACATCGTAACCTTCCCTTTGTAATAACTCCTTTGCAATACTCCAGCCGACCCTGCCTAAATCTCCTGTCACAATTAAATCATACGCCTCCGGACCTATATTTAAATCAGAAAAATGTGTCGAGATTGTGTCAACAGCTGCCGGTGCCATTGCGGCTCCCATGTTGTTAATATCCGTGATACCCATATCTACGATTTTTCCTGTAGTGATGTGTGTCACATATGGTCCGTTTCCTTCTTTGCTCAGCATTACAGCTCCGGAGCCGGTCACCGTCCACTGTGCAGTCGGCGTGCGCTGCCCGCCGTATTCAAGTGGAAAGCGAAACTGCTTTTCCGAAGAGCAGAAATGACTGGATGTCATTGCAACAGCATGATCAGCAAAACCTCCATCAATAAGCATTGCCGCCAGCGAAAGACTTTCGGCCATTGTAGAGCATGCACCGTACAAGCCAAAGAACGGGATACCCGTATCGCTAAGTGCATAATGTGTGCCGCAGCACTGATTTAAAAGGTCTCCCGCAAAGACATAGTCCACATCCTTCATACTTTTTCCCGACTTAGAAATCAGCTTCTGCAGCGTGTTTTTCTGCAGCTTACTCTCCGCTCGTTCCCATGTTTTTTCATCATATAGGTCATCCGTCAGAATTTCATCATAATAGTTTGAAAGCGGTCCTTTACCTTCCTTGGCGCCTGCAATACAAGCCGCTTCGATGATATGAACCGGATTTTGCAGCTTTACCGTAGCTTTGCCCATTCTTTTATTCGACACGGTAAATCACCTCGCTAAATTTCCGTCTTCCAAAAACCGTGCTGATTGCAAAATGCATAAACAGCAAGCGGCTTATCCCCTGCAGAGAGAAAAAAGGTTGCTACAGGCTCTTTTTGCTTTTCAAGATTTAATCGCTGACATCCCTTTTTCGTTTGCAAATAGATAAAACCAATGCTGTGTTCCTCCGTCATCGGATGCTGAATCTTGCCAACGCCGACCTTGACCTGATTTTCGGTTACATCCACAACCGGCAGATGTTTTTCTTCAATTTCCTTAGATGTGTGCGGCTGCATAAGCGAAAGCTTTTCACCACAGCACAGAATTTCTTCTTCCCTCGTTTTGCCGCGGATAACCTCGATAATATGGTCACAGTGGTCACCTAAATAAAACTTCGGTTCTTTTCGCATGGTTACTCTCCTTTACACTGTGGCTTTTCACACGCAGAATATGGCGTCATTTCATAGCGCAGAAACTGTCCCTGCACCGCATCGCATACCGGACATTTGCCCGGCACCTCTTTTCCGGTGTGTATATGACCGCAATTCTGGCACATCCACACTGTCTCTGTTTCCGAAGCAAACAATTCATTGCGCTCCAGCAAATCCGCAAATGCGCCAAACCGGTCAGCGTGTACTTTTTCAATATTTGCAATCATAGTAAAGGCTGCTGCAATTTCCGGATAACCTTCCTCCTGTGCTTTTTTCGCAAAGGTCGGATATACATTTTCATATTCATCATTTTCTCCGTGCTGCGCAGCGCGTAAAAGGCGCCCTGCATCATCATAATTATCAATCGGATAATCGCCGGAAATTGTAATTTTCTCACCGGTCATCTGTTTTAGAAAATCATAAAACACTTCTGCGTGTTCGCGCTCTTGATTTGCAGTGTAAATAAATACATCATGCAAAACCGGCAAATTCATTTCCTTCGCTTTTTGCGCCGCAATTGTATAACGGTTTCTCGCCTGGCTTTCACCTGCAAATGCGCGCATTAAATTGGTTCTTGTTTCGCTTAACTTAAATTCTACCATGATTTTTTTCTCCTTTCTTTTATATATCAATATTTTTTCGCTTTTTTATATAAAATTATTCATAATCCTTGTTGAATAATTTTTTTATTTATTGTATCATTAAATCAAATGAAAGGAGTGAATTTATATGGAATTATACAAAGACAAAAACGCACCTATAGATGCGCGTGTAGAGGATTTGCTCTCTAAGATGACCTTAGAGGAAAAAATCGGTCAAACGGTACAAATGCCGCTTGGTCGTATGGATTTTGAACAGGTTAAGCAATTGGCGCGCGACGGTCAAATCGGTGCATTTATTTATGCGTTTACTGCGCTCGCAGGTGAAGAAGGTGACAGCAGGCTTGCCATCGAAAAAGCAAATACGGTACAAAAAATTGCTGTCGAAGATAGCCGTTTAGGCATCCCGATTATCAACGGACGCGATGTTATTCACGGGTACAGAACCATCTTCCCGACACCACTGGCTCAGGCTGCCAGTTGGGATGGAGCTTTAGTAGAAAAAGGCTGTGAAATCATGGCAAGAGAAGCCTATAGCACCGGTGTGCACTGGACCTTTGCACCGATGGTCGATCTTTCCCGTGACCCGAGATGGAGCAGAATTTCCGAGTCCTACGGCGAGGACCCGTATCTTGCAGGCGAGCTTGCAAAAGCAAGCGTACACGGCATTCAGGGCGATGATATGAGCCAAAAAGGCAAGCTGGCTGCCTGTGCTAAGCATTATATCGGGTATGGTGCTGCAGAGGGCGGCAGAGATTACTGCAAATCGGAAATTTCCGACTATACCATGCGTAATTTCTACTTAAACTCCTTTAAAAAGGCTGTCGAAGCAGGTGTCAGCACCGTGATGAACAGCTTTAACGAAATCTCCGGTCAGCCGGTTGCTTCCAGCAGTTATCTTTTACGTGATTTGCTCAGAGACGAGCTTGGCTTTGACGGTTATGTTGTCAGCGACTGGGGTTCTGTAGAGCAGCTTGAAAACTTTGGTGTCGCAGAAAACCGCAAGGAATGCGCCGAGCTTGCATTTAATGCCGGCGTAGATATGGATATGTGCAGTGATTGCTATTTTGAACATTTAAAGTCTTTAATTGAAGAAGGCAAGGTTTCAATGGAAACCTTAGATACCTCTGTCAGAAATATTTTGACGATTAAATTCAAAGCAGGTCTGTTCGAACATCCGTATTTAGAAGAAACAAATCCGGATGAAAAAATGCTGCAGCCCGATGATGTTGCTTTTGCAGAAAAATTCGCATCCGAATGCGCAGTTCTGCTCAAAAATGACGGTGTACTCCCGCTGAAAAAAGACACAACCGTTGCTTTAACCGGCGATATGCTTGATACAAAACGCGATTTAATTTGCTCCTGGTCGCCAGACGGCAAAGCGGAAGATACGCAAAGCTTTTTAGAAGCTATGTACGAGTATAACGGAAAAGAAAATTGTCACATTTCAAGACATATTAACGGTTTAAATGCCCAGTCTATTTTCACAACTTCCGATGTCGTTGTGGTAGCCATCGGTGAATCGTGGATGGTCACCGGCGAAGCAAACAGCATTGCAAGCATTGATGTTACAGACCACAGACTTGAATATGTAAAACGCGCAAAAATGAGCGGTAAAAAGGTAATCACTGTAATATTTGCCGCAAAACCTCTTGCAATCACAGATGTAGTGCAATATTCAGATGCTGTATTGTATGCTTGGCACAGCGGTACGCGTACAGCTATGGCAACGGTAAAACTGCTTTTTGGCGAGTATATACCTTGCGGCAAAATGCCGAGTACGATGCCAAGACACACGGGTCAAATTCCGATTTATTATAATTTTAATGAAAATCCGCGTTTGATTGACGACTACTACGGCAACAAACCAAAGTTTATGATTGGCGCAAGAACACTGACCTCTTATCACGATATCAGCGGCACGCCTCTCTATCCGTTTGGTTATGGTTTAAGTTACACAACCTTTAACTACAGTGATGTGCATACGGACAAGGGTGAAATATCGCTTGCTGATTTGGAAAACGGAGAAAGCTTCACCATTCGCGCAAAAATCAAAAACACAGGCGATTATAACGGAAACGAAATCGCACAGTGCTACATCGCGGATGTCAAGGCATCAATGTGTCGGCCGACAAGAGAGCTTCGCGGCTTCAAGAAAATCTTTATCAAGCAAGGCGAAAGTGTTGAAATTGAGTTTAAGCTTGGCTATGAAGAGCTCGGTTTTTATCGACGTGACGGTAAATTTGCCGTAGAAAAAGGTGAATTCGAGGTTTATGTCGGTAAAGACTGCTGTACCGAGGATAAGCTGATTATAAAAGTGATTTAAGTAAAAAAGAAGTGTTGCATCAGCAACACTTCTTTTT
>JAZQCN010000057.1:0-39835 GCA_045546315.1 Clostridia bacterium | reverse complement strand
CTTGTGGGGGACAGCAAGTCCCCCTAAGCCGTTTTGAGGGGGTGCGGGGTAGCGAAGCGGCCGACGCGGTAGTGAATGACAATCCGGTGGATTGTCAGAGCCGCGGCGTGACCGAGCCGCAGCGAGACGAATCGGAACTCCCCCGCGTTTTGCTACTTTTGCATTCAAAAGTAGGCCCGCCCGGCAGGGCAAAGAAAAAGCGAATGCATAGTTATGGCTATAAGAAAAATTCGGGCGGAGCAAGCGTGCGCCCCTACAACATCAAATTTGACTTGCTTCATAAAACATGGTAGTATATAAACAGATTTTCTTGCGGAGGATAAAAATGCAGAGAGATACAAGGTTGGATTTAATCAAATCGATTGCGATTTTCGGCGTACTGCTCATACATATTTGCGGCTATGCAGCGCCGATTGCTTCGTTTCAATGGATGGGGTCTGTGCTTTGGCGCACGCTGTTCGGTGCGGCGGTGCCGCTGTTTTTAATGTGCAGCGGTGCGCTTTTGAATGCGCCCGGGCACCCGATGCCGCTGAAAAAGCTGTACTTTAAAAACATTTTGCGCATTCTGGTTGCCGGCTTTGCGTGGGCATTTTTATATAAGCTTTATTATCTGCTGGCCGCCAATGCGCTTGCGTGGGCAAATTTGTGGCAGGCGGTGAAGGAAACGCTTTTGTTTCAGCACGAATTTCACCTCTACTACATCCAGATGATTCTGCTTGTGTACATATGCCTGCCGATGACGCGCCTCTTTGCCGAAAAGGCAACGCAGCGCGAGTTTATTTATGCGCTCGGCGTGTGGTTTGTGTTCGGCATTATCCTGCCGACATTCAGCGGTGTGTGGCCACTGACGCTGCTCGGCGGCGTTGCGAATCTGTGGTGGATGAATATGGTGTATGCCTCTATCGGCTATGCGCTGCTCGGGTATTATCTTTTGCGCTATCCGCTGCCGAAGGCGCTTTCGTTTGTGTTTTTGGCGCTCGGCATTGCCGTTACCTTTGGCGCAACGGTAATCGGCTCGGTTGTGAGCGGTCAGCTCTATACGCGCTTTCTGGAGGGCATGTCGGTCGGCATCTGCTTTCTGGCAATCGGTATTTTCTCCTGCTGTCTGCTTTTAAAGTCGGCGTCAGGCGTATTTGTGTACATATCCAAGGCGTCGTTTTTGGTATATTTATCGCATATGTTCGTGATTTATATTTTGCGCGACAAACTGCACTTTACCGTCTACAGCTTTCCGGCGCTGTTTTCCGCGCCGACGATTGCGCTTTTAACGCTGGCGGTATGCCTGCTTTTGTATTTTATACTGTCTAAAATCCCGTTTGTAAAAAAGTGGCTGATATGAAAAAAGTCCCTCTGAAAAGAGGGACTTTTTTAGTTCAATATTGCAATCGCCAAGGTCAGGTAGCCTGCAAAGGTCACCCACAAAAGGTAGGGGATTTGCAGGTAAGCGGCAACTGCGTGCAGCGGGTAAAACATCACAATCATTCTCAGAATTAAAATCCACAAAAGCAAAAGCCAGAAAAAGGCGAACCAATATGCCTGCAGGTTGAAGAAAATGATGCTCCAGAAAAAGTTTACCGCCAGCTGCAGCGCGTAAACCACCAGCGCCTCCTGTACCTTTTGCGGCTCGTGGAGCCTTTGCTTATACACCAGCGCGGCAGATATGCCCATCAGCACAAACAAAATGCCCCAGGCAACCGGAAACAGCCACATCGGCGGGGCGAGCGGCGGGCGGACAATGCGCTCGTACACATCCATATTGCCGCGCGTGAGCAGCGCAGATAAGCCGCCGACACCGAGTGCAATTGCGATGGAAACAATGTACGGTTTTATTTTTTGCCACATAAAAAATCACCTCGGTAACAGTATATGTGCCGAGGTGGAAAATTATACTTTTGGAATATAGGAATGTGGGGATGCGCCGTAGTTCTTTTTGAAGATTTTTGAAAAGTACGAAAAATTTTCAAACCCACTTACTGTGCAGGCTTCTGCGACGGTGCAATTTCCGCTTTGCAACAGTTTTTTTGCATTTTCGCAACGCAGATAATTGATGTACGTGACAAAAGACACACCGGTTACCTTTTTAAACTCGCGTGAAAAGTGATATTGGCTCAGATTGACCGATTCGGCCACTTCCTGCACGCTTATTTTTTGCATAAAATGTGCGTGGATATAGCCAAGCGCGGCTTTTATATTTTCTACCGCTTTACTGCCCGCGCGTTTGCGCACAACTTCTTCACTCAAAGTATAGTTGCAAACCAAGTACACCAGCAAGGAAAGCACTGCGGAGCGAACGGAAGCTTTGTAAAAAGCATTTCGGTTGGCATAGCAGGAAACAACCTGTTCATACAGTGCACGTGCTTTCGGATCGCGTATGTGATTTTGAAACAAGAGCGTTTCTGCGTTCAGCGCATTTTCCGTGCAGAATCTATCGTCAACAATCAGGCAGTAGTAGCGCACTTCGTCGTCCGATGCAACGTAGTGCATGCTGTTTGCATTGATGATGAAAACGTCGCCCGGTTCCACGGGTGTAATCTGTGTGTCGCACAGCATTTCCCCCTTACCCGAGATGAAAAACAGAATTTCGATATTTCTGTGCCAATGCGCAAGACTCTGCGTTTCTACCACTTTTTTTCGAATCAGATCCCGATGAAAAATAAACGGCATCTTTTCATCGGCAATCATATGCGGTTCGTAAAATCCGCTTTTCATGCGCATTCACCTCCAAAACAGCAAAATAATGTTAATTTCAAGCAAGATAATATTTGCTTTTTCCTTGAAAACAGTATACAATAAACTTAAGAAAAAAACAATATAATTTTAAGTGGGGTGTTTTAAATGCGCAAATTTGATATTGGTGTGATTGTGGATTCCTTCCGTCTGCCGACGAAAGAAGCCATTGTGCGCGCGGCGCAAATCGGTGCGCAGGGCTTGCAGATGTATTGTACCAAGGGCGAGAATGCGCCGGAGAATCTGACAAAGGCAAAGCGCATCGAGCTTTTGGATTTTGTAAAATCCAACGGCCTTAAGTTTTCCGCAATTTGCGGTGACCTGGGTATGGGCTTCGGCAATCCGGAGAAAAATCCCGAGCTGATTGAAAAATCCAAGCGTATTATGGAGCTTGCAAAGGAACTGGAAACCGACATCGTGACCACGCACATCGGCGTTGTGCCGCAGGATGCAAATCACGACCGCTACAAGATTATGCAGGCGGCGTGCCACGAGCTTGCAGAATATGCCGACAGTTTAGATGCGCACTTTGCAATTGAAACCGGTCCGGAAACGAGTGCGACCTTAAAAACCTTTTTAGATTCGCTCGGCTCGAAAGGCGTTGCGGTCAATTTAGACCCGGCAAATCTTGTGATGGTCACCGGTGACGACCCGGTGCAGGCGGTGTACAACTTAAAAGACTACATCGTACATACGCACGCAAAAGACGGCATCAAGCTAAAGGACGGCGACCCGGAGTGCCTCTATCGCGTGGTACATCCGATTCCGGAAGAGTACAGGCAGGGCGGCTTTTTCGAAGAAGTACCGCTCGGCACGGGCAGCGTACCGTTTGCAGCATATTTAAAGGCGCTTGAGGACATCGGCTACAACGGCTTTTTGACCATCGAGCGTGAGGTTGGCGACAATCCGGCAGCCGATATTTTAACGGCAGTAAACTATTTAAAGAAAGTTATGGAGGAGAATTAAGATGGCTAAAATCAAGATTGGTATTATCGGCGTAGGCAACATTTCGAAGGAGCATCTGAACGGCTATCTTCAAAATGAAAATGTAGAAGTATACGCGTTTTGCGATATTGACGAAGAAAAACTGGCAAAAAAAGCGGCGCAGTACGGCATCGAGCGCACCTATACGGATGTAAACGAAATGCTCGCGCTTAAAGAGCTCGATGCGGTCAGTGTTTGCGTATGGAATGTAAGCCACTACGAATGCACGATGGCGGCACTTAAGGCAGGCAAGCATGTGCTTTGTGAAAAGCCGCTCGCGATGAACGCACAGCAGGCAGAGGAAATGCGCGCAGAAGCTGAAAAGCAGGGTAAGCTTTTGATGGTCGGCTTTGTAATGCGTTTTTCAGATGAAAGCAGAGTTGCGCTCGACTTAATCAACGACGGCGCACTCGGCGATATTTACTATTCAAAGGCAACCTATCTGCGTCGTCACGGCTGCCCGGGCGGCTGGTTTGCCGACAGTGAAAGATCCGGCGGCGGTCCGGTCATCGACCTCGGTGTACATGTCATCGACCATACGCGCTATCTGATGGGCAAGCCGAAGCCGGTTTCCGTTTATGCAGCAACCTTTGATATGCTCAAAAACAGACCATGGCTCAAAACCCATGTCGGCTGGAGACCGGAAAATGCGAGTGACGAAGACAAGTGCGATGTAGAGGATTTGGCGGTTGCGCTCATCCGCTATGACAATGGCGCGGTAACGCTTTTGGAAACAAGCTATTCGTTAAACGGCAACGGTGTAACGGCGAAGGACTTGTACGGCACAAAGGGCGGCCTTGCGCTTGCAGGTCAGCCGAAGCTGTACACCACCGTGAGCGGCTATCTTGCCGATGTGGATCTGGCAACGAGAAACTTAAAGACAGGCGGCAAGGATATGTTTGTGCAGGAGGTTGACCATTTCGTTGACTGCATCGTGAACGGTACAAAGTGTATCGCACCTGCGGAGGACGGCGTTGTGGTTATGAAGATTTTGGATGCGATTTACGAATCCGCAAAGACGGGACATGAGGTGATTTTATGAGATTTGGCGTAAGTTCTTATTCTTTTTCACAAAAAATCAATGCAGGCGAAATGACGCAATTGGATACCGTCAAGGCGGCAAAGGCGCTCGGCTTTGACTGTATCGAATTTACGGAGATTAAGCCACACGACGGCTCGACACAGTTAGAATATGCCGCGAAAATCCGCGAAGAGGCGAAAAAAGTAGACATCTGCGTAAACTGCTACACCATTGCAGCAAACTTTGCAGTGGATACCGAGGAGGCGCTTCAGGCAGAGATTGAAAGAATGAAAGGGCAAGTCGATGTTGCAGAGGCACTCGGCGTAACTTTGATGCGCCAGGACTCTATGCGAGGTCTTGGCAACTACCGCAGCTTTGATCAGGCTTTGCCGATGCTGGCAAAGGGCGTGCGCGCCGTTTGCGAATATGCCGAAACGAAGGGCATCCGCACGATGGTGGAAAACCACGGCTTTGTAGCGCAGGACAGCGACCGCGTAGAGCGTTTGTTTAACGCCGTAAACCACAAAAATTTCGGTATTTTGATTGATATGGGCAACTTCGCCTGCGTCGATGAGGACAGCGTAAGCGCGGTATCGCGCCTCGCACCGTATGCCTTCCACGCACACGCAAAGGACTTTATCAAAATCCCGTTTGATAAGATTACGCCGGCAACACTCGGTATTTTAACCCGCGGCTGCAATATGTTAAAGGGCTGCACGATTGGGCACGGCGTGATTCCGGTTAAGCAGTGCATCAAGATTTTAAACCGTGCAGACTATCAGGGAGATTTATCGATTGAATACGAAGGCTCAGCTGATTGTATGAAGGGTATTGCTGAAGGTCTTGCCAACTTAAAGACCTATGTGAAGGAATTAAACCTCGAATAACAAAGAAAATATGCAATTTAAGCCGAATGTAATTCGTGTTTGTAAGGGACGGTGAAGGGCGCCGTCCCTTTATTTTTGTGTTGGTAGCAGGATTGTGCTAAAAACAAGCAGAAAATGTATAGACAATTTCCGCTTTGGCTGTTACAATGAAGAAAAACAGCGTAAAGGAGTACGGATTATGTACAAGCTTGCAATTATCGGGGCGGGCAGAAGAATTGCGCCGCAGGTAAAAGAAATTCTGAAAAATGAAGATTTTGCCTTGACCGCCATTTGCGATACGGATATCGAAACCGCAAAAAAGCGTTTCGAGGATATTGACGGTATCACCTATTACACCGATGCAGAGCAAATGCTGCAAACTGAAGCACCGGACGGTGTTTTTATCGGTACGCGCTGCTCAACACATACACAATATGCTTGCCTTGTGGCAAAATACAACATCCCGATGTTTTTGGAAAAACCGGTCTGCACAACGGAAGAGGACCTCACAAAACTGGAAGGCATTTTGCATATAAACGAAAAAACCGTCGTCTCCTTCCCGCTTCGCCTTTGCTCGACCGTACAGCGCGTGAAGGAAATTCTCGATTCCGGACGCGTTGGCACACCGGCACATGTTCAAGCATACAACAATGTTAATTACGGTCGCGGCTACTACCACAAATGGTACCGCGACGAAAACGAGACCGGCGGGCTTTTGCTGCAAAAGGCAACGCATGATTTAGACTGTATCAACTACCTTTTGGGCGATTTGCAGCCGACAACCATCTGTGCAATGACCTCAAAGCAGGTGTTTAAAGGCGACAAGCCGGCAGATTTGCACTGCGCAGACTGTCCTGAAAAGGAAACCTGTCCGGAGGGCGTAAACAACATCAACAAAATCAACGGCGACCCTTATGAGATTAAGGATTTATGCTGCTTTTCCACCGCCACAGGCAACGAAGACAGTTCGAGCGTATTGGTAATGTACGAAAACGGTCTGCACGTTGCGTATTCGCAAAATTTCATTGTGCGCCGCAGTGCAGGCAAGCGCGGCGCGCGCATCATCAGCTATGATGCAACCCTCGAATTTGACTTGTACTCCGGCGAAATTAAAATTATCTATCACAATGAAGACCGCGTTGAAACACTAAATAGCAACACCGAAGGCTCCCACTTCGGCGGCGATGAAATGCTTTTAAGAAACTTTGCCGATGTTGTACGCGGCAAGGATATTTCTCACGCTGACCTCGCCTCCGGTATCTTAAGCGCAAAAATGTGCCTGATGGCAAGAAAATCCGCACAAACAAAACAGTTTTACGATATTGTATAATGTATTCAAAAAGGACAGTCATCGACTGTCCTTTTCATTTCTCTTTTGTCTGCGCTCTGAAGGCACGCGGTGTCGTGCCGCAATCCTCGATAAATATGCGGTTAAAGCTGCTTTGGTTTTTAAAGCCGCAGCGCAGCATAATTTCCGTGATTTTCAAATCTGTGTTTTTTAAGAGGTTCTTTGCCTCGGCAATGCGCAGAGAGTTTATATACTCCCGAAAGCCGTAACCGAGCTTTTCGGAAAAGATTTTTGTCACATAGCTTTGGCTGATAAACAGTGCCTGCGCGACAGCGCGCGTGCTGATATCCTCGTCTGTAAAATGTGTGCTGCAATAGGTCAGCACACGCTGTATGACCTCGCTGCCTGCGTCAAAATCCGTGTGTAGCGTAAGCCTTTGCAAAAGCTCACCGACCACGCCTGCAAGATAGGCGGTTGCGATGTCCTCGTGTGCCGTATCCTTTAAGGAAAACACCTCCACAATTCTGCTTAGAATCGGCAAAAGCGCACCTTCATCCTTGCAATACGGTACATCCGGCTTAAAGGTCAGCAGCATCTTTTCATATTTAGGAACAGCGTCCGGCGAAAACATAATGATAATTGCCTTTGCTTCCGGTGCAGTTTCATAGGCATGGATGCTGTAGGGGAACACGATGCTGATTTCCCCCGTCCTTAAAACACGCTCACAACCGTCTATGGTCATGTGTATTTCTCCTGAAAGCACATAGACAAGCTCTGCGTGTGTATGAAACATCGGCGGAAAGCCGCGAAAGCCGTTTACGCGCTTGGCATACATACGCAAATCGTTTTTTTCAAATACACCCTTCAACCATATCCACCTCCGAATAGTGCTGTTTTTCATTGCTTTTTTATAGTTCTACGGCTTGAGTATAACCGAAAATGTGCTATAATTCAAGTATAAAATTAAAAAAAGGAGAAAAGTATAATGACAAAATTCATTCCATATCCGTTTTATCACGATGATGTGCCGATTGACATTTCCTTCGTGTTCGAAAATGAAAAGCCGGCCGGCAAGCACGGCTTTTTGAAGGTCGACGGCAGAGATTTTGCCTTCGAGGACGGCACAAAGGTGAAATTCTGGGGCACGAACTTCAACGGCTGGGGCTGCTTTCCGGAGCACGATTATGCCGAAAAGCTCGCGAAGCGCCTTGCAAAAATCGGCTTGAATCTTGTGCGCCTCCATCAGCTCGATGCCGACTGGCACACGCCGAATATTTTTGCCTTTACCAAGGGCAAGCGCGTAACGGGCGCGCATTTGGACCCGGAGAGCATGGATAGACTTGACTATCTTTTGTACTGCTTAAAAAAAGAGGGTATTTATGCCTATATGGATATGTACACCTACCGCACCTTCCGTTCGGACGAGGGTATTTTGGGTACGGCAAACCGCTCAACGCAGGCAATTTTTGATGATCGCTTAATCGAGCTGCAAAAGGAGCATTGCGTGAATTTGTGGACACACGTAAATCCATACACCGGGCTTGCCTACTGCGACGACCCGATGTTTGTATTAGCAGAAATCGTAAATGAGTGCGATTTGTATCACAAAAACTACTTCCCGCCCGCTGAGCCGTACAGAACAGAGTTTTTGGAAAAATTCGATGCGTGGCTGAAGGAAAACAATATCGGAAAATCGGCTGCCGACTTTGATTTGGAGGACAGAGAGGACGAAACGCTGATTGATTTTAAAACATACTTGCAGGAAAAGTATTATCGCACGATGATGGATTGTATGCGCGATTGCGGCGTAAAAATCCCGATTGCGGGCACGAACTGGTCAAGCACGCCGGAGAACACAAAAACGCAGCTTTTAACCGATTATTTTGACGAGCATGCGTATATGTACGATTGGCGCTGGAAGGAATTTGAAAAGCACTGCGCAAACATCGCAGTGACACAGAGACCGGATTCGTACTTAGCAAAAGGCACCAAGCTGACCGGCATCGACCGCCCGACCTACATTTCCGAATGGGATATGCCGTGGCCGAATGAATACCGCGCAGAGGGTACGCTCTACAGCGCGGCATACGGCTTGTTCCAGGGCTGGTCCGGCTTTGCAATTCACACCTATTCGTATACGGCAAGACTTGAGCGCATGAACATGCTCGGCAAGGAAATCTTTGCCGAAAAAATCGGCGGCGTACCGTACCGCCAGGGCATATTCTCGACCTGGAACGACCCGGCAAAGTTTGGTCTTTTCTACCACGCGGCACTGATGACACGCCGCGGCGATGTTGCACCGGCAAAGAATTTCACGAAAATCAAGCCGCTCTCCCGCAGTGAATGGGATGAAGACATCATGAAAGCCAACTTCGAAAAGACCGGCATCGTTGCCGACACCGAAATCGGCGGCGTAGCTTCCGAGGCGACAGTGGACAAGGAAATTTTATCCGATACAGGTGAGCTTTACATCAACCGCGAGAAAAACTACGGCTGGATTGATACCGATATGACCAAGTGCGCCTACGGCTTCCTTTTAAAGAACGGTCGCATCGACTTAAAGGGAATGAGCATCGAGAGTGAAACGGATTTTGCGGTTATCGCTTTAAGCTCGCTGACCGAAGACAGCATTGCACACGCGGACAATCTGCTTTTAACCACCGTCGGCAGAGCGCAGAACACCGATGCAAAATTCGAAGGCGATTTAATGCTCGACTACGGTAAGCCGCCGGTGCTCGTTGAGGTTATCAAAGCGAGCATCGAAATCGAAACCGATGTCGAGGGGCTTATTGTGCACGCCATCAGCCCGGAGGGCTTTGCAATCGGCAAGATTGACACCGTTTACGAGGACGGCAAGCTCAAATTCACCCTCGGTGAAAACACACAGTCTATGTATTATTTAATTCAGAAGGCATAAGACAAAAGGGCTGTTTTGGCGCATTGCTTCGTTAAAATGCTCGCGCATACACGAGTATAGCGCTGCGCTTTTGCCTCGCACTGCATCCAAAACACTACCTTCTAATTTGAAGGAGAGATATATATGTTAAAAATCGGCTGGAGCACCAAAGATGTAACCACAGACAAACCGATTGCCATTCCTGGGCAATTTCACATCCGCATCGCTAAGGGGTGTTTAGATTCCTCTATCGTTTGTGCGCTGGTCATCGACAGCGGCGACGATTTGATTATTTTCCTGCAGGGCGACCTGGGGTCGATCAACTACGGCGTGCTCGATGAGATTCGAGGTAAGGTGAAAAAGAGAATCCCTGCAATCGATACGAGCAAAATCGTGATGAATGCAACGCATACGCACTGCGGTCCGCTTTTGGCGGAAGGGGAAAACTTGGGTACATGGGGTACGCTTTCCACCCTGCCGCACGAGGGCGTGGAAATTACGCCGCCGGGCGAGTACCGCGAGTTTTACACCAATCAGGCGACGGATGCCATCTGCGAAGCGTACGAGGGCAGAAGTGAGGGCAGCTACAGCTATGGCTACGGCTATGCCGTTGTGGCACATTCGCGCCGTCCGGTGTATTTTGACGATGTATCTGTTCGCCCGGGTGCAACACCGGGTAATGTCGACGGACACTGTAGGGCGTACGGCAACACAAACGATGACAACTTTTCGCACTACGAAGCAGGCGCAGACCATTATATCAATCTGCTGTATACCTTTGACCAGAACGAAAAATTAACCGGTGCGATTATCAATGTGCCTTGTCCGTCGCAAAATTCAGAGATGGAGGAGTATTTCTCCGCCGATTTTTGGGGCGATGTACGCCAGATGCTTTGGGACAAATACGGCGACATTCACATTATGGCGCAGTGCGCCGCAGCAGGCGACCTTTCGCCGCGCGCTTTGCACTACAAGGCTGCACAGGACCGCCGCTACCGCTTAAAGTTTGCAGATTTTACGCCAGACCCACGCGCAAAATACCCGGTTGAATTGTACAACCGTCGTGATATAGCGCTGCGCATCTGTGATGCGTTTGACGAGGTGTATTCCTGGGCACAGAAGGAGAAAATCACGGACACTGTGGTAAAGCACACCGTTAAAACCCTCGAGCTGGACCGCCGTATGGTCACCGACGAGGAATATGCAATCGCTCTTGCAGACCACGAGCGCTTTAATGCAGAGCCGTTTGTCCCGTCGACGGATAAGTCGCCGGAGGAAAACCTGTATTGGAACACCAGGCAGATGACGACGAGAAAACGCCGTATCCGCACGCTTGCGCGCTACGAGGAGCAAAAGAATCAGCCGACACTGCCGATGGAAATGCACATTATCCGCCTCGGCAGCATTGCCTTTGCAACGAATACCTTTGAGCTGTTTATGGACTATCAGCACCGTATACAGGCGCGCTCGCCGTTTGAGCAGACCTTTATCGTACAGCTGTGCGGTCAGCCGAAGGGCTACGTGGCCGGCAGCTATCTTGCAACCGAGCGCGGTTTTAACAACAGAAGCTACAGCGCAAGCGTGTACTGTAACCAGGTCAGCGTCAAGGGCGGTACACAGCTTGTCGAAGAGACGGTTGCGGAATTAAAGAAATTAGCAGAATAAATAGAGTATAACAGGCCCCTCTGTATAAGGGAGGACTTGATGAACATTCAGTATAAAGGAGTGAATATCATGTTAAAAATCGGTTGGAGCACCAAAGATGTAGCCACAAATGACCCGGTGGTTTTACCGGGACAGTTTCACATCCGCGTTTCCAAGGGGTGTTTAGATTCGATGCAGGTGTGCGCCCTTGTCCTCGACAGCGGCGAGGACCTGGTTATCTTTTTGCAGTGTGACCTTGTAGCTGCGCGCGGTATTTTAGACGAAGTCCGCGAAAAGGTTGCAATGAAAAACGCGGAGATTGACACCTCGAAAATCATTGTCAATGTAACGCACACCCACTGCGGACCACTTTTAAACAAGGGCGAGGATTTGGGTAGCTGGGGTACGCTTTCTACCCTGCCGCACGAGGGCGTGGAGATTACGCCGCCTGGCGAGTACCGCGAATTTTTCACAAATCAGGCGGCAGCTGCCATCTGCGAAGCGTACGAGGGCAGATGCGAAGGTAGCTTTGGTTACGGCTACGGCTATGCCGTTGTGGCGCATTCACGCCGCAGTGTGTATACGCGCGATATGTCTATTGTCGATGCCGAAAGAAGCGGAAAGACGGCAAAATATGTGAATTCAAATAGCCCGCACGGACATGCCAAAATGTACGGCAATACCAACGACGAATATTTTTCGCACTACGAAGCCGGTGCAGACCATTTCGCAAATTTCATGTTCACCTTTGATGAAAACGAAAAGCTGACCGGTGCGATTATCAATATTCCGTGCCCGTCGCAGAATTCAGAGCAGGAAGAATACATGACCTCGGATTACTGGGGTGATGTCCGCGCTATGCTTAAGGAAAAGTACGGTGATATTCACATTATGGCGCAGTGCGCCGCTGCAGGCGACCTCTCGCCGCGCGCTTTGCACTACAAGGCTGCGCAGGACCGCCGTTATCGCTTGAAATTTGAAGGTTACCAGCCGAAAGCGGACTTGAAGCGTCCGACGGAATTATACAATCGCCGCGATATTGCCCTGCGCATTTGCGCCGCCTTTGACGAGGTGTATGCGTGGGCACAGAAGGAAAAGTTTGCAGACGCGGTTGTGAAGCACAGCGTAAAAACCATCGAGCTGGACCGCCGCATCATCACGGACGAGGAATATGCCGCGGCAAAAGCGGAATATGACGCCATTAATGCGGAGGTTTTAGAATTTGTGACCGACGGTACACCGGAGGAAAATCTGTATACAAACTCCAAAGCAATGTGTGAGCGCAGACGGCGTGTCGGCGTGCTGAACCGTTATGAAGCGCAAAAAACGAAAAAGACAATCCCGATGGAGCTGCATGTCATTCGTATCGGCGATATTGCATTTGCAACCAATACCTTTGAGCTGTATATGGACTATCAGCACCGTATGCAGGCGCGCTCGCCGTTTGCGCAGACCTTTGTCGTACAGCTCTGCGGCCAGCCGGATGGCTTTGTCTCAGGCAGTTATCTCGCAACCGAGCGCGGCGTGAAAAACAAGGGCTACAGTGCGAGCCAGTTCTGTAACCAGGTATCGCCTGCCGGCGGTGCACAGCTTGTCGAAGAGACGGTTGCTGAATTAAAGAAGTTAGCGGATTAAACAGAGTATAAAAGGCTCCCTCTGACGAGGGAGCTGTCGAGCGAAGCGAGACTGAGGGAGAGATACACGCAATCTGTTTTTATTTTCTCTCCCTCCGTCTTTGCCTGCGGCAAAGCCACCTCCCTCGTCAGAGGGAGGCAAAAAAACAAATAAAATTTAAAAGAGGACGATAATCTATCGTCCTCTTTTTGATGTGGATGTTACATAAACATACAAAGCAAAATCGGCAAAAAGACTGCCGGAAGAAAATTCATAATTTTTATGTTTGTTATTTTAAGCAAATTCAGCGCCAAAGCAATGATGAGCACCGAGCCGGCGCATGTCATTTCCGCGACGGCATATTCGCCCAGGTACGGCGCAATAAACTGCGCGAGCAGCGCAATACTGCCCTGCAGCACGAACACGCTTACAGACGAAAGCAGCACACCTGCGCCGAGCGCCGATGCGAGCACAATGGAAGAAATAAAGTCTAAAATCGACTTGGTAAACAGCATTTCGTGGTTGCCGGAAAGACCCGACTGCAGAGAGCCGACCACCGTCATCGCACCGACGCAGAACAAAAGCGATGCGCTGACAAAGCCCTCGGCAACCTTACCGTCGCCGCTACCCTTTGTGGCAAGCTTTTCAATTTTATCGCCGAGCGCGTGCACGCGGCGGTTTAAGTCGAGGAGTGTGCCGATAAGCGCGCCGATGGCGAGCGAAAGCACCAGCACGAGCGTGTTTTGCCCCTCAAGTGCACCGTCGATGCCGATGTACAGCACCGCAAGCCCGACTGCCGTTGTTAAAGCATTTGCCATTCTTTGCGGCAAGCCCTTTTTGAGCAAAAGCCCCAAAAGCGCACCTAAGATGACTGTGCCCGTATTTACCAATACGCCTAACATAAAATTTCGCCTCCGAATCGATACTATATTAACACAAAACCTAACCGTTGACAAGGTTTTTCGTATGCGGTACAATAAAAAAGGGAGTGATTTTATGCGTGTTTTAATTGACGCGGACGGCTGTCCGGTGGTGCGCCTTTGCGTGCGTATTGCGCGCGAATACGGTATAGAAAGCATCATCTTTTGCGACAGCGCACACGAGTTTTGTATAGAAGGCACGAAAACCGTTACGGTATCGACCGGTGCGGACAGCGTGGATTTTTATCTGGTCAATCAGCTTGCGCCGGGCGATGTGGTCGTTACGCAGGACTACGGCCTGGCGGCGATGTGTCTCGGCAAGGGTGCACGCGCACTCAGCCAGAGCGGTATGGAGTATACAAAAGACAATATGGATGCACTGCTTTTTTCGCGTTACAGTGCAAAAAAAGCGCGTATGGCAGGTGAGCGGCTGCGTGGGCCGAAAAAGCGCAAGCCGACGGAGGATGCCGCTTTTGAGGCGGCGCTTCGGAAAATACTAAAGGGAGAGTAGCACAACATGGACAGACGAAAGGTACAAAGAAAAGGCAGCTATAAAAACCAAACAAAGCCGCGCGGCGGCATTCTTTGGGTGCTGCTCGCCGTTTTGGTGCTCGGCGGCTTGGGCGTGCTTGCCTATATGCATTGGCCAATCATCGATTTTACACCGTCGCCGACAGAGCAGGTGACGCAGACGCCTGAAAAGGAAGAGAGCAGGACGGTCGAGGTGATGCTCGAGGAGATGACCTTGGAGGAGAAGGTATATCAGATGCTGTTTGTAACGCCGGAATCCATCACAGGCTTTAACCCGGTCGTTGCGGCAGGGGAGGCAACACGCGCAGCACTTGAAAAGTATCCGGTCGGCGGTATGGTTTATTTTTCGCATAATCTGCAAAGCCGCGAGCAGGTAACTCAAATGCTTGAAAACACACAGTCGTATTCTGAAATACCGCTGTTTCTCGGCGTAGACGAGGAGGGCGGGCGCGTCGCGCGTATTTCGGAAAATGAAGCGCTCGGCTTTGAAGCTTTGCCGCCGATGCGCGAAATCGGCGATGCGGGCGATACTGCGGCAGCGCGTGCGGTAGGCGAAAAGCTTGCAGGCAGGCTGAATACGCTCGGCTTTAATTTAGACTTTGCACCGGTGGCGGATGTGCTGGTGCTTTCGGACAACGAGGAAATCGGCGACCGCGCCTTCGGCCGCGAGGCAGAGGTGGTTTCCAAAATGGTGCCCGAGGTGGTTTCGGGGCTGCAGGAAAACGGCGTCAGCGCCGTATTAAAGCATTTCCCGGGGCACGGCAGCGCCTTGTCTGACTCGCATACTGGCTACAGCGAGAGCCTGCGCACCTATGACCAGCTTGCGGAGACGGAGTTTGTTGCGTTCCGCTCCGGCATCGACGCGGGCGCGGATTTTGTGATGATTTCGCATATCAGCTTAGTCAATGCCGTAGAGGACGGCATCCCGGCTTCGCTTTCCAAAAAGGTCATTACCCAATGGCTCAGGGACGAGCTCGGCTTTGAGGGCATTGCGATAACGGATTCTTTTCAGATGGGCGCCATTGCCGACAATTACGATGGCGGCGAGGCTGCCGTTTTGGCGGTGCAGGCAGGGGCGGATATGATTCTGATGCCGGTCGATGTGCAAAAAACCTGCGATGCACTTGTCGCGGCGGTTGAAAGCGGCGAAATTACGGAAAAGCGCATCGACGAAAGCGTGCGGAAGATTTTGTTGTGTAAGGAAAAAATGGGAATACTGTAAAATACAGAATGAAAATTGATATTTGCGTAGGGGCGATTTGCGAATCGCCCTTTTTATTTTGCGTGGGAGGCTATTTGCCACTATGTATAACATAGGGATAGCAAAAAGGCATATAAAAAAGGAAAATATCGCTATAAACGATATTTTCCTTCTCATTTCATCTTTTTGCGGTCCGGGCTATTTTAACATCCCGTCATTATTTGTCTAAATCGTACATATACGAGCCCTTATCACGCAGCACATGCAGGTTATCGAGCGAAGCGCCCGTACCCTTTGCCACGCAGGAGAGCGGATCGTCTGCCAGGTAAACATGGATGCCGGTCTTTTCCATCAAAAGCTTGTCAAGACCTTCAATCATCGCGCCGCCGCCGGTCATTACAATACCGTTTTCGGCAATATCGCCCACAAGCTCAGGCGGGGTACGCTCCAAAACGGAGTGTACGGCATCTACAATCTGTACGGCAACCTCGTCGAGCGCGTCGCGGATGTCCTCGCTCGATACGGAGATGCTCTGCGGCAGACCGGTTAAGAGCGAGCGACCGCGTACCTCCATAAAGGTTTCCTTGCCCTGCGGATATACACTGCCGATTTCCTTTTTCAATTCCTCGGCGGTTCTGTCGCCGATAACTGCGTTAAACTTTTTGCGGATAAAACGCACGATTGCATCGTCGAACTTATCGCCGGCGACCTTAATGGATGTGCTTACAACGATACCGCCGAGGGAAATTACGGCGATGTCACTTGTACCGCCGCCGATATCCACGACCATAGAGCCGCAGGCGCGGGAAATGTCAATGCCTGCACCGATGGCAGCCGCAATCGGCTCCTCGATTAAGTACACCTGTCTGCCGCCTGCCTGCATTGCAGCGTCGATAACGGCTCTTTCCTCTACCTCGGTTACGCCGCTCGGCACGCAAATCATAACGCGCGGCTTAAATAAGCGGTTTTTCGTTACCTTACGGATGAAGTATTTGAGCATCATTTCTGTTGTTGAGTAGTCGGAAATTACACCCTCGCGCATCGGGCGAACGGCTGTGATGTTGCCCGGTGTACGACCGAGCATCTTCTGCGCCTCCGTACCGACAGCGTACAGCTTGCCCGTACCCTTATCGATTGCCACAACGCTCGGCTCGCAAAGCACAATACCCTTGTCCTTCACATGCACCAGTACGGATGCGGTACCTAAGTCTATGCCGATGTCCGTCGACATACCGAACATATTTTTCAGTTTGGAAATAAAAGAATTTGCCATGTGCAGCCTCCAATTTTTTAAAACCGCTTTTCCTGCGGATACTTAGCCTACCTTATCATATCTATTATATACCAAATCTGCTTTTTGTCAAGTGCGCGTGCGCACAGTTTTTTGACATATTTTTTGCCTTAAGTTTACATAAAAAATGTACAGCGTGAGTTTTTCAACACAGTTTTGTGCTTTTCCACAGAGTTATCCACAAAAAACATATGTTCTTCACAATTTTATGTGCATAGATATCCGTTTTTGCCCGAGTTTTCCACAATAAAAATGTGGAAAACCTATATTTTATCCACACAGCTTTGGTTTACATAATGCAAAAAACGGCAAGGCTTTTGCTTTACAGCCGGACGGAAAACGGGGAGAATTGCGCTGTCATTAAAATGTAAAAATACGCAAAAATGCAGTAGTATCAACGGTTTCCGCTTGCTTGCGGCGCAGGCGGGACTTTTCAGAAGGCGAAAAGTATGCTACAATAAATGCACAATGTATACTACGGAAACGGAGGCGAGAGCCTTGAAAAATAAAAAGAATAAATTCTCTGTATTCAAAGGCTATATTGCAGGTCTTTTGACGGCGGTGCTGCTTTTCAGCGTGCCGGCGGTGGCGGAATCTGTTTACACAACGATTGAGGTGCTTAAAAACCAGGTGCGCATTCTCATCAACGGCGAGGAAAAGGACATCGACAGCTTTGTGTATAACGGGCGTACCTATGTGCCGCTGCGCGCGTATTCCGAGCTGCTCGGCAAGAATGTGGAATATGAGGATAAAACAAAAACGGTCACCGTGCAGGATTTGGAGCTTTCGCAGATTATGAGCAAGGAAATCGCTTTTCTGGTCAACGGTGAGGCGGTGCGCGTGAGTACCTTTAAGCAGATGCTCAACTGGTTTAAATACAACCTGGAAATCGAGGAGATGGACGCGGCAACCTATGCCGAGTTTAAGGAATTTGTCAAGCAGGAAACCGTTGCCAACACCATCGTGCACCAGTTTGCCGAAAACTACGGCATTTATTTAAGCGGTGCGGAGAAAAAGCAAATCGAATCGCGCATCGAAATTTATGCAAACAATTTCGGCGGTATGCCGAGCTTTAAAAAGAAGCTGGAGAGCATCGGTATTACATACGATTTCTACTACTGGCTGCAGGAAACGGCATTTTTAAAGGACCGCTTAACTGACATTTTAATTGACCCGGTCGAGGAAACGGATATCATCGACTATTACCGACAGAACATTGTTTTGTATTCCACGCCGAAGGTAACGGCAAAGCAAATCTATTTTGCAACGGTCGACGATGGCGGCTATCCGCTGTCGCAGACGGTGCGCTCCGAGAAAAAGAAGGCGGCAGAGGATGTATTGCGTAAGCTGCAAAGCGGCGCGGATTTTGATGATTTGATGTATGCATATTCCGAAGACGATACCCTGCATGAATTTCCGAACGGCTACACCTTCACCTTCGGGGAGATGGTTACGGCGTTTGAGCGCACGGCATTTTCCTTGCAGCCGGGCGAAATGAGCGCGGTTGTGGAAAGTGAGCTTGGCTATCATATTCTTTTGGTGACAGAGCGCTTTACCGAGTATGTGCCGATTGAGAGCGTGCGTGAAAGCATTGAAAATTCTCTGCGCAATGAGCGGTATTACAAGGTGGTAGAGCCGCAGATTCAAAATGCGTATATTCTCTTGAATAAAGAGGTCTATGACTCGATTTGAGGTGGAATAAATGGTGCAAATCGGCAACGATTGGGACAAGGTATTAGACGGCGAATTTGAAAAGGAATACTACAGAAAGCTGCGCGGCTTTCTGGCACAGGAATATAAAACGAAAACAGTCTACCCGGATATGTATTCTATTTTTAACGCGCTGAAGCTGACAGCCTACGCGGACACGAAGGTGGTTATTTTAGGACAGGACCCCTACCACGGACCGGGACAGGCGCACGGACTTGCATTTTCCGTGCAAAAGGGCATCGCCATTCCGCCGTCGCTTTTGAATATGTATAAGGAATTGAAAAGTGACCTCGGCTGCTATGTGCCGAACAACGGCTTTCTGGAAAAGTGGGCAAGGCAGGGCGTGCTGCTGCTCAACACCTCTTTAACCGTGCGTGAGGCGAGCCCGAACTCGCACCAGAAAATCGGCTGGGAAATTTTAACCGACTGTATTATCGCGCATTTAAACGAAAAAAAGACGCCGGTGGTGTTCCTTTTATGGGGCGCAAATGCGCGCTCGAAGGTGAGCCTTGTAACGAACCCGGTGCATACGGTGCTTGAAGCGCCGCATCCGTCGCCCTTGTCGGCGAGCCGCGGCTTTTTTGGGTGCAAGCATTTTTCCAAAGCCAACGCGATTTTAGAAAAAAACGGTCTTGCGCCGATTGACTGGCAAATTGAAAATATATAAAAAAGGCGATTTTAATCGCCTTTTTTTGTTTGATGCTGCATTGCATTTTTGAGTGCAATGGCATAGTCGCAATGCGGAAAGGTACATACTTGACAGGCTGTTTCTGCATAACAGCACATACCGTAGCTGCAATTATCACAGCGGCATTCTATCTCAACGCCTCTGCTGTCTGTATGCATTCCGTTAAAAGGGCAGTTTATACCGCTGTTTCCCGGCACATAAGTGCGTTTCGAAGATTTCCTGTTTATCACCTATTATTAAAAAATAATTATTATTATCTATTCAGTAATAATTGTTGTAATTTTATCATATAATATTTATTCGGTCAATACGATACAATAAATATGGTGATGCAATATGAAAGCGGAATATAAAGACAGATATATCAAAATCGGATTAAAGGTATCTTACTATAGAAAACTGCGTGCTTTAACGCAGGAGCAGCTTGCAGAAAAAATGAATTGCGATGTTTCGTTTATCGGACAGATTGAAGCACCGAATATTTATAAGGCAATTTCTATGGATACATTGTTTCGCATTGCGGATGCCTTGGGGATTGAGGCGTATAAATTATTGCGATTTGATGATTGACTGTTAAAAAAGGCGATTTTAATCGCCTTTTTTTGTATATTGCTGCACGCCGGCAGTATGTACTACAGCCCCAACCAACATAAGAAGCATAAAAAGCAGATACCGTAGGGCGCGTGCCTGTGTGCCGCGCCGTGACTGAGCCGCAGAGAGACCGTTCCCTACATTTGTAAGCGGGGAAAAAGTCAAACATTCAAATCAGCATAAAAAGAGGGAAATCGGATGTAGTGCGAGGCGACGGCAGGACGGCTATACTTTTTGTATGCCGGACCTGACGACAACGAAGCAATGCGCCGATTTCACCTTTTTATAATTACAATCAGCGAAGAAATTCACCTCAAGCAAGTTGATAGTAGTGAGCCTTAATTTTATGCTACACTTTGCTTGAGGTGATGAAAATGAAAGGCTTACACGGCTTTGTGATGCTGCACAGAAAAATACTGGATTGGGAATGGTACGCAGATACAAGCGTGCGCAGTGTGTTTATTCATTTGCTTTTGCTGGCAAGCTTTAAAAAGACGAGCTGGCAGGGGCAGGCGCTTTTGCCGGGACAGGTGATTACAAGCTACGGGCATATTTCAACAAGCTTGGGACTCAGCATACAGCAGGTGCGCACAGCATTAAATAAATTGCAATCTACGGGAGAAATCCGAATCCGAGCAACAAACAAATATACGCTTGTAAGCATTGAAAAATGGGCACTTTATCAATGCGACACCGAACAAGCAACAAACGAGCAACAACCCAAACAACAAACAAATAACAAACAAATAACAAACCATCAACAACATCGTAATACTGTAAATAATGATAATAATGTTTATAAGGTAAATGCGCCTGCGCGCACAGCTGCACCGGTGAAAAGCAGCTATGCAAAACCGGAGGTTTTCTCCAGGGGAGACTACGATTATGATTTGCTTCGCAAAAAGGCGCGGGAGCGCATTAAAAAGCTTGTAGGTACTTACGAAGAAAGTGCGTAATTAAAAACGGAAAATCCATTGACTTTTTTTAAAAAAGATGTATAATGATATTTGTCGCATTCTGCGAATGCGTAAATATACAGCTTGCGAAAAAATGGTTAATTATAAACGCCATGCAGGCAGTAAGACAGGGGATTGATAAATGTCTAAGATTATACGTCTCGAGAACGTATCCAAGCATTTTGGAAGTACTGAAGTATTAAATAATTTGAGCCTCTCAATCGACAGCAGCTCCTTTGTAACGCTGCTCGGTCCGTCCGGCTGCGGTAAGACGACGACGCTTCGCATCATCGGCGGCTTTGAGATGCCTTCTACAGGAAGAGTGTATTATAACGACACGGATATTACGGATTTGCCGCCCTATAAGCGCAGCCTCAATACCGTGTTTCAGAAGTACGCTCTTTTTCCGAATATGAATGTTTTTGAAAACATTGCATTCGGTCTGCATTTAAAGAAAATGCCGTCGCACGAGATTCGCGAAAAGGTGACGCGTATGCTCAAGCTCATCAACCTTGAGGGCTATGAAAAGCGCGGTATTGATTCGCTCTCCGGCGGTCAGCAGCAGAGAGTTGCGATTGCGCGCGCTTTGGTGAACGAGCCGAAGGTGCTTTTATTAGACGAGCCGCTCGGCGCGCTGGATTTAAAGCTTCGAAAAGAAATGCAGATTGAGCTTAAGAATATACAAAAAAGCCTGGGCATTACATTTGTCTATGTAACGCACGACCAGGAGGAAGCCCTCACCATGTCGGATACGATTATCGTCATGAAGGGCGGTAATATTTTGCAAAACGGCACACCGCAGGACATCTACAATGAGCCGCAGTGCGCTTTTGTTGCCGACTTTATCGGCGAATCAAACATCATCGACGGCGTGATGCATGCCGACAAGCTCGTGTCCTTCTGCGGCAGAAAATTCGAATGTGTCGACACCGGCTTTGAAAAAGACGAGCCGGTTGATGTGGTCATCCGTCCGGAGGATGTGAAGGTGGTCGGCGCAGAGGAAGGCCTTTTGAGCGGCGTTGTAAAATCCTGCATCTTCAAGGGTGTACACTATGAAATGGTTATCGACGCACCGGGCTTTGACTTTTTGGTGCAGTCGACGATTGCTTCGCCGGTCGGCGAGACGGTCGGGCTTAGCTTTATTCCGTTTGATATTCACATTATGCATAAGGAGGGATAAGCATGCGTAAAACGCTTTCTGCCTATCCGTACCTTGTGTGGGCAGTGCTTTTTATTGTCGTGCCGCTTTTGCTGGTTGCCTATTTCGGCTTTACGGTAGAGCGTGCCGACGGCAGCTTTGTGTTTTCTTTGGAGCATTTCAAAGAATTTTTCACCAGCCCGATTTATATGACGGCGCTCTGGCGCTCGGTGTGGATGGCGGCGGTGGCAACGGCGATTTGCCTGCTTCTGGGCTATCCTGCCGCATATTTTCTGGCAGGCTCGACCTTTAAAAACAAAGGTCTTTTGATTATGCTTTTGGTGATTCCGATGTGGATGAACCTGCTTTTGCGCACATATGCATGGGTGATTGTGCTCGACACGAAGGGACTTTTAAATACCCTGCTTGGCTTTATCGGCTTAGAGCCGTTTGAGTTTTTATACGGCACGCACTCCATCATCTTCGGTATGGTGTACAATTTCCTGCCGTTTATGATTTTGCCGATTCATTCGGTTTTGGTGAAAATGGACAATTCGCTTGTCGAAGCGGCGCAGGATCTGGGTGCACCGCCGGCGCGCGTGTTTTTTAAGGTGACGCTGCCGATGAGCGTGCCCGGTATCCTTTCGGGCATCTCGATGGTGTTTATGCCGGCAGTGACCACCTTTGCAATTTCCGATATCTTAAGCGGTAAAAAGATTCAGCTGATGGGTAATGTCATCGAGCAGAAGTTTTTACTCGCGGATGACTGGAACTTTGGCTCGGCGATGTCGCTTATATTGATGGTGCTGATTATCATCACGATGCTGCTGCCTTCCGATGCAGATAAAAACGGGGAAGGGGGCGGACTTTTATGAGCAAGGCACTCCGTAAGTTTTATGTGTTTTTAATTTTCGTGTTTATGTATGCGCCGATTGTGGTTATGGCGGTGTATTCGTTTAACGACTCCAAGTTTGCAACGGCGCAGTGGAAGGGCTTTACCTTCAAGTGGTACGAAAAGCTCTTTGAAAACGAGCAGATGCTCGGCGCGCTGCAGATTACGCTGTCGACCGCATTTTTGTCTGCCGTAATTGCGACCGTCATCGGTACGCTTGCCGCCATCGGCATCCATAATATGCGCAAGGGCTTAAAAAGCGCCGTTATGGCAATAACGAATCTGCCGGTGCTTAACCCGGATATCGTAACGGGTATTTCGCTGATGCTGCTTTATGTATTCATCGGCATCCCGCTCGGCAAAACCTCGCTTTTGCTTTCGCATATTACCTTTAACATACCGTATGTCATCATTTCCGTGCTGCCGAAGCTCGGCCAGATGAACAAAAATATGTATGAGGCGGCGCTCGATTTGGGTGCAAGCCCTGCCTATGCTTACCGCAAGATTATCCTGCCGGAGATTCTGCCGGGCATCATTACCGGCTTTCTCTTCGCCGTAACCCTGTCGATTGACGATTTTGTCATCAGCTTCTTTACCTCGCGCGCGGAAAATCTTTCGATTTACATCTATAACGCGGTCAGCAAAAAGTACGACCCATCCATTAACGCACTTTCGACCTTGATGTTTGCGGTCATCTTCATTTTGATGGTGATTGTCAACAAGCGAAGTGCAAAGCAGGAAGAGCAGTAAATGAAGCGAAACCGACTGTATTCGCACAGTCGGTTTTTTTGTATATTGCGCATCTTAAAATTGTGCAAAAAGCAAAAAAAACCATTAAAATTGTGCATTGAAAACGCATTATTTTATGTTATACTCAAAGTGCAAACAAGAAACTACGGAGGCTGAAATTATGGTAACCGCATTATTGATTGTCATCTATATCACATTTATCGGCAACGGGTTTACGCAGTCGTTGTTCGGTGCGGCTTTGCCCGCAATACAGGCAGACCTTGCACTATCTTTGGATGCCGTTAACTGTGTGAATCTGCTGATTCCGGCGAGCACGGCGATTTCGAGTATGTTCGGCGGGCATCTGGTCAATAAATTCGGCACGCGTGCCGTGCTGACCGTCAGCACAGCTTTGGCGGCGCTTTCGCTGCTGGGCTTTTCGTTTGCAGACGGTATTGTGATGATGTGCATCATTGCCATTCCGCTCGGGTTGAGTGCCGGTGCGACGGATGCGGCGCTCAATAACTATATTTCGCTGCACTATAAGGCAATGCATATGAACTTTATGCACTGCTTCTTCGGCGTAGGTATGCTGGCGGGTCCGGTGATTATGGCACTTGTGTTAGACAGCGCCGGCTGGCGCGTGGGCTACCGCACGGTTTTTGCTCTGCAGTGTCTGATTGTGCTGATTGTTCTTGCTTCCCTGCCGGTCTGGAAAAGGGTAAGGCATACGCATAATGCCGTGCAGGCAGAAACGGTTGCTTCGGAAAACTTATTCTATTTTAAGATGATTAAGCGCTCCGAAATCCGCCTGGATTGGTATATGTGCATTGCAATCAACGCCATCGAGGGCGGCGTGGGCAGCTTAGGCGCGTGGTATTTGGTCAATGCCCACCACCTTTCCGAGGCAAGCAGTGCCGCGGCAATTACGATGTTTTGCGCCGGCATTGCGCTTGGCAGATTTTTGTCCGGCATTATTTCGAATAAGGTGTCGAGCTGGAATATTATCAAGGTTTCTGTCGGCGTGATGCTTTTGGGTACGATTTTGATGTTTGTACCGGTGACGCCGGTGGCGATTGCAGGACTGTTTTTAGTCGGTCTGGGCAATGGCCCGGTGTATCCGAGTATTATGTATCTTACACCGCAGCATTTCGGCGAAAAACATTCCACATCGATTTTAAGCTCACAGATGGCGGCGGCATATTTCGGCTTTATGGTCGGTGCGCCGGTGTTCGGCTCGATTGCAAAAATGCTCAGCCCGTCGGCATTTCCGCTCTATATTTTGGTATGGGGTGCGATTTTTGTTGTGTCGGCGATGCTGTTCTTCCGTAAAATATCCAAAAACAAGTAACTTTCCGAGGAGGATAAAGAAATGCATATTTCAGAAAAAGTATTTGACATAGAAAAAATGAACGACCGTACCGGCAGTCCTGCGGTGATTTACACTTGGGCTTGGAACGGTACGATTACGCACGAGGAAACGGATAAGCGCCTTGAAGAGCTGCAGAGACTCGGCATTCAGAATTTTTATATTCTGCCTGAGCCGAAGCAGTTTCGTGCGGCGACGATGCCGACGGAGCTGGAGCCGGAATATCTGACAGACGCCTTTATGGAGGAGGTCAAATATGCCATAGAAAAGGCAGTTTCGATGGGGATGCACTGCTGGTTTTACGACGAGGGCGGCTGGCCCTCGGGTGGCGCTTGCGGCAAGGTTTTAAAGGCGCACCCGGAATATGCAAGGCGCTTTCCGGCGTGCATTGAAACAGAATTTGAAGCAGGGAGCATATACCAAAAGAGCCGAGAGGATATTTTAGCGGCATTTTTAAAGAACGGTACTTATATTGAGGAAGGCTATCGTTTTGATGAAGCTACCGTGGTCGACGAGTATTATGCAAAAGCAGAGCTGTTTCCGAATCCCGGCTTTTCGGACTTTCCGGATGCTTCCTTAAAAGAAGCAACGGAATGCTTTCTGGAAATGACGCATGATAAGTATGCAAGCTGTCTTTCGTCTCATTTCGGGGAGGGTGTCGGTGCAGTATTTACCGACGAGCCAACCTTGCCGAGACCGTTTCCAATACATGATAGAATATTGAATGCTTATGAAGAAAAGTACGGTGAATCCGCGTTGCCATATCTGCCGGTGCTTTGCGGCAATGCAAAGCCGGATGAAAAGGGCGCGCAGGTGCGCATCCGCTGGTTTGATTTGTGCAGCCGCTTTTTCTGCGACAATTTCCTTTTGCCGTGCAAACAATGGGCAAACGAGCACGGGCTTGCCTTTACGGGGCATATGGATAAAGACAATACGGCAATGGGGATTATGCAGGGCGGCAACTTCCACCTTATGCGCAGCCTGCGCTGTATGGATATTCCGGGCGTGGATGTCATTTGGCGACATATTTTCCCGGGACAGCCGGGCGTGACGTGCGCGGCAACGGATTGGCCGGGCGAGACGGCAAGCAATGGCTTTTTCCCGCGCTATGCATCTTCGGCGGCAGCACAGATTGGTGCAGATGCATCTGTGACGGAGAGTATGGGCGTGTACGGCGACGGCGTAACGTATGACCAGATGCGCTTTGTATACGGCTTTCAGGCGATTCGCGGCGTAAATATATTTAATCAGATGTTGATTACCTACGACAGAAGAAATTATATGATGGCGGGCGAAAAGCCTGCATTTCGTGAGGACCACGCGTGCCACGCGGATTTAAAGACCTTTAACGCATACCTTGAAAGGCTTTCCTATGTCACCTCTGTCGGCGAGCGTGTGTGTGATACAGCACTATATTTCCCGGTGCGTGACATCTGGGCAGGGGTGCGTGCAGAGGAAATTGCGGCCGCATTCGAGAAGGTCGGTATGGCTTTAGAGGCAAGGCAGATTGATTTTGATATTTTAGATGATGATATTCTGGAAAATGCGGAAGGCTTAAAGCAAGGCGAAATCCGTATCGGCAAAGCGGTATATAAGAAAATTGTTTTGCCGCCGTGCGAGCATCTTTCTGAGAAGAGTAAAGAAAACCTCGCTATGTTTGAGGCAAATGGCGGCGTTGTATGTGCTTGGGATGCATTAAAACGCCCGAGCGTCATCGCAAGCGGCACAGAAAAGCTGCAGCTGATGCACAGAAAGACCGAAACGCAGGACATTTACTGCTTATTTAACGGTGATACGAAGGCAGCGGAATGTATGCTGGATTTGGGCGGAAAGACGGGCTATTTTATCAATATCACGGACGGCACAATCGAGCCGCTGACGATGGAGAACGGACTTGTAAAGCTTACACTGAAGAGCGGTGAAACCGGCGCGGTATGCATAACGGAAAATGTGCCTGTTCTTGAAGAAAAAGTATGCCCGGCGCATACGCTTGAAATCAAGGATTTTACCTTCAGGCGACTTACGAGCTTTGCGGTCGGTGAGGTTACGGCGCAAAGCGTTTCAATCAATGAAGCGCCGCAGCCGATTGCACTCGGCGATTGGTCTTGTGTGACGGGAAAGGCGTTTTCGGGCAGCGGTATGTACGAAACGAAATTTACGCTGCCGGCGGATGATTTTGAGGAGTGCATTCTGGATTTGGGCGACGTGCGCTACACGGCAGAGGTGCTTTTAAACGGAAAATCCCTCGGCAAAAGGGTGATGCCGCCTTACCGCTACAATGTAAATAAAGATGAGCTTGTGCAGGAAAATACGCTGCAAATCATCGTGAAGAACACGCCGGGTAATGCGTATTATTACACGAAATCCTTCGATAAATGGCCGGCGTGGATGCTCAGCCCGTATTTTAACACGGAACGCCGCTTCGACGAGGAAACCTTGGCGAGCGGGCTGTACGGCAGTGTAAAAATCTTGTATTAAAGGAATGAAACGGCTATGAAATTGATTATCGGCACAACGGGCAAAAACCCGACCGTAAAATATGCTTATGATGAGCTTGCGCGCCTTTTAAAGGCAATGGATGCGGGGCTGTATATCGATTTGCATGTGTATAAAACGGCGGATATGCGCAAGCCGGGCGTGCTTTGGCTTTGCACAAATGAGGACGCACCGGTGACGGATAAAGACGAAATATATATCCATGTTCAAAACGGCTGCGGTGTAATCCGCGGCTCAAATCCGCGCGCGCTTTTGATTGCGGTTTACCGCTTTATGACCGCGCTCGGCTGCCGATTTCTGTATCCGGGCGCAAATGGTGAGGTGATTCCCCAAAAAACGCTTACAGAAAAAGAGCTTTGTGTTTTTGTCGATGAAAAGCCGTCATTTCGTCACCGTGGCGTGTGTGTGGAGGGTGCGTTTGGCTATACGCACGCCCGAAATATGGTGGAATGGCTGCCAAAGGTGGGTATGAATGCTTTGTTTGTGCAGCTGCGCGTACCGGGCGCGTTTTTCAGGCGTGTCTATGGGCAGGACCCGAATTATTCGGATGTGCCGCTTTCGGACGAGGATGTACCGGGCATCATCAGCCGTCTTGAGGAGGATGTCGCCCTGCGCGGTCTGCAGTATCACGCCATGGGGCACGGCTGGACGTGCGAAACCTTCGGGATGCCGACAACGGACTGGGAGGTCTACCAAGGCGAGGTGCCCGCGGAAACAAAGCAGTATCTTGCCGAAATTGACGGCGTGCGCGATTTGTGGAAGGGCAAGCCTCTCAACACAAATTTGTGCTACTCGAACCCCGTTGTCCGTGACAGACTGACGGATGCAGTTTTGGAGTACTGTTTAGAGCATCCGCGCGTAAATTATCTGCATTTCTGGCTTGCGGATGACAAAAACAACCACTGCGAATGTGAAAAGTGCAGAGAAAAAATCCCGTCCGACTATTATGTAATGCTTTTAAACGAAATGGATAAAAAGCTGACGGCGGCAGGCGTGCAAACAAAGGTGGTCTGCCTTGTGTATGAAGACCTTTTGTGGGCACCGGAGCGTGAAGTCATCGAAAATCCGGACCGCTTCGTTTTGATGTTTGCGCCTGTCAGCAGAACATATTCAACCTCCTATGCTGCCTTTGATACGGAGAAAAAATTTGCGGTGGCGCCGTATGTGCGCAACCGCCTGACGATGCCGTCCTCTGTGGAGGAGCTTGTGGCTATGCTGCCGAAGTGGCGCGCTATGTTTAACGGCGACAGCTTCGATTTCGACTATCATATGATGTGGGACCACTTTACCGACCCGGGCTATTGGAGCTGTGCAAAAATTCTGCACGAGGATGTGACGAATTTAGATAAGCTCGGCCTTAAGGGCTTAATCAGCTGCCAATCCTTGCGCGTAGCCTTCCCGACGGGGCTGCCGATGTATGCGATGGCAAAGGGGCTTTGGGATAAAAATTCGAAGTTTTCAGATGTCGCAAGCGAGTATTTTACGGCGGCGTACGGTGAAGATGCAAAGATAGTCGAAAACTATCTCTCTACCTTGTCGGCGCTCTTTGACCCTGCGTATATGCGCGGCGACAAGGCAAAGGATGCCGCAGGGCAGATTGTAAATTATGAAAAAGCAAAAGAAGTGATTGCGCAATTTTGCGCAGCGCACATTGCGAAAAATGCAGAAACCTCGCCGTATTGGAAAACTCTGCAGTACCACGCCGATTTGTGCCTCCGCTATGCCGATGTGGTTATAAAATGCTTCTCGGGTGTGGACGAAGCGGAAAAAGAGCGGGCAAAAGATGCTTTTACAGATTACATCTACAGCATCGAACCAATGCTGCACGAGCTGTTTGACGCAGTGAATTTTGACTGGAGCTACCGAAAATATCTCAAAATAGTTGAAAATCTTTAAAGCTTGTGTTATACTGTCTCTCGTACGCTCGTGCTTACTACAGAGTACGGGAAACTGTAATGGGAGGTATGTTAAATGATGAAAAAGCTTGTGACGGTTTGCCTGGCGCTGCTTATAGTGCTCGGTCTGTTTTCCGGCTGTAATGACGACAGAGTTACCATCCGCGTCTATAACTGGGGACAATATATCGATGAGGATATGATTGACCGCTTTGAAGAGGAGATGGGCATTCGCGTTGAGTATACAACCTTCGATACCAACGAGGGTATGTACACCAAGGTGAAAAACGCCGGCGACGATTCGTATGATGTGGTTGTGCCGTCGGATTATATGATTAAAAAGATGATTGAGGAGGATATGCTCGTCGAAATCAATTTCGACAATATCCCGAACCTTGAAAATGTGGACCCGCTGTATTTGAATCCGAGCTACGACCCGGAGGGCAAGTACTCCGTGCCGTACCTTGCGGGTGCGGTTGGTATTTTGTATAATACCGATGAAACCGGCGGCGAGGAAATTACCAGCTGGCGTGCGCTTTTTGATGATAAATACGCAGGCAAGGTGTGCATGCTCGATTCCATGCGCGACACCGTTGGTCTGACGCTGAAAATGCTCGGCTATTCTATGAACGATACCGACCCGGCGCACATCAACGAAGCAAAAGAGCTCTTAATTGCGCAAAAGCCGAATGTCCTTGCCTATGGCACGGATAACCTCGCGCAAAAGGTGATGACCGGTACGGCGGCAATGGCAATGGTTTACCCGGGCGAGGGTATCAGCGCCGTTGATGAACAGCCGGAAAATCTTAAGTTTGTTATCCCGGTCGAGGGCAGCAACATCGCTGTTGACTCTTTTGTAATTTTAAAGACAACGAAGCACCAGGCAGAGGCAGAAGCGTTTATTAACTTTATGCTCAATCCGGATGTTGCGGCGGCAAATGCCGTTGCCAGCGGCTATGGTACGACCAATGCGGCTGCAAAGGCGCTGCTGCCGGAAGAGGTTGCCAATGACCCGCGCCTCTATCCGAGCGCAGACATCGTTGCAAAGTGCGAGGAGTTCACCAGCCCGAACGAGCCGTATCTTGATGCTTGGAACGAAATTAAAGCAAAATAATAAAAATACCGAAATCCCGTGAGGATTTCGGTATTTTTATTATTGCGTGTCGGAGATGTAGCTTTCTTCCATTTGGATTTGCAGCTGCTTTAACGCTTCAATCATATCCGTGATTTTGTTGAAGATTTCAAAGTAAGTTTTTTCGTCCATAATGCTTTCCTCCCAATAAAAAAATGCGTAGCCGCCAGGCCACGCATGAAAAACGAGGTCTGACTGCTGCGACACAGATTCCATTCGTACGGAAAGGAAAACCAGACCTGCGTTTTTGCCAAACGCAAGCCGTACGAAGGAATATTAATCTGTGTCGCACAATTATTCTACCATATTCGACAGGTTCTGTCCAGTTCTTTTCGTCGCGTGCGTCGACAAAGTTTTTATTTTCGGTCTTTTTTGCATTTTTACTTGACAATGTGGGTAAAATATGCTAAACTAACATCTGCGGTTGCGAAAGAGAGACTCCGGCTGCGTATATCTGGAGAGGTGTCCGAGTGGTTTAAGGAGCTGGTCTTGAAAACCAGTGATACGCAAGTACCAAGAGTTCGAATCTCTTCCTCTCCGCCACATTTTTTTCATATTTTTCATAATTCGGTTTGGAGAAGTACTCAAGTAGGCCGAAGAGGCGCCCCTGCTAAGGGTGTAGGTCGGGAAACCGGCGCGAGGGTTCGAATCCCTCCTTCTCCGCCAAAGGAATAAAAGCATCCACGCAGTGGGTGCTTTTGTTTCTTTGTAGGACATTTTAGGATGGGATTCGAACCCCGAGGGGGCAAAAAGCGTGGAAAAGGTTGCCGGTGGCAAGCTTTTTAGCTTTTTGGTGCGTAGCCCGGTACCGAAAGCCGTTAGGCTTTGGGTGGGCAAGCAAGAGGATGCGAAGCAGCATATCCCTCCTTCTCTACAAACAGCGCAGAGTACCCGATATTTTTTGAAAAAGATTAGTCAAAAGTTAGTCAGCTTCTCCGCCATCCATATGCACAATGTGTGCATGTGAAAAAACACAGTGGATTTCCACTGCGTTTTTTTGTTGTTTTGTGGGGGATAGTTTCTTGGAGTGGGTTGAAAAACTGTGAGTAATGTGTTATAATAGACATAAAATAGAAGAAAATATTTCGGAAAGGTGCAAAACAATGAAAAGTTCAATAAAATTCATTGATTTGTTTGCAGGTATTGGCGGAATCCGAAAGGGATTTGAACTTGCCTGTGCTGAAAGAGGTTTGAAAACTGAGTGTGTATTCACATCTGAAATAAAACCTTATGCAGTAGATATATTAACTCAAAATCATCCGAATGAAATCATTGCGGGGGATATAACACAAGTCAATGCGTTAGATATTCCCAAGTTTGATTTTCTTTTGGCGGGATTTCCTTGTCAAGCATTTTCGGCAGCAGGTAAGCGGTTAGGGTTTCAAGACACTAGGGGGACATTGTTCTTCGATGTCGAAAGAATACTTGCTGAGCATAAACCATACGGTTTTGTTCTTGAAAATGTAGAAGGGCTTGTCAATCATGACAGAGAGAATCCGCACGATAAGACAGGCAGAACCTTAGAAACTATTTTAAATCATTTGTGCGCCCTGGATTATAAAGTGTCGTGGAAAGTTCTCAACGCCAAACATTTTGGTGTACCACAAGAACGAAAGAGGATTTATATTGTTGGCACAAAAAAATCTGCCCCCAATCTAGATGATTTTACACATATTAATTCTGTTTTGGGCGATATTCTTGAAAGTGGTTTACCTACCAGTGATAGCAAGTTTGTTAAATTGTTGTTAAAACATTTCTCCGTTGAGGAATTGCATGGCAAAGCCTTGAAGGACAAGCGCGGCGGCGACAACAATATTCACAGTTGGGATATTGATTATAAGGGAGCGACTACCAAAGCTGAAAAAGACTTGCTCAACCATATGATGAGAGAACGCCGTAAAAAGAAGTGGGCAGAGGAATTTGGTATTGATTGGATGGATGGAATGCCATTAACAATAGAGCAAATTCGCACGTTTTACGATGATCCAAAACTTGAACAGATGCTTGAACGTTTGGTAGAACTCAAATACCTACGCAAAGAGCATCCGAAAAAGAAGGTTGGCAACAGACGCGAGCAAGATGAGAGTTTACCTCTCGGCTACAATATTGTAGCAGGTAAAATGTCTTTTGAGGTTGGAAAGGTCTTAGATCCTAAAGGAATTTCCCCGACACTCGTTGCTATGGATATGCAACATCTATTTGTTCCGGATGGGGATGGTATTCGCCCACTTTCGCTTCGTGAAGGATTGAGATTGTTTGGTTATCCAGACGATTATCAATTCAATACTACCGTTGAAAATGGGTATGATTTGCTTGGCAATACTGTAGTCGTGCCTGTTATTCAAGCCGTAGTTGGTAGAGTTTTAGATGTTTTCATGGAGGATGATGCTTTGTGAAATTAACTGCACAGCAGATATATAATAAATTAATAAACGAAGATCGCATTCTTGATATTGAAGGGCGAATTACTTTTGATTTCGGTGATGTCAATATCATTGTTAAACAAAAAGATGTTGTTGGTAACATCATTCAAGAATGGGTACAAGGATGGCTTGAGAAGAATGAGATTGAGTATGCTCCGAGTGAGAATACACAAATGCCGCCTGATTTCTTCCTCAATCCAGATGATTTAACAAAGGATTTGCTTGAGGTAAAAGCGTTTAATCGTTCTGCAAGTCCTGCTTTTGATATTGCTGATTTTCGAGCGTATCAAAGAGAAATAGTTGAGCAACCTTATATGCTTTATGCTGATTATTTGATTTTTGGTTATGATATGGATGATAATGGTATTGTGACAATCAAAGATTTGTGGTTGAAAAAGGTGTGGGAAATTACTCGGCGCATGGAAAATTGGCCTCTTAATCTGCAGGTTAAAAACAATGTAGTACAAAAAATTAGACCAGGTGTTTGGTACAGTACTAGACCGAGAGATTTTATGATTTTTCGAAATGTTGAAGATTTTGTTTCGGCGGTTGAGCAAACAGTTTGGCAGAATCCAGATACAAGAATAAACTCTGCAAATTGGAAGCGACAATTCCTTGATAGTTATCAAAATTTTTATGGGACACGCTTGAACATTCCTAGATGGGATGATATTGCTGAATCATACAAGGTTTTGCGGTAGGCATGATAGCTTTTGTTGGCGGTGCAAAAACAACTTCATAACCCTTTGCTACTGGATCAAAAGTTCACAATCAATTAAAGAAACACACCCTAGGGTGTGTTTCTTTGTTGTTTTGCGTTGTGGGAAATGTTGAAATGTATGTAGATATATGGTATAATTTGTAATGATGACAGACAATGTTTTGACCGGGGTATATAAAGAGCTATAAGGTAAGAGAATTAAAAGAGAGTTCGTGAGGGGATAAAAATGAGTGTGCAAAAAAGAAAGATAGTTTATTATTCTATTGAGTTTGCAAAAGGTGAAGAAAAGTTTTTTGATGAAAAACTTTTTTGTGAATTTTTGAATTATGTGAAAACGATTCCAGTTGCAGAAAGAATTTTTAACGATACAAATACTAAAAAGGCGGTGGATTTAGCTGGCATTTTAGAGGAAACGAAAGAAGGTATTCATATGTTTAAGATTACCTTCAAATCTTGTAAGTATAACCATTCGCCTGACTATATGTCTAGTGTTGATGGCAGTGAAAGAGCTTCTGATAAAAGACTCGAAGAAGGAGAAAAGGAGCTTACACATGCGTGTATTAAGATAAACATGAATGAAGCATATACTATATTCGAACAACGCAGGAATGGTGTAACCATAGGTGGTGTAATAAAGTTTTTTAATAAATTATTAGCAAGTTTTCTTGAAATAAAGAAAATAGAAGAGAAGTTTTATTTGTTCTATTCTTTGATTCCGGCGGATGATTTTTTGGAATCATTGAATAATGTGGAACGCATAATCAGTGCAAATATATATACAGAGAAAAAAGTTTTGGGTTCGGGGTTTCTTGGATTAATGGACCTTGACGCAAGTGTGCAAGATGATTTGCTTATTTGTGTAAAAGCTAAAAAAGGAAAAGGATTAGCCAAGGCGGCTGCGAGAAGGCTTTTTAACTATACAATAGCGGAGGGTACGGTTACTAGTCGAGTGAGAATTTATGCTAAAGATATTGATAAATTAGATGTTGTATTAGATTCGATGGGGGATAGAAAAGTTGATGAGATAACGGTTGAATTAAATGAGAATGGAACGGTGAATTCGTATTCGATATTTGCCAAACTAGAAGAACTGATGGGTGTGACAGAATGAAAATTAAAAAAAATACAGGCGGTCTTGGTAAGTTTATATATATGGAGTGGTTGCTCCCGATAATAGATTATTACATATCACTTCGTTTTAACGAAACGATATACGAAGTTGTTTTGCCAATTATAGTTTCTATAGCAACTGTGGGGACATACATTGCTTGGGGAAGCGTGGAAACCGCTTTATCTGGCTTGGCAAGTATGTTACCGTCGGCGATATCAATTCTTATAGGTTTTACAGCGATGCTCATCACTATTTTGTTGACTAGCAATGGAGAGAGTGTTAAAAGATTAAAAGAGTACATGACTGAGACTGAAGTGCATGGGAAAAAAGTTTCATTGTTTCAAAAACTACATATTCAGTTATCTCACTCGCTATTTTCGGAAATAATATTACTACTATGTATATTCTTTCGGCAATTCATATATGGCATTATACATATAAAATGGTTGAACATTTGTATACTGTTCGTAGAAGTTTTTCTAACATTGAATATTTTACTTTCTATTCTTAGGGGAATAACAAACATTTATTTTTCTTTTTATACTCAGAAAAAAGAATAAGGTATGTTATGAAGGTGATTTGGCTGAATTCATAGTAGAGATAGATTGGCGGAGGAATGCCATGGTCGAAGTAGTTGCAGCCCTTATATGGGACGAAGATAAATTTATGATATGCCAACGCCCGGCAAACAAGGCGAGGGCGCTTTTATGGGAGTTTGTCGGCGGTAAGGTTGAGCCGGGCGAAACCAAGCAGCAGGCACTCATCCGCGAGTGTCAAGAGGAGCTTGCCGTAACGCTTTCAGTCGGTGATGTATTTATGGATGTGGTTCACGAGTATCCGGACATCACGGTGCATTTAACATTGTTTAATGCAACCATTGCTGAAGGCATACCACAGAAGATAGAGCATAACGACATCCGATGGATTACCCCAGATGAAATCCCGCTCTATGAATTCTGTCCGGCAGATGAAGAAATATTGGAGAAGATAATTTCAAAATACAGGTGAAAACAATGGTAAAAGAACTCATGCATGACCCGATATTTTTAGCACAGAAGTCCTTGCCGGCGACGGCGGAGGATGCAACTGCCGCGCAGGATTTGCTTGAAACGCTCATCGCGCACAAGGACGGATGCGTCGGCATGGCGGCGAATATGATTGGTGTGCTGAGGCGCATCATCGCCTTTGACAACGACGGTGCGTATATGGTGATGTTTAACCCGGAGATTGTCAAAAAATCGGGCGCATACGAAACCGAGGAAGGGTGTCTGTCCCTGCTTGGCGGTCCGCGCAAAACGAAGCGCTACAAAAGCATCAAAGTGCAGTATCAGAACGCGCAATTTCAAACGCGACTGAAAACCTTCACGGGCTGGACAGCGCAGATTATACAGCACGAAATTGACCATTGTGACGGGATTTTGATTTAATAGAACTCCAAGAGGTGCGGAAGAATGCCGCACCTCTGTTTTTGTATGGTGGAGATGCGAGACAGGAAAATATGGAGTTTGTTGAAATATGGAAGAATGTGTGATAAAATAGGTAGAGAACACAAAGCACTGTCCGTTTTAACACTCACTCGGGTCTGTATAATAAAAGTACAGAGAAACGAGAGGGGAAATGGAAAATGAAAAAGTATCCGATTGGTTTTAACACAAAGGCAGTGACAGAAGTGGCTTTTGGTGAGGCGGCAGTAGCGGAAAAGCGAACAAGCGAGCCGAGACGGTCGATTGTAGAGGTGTATTTTGCGCACAGGGGTACTTCCTGGCCGTATTATAACGACCGTTTCGATTTGAAGGTCGGGGATTTAGTGTATGTTGAAGGCAAGCTTGAGGGCTATCAGGGCCGTGTGATTGCGGTCAGCTACAGCTTCAAAATTAAGCTTTCGGACTACAAGCGTGTTTTGGCGGTTGCGGACACAAGTATTTATGGGGAATTGTATTTCACACAGTCGCATATGCTTGCCTTTGCACCGAATGTGATGCCGTATGAGAAGGTGCGTGCGTGGTTTTTACCGCCGCTTTCGGAGGAGGAAGAATTCGTAAGTGGAGAAACCGACGGCGAAGGTATCCCGCTCGACGACTTGAGTAAGCTGCAGATAGACAGCGAAACTGCTGCGCGGGGACACGATATCTATATGCGCAACAAAGTGGTGTACTTGTGCCTGGAGCAGACACGCGGTCGCGCCATTGTGGCAGGCAGCGAGAAGTATGAGGTCGAATTTGATTATGTGAACGGCTGCATTGAAAATCTGACCTGCTCGTGCTATTGCAGCAGTGTGTGCAAGCACGAATTTGCAGTGCTTTTGCAGCTCAAGGATATGCTCGAGCAAATAGAAAAGCAGTATGCAAAGGCATACAACGGTTACTTTGCGGCGCTGAGTAAGGCGGAGTATGTGGAAAAGGTTTTCGGCGGAATTGAACATGGGAAAATCTGGGTGGAGGCATAAAATGGCGTTTTATGACTGGAATCACAACGGGAAGAAGGATTTGCAGGACGATTTCCTGGAGTATAAGATTTATGAGGAGTGCCAAAAGAATAACAAACAAGGCGGCTCCGGTGGTGACGGCTGTTCGTGTTTTCTGTATGGGTTGGGTATCTTGTTCGTTATTAAGCTTTTTATAGAATTGTTCAGTTAAAGCGGATAGGACCACGAAAAGTATAAATCAGAGGTGAGCTTATGAAACTGTCGCATCAAAAACTGAAAATGCTGTATCTGGCAAAAATTTTGCTGGAGCAAACGGACGAAGAGCACACGCTGACCGTGCCGGAAATGATTGCGCAGCTCGGGCAGCTCGGTATTTCGGCGGAGCGCAAAAGCATATACGACGACCTGGAGTATTTGCGGCTGTTCGGGCTTGACATTTGCTCAAATAAAACGCGTACGACGAATTACTATGTTGCAAGCCGCGAATTTGAGCTGCCGGAATTAAAGCTGTTGGTGGACAGTGTACAGGCATCGAAATTTATTACGCATAAAAAAAGCATGGAGCTGATTTCCAAGATAGAGAAGCTGACCAGCCGCGAGAATGCGAAAAAGCTGCAACGCCAGGTTTTTATCACGAACCGTGTAAAGACCGTAAATGAGAAGATTTACTATAATGTTGACAGGCTTCACGAAGCGATTGCCGCAAACAAGCAGATTACCTTTAAATATTTTGATATAGATGTCAACAAGAAAAAGGTATACCGCAAGGACGGCAGCGTGTATGTCGAATCGCCGGTGGCGCTGACATGGGATGATGAAAATTATTACTTAATTACCTACAAAGAAAAATACGACAGCTATACCCATTATCGCGTGGATAAAATGGAAGACATCACATTGACGGATTGTGACAGGGCGCCGACGGCAAAGCCGTTTGACCTGTCGGCATATTCTAAAACAATGTTTCAGATGTTTAACGGCGAGGAGACGGAGGTTTCCATAGAGTTTGAAAACAAGCTTGTCGGTGTTGTTTTTGACCGCTTTGGTGCGGATGTTCCGATTGTAAAATCAGACGAGGCACACTTTATTTGCCGCGTCAAGGTTGCGGTCAGCCCGCACTTTTTGGCGTGGATGATGAGCTTCGGAAAAAGGGCAAGGATTCTTTCGCCGGACGATGTTGTTGAAGAAATGTATCAGTTGGCACGGGATATAACGGAGGTTTACGGAAAATAAATACGCAAAAAAGAAGCTCATATCGAGCTTCTTTTTTTGCGTTGTATATATTTTATAGGAAAAATTTTCTTGATACTTATTTAAAGAATGGGGGAATTGCTATATAATAAAATAGAAGGGAGAGTTTTTAATATGAAAATCATCACACAGGAACACATTCATGCCTTTCGGGCGTATTTGTTCCGCGAGGAAAAAGCGCCGGCAACATTGGAGAAATATGTCCATGATGTGACAGCTTTTATGGAGTGGTGCGCCGGAAAAGAGCTAACCAAGGAGCTGGTTTTGGAATATAAGCAGCTTTTAACGGAGCGCTATGCACCGGCAAGCGTGAATACGCAAATTGCATCGCTCAACGGATTTTTTGCCTTGTTTGAGCGCTACGATTTGCGCATGAAAGCGCTTAAGATTCAGCGGCAGATTTTTGCCCGATGCGAGCGCGAATTAACAAGACACGAATACGAGAGGCTGCTGCGTGCGGCACAGGAGAAAAACAAAATGCGCCTGTATTATCTGATGCAGACCGTTTGCGCAACGGGGATACGCATTTCGGAGCTGAAGGCCGTTACGGTGGAGGCGGTCAAGCGCGGACAGGCGTGCATCAATTGCAAGGGAAAAATGCGCATTGTTTTATTGCCGAAAAAGCTGTGCCAAATGCTTTTGGGCTATGTGCGGCGGGCGGGCATCGCAGCCGGGCCGGTGTTCGTCAGCAAAAACGGTGTGCCGCTGGACCGCTCGAATATTTGGGCAGAGATGAAAAAGCTTTGCGTGATTGCCGGTGTGGAAGCGGGCAAGGTTTTTCCGCACAATTTGCGACATCTGTTTGCAAGAACATATTATAAAATCCAAAAGGATATTGTACGCCTGGCAGATATTTTGGGGCACTCGAGCGTGAACACAACGCGTATTTACACGATGGAAACGGGCGATGTGCACCGCCGTCAGCTTCAGGAGCTCGGTCTACTGCGATGTTAGGACATAAAAAAAGTACCACAGAATCGTAATTACGTTGTAGTTACACTACAGAATCGTAATTATGTGGTAAACACAGTTATCCTAAAAAGCTTATTTTCTTTTTTTTTACCTTTTCTGACAAAAATTGCATAACAAAAAAACCGATGTTGTCCTGTTTTTTGTAACATCGGCTTAGTTTCGCTATGTAATTTTCAAGAATTCTTCGTCACATTTCATAAATGCGAAAAATTTCTTTTTAGACTATTGACAAAAGCACACTTTGGCTTTATAATTAAACACACAATTTAATATGTACTTGCCATTACGTACCACATAATTACGATTCTGTGGTACTTTTTTTATGTCCTAACATCGCAGTAGACCGAGCTCCT
>JAZQCN010000056.1:0-16182 GCA_045546315.1 Clostridia bacterium | reverse complement strand
GGTTCCGGGCGGTATGCTCTCGAACCTCGTATCCCAGCTTAAGCAGCAGGGCGCTGAGGACAAGTTTATGGATGTGCTCAAGGAAGTTCCGCGCGTTCGTGAGGACCTGGGCTACCCGCCGCTTGTTACACCGTCCAGCCAGATTGTCGGCACGCAGGCCGTACTCAATGTTTTGATGGGCGAGCGTTATAAGATGATTACCAAAGAGACAAAGGGTATTGTTCGCGGCGAATATGGTCAGACACCGGTTCCGATTTCCGACGAGATGGTGAAGAAGGTTATCGGTGACGAGGAAAGAATCACTTGCCGTCCGGCAGATAAGCTTGAGCCGGAAATCGACAAGCTCAGAGAAGAAATCAAGGATTACATTGAGCAGGATGAGGACGTATTATCCTACGCGCTGTTCGGTCAGGTTGCTATGAAGTACTTCGAGCACAGAAAAGCACCGAAGACTGAAGAGACTGCGCCTGCAAGCGGCAAGGCTGCTTTCGATGTGGAATACATCGATATGGATTCCAAGGATTATCCGATTAAATAATGAATTGCAACCCGATACTAATTACTGTATCGGGTTGTTTTTTGCAATTTAATTACAATAAAAAATTTTTTTAAAAAAGTGTTGACAAATTGTTTTTTCGGGTGTATTATACTTGCATAGGCTATGACGAAGACGGTTGAAATACCGAGTTTACAGAGAGTTGACGGTTGGTGCGAGTCAATGACAAAGTTTTCAAAAACCCATCCCTTCTGAGCCGGAAGCCCGAAAACAAAGTTGAGTAGACGCTTCCCGTGTATGCTACGTTAGTGCACAGGAATTGATAGATTCCGATGAGCGGCAGCCATGGGCTGCAATTTGAGTGGTACCGCGAGTGAATTTTCACCCGTCTCAAAGAAAAACTTTGAGGCGGTTTTTTTTATTGTTAAAACCGCCGAAGACAAAATCTTGAGAACCTTTAAGGGAGGTAATGAAAATGGACACATCCACAACAAAAACAAAGCTGTTTGAGATCGCAGGCAGAATTCGAGAAGCAAGAGAAATTGCCGGATTCAGCGTCGAAGAAACAGCGGAAAAAACCGAGGTCAGCGTAGAACAGTATCTGCAATACGAAGCCGGTATGACAGATTTACCGTTTACTTTTATTCACAAATGCTCGCTTGCATTTGGCATTGGTATGTCTGATATTTTGGAAGGACAAAGCGCGAATTTGCTTTCTTCTTATACGGTTACAAGAAATCACCAGGGACAGCAGACGGCGAAAGAGGACGGTATTGATATTAAGAACCTTGCGCCGAAATTCAGAAACAAGCTTGCTGAGCCGTATTGGGTACATTATGAATACAACCGTGAGCAGCAGGATCGTCCGATTCATTTGACAAAGCACAGCGGTCAGGAGTTCGACTTGATTGTTTCGGGTAGCTTAAAGGTGCAAATCGGTGAAAATATTGAGGTTTTGCACGAAGGCGACAGTATCTTTTACAACAGCTCCATTCCGCATGGTATGATTGCTGTGGACGGTAAAGACTGTATGTTCTTGGCTGTGGTTGTTTCCGGTGAAAACACAGAAGAAAACATTGTTCGCGAAAGCATTGCATCCGCTGCAAAATCTGAACCGCTTATCTGTGAAAAGTTTATTCGCACACAGGAGTCTGAAAATGGTAAGCTCGAAAAAATCGAGTTCATGCATGAAGATAAATTTAACTTTGCATTTGATGTTGTTGATGCAATTGCCGAAAAATATCCGGATAAGCTTGCGATGCTGCACTTGGATGTAAATAAGTTTGAGAGAAGATTTACCTTTAAGGATATGAAGCGCGCATCTGCACAGTGTGCAAATTATTTTAAGTCGCTTGGTATTAAAAAAGGTGACAGAGTAATGGTTGTCTTAAAGCGCCACTATCAGTTCTGGTTTGCAATGCTCGGCTTGCACAAGCTTGGTGCAATCGCAATTCCGGCAACGAATCAGCTGCAGGAGCACGATTTTGAATATCGCTTCAACGCTGCGGGTGTAAGCGCAATCCTCTGTACCGCAGACGGCAATACGGCTGAACAAGCAGATTTAGCTGCTGCAAACAGCGAAACACTGAAAACCAAAATTCTGGTTGGCGGTCAGCGAGAGGGTTGGCACGACTTTGATGAAGAGTATAAGCTTTATACCGGCAAATTCGAAAGAACAGCAGATGCGCCGTGCGGCGAAGATCCGATGATCATGCTGTTCACCTCCGGTACAACAGGATATCCGAAAATCGCAACACAAAGCTACAGATATGCACTTGGTCACTTTATCACTGCAAAATATTGGCACGGTGTATATCGCGATGGTATTCATTTTACAATCTCGGACACCGGCTGGGGCAAGGCGCTCTGGGGCAAGCTTTACGGACAGTGGCTCTGTGAAGGCGCAGTATTCACTTACGACTTTGATCGTTTCGATGCTGCTGATTTGCTGCCGATGTTTGCAAAGTATCAAATCACAACTTTCTGTGCACCGCCGACAATGCTGCGTATGCTCGTTAAGCAGGATATCGAGAAGTATGACTTATCTTCCATCAAGCGTATGACCACTGCAGGCGAGGCACTTAACCCGGAGGTTTACAGAGCTTTTGAAAAGGCGACAGGACTGCAAATCAGAGAAGGCTTTGGTCAGACGGAGACGACGCTTGTGATCGCAAACCTTCGTGGTGACAAACACAAGCTTGGCTCGATGGGTAAGCCGAGTCCGATGTATGATGTACAGATTCAATTGCCGGACGGCACACCTGCCGGCGTTGGTGAAACCGGTGAAATCGTAATCAAGACAAGTGATAAAGTGCCGTGCGGCCTGTATTCCGGCTATTACAGAAATGAGGACGCGACAAAAGAATCCTGGCATGACGGTTATTACCACACCGGCGATACTGCATGGATGGACGAGGATGGCTTCTATTGGTATGTCGGTCGTGTGGACGATGTAATCAAGTCCTCCGGCTACCGCATCGGGCCGTTCGAAATCGAGAGTGTAATCATGGAGCTTCCGTATGTACTTGAGTGTGGTGTATCTGCAGAACCGGATGAGGTGCGCGGTCAGGTCGTTAAGGCAAGCATTGTTTTAACGAAGGGCACTGTTGGTACAGATGAACTTAAGAAGGAAATTCAAAATTATGTCAAGGAAAGAACGGCTCCGTATAAATATCCGCGTATCGTTGTGTTCCGAGACGACCTTCCGAAGACAATCAGCGGCAAGATCCAGCGTAACAAATTATAATTTAACATTTCAGCGGTAATTTTGTAAATAACTGTTGACTTTTCCGCTTAAAAGTACTATAATAACTACATAAAGGCTTTGACGAAGAGTGCGTCAGGGAGGGTTTCTGAGAGAAACGGCGTTTGGTGCGAGCCGCCGAAACCTGAATTGAATGTCTGTAGCTTCTGAGCCGGAAGGAAGAAAGCAATTTGCAAGTAGAACCTTCCCGTGATTACTGCGTTAATGTATAGGAATTGTTGGATTCCGATAAGTGGTAACACTTCGGTGTTGCAATTTGGGTGGTACCGCGGGTGTAAGCATATCAAATGCAGCGCTCGTCCCAAGAAAATATTATCTTGGGACGAGCGATTTTTGTATCTTCGCCCTTAGGAGGAAATTATGAAACAGATTACAGGACTTGATTTCAAAATCAAAGAAATGGCAGGCCGTATCCGCGAACTGCGCGAAATTGTTGGCTTATCCGTTGAGGAAATTGCTGCAAAGACCGATGTCAGTGTCGAGGAGTATTTACAGTGTGAAAACGGCGAAAGCGACCTGAACTTCGCTTTTATTTACCGTTGTGCACTTGCATTTAATGTCGATGTCACCGATATTATCGAAGGCTCTAGCCCGAAGCTGAAATCGTATACCGTAACACGTGCCGGCGGTGGTCAGAAGATTGAGCAGGCACATGGTATGGTATACTATAACCTTGCATCAGCATTCCAAAACAGAATTGCGGAGCCGCTCTATGTTAAGAGCGAGTTTGACCCGGAGGCGCAAGGCAGAGATATCGAGCTGACCACGCATACCGGTCAGGAATGCGATATTATCATTCAGGGTCATTTAAAGGTACAGGTTGGCAGCCACAGCGAAATTTTGGGCCCCGGTGACAGTATTTACTACGACTCTTCCACACCGCACGGTATGATTGCCGTAAACGGCGAGGACTGTCTCTTCTATGCAATCGTGCTTAATCCGACAGGGGAGCCGATTCCGGAGCTGCAGCCAAAGAAAACACCGGAACCGCACAAGAAGTCCGCTTCGATGGAAAATCCGGAAATTCGCAAGATGAAGCGCGTATACAATAAGTATATAGATGTTGTGAAAAACGATGCAGGCACACCGACTTCCATCACATTTAAAAATACGGAAGGATTCAACTTCGCATTTGATGTTATTGATGAGCTTGCGCGCACCAAGCCGGATAAGCTTGCAATGCTACACATTGATATCAACAAGACAGAGCGCAAGTTTACATTCTCGGACATCAGTAAGGCATCGAACAGATGCGCGAATTACTTTAAATCGATTGGCATCAAAAAAGGCGATACCGTTATGCTGGTATTAAAGCGCCACTATCAGTTCTGGTTTGCGATGCTGGGCTTAAATAAGCTTGGCGCAATAGCCATTCCTGCAACCAATCAGCTGCAGGAGCACGATTTTGAGTATCGCTTTAATGCAGCAGATATTAAAACCATCATTTGTACTGCAGACGGAGATACGGCACATCAGGTAGATATGGTTGCCGAAAAGTGTCCGCAGCTCGTAAACAAGCTTATGGTTGGCGGCAAGCGTGACGGCTGGAGAGATTTTGACGAAGAGTATATGATGTACTCCACGCATTTCGAGCGCACAGAGGAATCTCCGTGCGGCGACGATTTGCTTTTGATGTTCTTTACTTCCGGCACATCGGGCTATCCGAAGCTTGCTGCGCACAATCATAAATATCCGCTCGGTCATTTCCACACGGCAAAATACTGGCACTGTGTAAATCCGAACGGTCTGCACTTTACAATTTCCGACACCGGTTGGGCAAAGTCTATGTGGGGCAAGCTCTACGGTCAATGGCTGTGTGAGGCGGCAATCTTCGTTTATGATTTCGACCGCTTTGATGCAGCAGAAATCCTGCCGATGTTTGCAAAGCACCAGATTACAACCTTCTGTGCACCGCCGACCATGCTTCGTATGCTCATTAAGCAGGATATTTCCAAATACGATTTATCCTCTGTTGAGCATATGACCACCGCCGGTGAGGCACTCAATCCGGAGGTTTACCGTCAATTTGAGAACTTGACAGGTCTTCAGATCCTGGAAGGCTTCGGACAGACGGAAAGCACAATGATTATCGGTAATCTTTACGGTGCTGACCACAAAATCGGTTCTATGGGTAAGCCGGCACCGATTTACGATGTTAAGCTGATGGATGCAGATGGCAAGGAGGTTGCAGTCGGCGAAACGGGTGAGATTTGTATCCGCATCGCAGACGGTGCACCTTGCGGCTTGTTTGCAGGCTATTATAATGCACCGGAAAAGACCGCAGAGGTTATGTGTGACGGTTACTATCACACAGGTGATACCGCTTGGAAGGATGAGGATGGCTTCTTCTGGTTTGTCGGTCGTGTGGACGATGTAATCAAGTCCTCCGGCTACCGTATTGGCCCATTCGAGATCGAAAGCGTTATTATGGAGCTTCCGTATGTGCTCGAATGTGGTGTATCCGCAGAGCCGGACGAGGTGCGCGGTCAGGTCGTTAAGGCAAGCATCGTGCTGACAAAGGGTACAGAGGGCACAGATGAGCTGAAGAAGGAAATTCAAAATTATGTTAAGGCAAGAACTGCGCCGTACAAGTACCCACGTATCGTAGTATTCCGTGACAGTTTACCGAAGACTGTCAGCGGTAAAATCCAGAGAAATAAGCTTTAATGACAGATATAAGGAGGGAGACGCATATGAATTTGAAGCGTGTACTTCTTTTAGCAGGACATTACGGTAGCGGCAAAACAAATATTGCTGTGAATATGGCGATGGAATTAAAACGCAAGGGCAATGAAACGCTGATTGCTGACATTGACATTGTCAATCCGTATTTTCGTACGAAGGACAGTCAAAAGGAGCTGGAGGCGGCGGGCATTCCGCTGATTTGCTCGGCATATGCAAATTCCAATGTCGATATTCCTGCATTGCCGCAGGAGCTGTATTTAATCACTGAAAAACGCGATAGCTTCGCTGTTGTTGACATCGGCGGAGATGACCGTGGTGCACTCGCGCTTGGCAGGCTCTCCGATGCAATTAAGGACGAGGACAACTATGAAATGTTTTTGGTTGTCAATGTCTACAGACCGCTTACGAGGAATTTAGAGGATATGCTTGAGGTGGTAGGGGAAATTGAGGCAGCATCTAAGCTGCCGTTTACCGCCATCATTAACAACTCAAACCTCGGTGAGGAGACAACGGCCGAGCAGGTGCTTGCTTCCGTGCCGCTTGTGGAAGAAATTGCAAGCGCACTGCAGTTGCCGGTGAAAATGACCACAGTAAAAGCGACGCTGGCAGACGAGCTTTCCGGTAAAATCGAGAACTTGTTTGCACTGACATTACAAGATAAAATTATTTAAGATAAATTTGTAATCTTGGGGAGGTAGTACAATGGCAAAACTTAGTTTTAAAACTGATTTTTGTAAGGGCTGCAGCTTATGTGTAAATGCATGCCCGAAAAACGTTTTGGCGATTTCCAAAGACAAAATCAACGCGAAGGGACACCATCCGGTTGAAGCAGTCAATCCGGACGCTTGTGTTGGTTGTGCATCCTGCGCAATTATGTGCCCGGATTGCATTATTACAGTAGAAAGGTGAGTGAGCAAAATGGCAGATAAAGCATTGATGAAGGGCAATGAAGCAATCGCAGAGGCTGCAATTATGGCCGGTTGCCGTTTCTATTTCGGTTATCCGATTACACCGCAGACAGAGATTGCTGCTTACATGGCAAAGAGAATGCCGAAAATCGGCGGTACATTTTTACAGGCAGAAAGTGAGGTTGCCGCAATTAACATGGTATACGGCGTAGCATCGACCGGTATGCGTGTTATGACATCCTCCTCCAGCCCGGGTATTTCCTTAAAGGCTGAGGGCCTTTCGTACCTTGCAGGTGCGGATTTGCCGTCTCTCGTTGTAAATGTACAGCGCGGCGGCCCGGGTCTTGGCGGTATTCAGCCGTCCCAGTCTGACTATTTCCAGGCAACACGCGGTGGCGGTCACGGTGACTATCATATGATCGTACTTGCACCGGCATCCGTGCAGGAAATGGCAGATATGACCGTAAAGGGCTTTGATTTGGCTGACAAGTATCGCATGACAGCTATGATATTGGCCGACGGTACAATGGGACAGATGATGGAACCGGTATCCCTGGATATCAAGCCGTCTGACCCGATTGAAAAGCCGTGGGCAGTTACAGGCACGCAGAAGGCAAGAAAGCACAATATCATCAACTCGCTGTCGTTGGTGCCGGAAGAGCTTGAGCAGCTCAATATCGCAAGATATGAGCGTTATAAGCTGATTGAAGAAAACGAAGTGATGTACGAAGAGTACATGATGGATGATGCAGAATACTGTATCGTTGCCTTTGGTATTGCAGCGCGTGTATCGAAGAATGCAATCGTTGAAGCGCGTAAGCAGGGCATTAAGGTTGGTTTAATCCGCCCGATTACGCTTTGGCCGTTCCCGAAGAAGCCGCTCTTAGCAGCAGCTGACAAGGTAAAGGCATTCGTGTCTGTTGAGCTTTCCATGGGTCAGCTCATCGAAGATGTTCAGATTGCAACACAGTTTAAAAAGCCGGTACATCTCTGCAACAGAGTCGGCGGCATGATTGTTACGCCGGAGCAGGTACTTGCGAAAATTAAGGAAATTAGCGAAAACGGAGGTGCGAAATAATGGTAGTATTTAAGAAACCGGAAGCATTGGCAGATGTACCTTTACACTATTGTCCGGGTTGTACCCATGGTATCGTACATCGTCTTGTAGCTGAAGTCATTGACGAATTAGGCATTGAGGGCAAGACCATTGGTGTAGCGCCGGTTGGTTGCTCTGTAATGGCATATAACTATTTTAACTGCGATATGGTTGAAGCTTCGCACGGTCGTGCACCGGCGGTTGCTACAGGTTTAAAGCGCGCAAACCCGGAGGGGCACATTGTGTTCACTTACCAGGGCGACGGTGACCTTGCATCCATCGGTATGGCAGAAACTGTACATTCCGCAGCAAGAAATGAAAATATCACAATTATTTTCATCAACAACGCAATCTACGGCATGACCGGCGGCCAGATGGCACCGACATCCCTGCCGGGTCAGGTAACACAAACCTCGCCTTACGGCCGTGATGTTAAGGCTTGCGGTTACCCGGTAAAGGTTTGCGAAATGCTCTCCGAGCTGGAAGGACCGGAATACCTCGAGCGCGTTGCCGTAAACAATGTTGCTAATGTAAGAAAAGCGAAGAAGGCGATTAAAAAGGCTTTCGAAAATCAGATAAATAATAAGGGTTTTTCCTTGGTAGAAGTAATTTCCACCTGCCCGACCAACTGGGGTATGACACCGCAGAAGGCACTCGAGTGGGTTGATGAAAAGATGATTCCGTACTATCCGCTCGGCGTTTATAAAGACAGAAGTGCGGAAAGTGAAGAGAAATAAGGGGAGGGAGCAAGAGTATGAGTACTACACAGATTTTGATTGCCGGCTTCGGCGGACAGGGCATCTTGTTCTCCGGTAAGTTTTTGGCATATAAAGGTCTTATGGAAGATAAGAATGTAAGCTGGCTTCCGTCCTATGGTCCTGAAATGCGCGGCGGTACTGCAAGCTGCAGCGTTATTATCAGCGATACGCCGGTTGGTTCTCCGATTGTGTCTGCGCCGGATGTACTGGTTGCAATGAACCTGCCGAGCTTGGATAAGTATGAGGACGCAGTTGTACCGGGCGGCACAATTTTCGTTGAATCCTCTTTGATTGAGCGCAAGGTGAAGCGTACGGATGTCAATGTGGTTTATATTCCGGCGACAAAGCTTGCATCCGAAAACAAGATTGACACACTTGCAAATATGATTATGACCGGCAAGCTTTTAGAAACGCTCGGTATGTATACTGACGAGGGCGTTCGTGCTGCGCTTGGTAAGGTTGTATCTGCAAAGCGTGCCGATATGCTTGAGGTTAATGTTGGCGCATTGGAGCTTGGCAAAAACTATTAATTGGTATGTGATGACAAATGAAAGAGCATTATATTATTGACGCACACTGTCATATTTATCCGGAAAAAATCGCAGCGAAGGCAACAGAGAGCACTGACCGTTTTTATGATGTACATTCTGCATTTGACGGCTCTTTGAAACAGCTGTTGGATTCCGGTGAAAGGGCAGGTGTCAGCAAGTTTTTGGTGCAGTCTGTAGCGACTACGCCGCATCAGGTCGAAAGCATCAACGCTTTTATTGCAAGAGAGGTAGCTACACATAGCGACAAACTGATTGGTCTCGGTGCAATGCATCCGGACAGCGAGGATATTCAGGCAGATGTTGATCGCGTTTTAGAGCTTGGTCTTCGCGGTATTAAGATGCATCCGGACATTCAGGGTTTTGCATTGGACGATGACAGATGTATGCCGTTTTATGAACGGTGCGCTGAGAAAGGGCTGCCGGTGTTGATTCATACCGGTGATTACCGCTATGATTTTTCGAATCCGGACAGGCTTTTGCATGTATTGAAGGCTTTCCCAAAGCTCACCGTAATCGGGGCACATTTTGCCGGTTGGTCTGTTTGGGATGAGGCGCTTGAAAAGCTTGCTGCGTTTGATAACCTTTTTGTCGATTCTTCCTCGACCTTGGGTTTTATGAAGGATGAAAAAAAGATGAAGCTGCTCTTAGAGGGATGGGGAGAGGATAAAATTCTGTTTGCTTCCGATTATCCGATGTGGTCGGCAGCGGATGAAATCCGAATCCTTGAAAGCATGCAATTCAGCGACAGTTTTTATGAAAAGCTGTTCCACTTAAATGCTGAAAAGCTATTTCATATTTAAAACAAAAATAGCAACGGATTTTTCGTTGCTTTTTTGTTTTATTGTTATGATTTTATTCGTTCGACGGTTGTTATTTGCAGTATTATATGGTATAATTTATGCATATAGGATGGTGTAATGTAGCTATGAAGAAAGCCAAACTGTTTTCAGTCATTTTAAGTATAGTATTCATTTTGAGCGCCGGTGCAATAATTGCGTCAGCAGATAGCAATGATGTAATTGTGTGTTTGCAGATTAACAATCCGATTATGGAGGTTAATGGCACTGAAACTGAGATAGATACCGGCAGGGGAACGACACCGGTTATTTTAAACGGGAGAACGCTTGTACCCATACGCGCCATTATTGAAGCTTTTGGCGGCGAGGTTGACTGGGATGCATCGACACAATCTGTTTTGCTTCGTATGGAGGATGACGCAATCCAACTGACGATTGACAGCAGTTCTGCAAAATTAAACGGAAAGCTTGCAACCCTTGATGTTGCACCGACAGTGATCAATGACCGCACAATGCTGCCGATTCGCTTTGTTGCAGAAGGATTTAATCTCGGTGTTGCATGGGATGCGGGTACACAGACGGTATCCATTATCAGAGATACCTTTAACAAAAACGAATATTCTGCTTTATTAAATGTGCTTCCGGATTACTCCGGTGAGCCGTATGCCAAAATCAATAACAATATCCCTTATTTTAAGGATTATGAAATTATAAACGGCTCTTTTGAATATTATGCTGATTTGGACGAGCTTGGCCGCTGTGATGTTTGTTTTGCCTCGATTGCCTCTGATTTGATGCCTGTTGCAGAAAGAGAAAGCATCAGCAGTGTTACGCCAACCGGATGGATAAATGCAAAATACGACAATGTAGACGGCGGATACATATATAACCGTTGCCATTTAATCGGTTTCCAGCTTACCGGTGAGAATGCGAACAAGCAGAATTTAATCACCGGCACAAGATATTTGAATATGGAAGGTATGCTTCCGTTTGAAAACCGTGTAGCCGATTATATTGAAGATACCGGCAATCGCGTAATGTATCGCGTAACGCCTGTGTTTAAAGAAAATAATTTGGTAGCAGATGGTGTACTGCTCGAAGCGTATTCCGTAGAAGATGAGGGTGCCGGTGTAACTTTTTGTGTATATTGTTACAATGTGCAGCCGCAGATTTATATTGACTACGCAACCGGCGAAAGCTATTTAGAGGCAAGCGGTGAAAATTCATCCACCGCTTCGAAACCGGATACAACGCAAAACAGTCAGGCAACACAAGGCGTATATCGAACGCCTTCCGGGAAAAAGTATCATTTAGATGCCGAATGTGGCGGCAAAAACAGTTATGCAGTAACGCTTGATGCGGCACTTTCTGCTGGGCTGACACCTTGCGCAAAATGTGCTGATTGATAATAAGAAAGGGTGTTAGAATGGAAATCAAAATACTCACTCCTGAAGTATACGGCGTCTATTCTGATGAGATTTTGGCAATGCTTTATGCGAGTAATCAGGATTTTGTACCGCCGCTTTCAGCAAGAAGCTCTACAACACAGGCAGATTTATCTGCTGCAATATCCGGCAATGACGGCGTGTTGCTTTACTTTAACGAAATGAAAAAGCAACGGATTTTAGTTGCTACAGAGTATGATAACCTACTTGGCTTTGTGTCCTACAAAGAGAATTACACAAATACGCATATAGCCGAAGATTTTCGTCCGAATATCTATATTTCTACATTGATTGTTAAGCCGGAGGCAAGAGGAAGACATTTGACGCAAGGCATGTATGAATCATTATTTGAGGCATATGCAAGTAGTTATGTTTTTACAAGAACCTGGTCTACGAATGCGGCGCATATTAGAATTCTTTCTAAATTTGATTTTAAAACCTTTTATACGCTAAAAAATGACAGAGGTCCCGGGATTGATACGGTTTATTTTATAAAGGAACCGACCAGATAAGAAATTCCGCTAAAGGAGTATTTTAGACATGGCAGAAAAACTAATGATAATCGATGGCAACAGCATAGCAAACCGTGCGTTTTACGGCATACGTATGCTGACGAACAAAGAGGGTATACCGACAAATGCTGTATACGGTTTTATAAATATCCTTTTAAAAAACCTTGCAGATATCACGCCGGACTATGTAACGGTTGCATTTGACTTAAGCGCACCAACTTTCCGTCATAAGATGTATGACGGCTATAAAGCACAACGCAAGGGTATGCCCGACGAGCTTCGCGTGCAGATGCCGATAATTAAAGAGATCATTTCTGCGATGCAAATTCCGATTCTGGAGCTTGAAGGCTATGAAGCAGATGATATTATCGGTACGATATCTTCGAATTGCGAAAAGAAGGGGATAGAGTGCTGTATTATCACCGGCGATAAGGATGATTTGCAGCTGGCAAGTCGGCTTACAAAAATTTATCTTACAACGACTTCTATGGGCAGCACAAAGATGGATATTTATGATGATAAAGCAGTTTTTGAAAGATATGGCGTAACGCCGACGGAATTCATTGATGTTAAAGCGCTGATGGGTGATAGTTCGGATAATATTCCGGGTGTAAAGGGTATTGGCGAAAAAACAGCGATGAGTTTAATTCAGTCGGCAAAGAGTATAGAGGCTCTATACGCAGATTTAACCGGCTACGGTGTAAAGGGCGCTACGCTTACAAAGCTTGAAGCGGGCAAAGAAGATGCTGTTTTAAGCAAGCGACTTGCTGCAATTGACAGAACAGTACCGCTCGCTGCAGAGCTTGATTTGATGCGCAATTTTACCTGTAAAGGCAAAGCGCTTTACAGTGTTTTGAGGCAATATGATTTAAAATCTGTTATTCAAAAACTCGGTCTTAGTGCCGACTCCGAGATGAGCGATGGAAACGCTTGTGAATACAAGCTTCCGGAGGTTGATTTTGTAATTATTGAAGACGAAATCGAACTTGGCACAGTACTTGCAAAGACGGTTGAAAGCCGATTGATTTACAAGACATATCTTCACAACGGAAGTTTGCAGGCAATTTCATTTAAAAGTGAGAATACGGTTTATCTTGCCATGTGTAGCTTGCTTTTAAGCGAAAGTGCACTGATTCAAGCTTTTTCATCATTGTTTGCTGATGAAAGTACAGCCAAGATTACACACGGTGCTAAGGAGGATATAGTGCTGTTTGGCAATCTTGAATATCCTTATAATGCACTTGATTTTGATACGGAAATAGCTGCATATATCCTTGAGCCTTCTTTAAGCAGTTATGAGCTTTCCGAATTAGCCGAGGCTTTTTTATCCATAAATTTAAAGTCGCGCGAGGACTATTTAGGAAAGGGCAAAAAGGCAATTTCGCTTTTAGAGCTTGATGATGACAGTTTAAAAGCTTTTATTTCGGGCGAAATTTGTGTTTTAGAGCTGCTGAAGGATGTGCTAAGTGAAAACCTTGAAGCGAATGAGCAAAATGAGTTATACGAAAAAATAGAGCTTCCCTTGATTGCTGTATTGGCAGATATGCAAATCAATGGTTTTGCGGTTGACAAAGAGCGTCTGGATGAATTTAATCAAATGTTGACGGAGCGCATAGATGCCTTAACCGAGGAAATTTATGATGATGCAGACTGCACATTTAATATAAATTCTACCAAGCAGCTCGGAGAAGTTTTGTTCGAAAAGCTTTGCTTGCGTGCTGTTAAAAAGACGAAGACCGGCTATTCAACAGATGCAAGCGTATTAGATAAGCTTCGCGGTCAGCATCCGATTATTGAAAAAATCATTGAATACAGATTAATCAGCAAAATCAAATCAACCTATGGTGATGGTCTGCTTGCTGTGATTAATGAAAAGACCGGGCGAATTCACTCCAGTTTTAATCAAACTGTTACCGTTACGGGCAGAATCAGCTCTACCGAGCCAAATATGCAAAATATCCCGGTGCGCCACCCGCTCGGCCGCGAAATTCGAAAGATGTTCGTAGCGCAAGGGGAGGATATGTATCTTGTTGATGCCGATTATTCTCAAATCGAATTGCGTGTACTGGCGCACATCGCCAAGGACAAAAATATGATTGAAGCCTTCAGGCAAAATGCGGATATTCACGCAAAAACCGCTTCTGAGGTGCTTCACATTCCGATTGCGGATGTAACGCCTGAGCAAAGAAGTGCTGCTAAAGCCGTTAATTTTGGTATTGTATACGGCATTGGTCAATTCAGTTTGGCGCAAGATTTGAAAATTTCCGTAAACGAGGCAAAAACCTATATTGATGGGTATTTGTCTTACTATTCCGGGATTGCTGAATATATGGAAAGCATTAAGAAGTCTGCAGCGGAGCTTGGTTATGTAACCACGCTGTTTGGTCGAAGAAGATATATTCCCGAATTAAAGTCTTCGAATTTTAACCTGCGCGCTTTTGGTGAGCGTGTTGCATTAAACACGCCAATTCAGGGAACGGCTGCGGATATAATCAAGCTTGCAATGGTGCGCGTGTATAATCGACTGAAAACAGAAAAGCTACGCGCGCGACTGATTTTGCAGGTGCACGATGAATTGATTATCGAATGTCCTGCATGCGAGCTGGAAACTGTGCGTACATTGTTAAAACAGGAAATGGAAAATGTAATTGATTTGGATGCCAAGCTTTTAGCCGAGGAAAAGTACGGCAAAAGCTGGTATGAAACAAAATAAAGGAGAATTTATATGTTGGTGGTCGGCATAACCGGCGGAAGCGGTAGCGGTAAAAGTTTTATTTGCACAGCTCTGCGCGGTCTCGGATATACTATTATAGATGCGGATCAAATCGCGCGAGAAATCGTACTGCCGGGTGAGAAAGCACTTGAGCAAATTGTGGTCACATTCGGGAAAACAGTTTTGAATGCTGACGGTACTTTAAATCGCAAGGCGCTTGCTGATATTGTATTTAGTGATGCATCTGCACTTGAAGCTTTAAACAGAATTACACACAAACAGATTGCCGCACGCATCCGTGCACAGCTTTGCAATGCAGAGGCCAAGTATATCATTGATGCGCCGCTCTTGTATGAAGCCGGTTTAGATGCTTTGTGCAAAAAGGTTGTCGGCGTAACTGCAGACAGTGCTGTTCGAATTAAACGCATTATGGCGCGCGACGGTCTTGCTGCGTCCGCGGCTCAAAAACGCCTGGATTCGCAGCATAGCATTGAGACAAATCTTTCAAAGGTTGATTTATTGATTGATACAACGCAGAATCCTTCTGCAGACGCTTTAGCGCTTAAGATTGACACTTTTATTCGGAGAGAAATTCATGAAAATAATTAGACGCATTTTAATTTTTTTGATTACGGTTATTGTTGCTTTTTTCTTGGTATTTTTTGCCGGAAAAAGCGTTTTAAAAATGCTGTTTCCGACGCAACATATTGAAACCATCACTGCTGTCAGCGAAGAGTATAATTTAAATCCATATTTAGTTTTGTCTTTAATTAAAGCCGAAAGTAATTTTGTTTCCGACGCAGAATCGAGCAAAGGCGCAGTCGGTCTGATGCAGATTACTGAACCCACAGGAGAATGGATTGCGGGAAAGCTCAATAACGAGGATTATAGCTTTGAGCGCTTAAGAGAACCGCAAACCAACATATATATGGGTTGCTGGTATTTAGCTTATTTGCTCAAAAAATATGACGGAGATGAAACTTTAGCGCTTTGCAGCTATAATGCAGGCAGCGGGAATGTGGAAAATTGGCTCGCAGATCCTTTGCTGTCGGACGACGGGAAGACATTGATCAATATACCTTTTGAAGAAACAAGGAAGTATGTAGAAAGGATTTACCGATATAAAGAACTTTATATGCACTTGTATCCGGATTTAACTTTGCAAAATTAAGAAAAAAAGAGCGCGACTCCGCTTGATAGAGAGGGTGGGGGACGGAGACGCGTTCATAAACAAATATTTGTTTTTTAAAGGGTAGGAATCTCAAGGGATTGGCCAACAACCAAATCGGAAGATTTTAGGTTGTTAAGCTTTTTAATTTGATACACTGTGTTGCGGATATCGCTGCTTTCGTTACCGTATTCCTCTGCAATGCTCCAAAGTGTATCTCCGTTGGTGACGATGACGGTTTGGGTTTTGTTTACCGTATCTGCCTGGGTGTGCTTTGGAATACATGCAT
>JAZQCN010000055.1:0-5927 GCA_045546315.1 Clostridia bacterium | reverse complement strand
CGCCATAGCTGCCGCCACCTGCACCGAAGTTCGGATCTACACCGGCATGACCGAACTGGTCATAGCGCGAGCGCTTTTCCGGGTCTTTTAAAACATCGTATGCCTCGTTGACCTCTTTAAACTTTTCCTCTGCTTCGGCTTCCTTGCCGGGATTTAAGTCCGGATGGCACTTTTTCGCCGCATTTCTGTATGCTTTTTTAATTTCATCATCCGAAGCGCCCTTTTTTACGCCGAGCACCTCGTAATAATCACGCTTTTCAGCCATATGTCTCTCTCCTCAGGCATGCAAGCTGTCTATACACACGCCCTATTGCATATTGTAACACAGAAGTAAGGTTTTGCGCAAGGAATGCGCAAAACCTTTACAAACTGTACACAAATTATTTATTCTCGTCGTCTACAACTGTGTAGTCAGCGTCTACGGTGTCGCCGTTTGCGCCTGCACCCGGGTTTGCACCGCCCATATTCGGGTCACCCTGCGGTGCTGCCTGTGCATATACCTTTTGTGCAATTTCGTTAAACTTTGCAGTCAATGCTTCGGTTGCACTCTTCATCGACTCTACATTGTTCGATGCGATTGCATCCTTGGTTGCCTGAATCTTTGCTTCCACATCGGACTTGTCAGCAGCGTCAATCTTGTCGCCGAGCTCGCCGAGTGCTTTTTCACACTGGTAAACCATAGTGTCAGCCTGGTTGCGCACCTCAGCTTCTTCCTTCTTTGCCTTATCCTCTGCAGCAAACTTCTCAGCTTCTTTAACTGCCTTATCAATTTCTTCATCCGAAAGGTTCGAGCTTGCGGTAATGGTGATATTCTGCTCATTGCCTGTGCCCAAATCCTTTGCACTTACATGTACAATACCGTTTCTGTCGATGTCAAACTTAACCTCAATCTGCGGAACACCACGCGGTGCCGGCGGAATATCGCTTAAGCTGAAGCGACCGAGCGTCTTGTTATAAGCAGCCATATCGCGCTCACCCTGGAGCACATGAATCTCTACGCTGGTCTGATTATCAGCTGCAGTAGAGAACACCTGCGTCTTCTGTACCGGGATGGTTGTATTTCTTTCAATCAGCTTTGTGCAAACGCCGCCGAGGGTTTCGATACCCAGCGAAAGCGGGGTTACATCAAGCAGGAGAAGATCCTTAACATCGCCGCCGAGCACGCCGCCCTGAATTGCTGCACCGATTGCAACACATTCGTCCGGGTTGATGCCGTTATCCGGCTCTTTGCCCGTGATGCGCTTTACAGCCTCCTGTACTGCCGGGATTCTGGAGGAACCGCCCACCATCAATACCTTGTGAATATCTGCTGCAGAAAGACCTGCATCGCTCATTGCCTGTCTGGTCGGCTCCATCGTCTTTTCAATCAAATCCGCCGTAAGCTCATCAAACTTTGCGCGGGTCAGTGTTACATCCAAATGCTTCGGACCGGTTGCATCTGCTGTGATAAACGGCAGATTGATATTCGAGCTCATCACGCCGGAAAGCTCAATCTTTGCCTTTTCTGCAGCTTCCTTCAAGCGCTGCATTGCCATTTTGTCGATAGAAAGGTCGATACCGGTTTCCTTTTTAAATTCGGAAACGAGGTAGTTCATAATGCGCTCGTCGAAGTCATCGCCGCCGAGACGGTTGTTACCGCTCGTTGCCAATACTTCAAAAGTACCGTCGCCGATTTCGAGAATCGATACATCGAAGGTACCGCCGCCGAGGTCGTATACCATAATTTTCTGGTCAACATCGCTGCCCATACCGTATGCAAGTGCTGCAGCGGTCGGCTCGTTGATAATACGAAGTACCTCAAGACCTGCAATCTTACCTGCATCCTTCGTTGCCTGACGCTGTGCGTCAGAAAAATATGCCGGAACGGTGATAACCGCCTGACTTACGGTTTCGCCGAGGTATCTTTCTGCATCAGCCTTCAGCTTCTGCAATGTCATTGCGCTGATTTCTGTCGGCGTATAAGTCTTGTCGCCAAGCTTTACCTTTCTGTCTGTACCCATATCTCTCTTAATGGAGATAATCGTATCGTCCGGATTTGTGATTGCCTGACGCTTTGCAACCTGACCTACCAGTCTTTCGCCGTTTTTGGTCAGTGCAACAACGGACGGTGTTGTTCTGTTGCCTTCCGGATTCGGAATAACCACCGGCTCGCCGTTTTCCATAACAGCTACACACGAATTTGTTGTACCTAAGTCAATACCAATAATCTTTGCCATATCTATATTCCTCCTACTTGATTATACAATGTTTAGTTTGCTACCTTAACCATACTGTAGCGGATGACGCTGTCTTTATATTTATAGCCCTTTTGAAACTCTTCCACCACTTCATTTTCACCAAAGGCATCATCATCTATATGCATAACTGCATTGTGGATGGTTGCATCAAACGGCTTGCCGACAGCTTCAATTTCCTCAACGCCCATCTTTGCAAACACCTCGACGCACATCTTGGAGATCTTTTCAATTCCCTCTGCTACCGCTGCAACATCCGTAGCCGTTTTTGCCGACTCCGTTGCAAACTGTATGCTGTCAAGCACAGGCAAAAGCTCCTTTACCGCATCTGCCACTGCGCTTGTGTACAGCGCTTCCTTTTCGCGCTGTGTACGGTTTTGATAGTTTTTATACTCCGCCGCCAAGCGCAAATACTTATCCTCTAATTCCTTTATTTTTTCTTCGGACGCAGCCGACGCATCCGCTGTCGCTTCTGCTGTAGCTTCCGCTGTAGCCTCTGCCTTTTCTACGGTTTCCTCCGCTGCAGCCTCCGGCTGTGTCTTCTTCTTGTTTGCCAATTTACTCCCTGCCCTTCTCTGCGTTGTAAATCTCGTCTATGATTTCTTCGAGACTTTTTGAAATACTGCTCAGTGCCGATACAACCTTCGCATAATTCATACGCGTTGGTCCGACAATGCCGATTTTGCCGAGCGTATGCCCGCCGACTAAGTATTTTGCCGTAACCAAAGAGGTATCCTTCATCTGATCGATTTCATTTTCCTCACCGATGACGATATTAATCGGCTTATCGCTCTCGCCCTGGTCGATTGCAAGCTTCACGCTCTGCTTATCCTCCAAAAGGCTGATTAACTGTCTTGCGCGCGAAAGCTCTCGGTATTCCGGATGGCTTAAGATATGCTGCGGATTTTCCACATAAATCTCAGAGCCGTTTAATTCGCTGATGGTGCTGTGCACAAATTGCAACACCGGCATCAGAATTCCCGGCTTGCTGCCGATGATTTTTTCAATCTCGGCAAACTTTGCCATCGTAATTTCCTCGAGCATCAAGCCTGTCAGCTTATCGTTGAGCACGGCGGAAATCTTACGCAAGGACTGCTCATCCTCTTCGGTGTTGATCATGCGGTTTTTCACAACGCCCTCATTGGTAATTAAAACCAAGAGTGCACAATGTCTGTCGACCGGCACAAGCTCAATACGCTTGACAAAAGCCTGCCTAAGCTCCGGTGTTACCGCAATGGTTGTGTAGTTTGTTAAAAGCGAAATGGCTTGGCTCGCCTCGTGAATCAATTTGTCAAGCTGCAGTACGCCTGCCGTAAAGAATCGGCGCAGCTTCACCACATCTGCGTGATCCGAATTGTAGCGATGCATCAGCTCGTTTACATAGAAGCGATAGCCTGCATCCGAAGGCACACGCCCTGCCGAGGTGTGCGGCGAAAGCAAATATCCCAGCTCCTCCAAATCTGCCATTTCATTGCGGATTGTTGCACTGGAAAGCCCTAAGTCCACGCGCTTGGCAATCGTTCTGGAACCGACCGGCTCCGCATTTTCGATGTAATCTTCAATAATCGATTGCAGAATGACTTTCTTTCTGTCGCTGAGCTCCATCCCGTTCCTCCTTCGCTTATTTGTTAGCACTCAAGTTTGGTGAGTGCTAAACCACAAGTAATAAAATACCACCTTGCACTGCATTTGTCAAGATGGTATTGTAATTTTTTAACCGAATTCACTAATCGTTTACAATTAGAATTTCCCGAACTTTGCGCGAATATGCACCATTGCCTGCTCCGTCATATCTTCTTTCGGGTCTAAGCGGATGATGCTGCCGTGGCGGTTAAACCAGGTCATCTGCCTTTTTGCATATCTTCTGGTATTGCGTTTGATTAAATCAATTGTCTCCTCCAGGCTGATTTTGCCCTCCAGATAATCAAAGACCTCTTTATAGCCGATACCCTGCATCGAGTTTAAGTCGCGCGTATACCCCATACGAATCAGGGTTTTCACTTCGTTAACCAGACCGTCGTTAATCATATTATCTACGCGCATATCAATGCGCTTATACAGCGTTTCTCTCTCCCAATCCGGCATAAACACAATATCGTCATATGGGCTTTCCTCTGTCTTGGACTTCTTTTTCTGGTCGGTAATGGTTTGCCCTGTCGAATAGTAAACCTCCAGCGCACGAATCACACGCTTGATGTTGTTTGGATGAATATTGATTGCCGCCTCCAAATCCACCTCGGAGAGCATACGATGCACATACTCATTGCCCTTCTGCGCTGCCGTACGCTCGAAAAACTTACGCAGGTTGTGGTCCGTTTTCATTTCCGTCAGCTGGATGTTTTGCAGCACATTATCAATATACATACCTGTGCCGCCGGCTATAATCGGCATCTTGTTCTGCATGGAAATTTTTTCGATGCAATCCTTTGCCATTTTCGAAAACACGGCAACATTAAACTCCGTATCCGGCATAATGCAATCCATAATGTGATGCGGTATGCCGCTCATCTCCGCATAGGACGGCTTCGCCGTACCGATATTCATATATTTGTACACCTGCATACTGTCTGCCGAAATCACTTCGCCGTCCAGCCGTTGTGCAAGCGAAACCGCAAGTGCTGTCTTGCCCGACGCCGTCGGTCCGACAACAGCAACGAGTGGCATTTTCTCCATAAAACTCATCCCCCACCTCGGCAAGCAAACTGCCGAGCTGCAGCTGCTTACACGATTCGTTTAAACTGTTTTTCTATTTCATATTTGGTCATGGAAACCATAATCGGGCGCCCGTGCGGGCAGGTGTTGATGGCCTCCAGTGCAAACACACGCTCAATCAGTGCATATACCTCAGCTTCATTAAGCGCCTGATTTGCTTTGATTGCCGCCTTGCACGCAATCGTATACAGCGCGCGCAGGCTCTGCTCTGAAATCAAATCGCGCTTATGCGCCATCATTTGCCCAATCAGCTCCGTAAAAAGGCTTTCCGCCTCCTCGACAGTGACCTGCTGCGGCAGCGTGTTTAAGCAAAGGCTCGTTCCCCCAAATTCTTCAAACTCGAAGCCCAATGCCGCAAGCTCTTCCTTATTTTCCGATACATAGGCATACTCCGCAGCCGACAAGGTAACCACCGTACCGTCGAGCAGGCACTGGCGCGCAACCGCGCGTGCATCATACTGCGCCTTTAATTCCTCGTAGCGGATTCGCTCATGTGCCGCATGCTGATCGAGCATCAGCATTGTATCGTCCTTTTCCAATATAATATATGTAGAAAACAGCTGTCCTACGATTTTATAATCCTTTGCAGATGTTGCTTCCTTTTCAGTTTCAATCTCCGGTGCTTCCTCTGCCACTTTCTTCGGCTGTTCAATCGGTGCAGCTTCAACCGCCTCTACCACCGCCGTCTCATCCTCGTTTGGCATACTGAAATCCGGCACAAGCGGTTTTCTCTCCGCCGGCGGCGAAGTCACATACGCTGCGCCCTCCGGCTCGTGAAATTCCAGCCTTGTCCCCGGCGTCCTCGGCGCTTCCTTTTTCTGCGCCTGCTCTGCCTTATACGCACTGAAGGTTTTTAGCGGTGCAGCGCTCTTTTCTTCTGCCGGTGCAATCATCGGCTTCGGCGCATCCTCCTGCATTTTCACTGCCTTTTCCGCCATTGGCTTTACCGGCGCAGCCGGCTCAAGTCGGATCGTAGCCATG
>JAZQCN010000054.1:0-15283 GCA_045546315.1 Clostridia bacterium | reverse complement strand
CATCTTCGGCTGATGCATATATTGAAACAAAAGCACAGCCAGAACGACCGGAAATACACACAGCGTCACATTCGGGATAATGGTCCAGCCCTCATTGAAGATATCGATGTAATGACCGTTATCTATGCTCGGATCATCCATCATCAGCGTCAGCGGCAGGCTCAAAAAGATAATAATCGTTTCCAGCACCATTGCCCAGGCAAAGCGCTTCAGATTCGAAAAAAACAAGCCTTTATTAAAGAAGGATGTCTTTAAACTCATATCCCATACCTCCTAACTCGTAGATAAATACTTCCTCCAGCGTCAGCGGCAAAATGTCCATAATGACCGGATCGTATGCCTTGACGCACTCCGTAAGCGTTTCTAAGCTGCCGCGCGCAATCACCATATGCACACTACCGAACGCACTTGCGTGCATCGGATTCAGCTTTTCTAAAAGCTCTGCCGGCATATCGCCTTTAAATGCCAGCTGCAGCTTATGTACATCGCTTTTGATATCGTCTAGCTCTTTTTCAATCACGATTTTGCCCTGATGCAGAATGCCGACATGGTCGCACACGCTTTCCAGCTCGCGCAGGTTGTGCGAGGAAATCAGCACCGTTGTTTGGTTTTCTGCCACATCCTGCAAAATCAAATTCCACACGCGGCGGCGCATTACCGGGTCGAGTCCGTCGACCGGCTCGTCTAATACCATCAGCTGCGGCATTGTACAAATGCCGAGCCAGAAGGCCACCTGCTTTTGCATACCCTTCGAAAGGCGCATCACGCGCTTGTTTTCATCGATGCCGAACACTGCCTTCATCTTTTCGTATCTCTCCGTGTTAAAGCGCGGGTAAATGCTTTTGTACAGCTTCATCATATCCTTGATGGTATAGCTTTTATAAAAGAAAACATCGTCGGGAATGTAGACCACATTTTGCTTGCAGGCGATGTTTTCATATAAGGCTTCACCGCCGACCGTCACCGTGCCCATATCCTGGCGCAGCACGCCGACAATATGCTTAATCAAGGTCGTCTTACCGGCGCCGTTCGGACCGACAAGCCCGTAAACACAGCCCTGCGGCACATGCATACAAAGTCCGTCTAACGCGGTAAAATCGCCGAATGTCTTCGTTAAATTCTCTACATGAATCATTTACTTCTCCTCCTTGCCGTAGTATTTATCCAAAACAGCTTCTATCTCCTGTTTTTCCACACCGCCGAACGACAGCTCCGACAAAATCGCGCCCATCTGCAAAAAAAGCTCCTCCTTGCGGCGCGCGTTGATGGTGTTGCTGCGCGGTGCAACCACGCTGCCCTTTGCGCGCAAAGAATAAATAAAGCCCTCTTGCTCGAGCTCCTTGTAGGCGCGCTGAATCGTGTTCGGATTGATGCTAAGCATCCCCGCCAGCTCGCGCACCGAAGGCATCGCATCGCCTTCTTTCAGCACTCCGGTCACAATCAGCCGTTTAAAGTTTTCTTTAATCTGCTCATATACCGGTCGGTGATCGTTGTAGTCCAGCTTAAACATTATCTCACTCCCTTCTGTACTATTTGTCTTAGTACAGTTAGTATAGCATGGCATTGATTCCCTGTCAATAGTTTTTTTACAAAAAAACAGAATCTACGCAGCTCACACAAAAATTAACCATAAAAAGAAGCGTTTTGCCGCAGCAAAACGCCTCCAAAATTATTCTCTATTCTTTATTATTTCTTCTTTATTCTTCAAAGCCTTCAATATCCACAACCTTGCCGGTCAGGCGCGAAGCCTCTGCCGCAAAGCACATTAAGTGGTTTTCATACGAGGTGCGCAGCTCGCAAATTGCGTTGCCCTTGTAGGTATCGTTGATGTAGTCATAGAGTGCAAACATAATGCCACTGTCACCGCCGCCGTGTCCGTCGCCCATATCCACCGAGCGCGCAATGTCCGACTTGCTCAGCACCGTTGTTTCGCGCGTTGCAAAATCATAGTACTCGATGGTGTTTGTTCCAACATCACAGTGCAGCTCGCCCTTTGTGCCCATAATATGCGTTACTCTGCCGCCCTTGTTAAATGCGTTCATCGAAAATACGCAGGTCGAGCCATCGTCAAATTCCATATTGACAGTCTGGTGGTCGACAACATCATTGTCGCACTGATAAGCGCATCTGCCGTACTTACCGGTCTTGAGCGCTTCAATCACAAGCGCATCGGTCGGGTTCGGGTTTTCCGTTGCCGCGCGGCGGAACCAGAAGGTTGCATTTTCGCCGAGGTAGAGCTTTTTCACGCTGTAAAAGCAGGTGTCCTCGTGCGGACAGCCGTCTAAGCAGCGCGCCGGTGCACCTTTCGGTGCATTTGCCTTGCAAAAATGCGAAAGGCGACCAAAGGACTGTGTCTTTACGCACTTTTTATCCATAAGCCACTGCAAAAGGTCCATATCGTGGCACGATTTTGCCAGAATCATCGGCGCACTCTCTGCCGTATTTCTCCACATACCGCGCACGAAGCTGTGGCTCTGATGCTCGTTACCCACACCTTCTCTGTGCTCAACGCTCATCACCTCGCCGACCTTACCTTCTGCAATCAAATCCTTGACCTTCTGGTAAAAGTCTGTATAACGAAGCACGTGGCAAACGAGTACCTTTACGCCCTTTGCCTCGGCAGCCTCTGTAATTTCGCGGCACTCCTTCGGTGTCGGTGCCATCGGCTTTTCCAAAAGCAGATGATACCCAAGCTCTATGCAAGCAAGCGCCGGCTCGTAGTGCATTGCATCCTGCATGCAGATAAAGCAGAGGTCTGCAATCTTGCCCTGCGCCGCTAAGTCCTTCCAATCCAGAAAACACATTTCGTCCGGCAAATTGTGCAGCTCTTTAATATAGTTGCGTCGTGCATCAATCGGCTCTGCAACCGCCACAACCTCATACAAATCCGGATGCTCTGCGCAGAAACGACCGTAGCCGCAGCCCCTGCCGCCGGCACCCATAATAACAACCTTTAATCTACCCATAATATAAAGCCTCCTTGACTTTTTTTCACACACAGTATAAAATATATAAAAAAGAATGTATATGGGTATTTCTATATAAAATATTTAAATTTGTATACAAGGTGATGACTATGTCCGATTTTTGCAAAATTACACCGCAGCTGAAAATCAACAGTATGTTCAGCTATTTTATACGCGAGTGCGGCAGAGACTTCGTTTTTTCCGGCGAAACGCACAACTTTCACGAGGTGGTCTGTGTCTTAAGCGGCAGCGTCAGCATCACGGCAGACACAGAGGTTTACACGCTCTCTGCTGGCAGCGCAATTGTGCATACGCCGATGGAATTTCACAGCATACGCGCCGCCGAGGGTACAACGCCGACCATCATGGTGTTTTCCTTTCTCGCCGATGCCTTCCCCACACTTGAACGCAAAATCTTTGCCTTCACCCAGGCAGAGGAGGCACTTTTAACGGACGCCTGGCGCTCTGCAGGCAAAGCGTTTTATCGCGTAAACTACCGATTAAAGCTAACCCCCGGGCAAGAATTAGAGGCGCAGCGCTGCTTTGATACGCTGAGCTTGTTTCTTCTGCGCCTGTTTACCACGGACACAAACGCACAGCCACACCGCACCGCCGCCGATGCGCAGACCTACTCCTCCATCGCAGCATACATCAACGAAAATCTCCCCGACCTGCAATGCGTAGCACAGATTGCCGACGCCTTCGGCATAAGCGCGGTCGGGCTGCAAAAGCTGTTTCACAAATACACCGGCGCAGGCGTGATGCACTATGTCAATCATTTAAAAATCGCCCGCGCGGCAGAGATGCTCAAAAGCGGCAGTACAAGCAAGGTCATTGCCGACGCGCTCGGCTTTGCCGACCAAAACTATTTCAGCACCGTTTTCAAGCGCATCACCGGCGCATCGCCGATGCATTATTTAAAAAAGAAATAAAAAAAGGGCAAAAGCCCCTTTTTATTTTGCTACATAGTGCTTACCGTGCAGCAGGTCATATTGAATGTACTTAAACGCCGTTTCCGTTACAGCATGCTCTTCCGGCACGGCATCGAGCTTATTGCCCTTGTTATCATAAATAAAGTACGGATTAACTACCGGCAATGCATCATAGAGGGCATACAGCGCATTAAAGTACGCAGGCACCTCGCGAATGCCGCTCAGGCGCAGAAGCTCCAAGCCGATTTTACCCGAGCTGATTTTCGGGTTAAAGCCGCGCAAATCCACATCGTAGTTTGCCCAGACAATATACGGCGTTTCGTGCAAATGCTCGTGCTCACTGCTGTTAAACGGCAGCACATTTTCCACATAACCGCCCTCGCGGTAGACCTTGCCCTCCGTACCGAGCAGCGGCAGATGGTCGCCGTACATCACGATAACGGTCGGCTCTTCCACCGAGCGGAAATAGTGCACCAGCTTGGCAAACGCCACATCCGATTCATACACGCCCTGCGTAAAATCCAGCACCTCGCCGTTGCCGGCATCATCGAGCCCCGGATTGTGCGTTTCCATATTATATGCCTCATAGCGCGCCGGCGTATAGCCGCCATGGTTTTGCATCGTTACATTAAACATAAACAGCGGCTTGCCCGCTTCCTTTTTTTCATAGGTTTCGATAATGTATTCCGTGACTGCCATATCGGAAACATACCAGCCGGACTTTTCGGGATTTTCCATATCATCCATCCCATAGAATGCATCAAAGCCCAAAAGCGGATAAGCGCGGTTGCGGCTGTAGAAATTTTTATGATACGGATGAAATGCCACCGTCTGATAGCCGCCGCTGCGCAGCGCAGATACAATTGACGGCGTTTCATTTGTGATATACTGCACATACGGATAGCCGTTGCTGAGAAGGTAGCGGCAATTCAGTCCCGTCAGCGCTTCAAACTCCGGCAAGCATGTGCCGCCGCCGAACACGCTCGTTGCCATTTTGCCCATTTTGGCATTTTTCTCTTTTGCAATTTTGCGGATGTTGCGCATCGGGTCGACATTAAACTCCGTCTGCTCCATTTCGTAAACATCCCACAGCGCTTCGCTTTGAATGTAGATAATATTCGGCTGCACCTCGCCGGGCACAAAATAGTCTTCACCGGCAAACGCCTGCTCAACAATTTCGATTTTGCTTTCGGTATACCCTTCCATTTTATCGACAAACATATCGCCGATACGCGGGAAAAACTCTAAAATCAAGCCGTTTTTGCGATAGTCCTCCACTGGGTTAAACGCCGCAATTTTTACATCGATTTTATCGAGTATACCGTGGCGAAAATCGTAGTCAATGCACACATAATAGATATTTGCCGAAAACAGTGCAAGACAAAGCACAATGCAAATAAGACGCAGCCAAAGCTTCAGCTTCGGGCGCTGTGCCCTTCTGTGCCAGATGTAAAAGCCGATGCACGAAAGCACCGCCAGCACCGCCGCCAAAATTGCAAACGGTATAATCGGCAGGCGCACAAAGCTCGTGATGGTATCCAGCGCGCCGATCAGCAGAATATCTGTCGGCAAAAGCGGATCGCCCGTAATCGAAATCATCACCTCGGTCACAAAGCCGAGCAGGAAAAACAGTGCCGTATTGATGCACACCGCCGTAAAGGTGTGCTGTGTGATACACCAAAAAAAACCCTGCACGGACAGAAGAAACACATAAGAAAGCAAAAGCTTCAGCCAATAAAACGGCGATGTAAAAATCAGCAGTATCGCGTTGCCGTTCGTCAGGTGCATAACCTCCAGAATCGCCAGAAGCACCAGCGGCATTATAAAAAATGCCAGCGCACGCTTTAAAAGCGGATGCTTTGTTTCGCGGTCAGCATTTTTGCGAACCTTATCAAATATATCTTGTACAAACTTTCGGATTTTGCTCATAAAATACTCCTTCCCCAAGCAAAAGGTATTTTACCACTTCCGTCCGCCGTTGTCAATAAAAGCAAAAAGCGACATCGTAGCGATGCCGCTTTTTAAATTACTTCAACTCCATTTTCAGTTCAAAGGCAAGTGCCTTCGCCGGTGCTGCCGTGTAGTCTATAAAATACACCGGAATTTCCTCCGCGCCGTGCCCATAGTGCAAAGCCTCATTGATTTCAACCTTCCAGCCTGCATTTGCCTGCAGGCACAGATTTTCAATCCACACGCCGTCCGCTTTTACTTCCGGCTGAATCGTAGTGATAAAACGCTCTGTTACACTCGCCTTGCCGCTTGGCTTTTCAAATGTATCTTGTAAAGTGACAGCCTTTTCTTCGAAGGCCAATTTGCGCACCGCGCGCACATCCGTATCATACGCACCGCCGAAGTCAATCGCTACAGCGCCGTTTTCATAGGTCATCGTACCTTTAAACTCCGCACCTGCAGACTGATACTTGCCGTCGATCATCGGTACGCTGTGTCCGCGCGAGCAGTTGCACAAATAGTCGTAGCGCGTATCTTTTGCAAAATACTGCTTTGAATACACCCCTGCGCCCAAATCGCGCAAAAGCTGCTTGCCGTTTGCAGCAAAAATAAAGCTGCCGATATCGTTATGGTTGTGCGGCTCTGCATTTGTGCCCGCTTTTGCGGCAAAGCCATAGCTTGCGTTGCGCTTTAAAAACCAGCCGGCTGTCGGACTGTAGCGTTCAAAGGTAGCGTCTGCCGCCGCGCCCTGCTTCGGCAGGTAAATAAACGCATCAAAATATCTGCACCAACGCGCACAGCCGTCCAAAATCAAATAGGTTTCCGGGTCCGGCACGCGGACATCCGGATAATACTGCTGCAGCACACCGCTGATTGCTGCGTTGCCGGTAACTTTGCTGTTGCCGCTATCGGAAAAGCTTAATGCGATGCCACCCAAATCCGTTATATTCGGAAAATCTGCAATACGGCGCACCTTTTCGCGTGCAAAATAGTTTTCCTTGCCCTCGCTAAACAAATACAAATGCTGTGCATACGCGACAAAGAAGCCAAAGCCGTAGTTCCAATAGCCGATGCCCTCAAAGCAAATACCGTCGTCGGAAAAGCCTTCTAAAAAGGTCTCCATTGTGTAGTCAATTTTCGGCTTTATCTGCAAAAAGCGCTCCGGCGCCATATACATAAAGGTTACACCCACGCTGCCGGCGCAAACCGCCGCCCAGTTGGAGTGCCCGCCGAGCCATGAAAAGTCCGGCGTGGTTTCAAAGCTCGTTAAAATCCTGCGGTCTATTTCCTCTGCCACGCGCTTATATACGCGCGGATGGATTCTGTCTTTTAAAATCGTTATGATTTCCGAAAGCGCATAGCCGGTCTCTGCCGCAAAAAGGTCAATATGTATGCGCTCCGCATCTTCAAGTACACTGTGCCCAAGATGCGCCGGAAGCGACCAGGTATACTCGTCGCAAATCGCCCAGATGATTTCCTCTAAAGCCTCTATATACTCCGGTTTGTCCGGGTAAATCATCGAAAGAATCGCGCACACATTTAAACGCTTGCGCTTTAAAAAGTACGGCTTTTCAAAAAGGCCGCGGTTGCCCGTTTCCTCAAACAGCTTAAAGGTTGCAAAGCTTTCTGCCATAATCGGCGCTTTCATATATTCTTCGTACAAAGAAAGCGCCTCATCGACAAACGGCTTATACTTCGCGCTTGTACGCACCGCTTCCCAAAATTCCGAGTCAATCGCTTTCGGGTTCATTGCCTTGTTCATCATACACACTCCTGTTTTACAGAATTTCAATTTTTAATGCAAACGAACGCGCTTGCGCCGCTTCATAGTCAATCATATACACGGTGCGGTCAACCAAGCTTTGCGCTTTGTAGGTTTCTTTTCGCACCCGCACACGCCAAGCCGCATCTGCCGACAGACGCACATTTTCAATCCATACACCGTCTTCTTTTATCTCCGGTGCAATCGTTGTGACAAACCGCTCTGTTATGTGCGTTGCGCCGTCAAATTCATCTTTTAAAAGCACGCCGTTTTCACGAAATTCAAACACGCGCACCGCGGTTGCATCTACCGCATAGGCATCGCTCATATCTATGGTAACAATGCCGTTTTCATATGTCATTGTGCCCTTGAATTCTGCGCCCGGCGACTGGTATTTTCCATCGATAATCGGCACACTATGCCCGCGCGAGCAGGTGCTTAAGTAGCTGTAGCGTGTTGCTTTGGCAAAATACCCCTTCACATACTCCCCTGCGCCCAGGTCGCACAAAACCTGCTCACCGCCCACGGCAAAAATGAAACTGCCGATATCGTTATGGTTGTGCGGCTCATCGTTTGTACCTGCCTTTGCAGCAAAACCATAGTCGTTCGTGCGTTTCATAAACCAGCCTGCCTGCGGACTGTAGTGCGCATACGCCTCTGCCGCTGATTCCTCGTATGTCGGCATATACAAAAACGCATCAAAATATCTGCACCAACGCGCACAGCCGTCCAGAATTTCATAGGTTTCCGGCTGCGGAATGTAGATATCGGGATAGTGCTTTTGCAGCACACCGTAAATCGCCGGACTGGTTAAAAGGCAGTCGCCGCCGCTGTCCGAAAAATTCACGCGCAAGCCGCCGAGATTTGTAATTTTCTCAAAATCTGCAATTTTGCGCACCTTTTCGCGCAAAAAATAATTTTCTTTTCCATCCGTATAATCATATAAATGCTGGGCATAAGCCACAAAAAAGCCGAAGCCGTAAATCCAATAGCTTCCGCCCTCATAACAGATACCATCATCAGAAAAGCCGTCAATAAACTGTTCAATCGTCGCCTGCAGGCGGGGTTTCACCGCCGCAAACCGCTCCGGCGCCATATACATATAAATCACAGCCACGCTGCCGGCGCAGACCGCCGCCCAGTTGGAATTTACCTTTTCCCAGTCATACACGCGCATTTCAAAGCTGTCGATAATTCTGCGCTGTATTTCCTCGCATACCCGCTTGTGCACACGCGGATTCAGTCTTTCCCCCAGCACCGCTACAATTTCTGAGAGTGCATAGCCCGTTTCCGAGGCAAACAAGTCAATATCTGTCCGTTCATCCTCTGCCCACGCAATATGTGCCGGCAGCGACCATGTGTATTCATCGCAAATCGCCCAGATAATTTCCTCTAAGCTTTCCATATATTCCGGCTCGTCTGGATAAATCATTGAAAGCAGTGCGCACACATTCAGCCGTTTTCTCTTTCGGAAATACGGTCTTTGAAATTCGGCGCGGTCGCCCGTAGCATTAAACAAATTAAATTTTGCAAACGAATCTGCCAAAATCGGCTCTGCCTTGTATTCTGCATACAAGTGGAGCGCTTCATCGACATATGGCTTATACGCCGCATCTGTGCGCACCCTTTCCCAAAATTCCGGTTTCGTTGCATTCGGATGCATCGCTTTACGCATAAAGCACCTATCTCCTTTTATAAAAGCTCCATTTGCAGTTCAAAGCCAAGCTGTTGCCCTGCCTCCGTTTCAAAATCGATCAGATATACCTCTCTTTTCACAGCAAAGTGATCGGAAAAGCTTTCTTCCGTTACCTTTATGCGCCAACCATCGCTTGCAGTCAAGCGCAGATTTTCAATCCAAACGCCGTCCGCTTTCACCTCAGGCTTGATCATACTCACGAAGCGCTCGGTTACACATACCTTGCCGCTCTGCTTTTCAAATGCATCTTTCAGCACAACACCGTTTTCTTCAAACGTGAACGCACGCACTCCGCGCACATCTGTTTCATAGGCGTTGCCGAATTCTATTGTAACACAATCGTTTTCCAGCTGCATCGTTCCGTTATATTCTGCGCCGTACGACTGATATTTCCCGTCGATGATTGGCACATTGTGTCCACGCGAGCAGTTGCACAAATAGCCGTAACGCGTCTCTTTTGCAAAATAACCGCTTACATATTCGCCTGCGCCCATATCGCACAAAAGCTGTTTGCCGCCGGCGGCAAAGATGAAATTGCCGACATCGTTATGGTTGTGTGGCTCATCGTTTGTGCCTGCCTTTGCCGCAAAACCGTAGTTTTTTGTGCGCTTTGTGTACAAACCTGCTTCTGCGCTGAAGCGCTCATAGTCTGTGCTTTCAGCCTTTTTAGTTCCCGGCAGGTATACAAACGCATCAAACACGCGCCCCCACCGTGCACAAGGGTCAAAAATCTCATAAAACTTCTCATCCGGCACAATAATATCATCATAATGCTGCTGCAGCACGCCATAAATCGCCGGGCTTACAGTATGTGTGTCACCTGCGGTATCTGCAAAGCTCACCGCAACGCCGCCCAAATCCGCCATCTGCTGAAACGCACCGATATTATGTACCTTTTCACGAGCAAAATAGTTTTCTTTACCGCCTGTAAATTCATACAAATGCTGTGCATATGTTACAAAGAAGCCAAAGCCGTATTCCCAGTATTCAATGCCCTCATAGCATATGCCGTCCTCGGAATAGCCCGAAAGAAAACCCTCAATCGTCGCCTGCAGGCGCGGCTTGACTGCCGCATAGCGCTCCGGCGCCATATACATATAAATAATAGACACACTACCGGCACAAACTGCCGCCCAGTTGTGTGTGCACTTTTCCCAATCATACACACGCAATTCAAAGCTTTCGATAATTCTGCACTGTATTTCCTCACACACACGCTTGTGTACGCGCGGATTCAGTCTGTCTTTTAAAATGGTTACAATCTCCGAAAGGGCATAGCCTGTTTCCGATGCAAACAAGTCCACATCCGTGCGCTCATCCTCTGCCCACGAAATATGCGCCGGCAGCGACCATGTATATTCATCGCAAATTGCCCAGATGATGTCTTCCAGCATCTCAAGATACGCAGGCTCGTCCGGATAAATCATCGAAAGCATCGCGCTGACCACCAGACGCTGACGTTTATGAAAGTATGCCGCCTGAAACACATTTCGGTTGCCGCACGCGCGAAACATATCAAACTTTTGAAAACTATCTGCCAAAAGCGGCTCAGCTGCATGCACCTTATACTTTTCCAAAAGTTCATCTACAAACGGCTTATAGGCTTCGTCGGTGCGCACTTTTTCCCAAAAGTTTGGATCCATCGCTTTCGGATGCATTGCTTTATTCATCTTCATTCTCCCCCAGCAAAATCTCTTCCGTTTCCAGCATTTTTTCCAAATCCGCCTCCGTCAGCGCCATAATCTCCTTGTCGCGCCCGCAGGTTTCGCAAAAAATATGCACACGGTCGTTTAAAATATCAAATAAAATTTCCTTACTGCCGCACGGACACACAACGCGGTCCTTTTTCGATAAAGCATACAGCTTGTCCACGAGCGCGAACATCACCTGCTCATTATCCGGTCCGGGATAATCGTCCGCCTCGCGCGCCGCGGCAAACTCCGCCTCCAGCTCACCTAAGACATCGAGCATTTCATCATCAAAAGCGCTCTGCGCCGCGCGCACGCTCTCCGCTTCACCGATGCACAAAACGCCGAACCCCGTCACCGGGCAGCGAAAGCTTGTCAGCTTCTGCCCCCAGAAAAACTTTTGGTGCACCGTAAAGCTGTGCCACTCCATACAGGCAACACACAAGACGGCAAAAAGCAGCTTGTCTGCCTTGCGCTGCACCGTCACACAGGTGTTGCCGCAATGTAAGCACTTGATTTCATGCGCCTGCTGCCCCGCAAGCTCGAACATACTGAGCGTTTTTTCGTTGCCGAGGCCGCACTCCGGACAACGGAAGGTTATACACTTTTCATGCTGGATAATCATAAACAATACCCCTCTGTTTTCTTGTAAAACATTTTAGCATACAACATCTCTAAAGTAAACACCTTTGCCCACAAAAAAATCTGTTTTTCAGTTGACAAAAAACAAAGCATAGGCGTATAATAATATAAGCAGAAACTGCAAAATCTAACAAGGAGGTAGCCACACCATGGACGCAGGCCCCGGCGATAGTCGACAATTCAATAACATATGCAGCTGTTTGCGTGGTATGAGTGTGCCCTCTTTTTAATGTGCGGTGCATAGCTTAGCATGCCTCATTTTTCGCGTTCAGCTGCGGAAAGTGAGGTTTTTTAATGCTGACAATCTACAAAACGGATGACGAGCGCATCCACACCTGCAGCGAATTTTCCGGCGACTGCTGGATTCATCTGACCGCACCGAATGCGCAGGAGCTTTCGTGGGTCATCAACAACACAAATGTTGCATCCGATTTTCTGCACGCCTCCCTCGACGATGAGGAGAGATCGCGTATTGAAAAGGAAGACGAGCAGACGCTCATCGTTGTCGATACGGCGCTGTTAGACGCACCCGACGGCGATGCAGATGTTACAACGCTGCCGCTCGGCATCATTTTACTGGAAAACTGCATCATCACCGTTTGCTTAAAGGATACGCCTTTAATGCGCGACTTTGAAAACGGCATTGTGCGCAGCTTCTCCACCAAAAAGCGCAGCCGCTTTGTGCTGCAGATTCTCTACCGCAATGCAGCAAGATTTCTGCATCTGCTGCGCAGAATCGACAAGCGCAGCTCTGATTTTGAAAAAGAGCTGCACAAGACAATGAAAAACAAAGACCTGATTTCGATGCTCAAGTTAGAGAAAAGCCTGGTCTACATCTCCACCTCGTTAAAGGGCAACGAGGTCGTACTCGAGCGCCTGTTGCGTATGAGCTTCATCCGCAAATACCCGGATGACACCGACCTTTTGGAGGATGTAATCATCGAAAATAAGCAGGCAATGGAAATGTGTACCATCTACCGCGATATTTTGTCCGGCACGATGAACGCGTTTGCCTCCGTGATTTCCAACAACTTAAATGTCTTTATGAAAGCGCTGACGATTATCACGGTTATTTTAACCATTCCAACACTAATTGCCAGCCTTTGGGGCATGAATGTGCCGGTGCCGCTCGAGGGACATCCGTTCGGGTTCTGGATTGTACTCGGCATTTCGGTTGTTTTAAGTCTGGGTGCAACCATTTATATGAAAATCAAAAAGATGTTTTAAAAAATGCGGTGTCCGCTTCATCGGCGGATGCCGCTTTTCTTTTTCATACAAAATCACAAATTGCAATTGAATTTTATACAAAACTGTACTATACTTGACTTGAGGTGAACAAAATGTGGATTACAACAAGAGAATTTGAAAAATTAAAGCCGATTTATGTGTTTCACAAACAGCTCGATAAAAGAGAAATTGAGCCATCTGTATATAAAAATGTGCATACGCATTTTGTGCGCGACTTCATCGCGGACAAAGCGAAGGCATATAAAATCAGAATTTCTGCCGACGATTACTACAAGCTCTATGTAAACGGCAGATTTGTTTGTCAGGGGCCTGCCCCGGCATACCCTGACAATTATAAATATAATCAGGCTGACATCACGCCGTATATCAAGGCAGGCACAAACCGCATCGCAGTTCATGTCTATTATCAGGGAAAAATCAACCGCGTATGGAACAGCGGTGACAACCGTATGGGCCTATGGGCGCAGGTTTTTGAAGACGACAAGCTCGCCTTTGAAACGGACGAGGGCTGGCTGTATAAATATGCCGAAGAGTATTCCGGCGAAACGACCGGTTACGACACACAGTATTTAGAAAACATCGACTTTTCAAAAAAGGATTTAACCTGGAAAACAACCGGCAAGCTCGGCTTTACCGCTGCCGTACGCGTGCCAAAGCCGGACTGGCAGTTTAGCGAAAGTACAACAACACCGCTTTCGGTCTATAACATGAAACCGGCACAAATCAAGCAAATCGACACTGCAACCTACCTTTTGGATTTCGGCACGGAAATCACAGGACAGCTATATTTCAAAGCAAAGGGAAAACCCGGTCAGAAGGTGATCATCAAACACGCCGAGGAATTAAATGAAAACGGCACAATTCGCTATGAGATGCGCTGTAACTGTAAATATTACGAGGAATGCATTCTCTCCGGCGGCGAGGACGAATTTGAATTTTTCGACTACAAGGCATTTAGATACGCACAGGTGGAATGCGACAGCGATGTATTTGTCCCCTATTCCTTTATGGCAATCGTGCGCCACGCACCGTTTACGGCACATGCCAAAATCAAGACAGACATTCCGCACCTGGCCGGCATTTGGGATATTTGCAAAAACGGCGTTAAAATCGGCGCGCAGGAAGGCTTTTTGGATTGTCCGAGCCGCGAAAAGGGACAGTATCTCGGCGACTTTACCGTATCCGGTCTTTCGCATCTGTATTTAACCGGCAATGCGGAAATGTATAAAAAAACGCTGTTTGATTTCGCGGACAGCGCCTGCATCTGCGACGGCATTATGGCGGTTGCACCGGGCAGCTTTATGCAGGAAATTGCGGATTTTTCGCTGCAGTATCCGCTGCAGGTTTTAAACTACTATAATGCAACTAAAGACATCGAAACTGTGCGTGCGCTCTATCCGACGGTCGAGGGCATCTTGGCTTATTTTGCACGCTTTGAGCGCGCGGATGGCTTATTGGAAAACGCCGTTGAAAAATGGAATCTGGTTGATTGGCCGAAAAACCTGCGCGACGGCTATACCGCAGACCCTACCCTGCCGCTGCACAATGTCATCAATGCCTTTTACATTTGCGCAAACCAATGCGCAGAAAAGCTCGCCGCTGTGCTCGGCATCGACAGAGAAAAGAAATCCAAAGCAATAGCTGCAGCATATATGCACACCTTCTATGACGCCGAAACAAAGCTGTTTTACGATGATGAAGCAAAGTCACACGCTGCGCTGCACGCAAATGTCCTGCCGCTGTGCTTTGGAATTGCGCCGACCGAGGCGCAGGATACCATTCACAAGCTCATTTTACAAAAAGGCCTTGCCTGCGGTGTGCAGTTTTCCTTCTTTGTATTAAAGGCGCTTTGCAAAATCGGCGCGTGGGAGGATGCGTTTGCGCTCATCCTGAATGAAAGCGAGCACGGCTGGGTAAATATGCTGCGCGAAGGCGCAACCACCTGCTTTGAGGCCTGGGGCAAGGACCAAAAAGGGAACACAAGCCTCTGCCACCCGTGGGCAAGCGCACCAATTATTGTTCTGCTTGAAGATATTATGGGCATCACACCTGCCGAGCTTTTCTCCGGCAAGGGTAAATACGAAAAAGAAGTAGCGCAAGGCAAAATTACAGTTGAACTGCAATAAAAAAGAAGCCTTTCATAGAAAGGCTTCTTTTTTATTATTTTACAATTTCAAACTGCTGCTCCGGCTTCAGATCCACAACCGGACAATCCTTTGCATAGGTGCATTCCGGCAGGATGATTATTGCCGTTAAGCTGTCGTTATTTGCCGGCAGCGGAGCAAGATGCCAAATGGCAGCATTCATCTTTACCAGCGTGTGCTTCGGCACGATAAACGCCTGCACATGATCTGTAACTACTGCGCCACCCGATGCCGGTGCGCAGTGCAGAATCATAT
>JAZQCN010000053.1:0-4504 GCA_045546315.1 Clostridia bacterium | reverse complement strand
CTTCGCTGTGCCTCGCCTTTTTCCCGCCGAACTCTGAGCGCGGACAGATTGACAGCACAAGGCACAGAAAAAAATATATAATAACAACATCAAAAAAGACATTCCGCACAATTTATGCATGATTTTTTCCCTTCATCACCTCATGCGGAGTGTCTTTTTTTATTTAAGCTATGAGCTCGCGCACTTCGCCCCCTCGCCTTCGGCGGCGGGCTTCGCCTGCTCGCTATGTAGCCGCACGGCAACCGTGCGCGCCACACCTGCGGCGCGCCTTGGTTGCCTTGTTTGCTTCGTGGGGTAGTATGAGGGCAAAAAAAGCCCCATCGAGGGGCAAGGGCTTTCACAAGAAAAAGCCGATGGCTTCCCTTGTGAGCCCTTTTTTTGCCGTTCTGCGGGAAACCGCCGCAGAACATAAAGGAATGGCGCGCAAGCTTCCCCTAAAAGTCGCTATTGCTTCCTTTTTCGGCGGGCTTGCTTTCGCAGTGCTCTCGCAAGCGCGGGCAAATCAAAGAAGAACCGCCGAGGGCTTCGCCCATAGGGGAAGCTTAATAAAAGTCCGCCCCCGCCCAAGTCCAAAGGAAAATGAAAAAAGGGCGGGGGCAGACGCGCGCCCCGATACGCTCGGCGCGGGCTTTTCCCCGCCAAGGCGCGAAAGCCTTTCTTGCCTTGTAGCGGGTCCCCTTTCCCGCGGCCCTTCTGCCTTGTGCCGTGGGAAAATTTGTTTGGGCTTCCCTCGCTCCTCTCCGCTCCGTGAAAGGCGAGGGCGTAACGCACAACCCCTTTGCGGGTTTGTGCTTTTTTGGACGAGGGCGCTCCCCGCCTTTCACGGAGCTAAAAACAAACAGCCGCACGCAAGAAAGTCGGCGCACAAACGCGCGCCGACCGTCTTGCTGTTTCATTAAGCCGTACGCAAGAAAGTGCGCGCACAAACGCGCGCGCACCGTCTTGCTGGTACCGCAAAAAAAAAGAGGGTTGCAACTTGTCGTAAAATCTGTTAGAATGAATGTGTCACCAAATCATTTAACAGCCGCAAGTGCAGCCCCTTTTTATATTACCACAGCCGAAGGCTAAAAGTCAACACTTTAAAATATCATACAACGCCGTCGGCGTTGTGGTCAGTATGGGTTGAGAGTAGTGCGCATTAAAAAAGTGATAAAATATGGGTGGCTTCTATACTTGACTTATTAACATAAATCACTCACTTACACAGCATACCACTATTCCCCGCTATCGTGTCAAGGGTTTCACCAGCGCGCACACGCGCCCTTGACACCGCGGGAATAGTGGTGCAAGTAAGTTGTGAGTGATTAAGAATATTCACCGCGTTAAGCGCGCATAAATCATTCGAAAGGGGGTGAAATAAATGTCATACATGGACTACGAAAAAAACACGCTCAAAGGCGGCGTGTTCATAACTAAAATAGGCGATATGTACAGGGTGTCGCTCGTTCCTTCTGCCGCGCTGTCAGGCGTTCCAAATCACACAAAAAGAACACCAGACAACGCAAAAACAAAAGAAGCTCTATGCAGAGCACGGCAGAAGATAATCGAGCTAGCATATTGTAATGATTGGCAGTATTTTTTTACAGCAACATTCGACAAGCAAAAAGTAGAAAACCGAGAAGAAAAAAGCGGATGCTTAAAGCAGCTTATAAAATGGCTACAGAACAAATCACGCACGCACGGCATAAAATATTTACTCATTCCCGAACTACACAAGGACGGAAAAGGCTTGCATGCGCACGGTCTACTTTATTTTGAAAGACCGCCAAACACAATACCATTTAAAGAAATCAAAGCCCGCGCCATACCTGACAAATTGCGCGAAAGTGATTTTCTTAACTGGGTCGATTATGAAAAGAAATTCGGCTTTTGCTCCTTGGGTGAAATAAAAAGCAAAAAAGCAATATCTTTTTATATGTCAAAGTATATCACAAAAGACCTTGCAAATGCAATCAAAGATTTTAATGCGCATACATACTATGCAAGCAAGGGTCTAAATGCGGGCGTAAAAGTGGGCGGCTTCCATAACAGCAATGCAAATATAGATTTGATGCAAACAATGCCATGGACTTTCAAGGACGAGGAAAAGGGCACGGCATCCATGACCATCCAATCAACTGAAGAATTGCTTGAGATTCTCCGTGAGAATCGCCTGGAACTCATACACGCGCCGAAAGCCGATGATAGTTGACAAAAGAGCCAGTAAACTAAAGTTTGACCAATTTCGAAAATAAGAAGGTGAAAAAAATGAAGCAATACATAGTGGGCGTAGAGGATTTCCAATGCATAAAAGAAACGCTGGAACTCGTTTTAATGCCAAACATCATGGGAGCAATGGACGATATAACGGCGGCGCAGGTGCGCGAATGCTATGCGCGTGTGTCTGATATATCACTATCGCGCTATTTAAGCGAGATGCAACGAAAGTCTTATTGCTCTGGGGATATGGATGCAGTAAGACAATTTAAGGAAATGCGGGGTAGATTACTGCGGGGAATAAAGTAAATTCTATAAGGCGCACCCATATAGAAAAAGCCTTCGTGCAAGCCCTGCCGCTTCGATACCGATGTATTTGGTGCATCGGTATCGACACAGGGCTTCGTATAAGTGACATATTGCACATAAAACGGCATCAAGTGCGCGAGGGTAGTTGGGTGCAGATAGACCATAAAACAAAGAAAAAAAACAAATGCACCATATCCAAGGAAACACAAGAGCTTTGCAATGCCTTAATGCTTGCAGAGCACTACAAAAGGAAGCGTCTATTATTCTTCAATCCAGCGACCGAAAAGCCGTACACGCGCCAAATGGTGTGGAAGATGTTTAGTACTACAGCCAAAAAGGTAAAAGAAGAACATATCGGTGCACATTCGTCAAGGCATACGGCAGCGTGGAAGTTATACAAAGCAACTGGCAGCATTGAAGCCGTACGAAAATTCTTAAATCATTCGAGTGCGGACACAACAATGCGGTATCTAAAAAACAAACGATTTAAAAAATCAGCATAGGAAAGAGGTAAAAAAATGAAATACAAAAAAATCGAGGGTATGCTTATAAAAGCGCCTGAAAAAATGAAGAAAAACAGAAAAGGCGAGACAGTATGCAGGCTTATTATATTCGACGAATATGAAGAAATTGACAAGCCATTAAAAGCCGAGGGCATCACAGCAAACGAAGCGCTCCAGGAGCTCGGCGCAGGTGATACAATCGAAGCAATTTGTCACGAAACAGACCGCCATTATATTATTGACTTAATGATGCGAAAAAGTAAATTTAAGAAAGGGGCATAAGAATATGAACCAAATACAATTGTTAGGTAGAATAACACACGCGCCAGAGCTCAGGCAGAGCGCGGGCGGTACAAACTATTTGTTTTTATCTTTAGCCATACCAAGAAACAAAGAAAAAACAGATTTCCCAGAGGTAGTATTTTTCGGCAGGTCGGCAGAGTTCGTAAATAAATACTTTAATAAGGGCGATTATATTGCTATAACTGCGCATATCGAAACAGACAGCTACGACAAAAACGGAGAGCGAGTATATACACAAAAAATTGTTGCAGATAGAGCAGAGTTTGCAGGCTATAAGAAAGGCGCGGACAGCGCTGGGCAAAATGACTTTTTGCCCGGCGCCATAACCGACGAGAATCTTTCGTTTTGAGCGTAAAAATTCAGCACTACAGAGATTATACAGTTAATGCTCTTCGGCTGTATTATCATCTAAATAAGCCCAAAACAGAGGGCGAAGCATACCACAATTTAGTACTGTTTGAAAAAAGAAACAATCTTAGATTCTCAAAGACAGAGCGTGAAGCCTTAGTGCATGATGCTATATGTGTACATAAGCTGATAACCGAACTACGGCAAACGGAAAAAGAAAAAGCTGATATATTGAGCGAGGTATACATCAACCGAAATAAAGGGAAGGGCGATATTAACGATGCCGTTGTGAAAGCAAGTCTTACCCACCATATATCCACAGCGACAGTTAATCGCATACTACGCAAGTGCCGCTTGAGGTATGCCGAGCTGAGAGGATTGTCTACTCTCTCCCTCTGAGCTCGCGCACTTCGCCCCCTCGCCTTCGGCGGCGGGCTTCGCCTGCTCGCTTGATTACGCCGCACCGCGCCGCCCCCCTTGCCCTCTGGGCGCCGGGGCGGCACTGCGGCGGGGTAGGTAGTGCAATTATTAAAAATTTGTGCCGTGGGGAAAGCTTGTGCGGCTGTGTCCGCGTTGATAGTTCGGCGGGGCGGCGGGCTTGCTTCGGTTGCTTCGGTTGCCGCTTGTTCGCTTTGCGGGGGCGGGCGCGGTGTGCGTGCTCTCCCCCGCGGCCGCCCCCTCTGCGGCGGCTGCCCTTCGCTTCCCTTCGCTGTGCCTCGCCTTTTTCCCGCCGAACTCTGAGCGCGGACAGATTGACAGCACAAGGCACAGAAAAAAATATATAATAACAACATCAAAAAAGACATTCCGCACAATTTATGCATGATTTTTTCCCTTCATCACCT
>JAZQCN010000052.1:0-29469 GCA_045546315.1 Clostridia bacterium | reverse complement strand
GTCCTGTGAGCCAAGGAGTTGTACAAAAGGATTGTCTTCCTAAGACCGCTTGGCCTCCGACTTATGCGCAGATTGTGTCCGAAAAGGCACTTTTGCGCCGCTTGATTGAAGCCGGCGAAAACATTGTAAATATGGGCTACGAGGCATCGAGCGACGCATCGTTTATTTTAGAGCAGTCTGAAAAGCAGATTTTTGATATTCTCCAGGGGAAGGACTCGAAAAGTGTTGTACCGATTCGGGAGCTTTTGGGTGACAGCTTTAAAATGATGCAGGAAATGGTTGCCAAAAAGGGTAAAGTTACGGGCGTGCCGTCCGGTTTTGCGTTCCTCGACCAGATGACCTCCGGCTTTCAGAAAACCGATTTGGTGCTGATTGCGGCGCGACCTGCAATGGGCAAAACGAGCTTTGCGCTTAACATTGCACAGAATGCGGCAATCCGAAATAATATTACAACGGCAATATTTAACCTCGAAATGTCGAAAGAGCAGCTGACGAACCGTATTATCTGCTCTGAGGCATATGTCAGCGGTACAAAGCTGAAGGAGGGCACGCTGGATGCGAACGACTGGGTCAATATCGGTGAGCATTTGGCAACGCTGGAGAAGGCACCGATTTTTATTGATGATACATCGACGGTAACCGTGTCGGAAATCCGCGCAAAATGCCGCAGATTAAAACAACAGCATAATCTCGGGCTGATTGTTATCGACTATTTGCAGCTGATGCAGAGCGGATCGAAATCGGACAACCGACAAAATGAGGTTGCGGATATTTCGCGTTCTTTAAAGGTGCTTGCAAAGGAAATCGAAGTGCCGATCATTTGTTTATCACAGCTGTCGCGCGGACCGGAGAGCAGAACGAATAAGCGTCCGATGCTTTCTGACCTCCGTGAATCCGGTGCAATTGAGCAGGACGCAGATATTGTAATGTTTTTGTACCGAGACGATTACTATAACCCCGACACTGCAGATAAAAATATTGCGGAATGTATTATTGCCAAGCACAGAAACGGTGAGGTTGGTACGATTCGTCTGTATTGGGATGGTCCGCACACTAAGTTTTTACACTGCGAGGACCAGCGTAGCGGTGATGATTCGTGATTTGTAAGATTAAAAACTTTATTTTAAAAAACCAGCTATTATCGCAGGGGGACAGCATTTTGGTTGCGCTTTCCGGCGGTGCGGATTCTGTATGCCTGCTTTCGGTTTTGCTTGCGTTGGAAAAAGAGCTTTCCTTTTCGCTCGCAGCGGTGCATGTGAACCACAATTTGCGCGGCGCTGAAGCCGAGCGCGATGCGGCGTTTTGCGCCGGGCTTTGTGAAAAACTCGGTGTCCGACTGCATAACTGCAGTGCGGATGTGCCTTCGCTTGCAAAGGAAAAGCATCTGAGCACTGAAACCGCGGCACGCGAGGCGCGCTATGCGATTTTTCATTCGCTTTGCGAAAAGTACGGCTACAGTAAAATTGCCGTTGCACATAATGCGCAGGATAATGCTGAAACTTTGCTTATGCATCTTTTGCGCGGCAGCGGGTTGGATGGTCTGCGCGGGATTTTGCCGAAGCGCGGCAATGTTATCCGTCCGCTTTTGTGCGTGACCAGAGAAGAAATTGAAGCATATCTTGCAGCATTGGAGGCTGCATATGTAACGGACAGTACGAATGCGGAGGATGTGTATTTAAGAAATCGCATTCGGCACGATTTGTTGCCGAAGCTTCAGGAAGAATACAATCCGAATCTTGTGCAGACGCTTTTGCAAACGGTAACGCTTTTGCAAAAGGATGCGCAGTGCCTGGATGCACTAACGCAAACATATGCGGATTCGCTTTTATATCGCGAAGGCGATTTTTGGGTGATGAACACGGCTGCGTATCCTGACGAGCAGGCAATCTCGCTTCGCATTATCAGAAAAGCGATTTCGCTTTGCATCGGTAAAAGTCAGGACATCCCGCATGATACAGTATTGCGATGTGACGCTTTGTGCAGAGCAGGGCAGGTTGGGCAAAGCGTTGACTTGCCGCTGGGGCATTGTGCAACACTTGAGCAAGACGGTCGTCTCGTTTTTGGGAAGAAGGATATTGTAAGACCATATTTGTATTCGGTGGGTGATGCGTTCCCGTGCGAAATTGCGCTTCCGGGCGGCAGCCTTGTCATAGAGTGTGCTGCATATGCAGACAAAGATGCAGCGGATTGTGTATATTTTGATTTAGAGAAAATCAAAACCGGTCTTTCGGTTCGGAATCGCAGAGCGGGCGATATGCTTTGCTTAAAGGGGCTTGTTGGTACAAAAAAGCTCAAAGACTTCTTTATTGATGCAAAAATACCGAAGCATTTGCGCGATGCCTGGCCGCTGCTTTGCTGTGATGACGGCAAAACGGTTTTGTGGGTTTGCGGCAGGCGTAAATGTGCCGGTTATGATGTGGATAAAAGCACTACACAAATATTAAAATGCACTTACAGGGGGAGCAGATGTGAAATTCAGTGAGGATATGATTGAACGCCAGCTGATTACGGCAGAGGCGCTGCAGGAAAAGGTGCGCGAGCTGGCGGCACGCATTAATAAGGACTATGCCGAGGAAGAGGATATAATTTTAATCACGCTTTTAAAGGGCGGCGCTATTTTTGCAGTGGATTTAATGCACCATTTGACCGTACCGGTGGAAATCGATTTTATGAGCGTGTCCAGCTACGGCAGTTCGACGAAGACATCGGGCGTTGTAAAAGTAATTAAGGATTTGGATGTTGATATCACCGGCAGAAATGTGCTTTTGGTAGAGGATATCATTGACAGCGGCTTAACGCTTTCCTATGTGCGTGCGCTTTTGCTGGAAAGAAAGCCGAAGGATTTAAAAATTTGCACTATTTTAGATAAGCCGTCGCGCAGAAAAACCAATGTGCCGGTAGAGTATGTCGGTTTTGAAATCCCGGATGAGTTTGTTATCGGTTACGGACTGGACTATGCGCAGAAATTCAGGAATCTGCCGTACATCGGTATACTGAAGCGCGAAGTGTATGAAAAGTAATTTTGAACAATTTGTGAAAATTGTGCGAGAAGTGTGTAAACCGCTTGTTTTTGTGGTAGAATAATTAAGTGTTGTACATATTGGGCGTTGGAGGAGTTGATCTTTTGAAGAGACATTTAAAGAGCATCGGGTTTTATATTATCCTGATTCTGGTATTGCTTGTGATGGTATATTCGCTGAATGACTCGCGAAAGTCCGTGACGGAGCTGGTGTATTCCGATTTGATTCGTGAACTGGAGGCCGGCAGAGTTACAGAGCTGACGGTCAGCGGGAATGTTGCCGTTGCAAAGCTGACGGAGCCGATTGTCTTAAAAACGGCAGACGGAAAGCCGACACAGAAGAGCAGTGACTTGATTGAGGTGGAAATCCCGAATGTAATTGTATTTGAGCAGGATGTCGGAGAAATTATTCGTACGCAGGTTCGTGAAGGAAAACTGATTTATATTACGAAAGCGCCTGAGACGACACCTTGGTGGGTTTCTATGCTGCCGCTTTTCGGTAGCTTGCTTTTGTTTGTATTTATCTATTTCTTCTTTATGAATCAGGCCGGTGGCGGCGGTAAGGCAGCGTCCTTTGGGAAGAGCCGTGCAAGAATGATGACGGATACCAAAAAGAAGGTCACCTTTGCTGATGTTGCCGGTGCAGACGAAGAAAAGGCAGAATTGGAGGAAATTGTTTCCTTCTTAAAGGAGCCGAAACGCTTTACGGATCTCGGTGCGCGTATTCCGCGCGGTGTATTGCTCGTAGGCCCTCCGGGAACGGGTAAAACCCTGCTTGCAAAGGCAGTTGCCGGTGAGGCGGGCGTGCCGTTTTTCAGCATCAGCGGTTCCGATTTTGTAGAGATGTTTGTCGGTGTCGGCGCTTCGCGTGTGCGCGATTTGTTCGAACAGGCAAAGAAGAATCATCCGTGTATTGTATTTATTGATGAAATTGACGCGGTCGGTCGTCAAAGAGGCGCAGGTCTCGGCGGCGGTCATGACGAGCGTGAGCAGACATTAAATCAGCTTTTGGTTGAGATGGACGGTTTTACAGAGAATAACGGTGTTATTATTCTGGCCGCAACTAACCGCCCGGATATTTTGGATCCGGCGCTGCTTCGTCCGGGGCGCTTTGACCGCCAGGTTGTAGTCGGCAGACCGGATGTGCGCGGCAGAGAGGAAATTTTGAAGGTGCACGCAAAGGGCAAGCCGCTTGCATCTGAAGTGGATTTAGCAGTAGTTGCAAAGACCACCTCCGGCTTCACCGGGGCAGACCTTTCGAACCTTATGAATGAGGCTGCGCTTTTGGCGGCAAGAGAACATAAGAAGGAAATCAACAATAAGCACCTTGCAGATGCAATGCTGAAGGTGGTTATGGGCACAGAAAAGAAGTCGAGAAAGATTACCGATGAAGAAAACAAGCTTACGGCTTACCATGAGGCAGGTCACGCTGTCGCGACCAGATGTCTGCCGACGATGGATCCTGTGCATGAGGTTTCGATTATTCCGCGCGGTACTGCGGGCGGCTATACGATGTATTTGCCGGAGGAGGATAAGTGGTATTCTTCTAAAAAGCAAATGCTCGACCGCATTGTTGTGTTGCTTGCGGGGCGCGTAGCAGAGCATTTAACGCTCGAGGATATCAGCAGCGGCGCATCAAACGATATTGAGCGCGCAACTGCAATTGCCAGAGAGATGGTTACCATCTACGGTATGAGCGAGAAGATTGGTCCAATCAACTATGGCTCATCGCAGGAGGTGTTCCTCGGCAAGGATTTTGGTCATGCAAACAACTACAGTGAAGAGGTTGCAAGTATGATTGACCATGAAATCAAACGCATCATCGACGAAGCGTATGCGCGCTGTGAAACGATACTCAAAGAGCACAGTGATGAGCTTGAGCGCGTAGCGCAGGCACTTCTGGAACGCGAAAAGCTTACCGGTGATGAGTTTGAGAAGGTCTTTATCGGCGTGAAAGCCGATGAAAATGAAACAACGGCAAATGAGCAGACAGAAGTGGCTTCTGAAGATGAAGTGCTTACGCCTGCTGAGAATAATGAAGAAGCTAAGGAGGAAAAATAAGATGAAGGTAACAAAGGATATGATTATTGCGGATGTATTGAGAATGGACCCGACAACAGCGCAGTTCTTTTTACAGATGGGTATGCACTGCTTGGGCTGTCCGTCTGCAAGCGGTGAATCGATTGAGGATGCCTGCGCAGTACACGGCGCGGATGCTGATGCGCTTGTGGAGGCGTTAAACCAGCATTTGGAGAATAAGTAAAACTTTATAAAGCATGCAAGGCGGCACTGATTTTTTGTCAGATGCCGCACTTGTGCTTGCGAGGGCAAGTGCAGGTGTATGCTTTGCGGGGGGATATTCAATGTCCGGGATTATGAAAAGAATCCGAACCTGGTTTGCATCCTTTTTATCCGTGGAAACGCTTTCGCGCGAACAAAAGCTTATGCTGTTTGCGGTGCTGTTTTTCTTTTGTGCAACCGGCGTATCGGGTGTATATATAAATCTATTTTTATATCAAACAACGGTGAATGCTGCGGGCTTAGCTGTTACGGATGCATTGACGAGTGTCATTGTGTTTAATTTGCTTGCATACATATTTATGTTCATCATTTCCGGCCTGCTGGGTGTTTTCGGGAAACGCATTCCGGAAAAACTCGGGCTGCTCGGTGGCATGGGTGTGTATGCGATTTTGTTTGTGTTGTTGCTGGTGCTTGGCGGAAAGGCAATCCGTTCGATTGCGTGGCTTGCACTGTTAAATGCTTGCGGCACATCGCTTTTTCAGCTTTCGTACAACCGAATGCTTGCATTTGCGTTTCCGGAACGCACGAAAAAGCTGTATATCATAATCAGTTCTGCATTGATTACAATCGCCGGTATACTTACGCCGATTATAGCAGGTATTTTTGTGCAAAATGGCAGAAATATGAATGGCTACACAGTTGCTTTCGGGACGGCGCTTGTGATGATTGCGATTTCTATTGCTTTCGTTGTATGTGTTCGCTTGCCGAAAAACAGAGCACAAAAGCGCACATACTTTGCCGGCGTTTTGGTTCGTGTGCTTCAGGAGCGTAATCTCAGACTGGTGCATACCGGAGAGCTTTTGCGCGGTCTGCGCGACGGCGCTTTGGCGTTTTTACTGCCGATGGTCATTTATACCTCCGGCGGCAATGCGCTCGGCGTCGGTTTTTATGCTGCAATTTGTGCGGTGTTTCAGCTTTTGGGAGAGCTGCATGTGTCTAAGACAGTAAATGCGGAAAACCGTATGGGCTTGATGCTGTTTTCTGTTGCGATTATGCTTGTTGCAACGGTGGCGTTTGCTTTCGGCTTTAATGTAATGACCGTTTATGCGTACGGCATTATTTCTGCGCTTGTCGGTGCGTTTTTCTATGTACCGATTGTCGGTATTTTACATTGGTCCTCCGGCATAATTGTGAATGCACAAAAGAAAACAACGGAGATTCAGCAGGTGCGTGAGTTGTTTGTTAATGTCGGAAAGGCACTCGGTGCCCTTATGGTTTTGGTGTTTTATAAGCTGAATCTGTTACCGGTTGCTGTGATTTTGGTAAATGTAGTTTTAGTATTGGCATGGGTGTTGTTTAGCCGTATTGGGGAAGAGACGGAGCTGCAGGAAATTGGAAGAGGATTGACGGAGGAGAAGGACAATGCTGATTAAGAATGCGCTTGTTTATACAAAAGATTTTGTTTTCGAGAAAACAGATGTCCGTATTGCGGACGGTAAAATTGCTGAAATCGGCAAGGATTTAGCAGATGATGCGGTCTATGATGCGCAAGGGGCATACCTTGTGCCGGGCTTTATCAATATTCATGTACACGGTGCTGTTGGTTATGATGTTATGAAAACTACGCCGGACGAGCTTGAAGTGGTTAGTAAGTTTTTTTTAAAAGACGGCGTAACGGCATATTTGCCGACAACGGTTGCTGCACCGTATGAAGAAACGGAGGCAGCGGCAAAGCGCTTTGCCGCGTATATGAAGTCGCCGCGCGAGGGTGCGCAGGTGCTTGGCGTGAACATAGAAGGACCGTATCTGAATGAGAAATTCAGAGGTGCACACGCAACGCAGTATTTGGCTACGCCGGAGAGCTTTTCAATTGACGGCATCCAAAAAGCTGCAGACGGTCAAATTAAGGTCATTACGCTTGCACCGGAGGCAGAAGGCGCGGTTGCGTTTGTAGAAGCGTACAAGGATCAGTTTAAAATATCGCTCGGCCACGGCGGTGACGATTATGAAAAATGCGCGGCGGCGTTCAACGCGGGCGCTACGCAGGTGACGCATCTGTTTAATACGATGCCGCCAATTCACCACAGAAACAAGGGGCTGATTCACGCTGCGTTTGAAGCCGGTGTGTATGCTGAGTTGATTTGCGATAATGTGCATGTGGACAAAAGCGTTGTGCTGATGGCAATCAAGATGTTTGGTACAGATAAAATCTGCGTTATTACGGACGGCGTACATGCAACCGGTCGTAAGGACGGAAGGTATTCGTTTGCAGGGGCACCGTTCACGGTGGTAAACGGCGTTGCGAAAAATGATGATGGCAACCTTGTCGGTGGCACATCGACAATGCTTAAGTGCGTGCAAAATCTTGTATCATGGGGTATTTCGTTAGAGGATGCTGTTCGTATGGCAACGGCAAATCCGGCAGATGCTATCGGTGTTTCTGATACAAAGGGCAGAATTGCAGAAGGTATGGATGCGGATTTGGTACTGCTCGATAAAGAACTGAATGTGAAAAAGGTTTGGAAAAAGTAGACAAACGCATTTTTGTGTGTTATACTTTGTATAAATTAGTTAGGGAGTGATTGAAATGGCTGCAAAAAAAGAAAAGCTCTTAATGTATAAGGGGAAGCCGCTCGTGCGTAAGGGAAATCATATTTTCTACGGCAACCCGGCAGACAAATATATCGTTGCGTTCGTGCTGGATAATTTTATGAAAATCGGTGAAATGGAAGTTGCAGGCAAGATTGATATTTTGCTGCAGCAGAACGACACCTATATGAACATCAAAAACAAGATGATTAAAAAAGCCGAAAGAACAGACCTCTGGTCTGCAATCGATATCGGCGCATTCTGGCTTGAGGATGCATTAAAGCATGTATAAAATACGAAAAGCAGTGTCGGATGACACTGCTTTTTGCTTAGTGGTGGATAATATCGCAAACATCAAATTCGATTGCCTGCGCGAGGGCATCGAGACTTAGCTCCAGCTGATAGCCGATTTTACCTGCGCTGACATAGAAGGTGTCTAAATCCTGCGCGGAAGTATGCACAACGGTTTTAAAAAACTTTTTCATCCCGATTGGCGAGCAGCCGCCGCGGATGTAGCCGGTGACCTTGTTGATGTCTGCAACCTTTATCATCTCGACTGCCTTTTCACCGACAGCCTTTGCAGCTGCCTTTAAGTCAAGTTCCTCGGCAACAGGAATAACGAATACATAATACTGCTTGCTTGGTGCTTGCGTAACAAGTGTTTTGAATACCTTTTCATTTGGCATACCGATTTTCTTTGCGATGGAAATGCCATCGATTGCACCGTCGTCACCGGAGTATTGGTGCGGTGTATACGGTATCTTTTTCGAATCTAAAATGCGCATTGCATTTGTTTTATAATTTGCTTTCATGATTTGCTCCTTTGAAAACTTGTCTTTAGTCATTATACATACATATTGCTAAAAATTCAATACTTTTTGATAAATGTTAAGAATTGATTTGTATATACTTTTATGTTATAATATTCAAATGTAATACACAAGGAGGAGTCAGAATGGAAATCAGTAAACTTTGCAATTTGATAGATGCGCGTAAGGATGAACTGTTTGCGCTGTTGTCGGAGTTGATTCAAATTAATTCTGAAAGTTATGGCGCTACGGGTAACGAAGAAGAGTGTGCTCGCCATATTTATGCATTGTGTGAAAAAATGGGGTTAGAGACCGATTTGTATTCGCCGTTGGAACTGGAAGGCTTTGAGGTGCATCCGGATTACTTGCCGGGCAGAGGACTTGAAAACAGATACAATGTTGTTGCACGCTACAAGGGCGTTGAGGATGCAGATGAGCTGATGCTAATGGCGCATTCGGATACGGTGCGCATCGGTGATTTGGCGGATTGGAAATTTGAGCCGTTGTCGGGCAAAATCAAGGACGGTAAAATCTTCGGCCGCGGTGCGTGCGACGATAAGTACGCGATTGCGGCGGCACTCTTTATCATAAAACTTTTAAAGGAAAACGGATATGTGCCGAAGAAAAATCTTTTGTTTGCGGCATATTGTGATGAAGAATACGGCGGCTCGCACGGTGCACTTGCGGCTGTTTTGAAATATCCGTGCAAGCGTATTGTCAGCATGGACGGGCGCGAAGGACAAATTTGGCACTGCGGTTCCGGTGGACAGGAGGTAAAATACCACTTCCATACCAAGGAGACGGTAGACAGTGCGAAGACGGCTACAAGAGCGCTTCCGATTATCCTAGATACAATTGAGGAAAACTTCGAGGCAAAACGCCGCGCAGAATTAGAGGGAAACAGATTCTACAAGGGCACGATTATTCCAAAGACCTCGCTTCGATATATGGGCACGCGTGCCGGCAACAGTGGTAGTGATTTGGGTAAGGGTGAAGTGTATTTCGTTTTCTATACAGACAAGAGTAAAGAGGAAATCTGGACAGAATTTAAGGCGCTTGAAAAAGTACTGGATGAAAAGCTTGCACCGTTGGGGATTGTTGGTGACGGTTTTAAACCTGCAACGAGATTTTTCCATTATGTATTTACCGAGCCGGATAGTGAGGATATTTGCCTGATGGTTGAGGCTTCGAAAGAGGCAATCGGTAAAGAGCCGATTGTGTGCGGCTCGTGCCTTTCTGACCTTTCGGTTATTTCAAAATACGGTTCAGACAAAGCCTTTGGCTTTGGCTGCGGACGCGACTTTTCCAAGCCGGGCGGTGCACATCAGCCGAACGAGTTTATGGAATGTGACAAACTTGTAGAATATACCAAAACAATTGCAGCTTATATTTTAAAGGTGCTATAATTAATTTAGTCTCTGTATGAGATAAGTATTGGTATGTGTAATGGATAATAATATTCAGTTCTATAAAGACTTGTTGGAAGAAGGTGGTAATAGTGTTTGGGCGAAAATGCTATTGTTGCGGAAAAGCATATCCAAAAGAAAATTTGTTTTATTGTGAAGAATGTCTTACTATAATCAACAAAGCATTCGAAACAAAACAAGGTGTTATTTTGCACCCTAAGCATTCTGACCATTGTATTTCTTGTGGTGAATATGAGGATAGACAAATTATTTACACTTGTGATAGCGGTTTTTTTCCAAAACATCCTAAAAACACGATTCCTATATGCAATAAGTGTGTGGAAAAAGAACTTGAAGAATACAAGAAAACTATATGAGTAAAGTTATGTGTATTTTTATTTATCAATACCCATATAGGACAGATATTAAATTCAAAGTGAGGATAAAAACATGGCAGTATTAAACAAGGCAAACATTCTGTTGCCAAAGGCGGCAGACTATCAAAAGTGGGGCGTGGTTGCGTGCGACCAGTACACCTCCGAAAAGGAATATTGGGACGGAGTAAAGGCGTATGTCGGTGATGCACCCTCGACCTTTAATCTTGTATACCCGGAAGCATACCTGAGTGAAGGTGATGCCTACATCGATCGCATCAATGCGCATATGGCAAAATATATCGCGGAAGGCGTATTCGAAGAACATAAAAATGTGTATGTTTACATAGAAAGAACGCTCTCCGGCGGCAGAATCCGCCGCGGTCTTATTGGCACGGTCGATTTGGAAACCTACGATTTTTCTAAGGGCTCGAAAAGTAAAATTCGTGCAACCGAGGGTACGGTTGCAGAGCGTATTCCGCCGCGCGTAAAAATTCGCCAGAACGCGCCGCTCGAGCTGCCGCACGCGATTTTGCTGATTGACGATAAGGAAGATAAGGTAATTCCGCACGCCTGCGATAATACACCGGTTTACGATTTTGATTTTATGGAAAACGGCGGTCATATTAAAGGCTATATCATCGACGGCGCTGAAGCAGATGCGCTTTCTGCGCGCTTTGAAAGCTATGCGGAAAATGTGCAGGATGGTCTCGTATTTGCAGTTGGTGATGGTAACCATTCTTTGGCGACAGCGAAAACCTGCTGGGAAAACATTAAGAAAAACCTTTCGGCCACTGAACAGGAAAACCATCCGGCGAGATACTGCCTGGTAGAGATTGAAAATCTCTACGATGCTGCCCTTGAGTTTGAGCCGATTCACAGAGTACTCTTTGATGTAGAGCCCGCAAAGGTTTTAGAGAGCCTTAAGGCATTTTCGGCTGAGGGCAAGGGTGAAAATACGCATACGGTCACCTATGTGTACAACGGTGCAGAGGGTGAGATTACATTAAAGAATATGGAGTCTAATCTTGCTGTTGGTGCGGTGCAGAGCTTTATTGACAAAATGGGATATGAGGCTGACTACATTCACGGCGATGACACTACTAGACGCCTCGGCAGCGGTGAAGGGGCATTTGGCTTTATACTGTCAGCAATGGAAAAGGAATCTCTTTTTGAAACTGTAATCAAGGACGGCGCGCTTCCGCGAAAGACATTCTCTATGGGCGAAGCACACGAAAAGAGATTCTATATCGAAGCTAAAGTGATTAAGTAATTTAATTCAAAAAATTTTCGATTTTTTTGAAAAAATACTTGACAATTGGACAAAATAGGTTTATTATATTATTTGTTCGCGTGAGAACAAATAATATTGCGGAATTGTGTAAAGGTAGCACGAGTGACTCTGACTCACTTTGTCTGGGTTCGAATCCTAGTTCCGCAGCCAGAAAAAAGCGACTTGTTTCGACAAGTCGCTTTTTCAATGAAATTTGCCTTTGGCAAGTGAAATAGCTTCGCTATGAAATACACTTCGTGTATGAAATATTGCTGCGCAATATGAAAAGGCAAATTTTATTTCACAGAAAGCGAAAGCTTTCTATTTCACAATTTACGAAGTAAATTATTTCATATCGAACAAGGTGAGATATTTCATTAAAAACTAAACTACATCATTATTGTTCTGACTTGCCAAAAATCGACATTCTTCGTTTGAGGAATGTCGATTTTACTTATTACCTATTCACTAAATAGATTTGTCGATTTTATTTCGCTATGCATTGATTGTATAAAAACAGTCGCTGTCAAACACAGCGACTGTTTTTAATATTGTATTATTCGGAAATTTCTTCGATGCTCTGTGTAGCCGGCTCTGCTTCTGCTACGGTTTCTTCTTCAGCCGGAAGAATTACTTCCTCGGTTGCGATTGGCTCTGCCGGAATTTCCGGTTCTTCTTTCGGTACTACAGCTACCGGTGCGTTGCAGCCGACGAAAACAATGCCGAAAGCGCAAGTGGCAAACAATCCGACCGCCATCATAATTAACCCGAAAAATACTTTTGTAATTTTAACGAGCTCGCGCGCATTCGAAGCGGCTGCCTGTGCGGCATCGGTAGCCTCGGCGGCGTTGTTTACGGAATAGGTGTAGTAATCAGCGCCGAAGGTTGCATAGCCGGAATCGTAGTCATACGGTGCGGTGGAGTAATAGCTGGTATGTCCGCCGAAAGCACCGACCAGCATCAAAAAGCCCATTACTACCAATAATACGCCGGCAACTGTACCGACCAGGGATAAAGTTTTTTTGTTCATCATCTGTTAACTCCTTTTGCGAAAAAATTTGGTGATTTCATTATAGCATTTGGAATAATTACTGTCAACCGAGCTGCGCGGATTTGTTTTTTTGTTTCTAATTTACATTTGCGTGTCAAATATTTACAAGCAAGCACAACTGTGGTATAATAGCTAAGAATTTTAAAGAGATTGGAAGTTATGACATTGGTAAGAGAAGATTTAAGAAACATTGCAATCATTGCCCATGTTGACCATGGTAAGACAACCTTGGTCGACGAGCTGTTAAAGCAGGGCGGTGTGTACAGAGAAAACCAGGTGGTAGAAGACCGCGTAATGGATAATAATGCGCTTGAGCGTGAGCGTGGTATCACGATTCTTTCTAAAAACGCATCTGTGCACTATAAGGATAAAAAGATTAATATTATTGATACGCCGGGACACGCTGACTTCGGCGGCGAGGTAGAGCGTGTACTCAAAATGGTCAACGGCGTAATCTTGCTTGTAGACGCAGCAGAAGGTCCGATGCCGCAGACGCGCTTTGTGCTTTCTAAAGCATTGGAGCTTGGACTCAAGATTATCATTGTAGTAAATAAAATTGACCGTCCGGATGCGAGACTCGGTGAGGTTGGCGATGAGGTATTGGAGCTTTTGCTGGAATTGGATGCAACGGATGAACAGCTCGACAGTCCGATTATCTACTGCTCGGGCAGAGATGGTACGGCTTCGAAGTCGCCGAATAAGCAGGGCGAGGATTTAACGGTACTGTTTGATACCATCATAGACTATATTCCGGGACCGAGCGGTGACGAAGCCGGTGAGCTGCAGCTTTTGATTTCTACAATTGACTACAGTGAATATGTCGGCAGAATGGGTATCGGCAGAGTGGAGAGAGGCACAATCAAGGTAAACCAGGAGGTTTGCGTGTGTGACTATCACAACAAGGATATGGCAAAGCGCGGCAAGATTGCAACGCTGTACCAGATTGACGGTACGGGCCGCAAGCAGGTCGAGAGCGCAACTGTCGGTGATATCATTTGTTTTTCCGGTTTGGAGGATATAACAATCGGCAACACAATTACGGCGGTAGACTGCAGAGAGCCGATTCAGTTTGTAAAAATCGGTGAGCCGACTGTGGAGATGACCTTCTCTGTAAACGACAGCCCGTTTGCCGGTCGTGACGGCAAGTTTGTAACCTCGCGACAACTTCGCGACCGCTTGTACAGAGAGCTTTTGAAGGATGTATCCTTGCGTGTGCAGGACGGTGAAACCACGGATGCGTTTATCGTTTCCGGCAGAGGCGAAATGCATCTGTCCATTTTAATTGAAACGATGCGCCGTGAAGGGTATGAGTTTGCAGTAAGTACACCGCGTGTGCTCTTTAAAGAAATTGACGGCAAGATTCACGAGCCGATTGAGCGCCTTCTGGTCGATGTGCCGGAAGAATGTGTGGGTTCTGTTATGGAAAAGATGGGCTCGCGTAAGGGTGAGCTGCAGCATATGTCGCCGATTGGCACAAGAATGCGCATTGAGTATCTGATTCCGGCGCGCGGCCTTTTTGGCTATCGTAGCGAGTTTATGACGGATACCCGCGGTGAGGGTATATTAAACACCGTATTTTATGGTTATCAACCGCACAAGGGTGATATTACAAGGCGTTTTACGGGTTCGCTGATTGCATACGAAACCGGCGAGGCAGTAACCTATGGCTTGTTTAATGCGCAGGGCAGAGGTGCGTTGTTTATCGGTGCAGGTGAGCCGGTATATGAGGGTATGGTTGTCGGTGCATCGCCAAAGCTGGAGGATATCACTGTAAATGTATGTAAGAAAAAACAGCTGACGAATACGCGTGCCTCCGGCAGTGATGACGCATTGAAGCTTACACCGCCGAAGCTGTTAAGCCTTGAGGAAGCAATTGAATTTCTGGGTGAGGACGAGCTTTTGGAGGTTACGCCGCAGAAGTTTAGAATCAGAAAGCGTATTTTGAACACGCAGCTGCGCCTGAAGGCGCAAAGCCGTGCGAAAAACTGAATGATTTAAAAATTTTACACATACACATAACTACGAATTTGTATTCGGAGGTGCGTGTATGTGTATTTTTTTGTTTTAAAGCGTAAGCACGCAGTTGCGCTTTTGCTTTTGTGCGTGCTTGGCGTTTTGGCTTCACTGTTTTTTGCGTCTTTGGATGTGGAAACCTCGGCAGAGGTAGATGTAGGCGTCCGCGTGCCGATATTGATGTATCACAGTGTATTAAAAGACCCTGCGGCTGCGGGAAAGTATGTTGTTTCGCCGGCGATGCTCGAGGCAGACTTGCTTTGGCTTAAGAAAAACGGTTATACAACCGTACTGAGCTGCGACTTGGCAGACTATGTACAAAACAAAAAGCCACTACCTGAAAAGCCGGTGATGCTGACCTTTGACGACGGGCACGCCAACAATCTTTTGTATGTACTGCCGCTTTTGGAAAAGTATGATATGCGCGCTGTTATATGTGTTGTCGGTAAATACTGCGAAGCATATTCGGCAGCGGATGACCACAACCCGAGCTATGCGTATTTATCCTGGGAGGAGATAAAAAAGCTAAACGAGAGCGGCAGGGTGGAGATTGCAAACCACAGCTACGATATGCACGCACAGGATGGGCGCAAGGGAACGATGAAAAAGGCTTTTGAAAGCAAAGAAGCATATGCAGCTGCGCTGCGTGCGGATTTAGAGAAAACGCAAAACCTTCTCTATACGCATTGCGCTGTTACACCGATTGCATTTTCGTATCCGTTTGGCTCGGTGTGCACGGACTCTGTGGAAGTTGTGCGCGATGCAGGCTTTTTAGTCAGCTTTGGCTGCGCGGAAAAGGTAAATTATATCACGGATGCAGCATCGCTTTATTGTCTTGGGCGGTTTAACCGTCCGAGCGGCATTGCGACGGATGCGTTTATGGAGCGAATACAAAAAGTCGGGAAATAATTAAAAACCGGTTGACATTTCAAATACATAGGATTATAATAAACATATGAACGATTGTTCATATGTTATGCGGAGGTGCGCGATGAAGGAAGAAATTTTAACCTGTGCCTCGGAGCAGGTACACGGCGAATTGGTAGCTGAGCTATCCGAAAAGATGCCGGCGGAGGAAACGCTCTACGATTTGGCAGAGCTTTTTAAGGTGTTCGGCGATTCTACAAGAATCAAGATTTTGTTTGCGTTGTTTGAAAGCGAGCTTTGCGTTTGCGATATTGCAGAGCTTTTGCATATGACGCAAAGCGCAATTTCACATCAGCTGCGCGTTTTAAAAAGTGCGCGTCTGGTGAAGTTTCGCAAAGAGGGTAAGCAGGTAATATATTTTTTGGCTGACAGCCATGTTCGCAGCATACTCGGCGAAGGCATTGAACATGTGGAGGAATGAAAAAGTGATGAAAAAAATGGGGAAAATTGAAAAGCTTTGCTGTGCACATTGCGCAGCGCTTATTCAGGAAAAAATTGCGCAACTGGATGGTGTGCAGGAGGTAAGCATCAGCTTTATTACGCAGAGAATTGCAATGCAAATTGATGAAAGCAAGGCGGATGCAATCGTTATGCAGGCGGAGAGAATTGTTAAAGACATTGAGCCGGATTGTGTTTTGAAGTTTTAAGAGAGGAAGCAACATGACGAAAGAAAACAAAAAAGTTGTTTTAAGAATAGTGATTTCGGCTGCTTTATTTGCTCTATCGCTGATTTTTGGCAAGACTGCAGCAGTATCCTTGCTTTTGTCGATAGCGGCATATGTAACTGTCGGCTACGACGTTGTAATAACCGCGGTAAAAAAGCTGCTGCGCGGCAGAGCGCTCGACGAAAGCTTTTTAATGTGTATTGCCTCCATCGGTGCGATGGCAATCGGCGAGCTGCACGAGGGTATCTTTGTAATGCTGTTTTATAAGGTTGGCGAGCTGTTTGAGCATATTGCTGTTGAGCGGTCACGCCGCTCGATTACGGCACTTTTGGAAAAGATGCCGCAGAGTGTTACGGTTATGCGCGGCGGTGAGGAATGTATTCTTTTGCCGGAAGAGGTGGTTGTCGGGGATACGGTTGTTTTAAAGCCCGGCGATAAAGCTGCAGTGGACGGCAGAATTACAGAAGGCTTTGCCTCGATGGATACTTCGGCAATTACCGGCGAAAGTGCGCCGCGCAGTTTCGGCCCCGGGGATGAAATTGTCAGCGGTTATATTAATTTAAACGGCAGCATACAGCTGCGTGCAGAAAAAGAGTTCTACGATTCGACGGTCTATAAAATTATGGAGATGGTCGAAAGTGCGACAATGAAAAAATCGAAAGCAGAGCATTTTATTACGAAGTTTGCCAAGGTGTATACGCCGATTGTGGTTGCGCTTGCGGCGCTCCTGGCTTTTCTGCCACCGGCTTTTTCGGGCTATGCCGATTTTTCCGTATGGCTGCACAGGGCGTTTGTGTTTTTGGTTGTATCCTGTCCGTGCGCACTTGTAATTTCCGTGCCGCTCAGCTTTTTTGGCGGCATCGGCAATGTTTCGCGCAAGGGTATACTGATTAAGGGCAGTAACTATATTGAGCTTCTGTCGCGCGTGCATACAGTGGCGTTTGATAAAACCGGTACTTTGACGGACGGTAATTTTACGGTCGCACGCGTGGAGACAAACGACTTTGACCGTCAGCTTCTTTTGGCGTTGGCTGCAAGTGTTGAAAGCCATAGTGCGCACAAGCTTGCTGTGCCGATTTGTGCAGCGGTAGAGCATAGTCATATGCAGGTCGAGGATTTTGTGGAGGCTGCCGGCTTGGGCGTGCGTGCGAGAGTGGATGGGAAAGCTGTTGCCTGTGGCTGCAGGCGCTGGATGGTGGAGTCCGGCGTGGAAGGTCTGTGTGCGGATACGAACGAAACGAGCGTATATGTCGCAGTCGACGGCGTTTATGCAGGGCGCATTATATTGGAGGATACGCCGAGAGAAAATGCAAAAGCGGTTTTGACGGACTTGCGCAAAAACGGCGCAGAACGAATTTGTGTTTTAACCGGCGACCATGCTTCTAATGCACAAAGGCTGAAAACGCTTTTGCCAATTGATGCACTTGAGGCAGGACTTTTGCCCGGAGATAAGGTAAATTGCATCGAAGACTATCTACCGGCTGGCGTAACCTGCTTTGTTGGTGACGGTATCAATGATGCACCGGTGCTTGGGCGAGCGGATGTCGGCTTTGCGATGGGGGCAATGGGGTCTGATGTTGCGATTGAAGCAGCAGATGTTGTTTTATTAAACGATGACCTCGCCGGTGTTTCTGAGGCGGTGCGCATCAGCAAGAAAACAGTGCGTATTGTAAAGCAAAATATCATATTTGCAATCTCGGTTAAGCTGTTGGTGCTGGTTTTGGGTGCCTGCGGGGTTGCCGGTATGTGGGAAGCGGTATTTGCCGATGTCGGCGTATCCGTGATTGCGATTTTAAATGCGATGAGACTTTTGTGGAGTAGGTGATTATATGAGAGAGCGTTTTACAATTGAAGGTATGGAGTGTGCAGCGTGCAGTGCGCATGTGGATAAATGCGTTCGCCGTTTAGAAGGTGTAATTGAAGTCAATGTTAATCTGATGACGGCGATGATGACAGTGGATTTTGATGAAAAGACGGTTACAAGCGCAGAGATTATTGCGGCGGTAGAGCGCGGCGGCTTCGGTGCAAGCGTGTATGAAGCCGGTAAAAAGAAAGAAAGTGAAGCGGACAAGCATGTGCGCGCGCTGCAGGTACAGTTTTTTGCCTCGCTCGGCTTTTTACTGCCGTTGATGTATGTGGCAATGTCGCACATGCTGCATTTGCCTTTGCCACAGCTTTTGCACGGTGTAGGCAATGTGTTTGCGCAGATTGTGCTGCTTATACCTGTGCTGATTATCAACCGTCACTATTTCATTTCCGGGTTTAAAAAGCTGTTTCAGGGCGCACCGGATATGAATGCGCTGATTGCGATCGGGTCCTCGGCGTCTGTTGTGTCCGGCATTGTGTCGCTTGTTTTGATTTTGCTTGCGCAAAAAGACGGTGATACGGCGACGGTAAATGCATATTTGCATAATTTGTATTTTGAATCGGCTGCGATGATCCTGACGCTGATAACACTCGGCAAAATGCTGGAGGGGATTTCGAAGAAAAAGACCGGCGAAGCCGTGGAAAAGCTGATGGATTTAACGCCGGATACGGCAATTGTGCTTGTGGACGGCGCGGAAAAAGAAGTGGATGTATCTGATATTCAGGTTGGTGATACGGTTGTACTTAAAGCCGGGCAGATTGCGCCGGTGGACGGTGTGATTTTATCCGGTAGCGGCAGTTTTGATGAATCGAGCGTAACGGGTGAGAGTATGCCGGTGGAAAAGGTCGAGGGGGATTCGGTTATTTCCGCAACAATGCTTGCCGGCGGCTATGTACAGTTCCGCGTTACAAAGGTCGGCGCGGAAACAACGGTTGCGCAGATTATTTCTCTTGTGGAGCAAGCGGTGTCTACCAAAGCGCCTGTGGCGCGTTTGGCGGACAAGGTCAGCGGTATTTTTGTGCCGATTGTTATCGGTATTGCTGCCTTGACTTGCGTGGTCTGGCTTGCTGCCGGCTACGGTGCGCAGCACGCATTTAACTGTGCGGTGTCTGTTTTGGTAATTTCGTGCCCTTGTGCGCTCGGACTTGCAACACCGGTTGCCATTATGGCAGGTGTTGGCAAGGGGGCGCAAAACGGCGTTTTGGTTAAAAGTGCACAGGCGCTGGAGCTTCTGAGCGGTGCAAAGGCGATTGCGCTCGACAAAACCGGCACCATCACCAAGGGGCGACCGGAGGTTATGGGTATTGACGCGGAGGATGAAGCGCAGCTTTTGCAAATTGCTGCCTCGGCGGAAAAGCTTTCCTCGCATCCGCTTGCGCAGGCTGTAGTCAACTGTGCGGTTAACCGTGAAATTGAGCTTTTGGATTCGGTGAATTTTGAAAATATCAACGGGCGCGGCATCAGAGCCGAGGTCGGCGGCAAGCAAGTGATTGCCGGCAATGCAGCCTTTGTAAGTGAGGCTTGCGCGATGGATGCTGCCTATGTAGAGCAGGCGGGCAAGTTCGAGGCGCAGGGGCACACCTGCCTCTATTTTGGCTGCGACGGTAAGCTTTTGGGCGTGATTGCGGTCAGCGATGCAGTAAAGAGCGACAGTGCACACGCTGTTGCAGCGCTTGAAAAGCTCGGGTGCCATATCGTTATTCTGACCGGCGACAGCCCGGCAGCCGGAAAGGCGATTGCAGAAAAGGTCGGCATCGCCGAGGCGGTTTGCGAGGTGCTTCCTGCGGATAAAGAGCGCCATGTTCGCGCACTTCGGGATAAATACGGCACAACGGTGATGGTCGGCGACGGTATCAATGACGCGCCTGCACTTGCGGCGGCGGATGTCGGCGTTGCCATCGGCGCCGGTACGGATGTGGCAATTGCTTCGGCTGATCTTGTACTTATGAAAAATTCCCTGATGGAGCTTGTGTATGCTGTTTCTTTAAGTAAAGCCGTTATGAAGAATATTAAGCTGAATCTGTTTTGGGCATTTTTCTATAATTCCATTGGTATTCCGCTTGCGGCAGGTGTGCTGTTTTTGCCGTTCGGCATTTTGCTCAATCCGATGATTGCGGCGGGTGCAATGAGTATGAGCTCGGTTTGCGTTGTGTTAAATGCCCTTCGACTGCGCTTCTTTAAAATTCATTAAAGGGATTGCACTATTGTTCGTTTTGTGATAAAATAGTGCACATCAGTAAAGGAGTTGTGTGCCGTGTTCGGTTATTATTTAAAAACATCATTTCGGGCAGTGCTTTGGCATATAATAGCACAGTTTTTGTGCTTTTGCATCGGCTTTATTCCTTTCGGCGCGCTTGCGGCGAAGTACAGAATTGTGGATGTTTTGGTGTCGGTCGGTATGACTGTCGGCTACGCGTTGTATATGTATTCTAAGTTCTATAAGGTTGGTGAGCGTGACACGAAGTCTTATGCTGAGGAAAAGCCTTATGCTTTAAAGGGTGCTGTACTTAGTGTTTTGCTTTTGGCTGTCAGCTTGCTGCTTGCTGTTTTGTATGATGCTTCTTTTTCTGCAAACAGCTGGCTAATGAAGTTTGCCGGATTTTTCCCGTTCCGCTTCTGGGGCTATGCTTATATTGCATTTATCAAAGCACCGGACGGCGCGGTTGCACCGCTGTTTTGGGTACTGTATTTCGGTATGCCGCTTGTAAGCAGCATGTTCGGCTATATTTCAGGTATGCATCGCTGGGAGCTTGGGTATAACTTCTTTAAAAACATGGTTTACAAAAAGAAGAATTCTTAATAAAAAGAGTAACATTGCTTTTGCAAATTAAGTGATGTTGCTCTTTATTTTTTGGAAAAAATGTGGTATACTGTTTTTTAACCAGTAGAGGGCCTATGGGGTTCGGCTCCCCTCGGGTTAAGATTACATGAAGCAGGAGGCTGTTTGCATGAAAAAGAGAATTGAGGAGCTGACGGAGCTTTTAAACCGTTATGCACATGAGTACTATGTGCTCGACAATCCGAGCGTAACGGACTATGAATATGATATGCTTTTGCGCGAATTGGTCGCCTTAGAGCTGGCGCATCCGCAGTATGCACTTGAAAACTCGCCGACTAAGCGCGTCGGCGGTGCGGTATTGAGCGGCTTTGAAGAAGTAGTGCACGCCGTACCGATGGAGAGTCTGCAGGATGCGTTTTCCAAAGAAGAGCTTGTGGAGTTTGAACGCCGTGTTACAGCGGTCATCGGTGAAGATGTCGCATATAATGTTGAGGCGAAAATCGATGGTCTCAGTGTGTCGCTCGAGTATGAAAACGGCGCTTTTGTGCGTGGTTCGACGCGCGGTGACGGCGTCGTTGGCGAAAACATCACCGAGAATCTGAAAACCATCGGCGCCATTCCGATGCGTTTGAAGGAGCCGGTTGAATATTTAGAGGTACGCGGCGAGGTGTATATGCCGAAAAAAGTGTTTGCCGCACTTAATGAAAAAAGAACGGCTGACGGCGAGCCTACCTTTGCCAATCCGCGCAACGCGGCGGCTGGCTCGCTTCGCCAGCTTGACTCGAGAGTGACGGCAGGCAGAAAATTAGATATTTTTGTTTTTAACATTCAGCAGGCGCGCGGGTTTTCGTACGAAACGCATTCCGAGTCCTTAGACATCCTGCGCCGACTGGGCTTTAAGGTTGTAGAGAATAATGTGGTTTGCGGCATTGAGGCGGCGTGGAAGGCGATTGAGAAAATCGGCGAGCTGAGAAGCAGCTTAAGCCACGATATCGACGGCGCAGTTATTAAGGTAAACAACATCGCAGACCGTGCGCGCCTCGGTTCGACGGCGAAGGCACCGAAGTGGGCAATTGCATACAAATATCCGCCGGAGCAGAAGGAAACTAAGGTTAAAGATATTGTTGTGCAGGTTGGCAGAACCGGCGTTTTGACACCGGCGGCGGAGCTGGAGGATGTGTTTATCTCCGGCAGTACGGTTTCGCGTGCGACGCTGCATAATTTAGACAACATCCGTCAAAAGGACATTCGAATCGGCGATACGGTCATTCTGCAAAAGGCCGGCGATATTATACCTGAGGTTGTACGCTCGCTTCCGGAGCGGCGCGACGGTACGGAGCGCGTGTTTGAAATGCCTGCGCACTGTCCGGTTTGCGGCTCGGAGGTTATCCGCGAGGCCGGCGAGGCGGCGCACCGCTGTATGGGCCTCGATTGTCCGGCGCAGCTTGCAAGAAACATCATCCATTTTGTGTCACGCGATGCGATGAATATCGACGGTCTCGGTGAATCCATCGTCGAACAGATGCTTGAGCGCGGCCTTATTCACAGCGCAGCGGACTTGTATTATATCGAGGCGGCACAAATTGCGGAAATGGATAAGCTCGGCGAAAAGTCGGCGGAAAATTTAATTGCGGCGATTGAAGCTTCGAAGCATAATGACCTTGGCAGGGTGATTTATGCGCTCGGTATCCGCCATATCGGTGAAAAGGCGGGGAAGGTTTTGGCAAAGCGTTTTCTTACGCTCGATGCTTTGATGTCGGCAAGTCTGGAGGATTTGACTGCGGTTGATGATGTCGGCGAAGTTATGGCACAGAGCATACTGCACTTTTTCGAGGACGAAAAAAATCTTGAAGCAATTGAAAAGCTGCGCGCGGCAGGCGTTAACTTTACGGCTGCGGTCAGCGAGGATGCGGATACACGCTTTGCGGGAAAAACCTTTGTTTTAACCGGCACGCTGCCGACCTATAAGCGCGATGAGGCGAAGGCGATTATCGAGGAGCGCGGCGGCAATGTTTCCGGCTCGGTTTCAAAGAAAACGGATTTTGTGCTTGCCGGCGAGGAAGCAGGCAGTAAGCTTGACAAGGCACACGCCCTCGGCGTTACGGTCATTGATGAGCAGACATTTAAGGAAATGGCGGGAATCGAATAAAATGCCTTGCACTCAAGACAGTTGTGTGGTATAATTTTTGATTAGAAATTCAGAGCTTGACAGGAGGTATAAGCGTTGAAGATAACAAAAGAGGAAGTAAAATATGTTGCAAATCTCGCGCGCTTGAATTTAAGCGAAGAGGAAGCTGAGCGTCTGCAAACGGAAATGGGCGATATCATTGCCTTTGCAGATACGCTCTCCGGACTGGATACGGAAGGCATTGAGCCGACCAATCATGCCATTCGCGTGGAAAATGTACTCAGAGAGGACGAAAACCGTCCGTCGTATGACAGAGAAGCGTTGCTTGGCTGCGCACCTGCAAAGCAGGCGGGCTGCTATGCGGTGCCGAAGGTTGTAGAATAAGGAGGTGGACGAAATGGAGCTTTTTAAGTTAACAGCCCATGAGGCTATGGATTTATTAACAAAAAAGGAAGTGTCGTCTACCGAGCTGACCAAAGCAGTGATTTCGCGTATTGAGTCGGTTGAAGGGAAAGTGGAGGCATACCTTACAACGACCTTTGATTCGGCATTGGAAACTGCAAAGGCGGTTGATGATAAGCTTGCAGCCGGTGAAGCGCTTTTGCCGCTTGAGGGCGTGCCGATGGCGATTAAGGATAACATTTGTACAAGCGGCATCCGTACCTCGTGCGCATCGAAGATGCTCGAAAACTTCGTACCGCCGTATGATGCTTTTGTTGCAGGAAAGATAAAGGCAGTGCGCGCACCGATGCTCGGTAAGCTGAATATGGACGAGTTTGCGATGGGTTCTTCTACGGAAAACTCGTATTTTAAAAAGACAAAGAATCCGTTTAACTTAGACTGTGTGCCGGGCGGCAGCTCGGGCGGCAGTGCCGCTGCAGTCGGCGCGGATATGGCAATGTATACCTTAGGCTCCGACACCGGCGGCTCGATTCGCCAGCCTGCATCGTTTTGCGGCGTTGTCGGCTTGAAGCCGACCTATGGCAGAGTATCGCGCTTCGGCTTGGTTGCCTTTGCTTCCTCACTTGACCAGATTGGTCCTTTGACGAAGGATGTAGAGGACGCTGCGCTCGTTATGAACCTTATTTGCGGACACGATGAAATGGATTCTACAAGTGTACCGCTACCGGAGGAGGATTTTACGAAGGCGCTTTCAACCGATGTCAAGGGCATGAAAATCGGTATCCCGAACGAATATATGGGTGAGGGTATTTCGGCTGAGGTAAAAGAGGCTGTGCTGAATGCTGCAAAGCTGTATGAAAGCCTCGGCGCAACCGTAGAGTATTTCGATATGCCGTCTTTAAGCACAGCGCTTCCGGCATATTACATCATTTCCTCTGCAGAAGCCAGCTCGAATCTCGCGCGCTACGATGGCGTGAAGTACGGCTATAGAACGGAAAATTACTCCGATTTGATGGAAATGTATAAAAACACACGCTCCGAGGGCTTCGGTAACGAGGTAAAGCGCAGAATTATGCTCGGTACTTACGCACTCAGCTCCGGCTATTATGATGCATACTATAAAAAGGCACAGCAGGTGCGTACTATCGTGCGCAGCGGCTTTGAGGCTGCCTTTGCAAAGTACGACTTTATCTTGTCGCCGACTGCGCCGGTAACGGCATTTAAGCTTGGCGAAAAGACAGCCGACCCGATGGAGATGTACCTTGCGGATATCTGCACGGTTTCCATCAACATCGCCGGCCTGCCGGCAATTTCTCTGCCGTGCGGTATCGGCAAAAACAATTTGCCAATTGGTATGCAGCTGATTGGTAACTCGTTTGATGAAAAGACAATTTTGCATGCAGCATATGCATATGAAAAGAATGCCGGCCTCAGCTTGAAGCCGCAAATATAAGGGAGGGCAGAACAATGCATTTTGAAGATTATGAAGTGATTATCGGTCTTGAAGTGCACGCAGAGCTTGCAACCAAAACGAAAGCCTTCTGCGGCTGCTCGACCGAATTTGGTAGCGATGTGAATACGCAGTGCTGCCCGATTTGTACGGCAATGCCGGGCAGCTTGCCGGTGCTCAATAAAAAGGTTGTGGAATATGCAATCAAGACCGGTCTTGCTACCGGCTGTGACATCACGCGCTACGGCAAGCAGGACAGAAAGAACTACTTTTACCCCGACTTGCCGAAGGCATACCAGATTTCGCAGTTCGATATGCCGCTTTGCGTCGGCGGTTATGTAGATATTAACCTGCCGGAGGGCAAAAAGAGAATCGGTATTACGAGAATTCATATTGAAGAGGATGCAGGCAAGCTTTTGCACGATGTAGTACCGGGCAAGTCTTTGGTGGATTTAAACCGTTGCGGCGTGCCGCTGATTGAGATTGTATCCGAGCCGGATTTGCGCAGCTCGGAGGAGGCAAAGCTCTACTTAGAGGAGCTTAAGTCTATCTTGGAGTGCCTCGAGGTATCTGACTGTAAAATGCAGGAGGGGTCGCTGCGCTGTGATATCAATGTATCCGTTCGTCCGAAGGGACAGACGACCTTTAATACCCGTACGGAGATGAAGAATTTAAGCTCGTTCTCTGCCGCAGTGCGCGCAATTGATTTTGAAGCAAAGCGCCAGATTGAAGCAACAATGGCAGGCGAGAAGATTATACAGGAAACACGCCGCTGGGATGATGCAAAGGGCGAAAACTACGCAATGCGCTCCAAGGAAGAAGCGCAGGACTACAGATACTTCCCGGACCCGGACCTCGTGCCGATTGTGGTAACGGAAGCGCAAATTGAAGACATCCGCAAAACAATTCCGGAGCTGCCGAGTGCAAAGCGCGAGCGTTTTGTAACCACCTACGGTATTACAGACTACGAAGCCGGCTTGATTACGCAGAGCAAGGCGATGTCGGCGTATTTTGAAAGCTGTGTAGCTTTAAAGGCAGCGCCGAAGGCGGTTGCAAACTGGCTTTTGAGCGACATTTCCAGAATGCTGAACGAAAGAAACCTCGGTCCGGAGTCGATTTCCGTTTCTCCGGAGCATCTTGCAGAGCTGATTGCTTTGATTGAAAAGGGGACGATCAGCAATACTGCCGGCAAAAAGGTGCTTGCAATTCTGTTTGAAACCGATAAAACACCGGCACAGATTGTAAAAGAGGAAGGTCTCGAGCAGGTAAACGACGGCGATGCTTTGAAGGCGATTGTTGAAGAAATTATCAAAAACAATCCGAAGTCTGTAGAAGACTATAAAAACGGCAAAACCAATGTTATCGGCTTTTTGGTTGGTCAGACCATGCGTGCATCCAAGGGTAAGGCGAACCCGCAGATGCTCAGCCCGATGATTAAAGAAATCTTAGACAATATGTAACATAAAGCGGCAAGGCATCGCCTTGCCGTTTCGTGTAAAAGGAGGTGCGTGTATGTCAAATCAAAAACGGATATGTCTGTGCGCTGTGAATGCGAGCTACACGCACACATCCTTAGCGCTGCACAGATTAAAGTCTGTTTGTGCGGCATATGCACCGGTTTGCGCGGAATATACCATCAACGATTCCGTTGAGCGCGTTTGTGCGGCGCTGTATGCGATGGACTGTACGGTGTATGCCTTCGGGTGCTATATCTGGAATTTGCCGTTTTTGGAGCGGCTGACAGCGCGGTTGAAGGCGGTAAAGCCGGAGAGCGTAATTTTGCTTGGCGGACCGGAAATCAGCTATGAGACGGAAGAATTTATGCTGTCGCATCCTTGCATAGACTTTTGCCTGCGCGGTGAAGGGGAGGAGAGTCTGCCTGCGTTTTTAAGCGGCAGAGCGCCGGAAATAGTACAGGGGCTTTGCTACCGAAAAGAAGGTAAGGTTATTCTGCAGCCGCCGGCGTATGTTTTTGATTTAGCCGTCTTGCCGAAAATTTACGATTACGGTACGCTTTGTGCACTGCAAAATAAGATTGTGTACTATGAAACGAGCCGCGGCTGTCCGTATCGGTGCAGCTATTGTCTTTCTTCGGTAGACAAAAATGTACGCTTCTTCGATGAGGCAAAGGTTTTGGAAGAGCTGAAGCTGATGATGGACGCAGAGGTTGCGCTTGTTAAATTCACGGACAGAACTTTTAACCTGGGCGATGTACGCACGGCGCGCCTGTTGCGCTTTATGCAAAAGCACAACAAAAAGACCTGCTTTCATTTTGAAATCTCCGCTGATGTGCTCGGTGAGGAAACAATGACGATTTTGGAAAACGCGCCGCAGGGTATGTTTCAATTGGAAATCGGCGTTCAAACCACCAATCTGCAAAGCGGTGCGGCGATTGACCGTCACGCGGATTTTGAGAAAATCCGCGCAAATGTACTGCGGCTGAAAAAAGCGGGAAATATGCATATGCACCTGGATTTGATTGCCGGACTTCCGTATGAGAGCTATGTAAGCTTTGCACACTCGTTTAACGATGTGTTTGCACTTTCTCCGGATATGCTCCAGCTCGGTTTTTTAAAGCTTTTAAAGGGCACGAAAATCCGTGCGCAGGCTGAGGCATACAACTATGTTTGCACGCCGGAGCCGCCGTATGAGGTGCTTAAAAGCAACTGGATTAGCTATAAAGAGCTATGCAGACTAAAAGAAATTGAGCATGTGCTGGATGTTTATTATAACAGCGCAAGCTTTGCTTCGGCACTGCGCTTTTCAATGGAGCAAAGCGGCATAGATGCCTTTTCGTATTTTGAGCGGCTTGCAGCATTCTGGAAGGAACACACAACGCCCGGTGCAAGCTACGGCCAGGGAAGACTCTTTAGCCTTTTTTATGAATTTCACACTACCTGCATCGAAGCAGATGACGGCAAATTCAATGCGCTGCTTGTCTATGAGCAGATGCGCGTAAATCAAACGGCACAGCCGGCTGCCTGGGCAAAGCTGCCGCCGGCGGACAAAGCGTTTTATGCTGCGGCCTGGCGGCAGGTGGAGAAAAGCGGATGCTTGCCTGCACAGTATTTTGCGCTGAAGCAAAAGGAGTTTTTAAGGCGCGTGCGCATCCTGCGTATGGATTACGATGTATTTACGCTAAAAAAGCGCGACAGCATCACTATATTTGATTATGAAAATAAAAATACATACAGTTTGGCGGTAGAGAGCTATGAAGAAAACAACCTGTGATAAAATTAAATTTATGCTGCTTGGCATTACAGGGCGCTATGAGGAAAAGAAGGATTATTTTATTAAAATGCAAATCGCCTTCAAGTCCGGCGCAAAGACCTTTAAGGGGGAGGTGCTTCCGGCAGACGGCGGCTTTGATGTGACGGTCAACGGCGTGAAAAGCACCACGGATTTATCCGGCGTAGCGGATTTGATTGCAGCAGAGAGTGCGAAATATGAAGCGCTTGTATTTACCTATACGGAGCGCGGAACGGATTTGATTTTAGAAGCGGATGACCGCAGCGTGCGCACAAAGCAGACGGATAATGCTTTGACAGCGCAGTCGCAGGTAAAAGCACCCGGCGGCAGAGAGTACATCATCCGTCCCGGTGCGGCTGATGCGCTTTTAAAGGAAATCGGCATTATGACCAAGGACGGCAAAATCAAAAACGATAAAATCAGAAAATACAATCAGATTGACCACTATATTGAAATTTTAAAGCCGGTCATTGATGCACTGCCGAAGAACAGACGCGTGTGCATTTTAGACTGCGCGTGCGGCAAATCGTATCTTTCTTTTGTGCTCAACTATTATATGCGCGATATGCTTAAGCTCGACTGTCGCTTTATCGGTGTGGATTATTCCAAAACCGTTATTGATGCGTCTGTAAAAATGGCAAAGAATCTCGGTTATAACAATATGGAGTTTGTCTGTGCGGATGTGCGCCATTATACACCGGAGGTGCAGGTCGACCTTTTAATCTCGCTGCACGCCTGCGACACGGCAACCGATATGGCAATCGGCCTCGGCATCCGCACAGGGGTAAAAGCGATGGTGGTTGTGCCGTGCTGTCATAAGGAAATGCTTTCGCAGTACAGCTACGAAGCGTTTGCACCGCTTTTAAAGCACCCGATTTTCAAGGCGCGTTTAGCGGATGTCCTGACGGATGCAATGCGCTGCCTGTATATGGAGTCGCACGGCTATGAAATCACCGCTATGGAATACATTTCGCCTTTAGAAACGCCGAAGAATCTGATGATAAAGGCGATTAAAAAGCAGGAGAGTAACTACGAGGCGGCGGACGAGTATGACAGAATCAAGCGTGCACTCGGCGTGCGCCTTTCCGTGGAGGATTATTCGATTCGAATCGACGAATAAAAAATTTTAAAAAATTTAAAAAAAGGATTGACAAAAGCATTTTTGTGTATTATAATAGCATAGTCGCTGAAAAGTGATACAACAAAAATGTGGCGGTGTAGCTCAGT
>JAZQCN010000051.1:0-2362 GCA_045546315.1 Clostridia bacterium | reverse complement strand
GGTTCTGGGAGGGAATTTCTCAAATACAGCTGCAGGTGTTTCAATAGAAGCACCGTAATCAAACATCTTTTGGGCAGGACGCTGTGTTTCAAAAGGTTTTAAAAGAAGGGCCTTTTCGCCTTTTTTACCGGGACAAATATTAACGCAGGAACCGCAACCGGTACAGTCCAAAGGCGAGATGCTGATTGCAAATTTATGTCCGGGAATGCCTAACAAATCTACCATAGTGCTTTCGGGAGCATTTTGCGCCTGCGCAGAGTCCATTGCAATCGGCCGAATGGCTGCGTGGGGACATACATAGGAGCAGAAGTTACACTGAATGCAATTTTCCGGATTCCAGCTTGGTACTTCCAATGCAATACCGCGTTTTTCAAAGGCAGAGGAACCGGCAGGCAAAGTGCCGTCCGCATATTCCATAAAAGCAGATACAGGCAGGGTATGTCCGATTTGCCGGTTGATTTTATTTTGGATTTGGTTTACATAATTCACAACGTCTGCGCGTTCTCCATGTGCCTGAATTTCCAAAGGCTCAAAGTCTGCCTGACCCCAGCTTGCGGGTATATCAATTTGATAAAAGGCAGTAGCGCCGGCATCTATGGCAGCATGGTTCATTGCAACAATTTCATCGCCCTTTTTTGTATAAGTGGCGGTTGCGGCTTTTTTCATAAGACGGACTGCATCCTGTACCGGCATAATATCTGTCAGGGCGAAGAATGCCGCCTGCAGAATTGTATTTATGCGGCCGCCAAGACCGATTTCTTTGGCAATTTTAAATCCGTCAATTACATAAAAGCGGATTTTATGGTCGTACATATATTTACGCATTTGTCCGGGAAGTTCGTTTTCTAATTCTTCAAGCGTCCAACTGCAGTTTAATAGGAAAATACCGCCTTCTTTTAAGTCCTGTACCATATCATATTTTCGGACATAGGCAGGCTTGTGGCATGCAACGAAATCTGCTTTGTGCACGAAATAAGCAGAGCGAATGGGTTTCTCGCCGAAGCGTAGGTGGGAGATTGTGACGCCACCGGATTTCTTGGAATCATAGTCAAAATAGGCTTGGGCATAAAGGTCTGTGTGGTCGCCTATGATTTTAACAGAGTTCTTATTGGCACCTACCGTGCCGTCGGCACCAAGGCCCCAGAATTTGCAACTGATATTTTCTTTCGGAGTAGTGTCCGGCAATTTAATTCTGTCTAAAGAAAGATGGGTAACATCATCAACGATTCCTAAGGTAAAATGCTTTTTAGAGGAATTTTCAAATACCGCGGCAATATCCCCGGGAAGTGTATCCTTGGAAGAAAGACCATAACGTCCTGCATAAACGGGGACTGTTTCAAAAGGACTTCCTTTCAGTGCGGCAACGACATCAAGATAAAGGGGATCACCTACGGCACCAGGCTCTTTTGTGCGGTCAAGAACATTGATTGCACGGCAGGTTTGCGGAATCGCTGATAATAAATGCTTTGCGCTGAAAGGGCGGTAGAGGCGGACTTTAATCAGGCCGACTTTTTGCCCTTGGGACATAAGATAATCAACGGTCTCCATTGCGGTTTCACATACTGAGCCCATAGCAATGATGATATGGGTAGCATCCGGCGCACCATAATAATTAAAAAGTTTGTAGTCTGTGCCGATACGGGCATTGATTTCGGTCATATAGTGTTCCACAATATCCGGCACTTCATTATAAAAGGTATTGCATGCTTCTCTTGCCTGGAAATAAACATCGGGATTCTGGGCAGTGCCGCGGGTGACAGGGTGCTCCGGATTCAGCGCGCGTTGTCTAAAGGCGTCTACCGCATCTATATCGCAGAGGTCTTTTAAGGTTTCATAGTCCCAAACATTGATTTTTTGAAGTTCGTGGGAAGTACGGAAACCGTCAAAAAAATGTAAAAAAGGAACGCGTCCTTTGATAGCAGACAAATGTGCTATGGGACTTAAGTCCATTACCTCCTGTACACTACAGGTTGCAAGCATTGCAAAACCTGTTTGCCGGCAGGCGTAAATATCGGAATGATCGCCGAAGATGGATAAAGCGTGGGTGGCAACGGTTCTTGCACTTACGTGAATGACGCCGGGAAGCAGTTCGCCGGCGATTTTATACATATTGGGAATCATAAGAAGAAGACCCTGGGATGCGCTAAAGGTTGTGGTTAAAGCACCGGCTTGTAGGGAACCGTGGACTGCACCGGCCACGCCGGCTTCGGATTGCATCTGTGTAAGAACTACTGGTTGGCCAAATATGTTTCTGCGTCCTTCGTGAGACCATTTATCAGTATAATCTGCCATTGGCGATGAAGGGGTGATTGGATAAATTGCCGATACATCGGTATATGCATAGGCAACGTGTGCGGCGGCT
>JAZQCN010000050.1:0-6926 GCA_045546315.1 Clostridia bacterium | reverse complement strand
AGGCGAAAGCGGCGCTGAAATTTAGTCCGGAGGTGCTGTATGCACCGCTGTCTGTAGTAAAGCAGCTCGGTTCGGGCACAGACTGCCGCATTGTAGCAAAGCTGCCGGAGATTCTAACGCAGGAAAACAGAGAAAGCGTTTTTAAAAGCATTTGTGCGGATACGCTCCTGGTCAGCGGTATCGGCGATTTGGTGCTTGAAAATGCGCAGCTACATACGGATTTTCGAATCGGCGTGTATAATACACAGACAGCACAGCAGCTTTCAGAGCTTGGCGCAGAGCATATGACGGTCTCGCCTGAACTGAATTTAGACGAAATTGCCGCGCTTGGCGATGCAGTTTTGGAAAAGGCGAGTGTACTTGCCTACGGAAGACTGCCGCTGATGGTGATGCAAAATTGCGTGCTGCGTGCTTATACCGGGCAGTGCCGGAAGGGGCAGAACGGCTTTGCTTTGATTGACAGGAAGCGCACGGCATTTCCGGTGCTTTGTCGCCCGGAGGCGTGTGTCAATATATTGCTAAACGCAAAGCCAACCTATATGGCGGATAAGCTTGCGGATTTACAGGCGGCAGGCGTGCGCAGTATACGCTTGGATTTTACGGTGGAAACAGCCGGGGAAACGGAGCGCGTGCTTGCAGCATATATGCAGGCGGCATCCGGTAAAAAGGTGGCTCCGCCGGAGGAAAATACTTTCACGCGCGGACATTTTTACCGTGGCGTGCAGTAAAAAATTGGAGGCAGCGGCCTTGAATCGATGGGATAAGCTTTTGACAATTACAATTATTGTGCTTGCGCTGCTTGCACTGGCGGTTTTTGAGGTCTTCGCTTTCGGACGAAGCGGAGATACCGTTGTGATTTATGTCGACGGACAGGTGCAGGCAAGCTATAATTTTCGTGCTCTCAGTGCGCCGAAGGCGTATGTGTGTGAAACGGAGCACGGCTATAATAAGATTATTATCGACAGCCGCGGCGCCTATGTAAGTGAAAGTAGCTGCAAGGACCAAACGGAGGTTAAGCAAGGCAGAATATACAAGGCAAATACATCTTTGGTGTGCTTGCCGAACCGATTGGTTGTGCAGATTGTGGGAGGGCGCAGTGATGCAGACATCGTCTCCTATTAAAAAACTGGTTGTGCTGTCTATGTTGACGGCGCTTGGCGTTGCTTTGCAGGTGTTCGAGGGTTTTTTGCCGTTTGCGGTAAATCTGCCGGGCGGTAAGCTTGGGCTTGCAAACATTGCAGTTCTGCTTGTGCTGTACGCCTATGGCGCGAAAGAAGCGTGCGTAGTAGCGCTTTTGCGCAGCGTGCTTGGCGCGCTTTTGTTTAGCGGAGTTGTCGGGCTGCTGTACAGTGTCAGCGGTGCTATCGTATCGTTTGCTGTGATGCTGCTTGCGAGGCGGTATCTTACGAAGTTGAGTATCGTCGGTGTCAGCGTGCTCGGCGCGTGTGCACATTCGGCAGCGCAGGTGTGTGTGGCAAGCGTGCTTTTGTCAAGCGTGCTTTTATACACCTACTTACCGATGTTGATTATTGTCGCGGCGGTATGCGGTGTGTTTACGGGTTTAGCAGCAAAATTTGCCGTGAAATATTTGAGGTGAAACAATGAAAAAACTGATTTTGGGCTCCGGCTCGCCGCGCAGACGCGAGATTTTGGCGGCAGCGGGGTATACATTTGAAATACGGACAGCAGATATTGATGAAAACATTCAGGTGCGCGATCCTGCGCTTTTGGTACGCGAGCTGGCGCTTTTGAAAGCTGCCGCTGTTGCCGGAAAGGTACAAACGGATGCGCTCGTCATCGGCGCGGACACAGTGGTCAGCTTAGACGGTGAAATTATGGGAAAGCCTGCAGATAACGCGGATGCAAAAAGAATGCTGACTGCGCTTTCGGGCAGAACACACCAGGTTTATACGGGTGTATGCGTGTTGGATACGCAGGATGCGAGTGCAACGAGCAAAAGCGATGTAACGCATGTGACCTTTCGCAATTTGACCGAAGCGGAAATTGATGCCTATATTGAAACGAATGAGCCCTGTGACAAGGCGGGCGCGTACGCGATCCAGGGCGATGGCGGCAAGCTGGTGGAGCGCATCGACGGCGATTTGAACAATGTCATCGGGTTCCCGCTGTGGCTGTTTGAGGAAATGATTGGAAAACATGGAGAATAAAGGGTGTTTTTATGAACGCAGATAAACATAAAAAACTAATAATCTTCGGCTGTATTGTGCTGGCTATATGCATTTTTATGGCACTGGCAACCTTGCAGAGAAACCGTGCATCTATTTTTGAAAATGCATTTAACACGCTGTTTTCGCCGGTGCAAAAGATTGCGACCGGCATGTCGGACGGTGTTGGTGGCTTTTTCAACTACCTTTTAGAGATGCAGGATTATAAAGAGGCGAACGGAGTGCTGGCAAGGCGCGTAGCCGAGATGGAGCAAAAATACCGCTCTGCAGAGGACTATCGCGCTGAAAATGAGCAGCTGCGTGCGCTTTTGGAGCTGAAAAGTGATAATTATGCTGCATATGAGACTACCGGTGCAAAGGTCATCGGTTGGAGCAGCGATAATTGGTACAATATCTATACCATCGACAAGGGCAGCCTGGACGGTATTCAGGCACAGGACACGGTTGTGACGGAACTGGGTTTGGTCGGCCGTGTGCAGGAGGTCGGGCTCAATTGGGCGCGTGTCACAACTGTAGTGGATTCTTCTTCTACGGTAGGTGTGAGCGTGGTGCGTACCGGCGATGTTGCAATGCTCGACGGCGATGCACAGCTTGGCAAAGAAGGTATGTGTAAGCTGAATTTTGTAAACAAGGAAGCAGAAATTGTAGTTGGGGATTTGCTTGAAACCTCCGGCTTGGGCGATGTGTTTGCACCGGGGATTCATATCGGCCGTGTTACGGAGCTGCACGCGGACTCTACGGGCGTGAATCAGTATGCCGTTGTGGAGCCTGCGGTGAATTTTGCCAAGACACGCTATGTGCTTGTCATTCGGAAAAACCAAGAATAGTTTGAAAAGGAAGAACTGAAATGAAGTATGTAAAGACGGCGCTTTTGTTGCTGGTGCTTTTGATTTTGCAAACGACATTTTTTAAAATACTGTTCGGTGCAATGGCACCGAATTTGCTGTTGGCGGCTGCAATTTGCTTTGCCATCCGCGAAAACGACTATTTGCACTCGGCGGTGTTCGGCATATGCTGCGGTGTACTGTTAGATTATACCTCCGGGGCACTGTTTGGTGTGGCGACACTCCTTTGTGCGGTGTGCTGTGCACTCATTACGATGCTTGGGCCGCATATGTTTAAAGCAAAGTTTGCGGCAAACCTTTTGCTTTTGCTTATAACCTCGATTGTTTATGAGTTTTTTTATTATGTGCTTTGCTACGGGCTCTGGCAGCAGTCAAACTACTGGCAGGTGCTGTTTACGGCGGTGCTGCCGAGTGCGGTGTTCGGTGCGGCAGCAGGAATTTTGATGATGCCGGCAGTGCGCAGAATTGCGGATGATTTTGTTTTGCCGAATTAAAAAAGAACGGAAGAGAGGCGGCGCGATATGGATAAAAAACCGAGACTGAATATCTACATCACACTCGTAATCATTGTTGCGGTTTTATTTGTCGTGCGCCTTTTTTATATGCAGATTATTTGCGGTGACGAGTTTGTAGAAATTTCGCAGCAAAAGCAGATGCGTCGCGTCGGTATCGCGGCGCCGCGCGGTGAAATCTACGATCGCTACGGTGTACCGCTGATTACCAACGATGTCGGCTATTGTGTGCAGATTCAGCGCATCGGAATGGACAACGATTCGATGAATGCAATGCTTTTAAAGCTTTACGGTATGATTGAAGCAGACGGTGCAGAGGTGGCAGACAGTCTGCCGATTTCGGGCGAGCCGTTTTCCTTTACCTTCTCGAGCAATTACTCGACCAAGGCAGAGGTTGAAGAAGCGGAGAAGCGGTTTAAAAAGAGTATGGAATTTGATGCGGATGCGACGGCGCCGCAGGTGATTGATGCTTTGAAAAAGCGCTACAAGATTGCAGACACCTACACGCCGCAGGAGGTGCGCAGAATTGCAGGTGTTCGTTATGAAATGGAAAAGCGCGGTTTTTCGGTTTCGGAGCCGTTTATTATGGCGAGCGACATCAGTATGGAGCTTGTAACCAAAATCCGTGAGAGTCAGTCGGAATATATGTGTGTAAATATCGCCAGCGAATATGTACGCCGCTATAACCAAGGGCAACTTGCAGCGCATGTGCTCGGCAGAATCGGCAGAATTTCCGATGTGGAATATGCCGAGCTGTGGGAGGAAGGCTACGGTATGAACGATATGATCGGCAAGCAGGGCATTGAAAAGGTCTGCGAGCCGTATTTGCGCGGGGAGGACGGCTCTGCAAGCCTTGTGCAGACGCAGAGCGGCTTTGAAGTGCAGGAGGATTTGACCGTAGACCCGGTGCAGGGGAATTATGTTACGCTGACGATTGATGCCAATGTACAGACAGCGCTTGAAAACGCATTGGGAGAAACCATTTTTCAAATTCGCGAGCGCGGCGGTGATCCGAAATATAAATCCGGCGGTGACGCCTATTGCGGCGCCGGCGTGGTGATGGATGTGCATACCGGCGAAATTTTAGCGATTGCTTCGTATCCGAGCTACGATATTTCGAACTTTTCGAAAATATATAACCGACTTTTGAAGGATGAAAATATGCCGATGTGGAACCGCTCGATTTCGGCAGCGTATCCACCGGGCTCTACCTTTAAAATGCTTAGCTCGATTGCGGCACTGGAGTCCGGAACCGTAACGCCGGATACGGTGATTGTCGATGAAGGCGTATACAGATACTATCCCGACTATCAGCCGCGCTGCTGGATATGGAAGAGCCTCGGTGTGGCACACGGTCCGCAGACGGTAACGCAGGCGCTGATGAACTCGTGTAACTATTATTACTATGAGTCGGCGCGCTTGATGGGCATTGAAACCTTGAATCATTACGGAAAGCTGTTCGGCTTCGGACAGCGCACCGGTATGGAGCTTGCAAGCGAGGAAGCTGCCGGCAGGCTTGCCGGTCCGGAGGACAGAGAGAAAAATGGTGGCGGCACCTGGCAGCCGGGCGACACCTTGCAGGCTGCTATCGGGCAGTCGGACAATCTGATGACGCCTTTGCAGCTGGCGAACTATATCTGTACGCTGGTCAATGGCGGCGTGCGCTATGAGCCGCACATCATCAAAAGTGTGCGCTCTCCGGTCGACGGAACGATTGTGCTTGCAACCGAGCCTGTGGTTGTGGAAGAAATCGAGATGCAGCCGGAAAATATCAGCGCGGTACTGCGCGGTATGCTCGCTGTAACTGAGGATGGTACGGCAAGTAAGGTGTTTGAGGACTATCCGATTCGCGTCGGTGGTAAAACGGGCTCGGCGCAGGTAGCGCGAGGCTCGGACAACGGTGTATTTACGGGTTTTGCGCCGTATGACAAACCGGAAATTGCGATTGCAATTGTTGTCGAGCACGGCAATTCCGGCTCGGATGTTGCACCGATTGCAAAAGCAGTTATGGATGCGTATTTTAATGTGGAGCCAAATTATGCGGATATAACATATTCGAAGACACTTTTGAGGTAAGGAGGCATTCCTTTTGACGGAAAATATGCTTGGCGCAGAGACACAAAAGCTGCTGCAGTATAAGGTGCGCGGCATTCGTGACGGACTCTTGTTTCGTTTTGCCGAAGCGGAGGATATACCTGTCTGGCAGCAGGAAAAAGCAGTTTTCGATGCCGTAACGGACAAGATAGAAACGCTTGCACCGCTTTTGCAGGACGAGGGCGTGATTGAAATTGAGGGTGTGATGCTGTGCGAGGCGGCGCGTATTCGATTGGAGCAGCGGGTGAGCCGTTTGCTGAAGCAATCGGTTTGCGTGCGACTCGGAAAAGCGGAGCAAACGCAGAAATTGTCGGCGTCAAGCGTGCATTACGGTACAGTGCGCGGTGGTATGTGTATTCAGGCAGAGGGCGACCTGACTGTGGTCGGTGATGTACATCCGGGGGCGCGTTTGCTTGCCGGCGGCAGCATTACCGTGCTGGGTGTACTTTGTGGCACTGCCTGGGCAGGACGGAAAGGAAATGAAAAGGCGCGCATTGCAGCTTGGCAGTTTTGTGCAACAGAGCTTCGCATCGCCAAAGTGCGCCGACAAATGCCGAACACGGACAACCGAGAGAACAAACTGCCGGAATATGCGTATTTGCGCGACGGAGTAATAGAAATTTTGCAATACAACACGAAAAAATGACAAGCTTTTTGCCGAAAACCGGGTATACTGGTTTTCGGTAAATTTTTTTGTTGCTTCCTTTGCTTTTTTAAGGAGGAATGCTTGTGGGAAAGGTTATTGTAGTTACATCCGGTAAAGGCGGCGTCGGTAAAACGACAACAGTTGCCAACCTTGGTGCAGGGCTTGCGCAAAAGGGGCGGCGGGTTGCTGTAGTCGATGCAGATATCGGCCTTCGTAATCTGGATGTGGTTTTAGGGCTGGAGAATCGGATTGTGTATGATTTAATGGATGTAGCGGAGCAAAGCTGCACTTTGAAGCAGGCGCTTTTGCGGGATCAGCGCTTTGCAGATTTGCATTTGCTGGCGGCATCACAGGTGCGGGATAAAAACGCGCTTTCGCCCCTGCAAATGCGTGAGATGACACAGGCGCTCGCCGCTGAGTTTGATTATGTCTTTGTCGACTGTCCCGCCGGAATTGAGCAGGGGTTTCAGTGTGCCGTGGCGGGCGCGGATGAGGCAATTGTTGTGGTAACGCCGGAGCTGACGGCTGTGCGCGATGCAGACAGAATTGTCGGACTTTTATCAGCAACGGCAATCCAGGAGGACAATGTGCACCTGCTTGTCAATCGCGTGCGACCGAAAATGATTGCCAAGGGGGACATGCT
>JAZQCN010000049.1:0-2334 GCA_045546315.1 Clostridia bacterium | reverse complement strand
TAAATGTCTTCGTCACAACCGGTGTAGTCGGTGTAGTAGGCGTCGTAGGTGTGGTCGGTGTTGTAGCGCCGCCACCTGTGCCCGTACCGCCACCGCCGGTGCCTGTGCTGCCGCCGGTGCCTGTTCCGCCTGCGGGCGGGTCGTTTGGAGTAACAATCGTGCCTGTACCTGAGCCTGTGCCTGTACCGCCGTCACCACCGCCGCCTTGTTCTGCATTTGTTGTTGCACTTGCAGCATCGGAGGCTTCGCCGGTGCCAACAGCATTGATTGCTGCGATATTCACATAGTATGTAGTCGATGCCGAAAGCCCGCTAATCGTTGCGCTCGTTGCCGCACCGTCGGTGATGCGCTTAACGGAAGTCATATTCTCAGCACTTGTGCCGTAATGAATTGTATAATCGGTAATCGGCGAGCCGTTATCCGCCGGCGCCGTCCAGGAAACAGTTACCTGCTTGTCGCCGCCGGTGACGGTCGGTGCAGCCATTTTCGCAGGCGCACTCGCCGCCGGCTGCTGTGTTTCCTCTGTAATACCTAAATCATCATAAACCAGCACATCCATGCTGTTTATGCTGCCGTCACGCGTGAAATCGCCGCGCAGACCAAGCGCTTCCGCTTTAGCTGCATCCTGCACCGCTGCTTCTACCAGCACGCGGTCGGCATATTCTACCTTGCCGTCGAGATTTGCATCGCCCGGCTTAAAATCGCTGTTGGTTAAAATCAATGCACTTTCGAAGTCAACGCCTGTGCGCTCAAAAGCGCAGTAGCCCAGACCGCTGAGCTTCACGGTATAGGTTTGCTTTTCGCCCGCTGCCGTCGTTGCCAGAAGCGTTGTAGCTGCGCGGAATACAATTAAGTTGCTGTCCGCGCTGAAGCGATGACCGCCTGCCTCCACCGATGTGTTATTGAGCACTGTGGAATAGCTGTAGTCCTCGTTTAGGTCGCTTGTGATGGTCAGCGTAATACCCGTATCCGAATAACCGCTCGGTGCCTGGCCGACAAAACCGCGTACCTTGTCCATTGTCAGCTGCACGACCGCATCAACGCCTGCATTCGAGGTTGTACTTGCCTGCAGCCCCGCTTTGTGCGCTGCGTTAAACTCTCTTGCAGTCGATGTATTCAAATCCTTTTGCAGATACGAATTGTCGGTATCCAGCGTCAGCGACAGCTCGTCCGACGCCGCCGTTTTTTCAAATGTCAGAATGCACACATCCGTTTCGTTTTCATACGCCGTCGGATTCTGCACATCAATAAGCGCAAACTCAAGCTTGCCGGTTGCATTGGCATAAGCTGTGTTCGGCGGCACCGGTGCAGTACCGTCGAGCAAAAACTCAATCGTCTTATACTGCATACCTTCAAACGCAATGGCAAGGTTTGTCATCATAAAATTGCCCGATGCACCCTTCACGCGCACCAGCACCTTTGCCTCGCCTGCCATAGTTGTCGTATCTTCCCCGGTATATTCAACAAACTCAAGTGTCAGCTTTTCTGCGGCAAAAGCCGAAAACGGCATAATGCTCAAAAGCATACATATTGTCACTAAAATTGCAAAAAGCTTTTTTGTCCATACAGATTGCATTGTTTGTCACTCCTTTTGTCATCTTTACTGCTTCCGTAAAAGTTGCTTTTGCTTCTGCTCCTCTTCGCACGCTAGCTTCAGCATACGAACAATGGCTACCATCTGCCGCCTTGAGGTTTCCAGATTCCCCCATACGACATAGTCGAGCACCTCGGCGATAAAGATATACACAAACGGTTGAACACACTCAAACGAGCAATTTAACCGTTCGGCAAGCTTTTGCACATATCCGTCATATACCCCGGACAGATATGCTGCCGCCGCGCGCATACGGTCGCCGTAAATCGGGCTGGTCGTCATCTGATAGATGAACCGAAGCGCCTGCATCTCTTCACCGCTGATTCTGTCGTGGACCTCGGTAACATATTTTTCGAAGTCCTCCAGCGCTTCATATACGGTTGCAAAAATTTTGTCCGCAATCAAGCGCAAGCCATACTCAGCAGCTTCAATAAAGATGCCTTCCTTTCCATCGAACCAGTAATATACACTGCCCATGGAAATGCCTGTGTTTTTGCAGAGATCGCGTAAGGATACATTGTCTAACCCGTGTTTTACCAAATAGTAAAACGATGCCTCCAAAAACTCCTCCTTTTTCAAACTCTGCACTGCCTGTTGTCCCATTCTTCATCCTCTCCCTCTCTGAAGTTCACGCTTCTGTGGCAGACACGCTGCACAAAACAAGCGCTCTAGAGCACTTGTTATAATGACAAGCAAAAAAAATGCGCCTACTACAGAATCGTAATTACGTTGTAGTTACA
>JAZQCN010000048.1:0-17444 GCA_045546315.1 Clostridia bacterium | reverse complement strand
GGTTCTTATTATTCACTGTTCTCCTGACTTGACACGAGCTATCGCCAAAAAAGGTTTGCATCTAAACTATATTTACCTTTTAATGGAAAAGATGTAAAAATATAAGGAGAAAGTAAATATGAAAAAAATAATGTTATTGATTGTTATTTGTATGCTTACATCTAATTTTGTATATGCGATGAATGATTCTTTGATCACATTTGATGATACTATATGTGATAGCGTAACCGTAGATTACAAACTTGGAGGTCAGCTACCTCCAGACTCTTTACTGGCAACAATAATAGAATACCATTATGAAACAAACGATAAAAACGAAATAAAACAGATTATTGACTGCATTAACAGATTTACTCAAAACACCACAACTTATTCCGGGGAAAGTGCGGATGGTGAATATTTGAGTATTAATTTTCACATGAAGAATAAAAATGTTGTGGAGATTAGTTTTGATGTGCTTGGTGAGTTTTGGGAATATGACGGTCAGCATTTTCTCTTTGTTGCAGAGGAATATAATATTTTAAATGAATTGATAAACAATTTCAGGACAAAAAATGATATTCTTATCTATTTTGATAACAACTTGCTTAAATCATATACTTCGCCTATGCTCATAAATGATAGAACTTTAATCCCTGCTATAACTTTAAAAGATGCACTGGGCACTGATATGAAATGGAACCGCGAAGATCATTCTATTGTTTTTAGTAAAAACAATGATACACTGGTTCTGTTTTTAGATGAAAATTATATGATGGCAAACGGCGAGATGATTGAGTTAGATGTGGGCGGTAAATATGAAAACAATCATGGAATGGTACCACTTCGTGCAATATGTGAGTTTTTCGGATATGCTGTAGAGTGGGAGAATAACGCTGTTTATATTTGGTCAGAATAATTTTTTGACCCTAACTCAACATGAGCAATGCCGAATAATATAGAAAAATAGGAGATGAAAGTATGCGAAAAAATATATTAATCATTATGTTATGTTTGATTGTTTTTTTTGTATCAGGATGCGATATGAAAAACGATAATCAGATAAATAATGATGTTGCAATTGAGAAAGAAGTAGTTTCAAAAAATGATGAGGCGAATATTGAAGAGAGTCAAGATAACTATTTAGAAAAACGTGTTATGGAATTGAAAGGAGAATTTTCAGGTCAAAAGTTGCCTACAACTAATATTTACATAAATGAAGAGTGTGGATATAAATTTGAATTTCCTGAAGAGTGGATAGGTAGTTACTTTGTTGATGATGAGTCCGCTGAATGTTCGGTTGTTCGTTTTTATGGAGAAAGTATCAGGGGCACAGTTTTGGAGAAGACCTTTTCTGCAGAGTATGATTATGGACTGACAATGTTTTATATTTTATCTGAAGAAGCAATCAATAGCGGAACTTATGACAGTGTTACTTTAATAGGGAAAGCAAGAGGGATAAATTATTATTTTGCTACCACAACAGATGTGTCATTAGCACCAATATTTGGAGATGGTAAATATTGGTTTGATGAATTAGAGAGTGAAAAACAACTTATGAACAATGATTGTAAAAAAGTAAAAGAAATGATGAAATTTTATAATTATGAAAGCAGAGAAAATTTGTCAAAAGCTTTTATGGAAATATAATTTTTCGACAGGAAGCTGTGAACAATTTGTTTTACTTAAGCTCGCATCAAGTCCATACAATTTTAAATATTAGTAATGTTTACATATACTGTCCGTAAAAATGATGAAAGGTTGGGGTGCGGTTGAAAGCTTTGAAAATAATTTCAATACTTATACTTTTGCCGGTGGTGCTTAGATTCATAGCTTTGCTTGACTTGATTTGCTTTGACTTTGGGTATTTGGCAAAAATCGGAGGCTATCTTCCAAGCTGGATTTTTGGCTTAATTGGCATAGGGATTAATATTGCTTTGGGAATAAAAGCGTATGATGAAGATGAATGGAGAAGATATTCTGTTATTAGCGCGATTTTTTGTGCTTTTGTGATTTTGCTTGAATTGTATCTATTATGGGTGCTGAGTCAAATATGATTTAAAGAATCTCAAATTGATATAATCAAAACAAAAAAAGCCTTGGGGAAAACCCAAGGCTTTTATACTGCTTACATTTGTCTGAACACACCGACAACCTTACCCAAAATCATAACCTCATCTACGATAATCGGTTCCATGGACGAGTTTTCCGGCTGCAGGCGGAAATGTCCGTTTTCCTTGTAGAAGGTTTTTACCGTTGCAGAATCCTCCACAAGTGCAACAACGATTTCGCCGTTGTATGCGGTTTGCTGACGCTCGACAATGACATAGTCGCCGTCTAAGATTGCGGCTTCAATCATCGATTCGCCGGAAACCTTCAGCATAAACAAATCCTTGTTTCTTGCAAAGCTCATCGGCAATGGGAAGCTCTCCGTTGCTTCTTCGACTGCCAAAATCGGCTGACCTGCCGCAACGCGACCGAGCACCGGCACCTGCAAATATTCCGGCTGCACTCTTTCGTAGAAGCGGTCAAACGCAGACGGTGCAAAGCTGTCCGTTTCCGGTACGCCGTCCTCGTAGGTTATATAGTATTTATCCGTCAGCTTCAGCGCTCTTGTTTTATCGTTGTCCTTTTCCAAAAAGCCTGCATCGCGCAGCTTTTTTAATTGCGCGTGCACGGTCGAGGTCGAGCTTAAGCCAACAGCGTTGCCGATTTCACGCACCGACGGGGGATAGCCCTTGGTACGGGTTTGCTCAGCAATAAATTTTAAAATTTTTTCACCTTTATCAGAAGTTCTCGGCAAGAAAAACGCCCCCTTCATTTATTTGCGTTCCACTAAGGAATCTGTGTAAATACTCTTGCAGATGGGCAAAGATTCTGCTATAATAATAACAGAACATATGTACCCAATTCAATTGTAACACATGTTTTTGCAAAAAGCAAACAAATTTTCGAAAAAAACAGAAAAATTTACAAAAAGGGAGTAAAAACATGAAAAAATGTGTATTTAGTGACAAAATCTGCACAAATTGCGGTGACTGCATATGCGATTTAGACCCGAACAAGCTGTGCGACAACTGTGAAAAGTGTTTAAAGCAGACCGATGCGGAGTATTATGAGATTTTAATTGACGAGATTATGAAGGGCGAGGAATAAAATAGCAGAGGGAAATCCCTCTGTTATTTTATTTTATAAGTTTTATCTGTAACATCCATATCTGTCAGCGTTGTATAAATCGCTTTGTCCCTGGTTTGAATCAGCACATCAATGCCTTCTGTTTTTGCAATATGAAGCGCTTCCTCGGGCGAGCGCATAAACAAATAGGTGGAATATGCATCCGCCTTTGTAGAGCTTGTGCCGATGACCGACACACTCTCGATTTCGCCCTGATGCGGATAGCCGGTTTGCGGGTCGATGATGTGATGATACAAAATGCCGTCTTGCTCAAAGTTGCGCTCATACGCGCCGGAGGTGACCACAGTTGTGGTTTTCCCGCTCGGCGCTCTCACGATTGCCGTATAATTGCCGACCTCGCTAAACGGCGTTTGGATACCGATTTTCCAGCCGCCCTTGTGCTTGCCGGTTACGATAACATTGCCGCCGAGGTCAATCGTTGCACCCTCTGCTTCGGAAAGCGCGGCTGCAAGCTTATCGGCGATGTAGCCTTTTACGATACCGCCCAAGTCGATTTGCATACCCGGCTTTTTAAAAGTGACAGTCTTATTTTTTGCATTCAGCGTTAGCGCGCGGTAGTCAACGCAATTGAGTGCTTCGCTGATTTCGGCTTGCGTCGGCACGCGCGGATTTTCCGTAATGCTCCACAAATCCAGCACCGGCTTTACGGTAATGTCAAACTTACCGCCGGTTTTTTCGCAAAGGGTGTACGCCTCGCTGAGTACGCTGAACAGCTCATCGGAAACAGGGTAGGGCACATCTGTTTCGTGCGCTTCGTTTAAGCGGTAAAGCTCTGCCGTCGGCAGGTGTGCACTGAATACCTTCTCTGCATCTGTAACGGTCTTTACAGCCGCCTGCGCAAGCGCCTCTGCGTTTTCGCCGTAAACCGTAACCGTGATGTAGGTGTTGAGCGCAAATGCGTTTTTCGTGTGCTTTTGCGGCGTTTGCATATTATAGAAAATGATAAGTATAATGAGGATGCCTATCGCAAAAAGCGATAGGCATTTCGTTAAATTCTTGTAACGCATTACAGTGTGCCGAACAATCTGTCGCCCGCGTCGCCGAGACCCGGAACGATGTATTTGTTTTCGTTTAATTTTTCATCGAGTGCGCCGATGTAGATTTCAACATCCGGATGTGCCTTTGCAACTGCCTCAACGCCCTCCGGTGCTGCAATGATGCACATCAGCTTGATGCGCTTTGCGCCGCGCTGCTTAATAAAGTCGATTGCAGCTGCTGCACTGCCGCCCGTTGCGAGCATCGGGTCGGTTACGATAACCTGACGCTGGTCAACATCCTTCGGGAGCTTGCAGTAGTATTCCACCGGCTGATGTGTATCGTGGTCACGGTACAGACCGATATGACCGATTTTGGCTGCCGGCAGAATGCTTACAATTGCATCTACCATACCGAGACCTGCGCGCAGAATCGGCACAACAGCAACCTGCTTGTCGATGAATTTACCGGTTGTGGTTGTAATCGGTGTTTCTACCGGATGCTCTACCAAGGTCAGATCGCGTGTTGCCTCGTAGCCCATCAGAAGAGCGATTTCATATGCCAGCTCGCGGAAATCCTTTACGGAGGTGTTCTTGTCACGCAGCATGGAAATCTTGTGCTGAATCAGCGGATGGTCCATTACATGTACCTTGTTTTCCATAGTATTTATCCTTCTTTCTCAATATATAATTTATTTTGCAGGCAGAATTTCTACCCAATAACCGTCGGGATCGGCGATAAAATAAATGCCCATCGATTTGTTCTCGTAGCAGATGCAGCCCATTGCGCTGTGGTGCGCGTACGCGGCATCAAAGTCGTCAGTGATAAATGCGGTGTGAATTTCGTTGTCGCCGAGATTCCACGGCTCCTGTTTATCGCGATACCAGGTCAGCTCCAGCTTGTGCACGGAGCTGCCGTCGGTTAAATAAACGATTTTAAAGCTGCCGTCCTCAGCCTCGATGGTCTTTTGAATATCCATCCCGAGTGCGTTTTTGTAAAACGCAAGGCTTTTTTCTAAATCGAGAACGGTAATGTTATTGTGTGCAATTGAAAAATTCATATAGCACCTCATTTCTTGTTTTTTTCTACTAACAGTATAGCTTTTTGCGCGCCATATTGCAAGAAAATCGCGCAAATACGGCATATTTCACAAAAAGCGTTCTGTAAATTTAGGTATTATTTTTGCTCGAAAAGCCACTTGTACATAAACACGGCAGCCGCCGTAGCCGCATTGAGTGATTCCGCCTTGCCGACAATCGGCAAAATGGCGTGCGTTTTGCACAGCGCAAGCACCTCGTCGCTGATGCCGTTGGATTCGTTGCCGATGACTAAAACGGTATCCTTCGGCATTGTCAAAGCGCGCGCGTCCGTTGCTGCAGGGGAAAGCGCACCTGCAATTAAGCTGTAGCCGTCCTGCGCGGCGCATTTCAGCTGTGCAGCGGGCACATCTGTGCAGGTCTCAATGTGGAAAAATGAGCCCATTGTGGAGCGAATCACCTTTGGATTGTAAATATCGACACTCTCCGGCGAAAACCAAACCGCACTTGCACCGACGGCATCCGCTGTGCGGATAATTGTTCCGGCGTTGCCGGGGTCGGCGATGCGGTCACAGTAAATGTAAAGTCCGCCGCGCGTTTGCGGTTTTACCGCTTGCGGCAACGCAATGGCACACAGCACGCCGGACGGCGTTTGCGTGTCGCTGATTTTTGCAAACAGCTCCTCGGAAAGCAAATAAACTGCCACGCCGCAACTTTCAGCCTCGGAAACCAAATCCGGGTTTTCGTCTGCTATGGAGCGCGTTAATGCGAGTGCAGTCACCTTGCCTGCGTAGGTCAGCGCCTCACGGACGGATTTTAAGCCTTCTACTGCATAAAGCCCATGCTCGCTTCTGCCTTTCTTTGTGCGCAGTGCGGCGAGCATTTTATAGGTTTTGTTTGTTTTGCTGTTGATTTCGAGCATAGAATCCACCTGTCTACAGTTAAAAAGCGTATTGCATAACAATACGCTTTTATGATTTGCTTAGCCTCTGCGCTTTGCGAAGCACTCGTCGCAGTATACCGGTCTGTCATCCTTCGGAATGAACGGTACCTGTGTTTGCTTGCCGCAATCTGCGCAAACTACATCGTGCATTTCGCGCGCCTGACGCATAGCCGCCTTGCGTGCAGCACGGCAGTCCTTGCAGCGCGTCGGCTCGTTTTCAAAGCCCTTTTCTGCGTAAAATTCCTGTTCTCCGGCAGTGAAAACAAATTCGTTTCCACAGTCCTTACATACCAGAGTCTTGTCTTCGTACATAGTAATCCCTCACTTTGATATATTGTACCGCACATCTTCGTTGGCGGTGATAGATAAACTTATGCGCCCGAATGCAGGGCATCGTCGATTTTGCGCTTTGTGCGCTGCAGTGCATTGTCGATGGATTTTGCACTTTTGCCGAGCTCAAGTGCAATCTCCTGGTAGCTGCTGCCGGCAAGGTAGAGCTCCAGAACGCGCATTTCAAAGTCGCTTAAAATGCTGCTGATTTTGCGATTGACATTTTCAAAGGATTCCTGATTGATTACGATTTGCTCCGGGTCGCAGATTGGCGCTTCGGCTAAAAAGTCGAGCACGGTCTTTTCGGAGGTGTCGGAATCCACTTGCTTATTAAAGGAAACATAGTTATTCAGCGGCGTGTGCTTTTGGCGCGTTGCCGTTTTTACCGCCGTCACAATCTGGCGCTTGGTGCAAACATCTGCAAATGCGGCAAAGCCGACCTGCTTTTCTTTGTTAAAATCACGGATTGCCTTGTAAAGCCCAATCATGCCCTCCTGGATTAAGTCCTCAGGGTCTGCGCCGATTAAAAAGTAGGTGCGGGCGCGTGCCTTGACCAGGCTTTTGTATTTTTCCAATATATAATCGACAGCAAAGCTGTCGCCGGCTTGCGCCAGCAAAACAATCTCCTCGTCTGTCATATCGGCATAAGGAGAAACGGGTTTTTGGAATGCCATAATCCTTAACCGACTACCTTTCTTCGTTGCGCCTTTTAAAGGCAAATACAACAGTAATTATAAAATCTCAATTACAATTATTATACCATTTTAAAAAAGAAAAAGTCAAGCAAATGGCGTAAAAACAAGGGTTTGCGTGTCGAAAGGGCAAAAATATAACGGATTTTTTGTACATCTCGAATAAAAAACAAATAAAAAAATAGTGCCTTTGCACAAAAGAAAGCGATTGCGCAAAAAGAAAAGCTCCGCAACAGCGGAGCTTTAAGTCTGAAATCAAACCTTTTCTTTTTCGTCGGCGAGCTTTTTCAGGCTTGCGGAAATTTCTTCGAGCAATACAACCTCATCGCTCTTCTTTGCCGGTGCCGGCGGTGCTTCTTCCTTCTTGCGGTGCAGTGAACCGATGATGCGGATGAATACGAAAATCACCAGTGCAATGATTAAGAAGTTAATCACATTCTGGAGAAACAAGCCGTATTTGAGCATCGGCGGTTCTTCGCCTGCTGCCAACGGCAGTGCCAAGCCGGTTAAATCAAAGCCACCGGTTAAAAGACCGATGAGCGGCATGATGATATCATCAACAAGCGATTTAACGATTGTTGTGAATGCAGCACCAATAATCATACCGACAGCCATGTCAAAGACATTGCCCTTCAGCGCGAACGCCTTGAAATCTTCAAGAAATTTTTTCATTTGAACCCCAACCTTTCTCTTTGGCTTTTGCCTGAAAATATTTTAACAATAAATTCTGAAAATTGCAATAGGGAAAAGGAAATTACTTTTGCGCCGCTTTGCCGACGGACGCACCCATATGCAGCGCGCGCTTTACGGTGATGGTGTGCTTGGAGAGAATATAACGCTTGGTAAATATGCGGTACAGCAGATGCGTTGCCTCCTTGCAAAGCTCGTTTAAGTGCATCTGAATGCATGTCAAATCCACATCGTTGTAAGGAGAAATGCTGATATCATCCATACAGATGACGGAAATGTCCTCCGGAATACGCAGGTGCGCTTCGCGCAGACGCTGCAGTATGCCGATGGCTACATGGCTGTAGGCGGCGAATACTGCTGTGGGCAGGTGGTTTGCAGCAAGCAGGGACTCGATACCGTAATAACCGCAATCGTAGAAGCGGTGCTCGTTTATAGAGATATATTTGCTTTTGATATCCAAACCGTTTTTCTGCATGTGCTTTTCGAAATATTCCAGCTCCGTTTGCGTATGTTTTTCGCCGATAAAGCCGATGTTTTTGTGCCCGTTTGCCTTTAAAAGTGCAATCGATTCATCCAGCGCTTCGGAAATATCCATTGTAATGCAGTGGGCATTCAGGGCATCGCCGTTTAGCGCAATCTGCACAATCGGAATTTCCGGATTCGACTTTACCTTGTCGACCGGTTCAATCAAAATAATGCCGTCTGCGTGGGCGAAATTGATATAATAATCAATCAGCTCCGCTTGCAGTTTGGCAGAAAAATTGCTGACGGAGACGAGGGTAGCGCCACCGCGGGCGGCTACATCGCGCTCGATGCAGCTGACCATCTGCGAATAGTGTACACCCAAAAGCTCCGGGCAGATGACGGCAATCAGGCGCTTTTCGTAGCGCGGCTTATAATATTTTTCGAAGCAGCCGGTTTCCTTGGCAAGCTGTATAATCTTTTCCTTGGTTTCCGTGCTGACCTCGCTGCTGCCTGAAAAAGCCTTGGATACTGTAGAAACCGAAACATTGGCAAGTTTTGCAAGCTGCGTAAGCGTCATAGAACACACCTCCGAAAAATTACGCAAAAATTTCGTAGTTTTAGAAATTATAGCACAGCTTGCCACCGAAATCAAGCACTTTTTATATAAAAAAGAATTGACAAAATGCATATAAGCTTATATAATAGTAAGCGAACCGAAAGTGAAACGAAAGGAGAAAGAAAGATGCTGAAGAATTTTAATATTAAACCGCCGTTTTTTGAAATCGGCCCGAAGGCTTATTTATACGGTGAGGAAATGCTCAAGCTGGCAAAGGTGATTGACAAGGTTGCCATGAAATATGATGTCGATGTAATTGTGACACCGCAGTATACGGATATTCCGCTTCTGGCAAATAATACCGAGAGAATTTTGGTGTTTGCACAGCATATGGACTACCTGCCGGTTGGCAGAGGTCTCGGCTCGGTGCTTCCGGAGGCTGTAAAGGCAGCAGGTGCTGTCGGCGTTATGCTCAACCACGCTGAAAAGAAGCTGACACTTGAAGAGGTGGAAAAGACAATCGCCCGCGCAGACGAGGTTGGTCTTGCGACTATCGTTTGTGCTGACACGGTTGAAGAGCTTGTTTCTATTGCAAAGCTTTCGCCGAATTTGCTCGTTGCAGAGCCGACAGAGCTCATCGGTACCGGTACAACAAGTGATTCGAACTATGTCATCGAAACCATCCGTCAGGTACGCGAAATCAATCCGGAAATTATGGTGCTGCAGGGCGCCGGTATTTCCAACGGCCAGGATGTATATAATACCATCAAGCTCGGCGCGCAGGCAACCGGCTCTACCAGCGGTATTATCAAGGCGGCAGACCCTTATGCAATGGTGGAAGAAATGCTCTACAATCTGCGTAAGGCTTGGGACGAGTGCAACGCTTAAGGAGAGAACAATATGAACAGTGAAGCAATTAAAATGGCAAAGCTAGCCTATGAAACAGAAAGTGAATGCATCAAAACCTTGGCTACATACTTTGATGAAGCTGAGTTTTCCAAGGCAGTGGAGCTTTTGAAAAATGCCGAGCGCATCGGCGCGGCAGGCTGCGGTCACAGCGGCATTATGTGCCAGCACTTTGCGCACCTGATGTGCTGTATTGAGCAGCCGGCGAAGTTTATTTCCCCGGCAGAAGCGGTGCACGGCGGTATGGGCTTTTTGCAGAAGGGCGATGTAATGCTGTTTGCATCCCGCGGCGGTAAAACAAAAGAGCTTTTACCGATGCTGGAAATTTGCAAGGTGAAGGGCGTCAAGGTGATTTCTATCACAGAGGATATGGAGTCCGTTCTTGCAAAGGAAGCTGATGCAGCAATTCAAATGTATGTCAACCGTGAAACGGACAAGTATAATGCGCAGGGTACAACATCTTCTACCGTGCTTTGCGTGCTGTTTCACGCACTTCAAACGGCCCTCATTGAAGAGACGGGCTATGTTAACGAGCAATTTGCGCTCATTCACCCGGGCGGTGCAGTGGGCGAGAGATTGAATAAAAAATAATTATTTTAGGAGGAAAAGAAAATGGAATTTAAGTTTTTTCAAAAGGAATTAGAGTTGCAGTCCAGAGGTTGGATCCCGACCTTCCACGATATCTCTAAAGAGATTATCGAAATCGTTAAGGCATCCGGTGTTAAGAATGGTACCGTAACAATTGCATCTCACCACACAACCTGTTCCGTTATGGTACAGGAGTGCTCCCACGATATCGATTCTTTCGATTTAGAGTACCTCCAGCACGACCTTTTAGACATTATGCGTAAGATGATTCCGGACTTTACCGATGAAGGTGACTACCGTCATCCGGGCCCGATTCACGCACAGTTCGGCAGATATGTAAATGAGCCGGGCGACTACACAAGCATGAATACAGACGGTCATCTGCGCAGCGTATTCTTCGGCAGAAGCGAAACGATGACCATTAAAGACGGCGAGCTCGACGGCGGTGAATTCGCACATGTTTACTTCGTAGACTGGGATCATGTTCGCGCGCGTCGCAGACAGGTAAATGTAACTGTTATGGGTATCGGCGAGGATGTAGAGGACAGAAAGTGGAACAACGGTGAAGTTATCGACACCAAGCGTAAGTACACAGAAGAAGAAAAGGCTTACGATGTTCACTACACACTCCAGCAGCAGCGATAATTTAAACGATTATGTATTCGGGACAAGGATTTTTGATTTTTGTCCCGAATTTCATATAGGAAAGGCGGTGGAGCATGGATATTCGGGAAAGAAAAGAAAAAATATTGGAAATTTTAAGCCGTGAGGGGCAGGTTAAGGTCAGCGAGCTGAGTCAGTTGTTTGGTATTTCGAGCATTACCGTGCGCTCAGACCTTGCGGATTTGGAGGAGCAGGGCCTTTTGTTTCGTACGCACGGCGGCGCAATCAATTCGTATAAGTCCTATTGTGATATGGACTTAAAGCAGCGACTCGGCACAAACCAAAAGGCAAAACAGCTGATTTCCGGCGCTGCAGCGGCAATGGTACAGCCGCACGATACGATTATGATGAACTCCGGTACAACGACGCTTTCGGTGTTCCGTGCGCTTTCACCGCAGCTGAAAATCAATATTGTAACCAATTCGATTACGATTGCGCTTGAGGCGGGCGGCAACCCGAACTTTAATGTCGTGCTGCTCGGCGGCTTTATCAACGCGAAGTATCAGTTCGTTTACGGCGACGATGCTATCAGCCAGTTAAAGCACTATCACGCAGACAAGCTGTTTTTGTCGGTTGACGGCATTACGGCGCAGGCGGGACTTACGACTTACTATGACCGCGAAGCGGAGCTTGCAAGACAGATGCTTTCGCAGTCGAAAAAGAAAATTGTCGTAGCCGATGCTTCGAAAATCGGAAGAACGGCGTTTGTAAACATCGCCGAGGCTGCAAGGGCAGATTATCTGATTACGGAAAGCTGTGCGGCAGATAAAGAAGAGCTGGCGCTTTTAAAAAAGAAAATACGGAAAATCATTACCGTACAAGAATGAGAAAAAGCACATCCGACGGATGTGCTTTTTATATGCTTAAAGGATGCTGTCTTTGTAGGCGCGCGGTGAAAAACCTGTCGCGTTTTTAAAGGCGCGTGAGAAGCTGTGGATGCTCGTATAGCCGAGCTTTTCCGCAATTTCGCCGACGGAGTGATTCGTTTCGCGCAAAAGCTTTTTTGCCTCACGCATCTTTAAATCCGAGAAATACTGCATTATGCTTTTTCCCGTGCATTCCTTGAAAAGCTGGCTCAGCTGCGATTTGCTGATGTGAAAGTGCGCACAGAGCATAGGCAGATGCAGCGTACTGTATATGTTTTTCTTTAAGTAGTCTTCAATCAGCTCGGCGGTTGTATTCTTTGCAATCATGCGCGACTTGGAGTCTGCGTGGATTTTTTCACCGCCGAGGCGTGTTAGCTTGATTAAAAATTCCTCAAAATAGCTTGCCATCAGCTGTGTTGCGCCAAAGGCGGAATAGTGAAATGTCAGGGGCTTTCGATTTATATAATCGCCTTGAATTGCACCAAGCTCGTTTTTAGCCTCTTGCATAAATAAATTGAGCAGTGTTTTTAATGCTTTGTCTAATGTAAAGGTCTTCTTTTTAAAATAGCTCATGGCAGGGGAGTCCGATATAAAGGAAATAACCAGCATGTTGTTGGAGAACTCGCCGTTGGAGATGTGGGCGTGTACCTCATTCGGCTCGTGGAAAATTGCCTGGCCTTCTTCTAGCGCACAGCCGATGCCGTCGGTGATTGCGATAAGCTGACCGCGATCAGCGTATACCATTTCCCAGGTGTTGTGCTTTTCCGGCTCGTGAAAGAAATTTTTTCCGTGCTCAAAGTAATAAATTGAGTAAAACCCTTGAATTCTGATTTCGTTTTTGATATATTGAATAGGATGCTTCAGGGGATTGGGCATATTAAACCTCCGGACAAAATGTTAAATTTATCGTTCAACTTGCTAAAGACAAATTTGTATATTTATTTTATACTATAGCTGTTTAAAAGTCAACGGCATGTGCGAATGCGAAAGATGCCGAAAAATGGAGGAGAAGGAATATGAAAATTTTGATGATTGGTGCACACCAGGACGATAACGAATTTCGTTGCGGCGGACTTGCACACAAGTATGTGCAGCAGGGGCACGATGTTCGCTTTTTGAGTATGTGTAACGGTAGTGGCGGACATCACATTATGACGCCGGAGGAAACAACGGCGCGCCGCGCAAAGGAATCTGCTGCGGTTGCAGAGCTTTTGGGCATTACCTACGATGTTTGGTACGACCAGGAGGACTGCGAGCTTGAGGTGAATTTAGAAACGCGTAAGCGCCTGACACGCTACATCCGCGAATATAACCCGGATATGATTATTACGCACCGTCCGAACGACTATCACGCAGACCACCGTGCGGCAGGTCAGCTTGTACTCGATGCGGCGTACCTCTTAATCGTGCCGCATTTTTGCCCGGAAGTACCGGCAATGAAAAAGGCGCCGCTGATTATGTATAATGTAGACAGTTTTAAGTATCCGCCATTTGAAGCTGATGTCGTAATTGATATTGATGATGAGCTGGAAACAAAGCTGAAGATTGCTGACCTCAATGTATCGCAGGTCTACGAGTGGCTTGCGTATACGAAGGATCAAAACCCGCCGGAGGACCCGGCAGAGCGCTACGAGTGGCTTAAAGGTATGGATACAAGCCGCTGGTACAGCGACGAAGAGGTAAGTGCATTAACACATGGCTATGCAGTGCGCTTTGCAAAGGTAGCTGCGCGTTTCAGAAAAGAGCTGATTGCCAAATACGGTGAAGAGCGCGGTAGCAAGATTCGTTACGCGGAAGCATTTATGTACTGCGAATACGGCGCACCACTTAATGAAGAAAATATGAAAAAGTTTTTTAACTTTTAATTGAGGGAAGATTATGCTGATTCTATCCTATGTTTTAAATGTGCTCGGTACAATTGCTATGATTGCAGGACTCCTATGTCCGGGCAAAAAGATTAAACTGATTTTGTTTTTTACATCCTTAGGTAATTTTTTGGTTGCTACAGGCTATCTTGCCGGCGGCAGCGGTATCAACGGCGCGATTTCCTGCTATGTCGGCGCAGTGATTACAATTGTGAATTTCGCGCTGCAAAGCAAAAATAAGCCGATACCGAAGTGGCTTGTTTTGATTTATGCACTTGCCTTTGTCGGCTTGAATCTGGCAGGCGGCTTTACATGGTTGTGCTTATTGGCGATTGCAGCCTGCATGACCTTTATTTTAAGCGTTATACAAAATGACGGTGCAATTTTCCGTGTCTGGACATTTGCCAATATGATATTGTGGATTACATACGATATTGTGTCTGAATCCTATGCTGGTCTGATTCCGCATGTAATTATGCTTGTGTTTACGCTGGTGGGCATGCTTGTGCAGGATAGAAAAAAACAGTAGTGACAGTCTGATAAGTATAATAAGGTGATGGTATGAAATTTTCCATTGGTTATAAGCTTCCGGATGAAGTGGATAGTGTGTATTCGATTTGTGCGGATTTTAAAGAATCCATATCAAATGTATATTTTTCTTATGGCAACAACCCGAGTGGCCGCGCGCCGCTAAGCAGCGCGGCAGATGAAGCGTATGTAAAGGACTTGCAGACGGAAGAGCTTCGTGCAATCAAAGATATGGGCATTTCCTTAACACTTTTGTATAACGCGAATTGCTATGGGGAAAATGCGCTGTCTCAGGCCTTTGTTGACGGTGTATTAAAAGAAGTATACGACCTGAAACACAAGCTTTCCATTGACCGCATTACCACGACCTCGCCGCTTTTGGCACAGTGGATTAAAAAGGAGTTTAAGACAGACATCGGGGTATATGCATCGGTGAATATGCGCATCGGTACGATTGCGGCGATGGAGCAGCTTTCTGCGGACTTTGACGGGTTTTACATTCAAAAGGAGCTCAACAGAAATTTAACAGAAATTGAAAAGCTGAAAAGCTATGCCGACGCAGCCGATAAAAAGCTTTGTATTCTTGCAAACAGCGGTTGCCTTGCGTATTGCGCATTTCAGACCTTTCACGATAATCTGGTTGCACACGAAGCCGGTATTATGCAAAAGGAGAATGTTGCCTCCGGCTATTCGGCGCCCTGTTGGCGGTATTTAGATGGCTCGGAGCAGAAGAAAGCCTTGACCAAAGTTCTTGGCGCAAGCTGGATTCGCCCTGAGGAGGTAAAGCTTTACGAGCCGTACTTTGACGAAATGAAGCTGGCAACAAGATTGCATCAGAGAATGCGTATGGTGGTCAGCGCGTATGTGAACGGCAAGTACTACGGCAATCTGATGGATTTAACGGAGCCGGCTTATTCTACGCTGTTTCAGGGGATATTGCTGGATAATACCAAAATCCCGGATGACTATGCGGTGCATATGACAAGCTGCAACCACAACTGTGCAAGCTGCGGCTATTGTGAAAAGATTATAAAGGATATTATAACAGAGTATTAAAAGAAAATCCCGTTCCGAGCCGGAACGGTATTTTTGTATCCTTTTTATCTTATAAAACTTGTTTTCTGCGGTGCTTCGCGCTCCGGCAGCTCGATACCTGCTTTTTTGCCTGCCTCGATACATTTTAAAAGCCATGCCATATTGCTTGCGAGGGTGCGCATCGTCTGCATACCTTCAGCGTCCTGCTTTACCTCGTCCGGTGTGTTGCCGTGTACCATATTCCAGTACTGGGAGGTTACAATCGGCATATTGCGGATGGCAAAGTATTTGTTTAACTGGTCAAAGGTTGCGCTTGCACCGCCGCGGCGACAGCTTGCAATCGCTGCTGCCGGCTTGTTTTGCACAATGGCAGCACCTGCGTAGAAGGCGCGGTCCATAAATGATGTGATTGCGCCGCTTGCCGCTGCAAAGTGCACAGGGGAGCCGAACAAAAAGGCGTCAGCTTGTTTTGCCTTTTCTAAGAATACATTTACAGTATCCTCCTGTACGCATTTGCCGAGCTTTTTACAAGCGCCGCAGCCGAGGCAGCCACCAATCGGCTTTGTGCCGACATGCAAAAATTCGGTTTCAATACCGCTTTTTTCCAATACAGCTGCCGCTTCGGATAATGCAGTATATGTACAGCCCTTTTCGTGCGGGCTGCCGTTTACGAGTAATACCTTCATAATGATTTCTCCTTTTCTACTTTGAGTTCACCGTCTTGCACGAATACATGGATGGCATCGCCGTCACCAAGCTCGCCGCGAATGTAAAGTGCCGCAAGTGCATCCTCTACATAGCGCGCAATTGTGCGTCTGAGCGGGCGTGCACCGTATTTTGCATCGTAGCCGATGTCGCACAGCCAAGCCTTTGCCTCGTCTGTCACATGCAGCTTGAGATTCTTCGTTCTAAGCTCGTTTAAGAGCTCGCCGAGCTGCAAATCTACAATCTTTAGCAGCTCATCCTTTTTAAGCGGATAGAACACCACCGTATCGTCGATGCGGTTTAAAAACTCGGGACGGAAGGTGTTTTTCAGCGCAGTCATAACCTTGCCCTCAATGGCAGTGTCTTCGCTTGCCATAAAGCCGAGCGCGCCTTCCTTTAAGTTGCTGCCGGCGTTTGAGGTCATCACGATGATTGTATTTTCGAAGCATACGGTCTTGCCGTGGCTGTCCGTGATTCTGCCATCGTCTAAAATCTGCAGAAGGATATTGAATACCTCCGGGTCTGCCTTTTCAATTTCGTCTAACAGAATAATCGAATACGGCTTTCTGCGGATTTTTTCCGTGAGCTGACCGGCATCGTCATAGCCGACATATCCCGGCGGCGCACCGATGAGCTTTGCAACGGAGTGGCGCTCGGAGTATTCGCTCATATCGAGGCGGATAACCGCCTCCTCCGTATCAAACATTGCCTCGGCAAGCGCCTTTACAAGCTCTGTTTTACCAACGCCGGTCGGACCGACAAAGATAAAGGAAACCGGGCGCTTCTTGCGCGAAAGCCCTGCTCTGCCGCGGCGTATGGCGCGGCTGATGCTCTCTACAGCTTTTTCCTGACCGACAATGCGTTCGTGCAGGCGGTTTTCCAAATTCAAAAGCTTTTGCGCTTCTGCCTCTGTAACACGCTGCATCGGAATCTTGGTCCAGGCTTCAATTACTGCGGCGATGTCCTCTTCCGTAATCGGAACACTTTCACACTTTGCGGAAAGCGCGTTGATTTTCTCAATCAATTGGAATTCGCGCGCCTTCAATTCTGCCGCCTTCTGATAATCGTCAATCGAATCGGTCGACACGGCGGATTCCTTTTCCTCTTGCACATAGGCAAGCTCCGTGCGCAGCACCTCAAGCTCAGCAAGGGCGGTATTGTTTAAATTCGCGCGTGCACCGGCTTCGTCGATTAAGTCAATCGCCTTGTCGGGCAGGAAGCGCTCTGTGATATAGCGCTCTGCATTGCGCACGGCAAATTCGATGATTTCTCTGGAAATGGATACCTTGTGGTATGCCTCGTAGTAGTCCTTGATGCCACAGAGAATTTCAATGCTGTCTGCAACCGACGGCTCGTCGACGATGACGGTCTGGAAGCGGCGCTCGAGCGCGCTGTCCTTTTCAATATGCTTTCTGTATTCCGTCAG
>JAZQCN010000047.1:0-54424 GCA_045546315.1 Clostridia bacterium | reverse complement strand
CAGAACAGCAAACTACTCCACACTCGTAAAAGAGGGTACAGCACCGGTAGAAATCAAGTTCTGGAACAATGCACAGGACGATGATAAGAAGCTTGAGGTTGAGGAAAATGTAGCAGAGTCTAAGGAAGCTGTTACCTTCCTCGCAGGTGATATCGTAGCAGACGGCGTGATTGATATTTACGACCTTTCTGCAGCCGTATCGTATTTTGGTCAGACCTTGAATGTAGCAGGTAAGGATATGCTCGTTAAGTATGACTTGAACCGCGACGGCAGAATTGACGCCCGCGATGTAGCCTATGTGCTCGTTTCCTGGGGCAAATAAGAATGAATTGACGGAGGCGGGAAAACGGCAGATTTCAATTCACGCAAGCACAGCTTGCACATCATTTACTTGACTTACACGGCGGAGCGAAAAGCGCGCTCCGCCCTCTGTCAAAGCACAGAACGGATTTTCTGTGCTTTGACGGGGAGATAACATCAAGCAAAACAGGGAAAAGGAGAGAGACATAAATGAAACGCATTATAGCTATACTTTGTTGCTTGGCATTGATAATTACCTCTATGGGTGTGCCGGCTTTGGCACAGGAGCCGTCTGCAACGGATGTGCCGACAAAAGCAAATCCGACGGTACGCCGTGTTTATTTGCATGCAAACGGTGTGAACTCGACAGATACAATTGCAGCGATTGAGAAGGAGCCGGGAGAAAGCTTTCAATTGTATTTTGCAGTAGATACGCCGAATAAGGGCGCTTATATTGTTAATAAAGAAGAAGACGATGTGCGCCTGCAGAATGCAAGGGCAGAGGCCGTTTTAAAGGCACAGTCGCAAATTGCAGAAGCGGCGAACAAAGCTGCAGATAAGGAGATTGACCGGTATCCTGTCGGCTCTGCTGCCCGGGAGACATTTATCAGAGCGTATACGGCAGACGCTGAGAAAACCGTCGGTGACCAGGCGGTTTTAAAGGCGCGCCGTTTAGAGCCGCAGTACGATATGAACGGCTACAGCGTAAAGATTTATTTTGATCCGCAATACTTAGAATACAGCGAGCCGGAGAATGCGCAGCCGATTGTGTATACCTGTCCGACAGATGCGTTTGATGACGATACGCAGAAAGAGGAAGTGGAAGGCGAAAAGTTTGATGTGCCGTCGCAGGTGGGTTATTTTCCGTACCAAAGCGGCAAGACCACCAAGGTGATCGACGGTAAAACCTACAACTGCGCTTATGCAACCGTCTTTGTCAGCGGTGCGTGGCTGCCGGATGAAACAAATCCGGAGGCATGGTACAATTTGTGTGCCCTGCCGCTGAAGGCAAAAGAGGGTGTGCGCGGCGGCACGAGCGTATTTATCGAGTTTGAGGCAGAAACAACGAATCCGAAAATACCGTACACGACAGAGCTGTTTGCCAAGGATGTTGCCGGCTATTCGCCGACCTTTACGGCACTTCCGGAGCACGGCGGTTCGTTCTATATTGAATTTAAAGAAAAAAACAGGCCGAATCCGCCGAAGGCATTGCCGGAGGACAGAATGCATACAACCACGCAGAGCATCACCTTAACGGCAGAGGCCGGCTGTAAGATTTACTATACCTTGGACGGCACGGACCCGCAGGTAAATATTGCCGGCAGAGTAGAATATACCGGTCCGTTCAATATCACAAGCTCGACAACGGTGCGCGCATTTGCACAGAGAACGGGTGGTGATATGCGCACCAGCTACACAGCAACCTTCGACTATAAAATCGTGCCGGAGATGCCGTATCTGTATTTATCGAATACGGTTGGGGCATTGCCGATTCAGGACAATGCCTACGAGTCGGACAATACCTACAAGGTATATGTTTCCGACCGGGCGACCTATGCACCGATTGATGCAGCGACGCACGAGGTCTATTATACCTTCTCCGATGAAAATCCGGACAATATTGCCGTTGGCACAAATCCGCAGACGAGCTGGGTATTGGTGAATAATATGGTCAATGAAATCGAAATCACGCAGTCTTGCGTTGTGCGTTTGAAAACGGTTTCGAAAATTGCACCGATTGAAACCAGTGAAATCAATGCATATTATCTCGATATCAAGCCGAAAAAGCCGACGGCAACGCCGGCAGGCGGCTTCTATGCGACACCGCAGAAGGTTGTGCTGGACTGCGCGACAGACGGTGCACAGATTTACTATGTTGTCGGCGACGGCGACCCGAAGCTGGGCGCGCTGTATGTGCCGGGCGATGAAATCCCGATTAACGGCAATAAGACCATCCGCGCAATTGCAAAGGTGGGCGACAAGTGGAGTGATGTAGCTGTATTTCACTACTTTGTTGAGCCTGCAAATGACTACGGCGTGGACGCATACTACCCGTCGGGTACATATGAGGAAAGCGTAGAGGTTACGCTTTCACCGATGAATTCCGCCAACAAGGTCTGGTATAAAATTGACGACGGCACATGGCAGGAATACACGGGTAAAATTACACTGACAGAGGATGCAACCATCTACACCCAGGTACAAGACCCGCTCGGCGTGCGCCATGATTCGGATGTGTTTGACTATGAGGTTGTGCCGCAGCCGCCGGTATTTTCGCCGGAGAGCACCCAGTTTACAACTGCGGCAACTGTCGGTGTCTTTGCTTTAGACCAAGGGCAGCCGTCGCGTTACAAGCTGTATTACACCTTAGACGGCTCCGACCCATCAGACGAAAACAATGCGGCGCGTAAGCTGGCAACCTTGCCGGGCAGCAACTACCATACGACGCTTTCGCAGCCGATTTCCGGCTACACCGTGATTTCTGCGGTGGTACTTAAGGATGACAAAAAATATTCCGAGGTCGTAACACATTCGTATGATATCGTCACCAAAAAGCCGGTAAAACCGGTACCGACGCTTTTGCCGGGCGAGTATATTGTCCCGGTAGACGGCGGCGAAGCCTATGTAACGCAATTTGCGCCGGTGCTCGCCGATACGCAGATTTACTATACGACGGACGGCTCTATGCCGGACCCGTCGAATCCGGCACAGCTGTATACGCCGAATTCGGATATTGTAATCACAGGGGATATGACGATTAAGGCAATTGCGGTTAACGCCTTCTCCGGGCAGAGCGATTTGGGCGTATTCAGTTACACCGTTCGACCGGAGACACCGATTGCGCCGCCAAGCGCCACAATCGCGGGCAGCACACTGCCGATTCTGCCGGTGCGCACAGTGCCGGGCAGTACGGTGCGCTATACGATTGGCAATGTCAGCGCAGAATTTGTTTGCCCTGCAGGGCAGTTTTATATCGACAGCTATGGCAACGCCTATGCAGACGCTGCTTGCAGAGTGCCGCTTTGGTTGGGCAGTGCAACGCCTTTGAGCGTGCCGGTTATTTTGTCGGTGACGGCGACCTATAACGGCGTGGAAAGTCTGGAAGGACAGTACCGTTATGCGCTTTCCGGTGTAGACACCACGCTGGCTGCACCATATGCGGACAAGCCGTCCGGTAAGTACGATGAGGTGGATTTCGACGGTGCGGGTAATTGCCTGCGCGTTAAGCTCAATTCGTTAAATAACGGCGACACCATTGAATACAGAAAGGACTATACGGGCGAATTTTTGCCGTATACCGAAGCAGAGGGTGTTGCATTGACAAAGGATACGGTGCTGGAAATCCGTTCTAAAAAGACCGTGGACGGCGAAACCGTATACAGCAACACCGCAACCTATCTTTACGAGTTTGTGCCGCTGATGCCGGTTATCCGTCCGGTTTCCGGTCGCTATGCTGCGGACGCGGATTTGAATCTCGAAATCGCATTGCAGGCGCAGGCGCCTGCCGGTGCAGATTACACCATCTGGTACCGCGCAAACGGCGACGGTATGGATGCGCCGTGGTTTCCGGGTATCAGCACGCGCGAAATTTCGAAAACGATGTCCGTAAAGGCATATGTTGTCAACAATGCAACCGGGAAGCGGAGCGGGGATGTCATTGAGTACTATATTTTGGAAAGTGATGTTGTTGAAGGTGGCAATGTTTCCATTGCACCGCCGTACGCCGCCGACCCGAATATGGATGAAAAGCGTATCAGTGCCGCAGATTTGGACGAGCAGCTCTATGCACAGGGTATTCGCTTGACTAAGGATGCACACGCGCCGGCGGATTCCGTTATCAGCTACAAGTATGTCTACTATGACTTGGAAGGCAACCGCTACGAGACGGATTGGGCGGATTATATCAACAACCCGATTCATACCTCGGCAAATATGGATTATATTATTGTAACCGCGCGCCTGGTAGGTACAACGGGTGTGATTACGGAGAAAACCTTCCCGAAAATTGATTTTATTCATTTGGGCGTGCCGACCACAAGCTTAGAGGGCTCGGGCAAGACGGAATTTGAAGCCAACACAACGAAATATACCTTGCTCGGTCCGGAGGACGGCAAGCCGAATATGTATATTTATTATACAACAGACGGTCGCGATCCGCGCACGCACGGCACGCTTTACACACCGGGCACTGCGCTGACCTTAGATAAGACAACCACGGTGAAGGCGGTGTATTTCAGCGCGTGCGGCAAGTGTAAGGACTCGGATGAAGCGACCTGCTATAACGGTGCTTTCGGCGAAATCGGTAGCTATACCTATGTCGTGAAGTCGAAGGAGGTCATCACCGGCGGTGGCGGTGGTGGCGGCATCATCGACAACACCAGAAAATATACGGTGGATTTCTTCGGCTACGAGCATCCGACGCATGTGGGCTATATCAAGGGTTACCCGGATGGCAGCGTGCAGCCGGACGGCAAGATTACCCGCGAAGAAATGGCGGCAATTCTTTACCGCATCAAGCACAAGGAATACGATGCGCCGTTTACCGTAACGGGAACGGTATTTCCGGATGTAAGCCTTGAGCGCTGGTCTGTAAACGATGTAGAGTATATGGAAAACAGCGGTGTGCTTTTAGGCTATCCGGACGGCGAATTTAAACCGGCAAACCAGCTGACCCGTGCTGAATTTGCAGCGATGATTTGCCGCTTTACCGGACTTGAAAGCAAGGGCGGAAAGAATCCGTTTGCGGATTTGAGCGCAGAGCATTGGGCGTATGAAAGCATTATGGCGCTTTATGAGGCGAACCTGATGACCGGCTACGAGGATTCTACCTTCCGTGCGGAAAATCAGATTACGCGCGCAGAGGTTATGACGGTCATCAATAAAATATTGGGCAGAAACCCATCCGAACCGTATGTAAAGGCGCTAAACTATAATCCATTCAACGATTTATACATAGATAAGTGGTATTATGTCATTGTGCTCGAGGCAACCGTGACACACAACTACTACTTGGATAAAAAGGGCTTGGAGATAAAATGGGAAGATATTCGTTAAAAGAGTTATTGGCTTCTGTCCGGCGACTGCTTGAATGCATATTCGCAAACAGAGGCCGGGAAAAAGAAAAGATTATCCGATTGAATTTATGCAGTAAATGCAAAACCGGAGAATATTATTATAAGCTGGACCCCAAATCCCCGTACTGTCCGTATGTCGGCGCTTGTACACAAAACGGATGCCCGAAATTTCGCTCGATGAAAAAGCGAAAAGGCGAAGGCAATAAAGCGTTTGTCTGCAGAAAAAAATCGGGAAACACTAAGTGAAAAAAAGCCCCCCGAAAGTAAAAAGCTTTCGGGGGGCTTTTTTGTCGAAGTATAAAAGCGCAACAGCTATTGTTCTATATGTGCTATTTTGTTTCCTTTGCCGCAATCGCTTTTGCGCAAGCTAAAAGCTCCTTGCGGGAGGTGACGCCCAGCTTGCCGTAGATGTTTCTGTTGTGGTATTTCAGCGTGCTTTCGGCAATGGATTTTGCCTCTAAAACCTCCTTGGTTGACATACCGGCAACATAGCAATCATAGATGGCGCGCTCGGCAGATGTCAGAGTGGAGAGCTTTTCGGCAAAAAAGCTGCATTTTTCTACAAACTCGGGAGAGGATGCTATTTGCGCACCGCTTTGGTGTGTGTTGGAGGCTGTGATTTTTTCTTCGAGCGCAGCAATCAGACGCTCTTGGTGTTGAATCATCAGGTACACACCGATCAAGAACAGCTCGGTGATAATATAGGAAATGGATAAAAATTCGAAATCAAATTTTACCAGCTGCTCTACAAGCCAAACCAAAATATTGACCAACACGGCCATAATCAGAATGATGGCGTGTGCGGTGGATTCAATTTTCTTTTTTACAATCGCGTGGACGATTGTGCTGACCATTACGACAAAGCAGCCGAGCAGATAAAACAGATAAATGTTGTGCCACGGGCCGTATTCCTTTGTCAGCACGGAAACGCCGTCGACGGTTTCAAGCGAAACCGATTTGTAGTATATATCCGAATAACCCGGGGAGGCTGCAATAAAAAATACGATGATTGAAACAGCGAGCAAAACCCACGGCAGCCATCTTTTGTAGCGCAATTTCGAAACCTTCATAATGGTCATAATCATCGACAGCGGCAGGAAAACCGAGCCGAGATAGGAAATTCTGTTTGCCCATAATGCTTGATGCAGTGTATCAGATACGGACAAAGCAAAATATCCGGTATTGATAACAAATACAGAAACGAATAAAATGACAAACCAAACATTCTTTTTTTGAATCGAGAGCAGATATCCCAAAAGTAAAGCCGAAGCGAGCACGGTTGTTGTCAGATAGATAACAGACATACTTGTAGTTTTGCTGCCGATTGAATTGCAGGCTGACAAAAGCAGCACCAAAAACAGAGGCAGTGTCGTTGCTGATATAGATTTTTTGTTCATATAGTTGCTCACCTGCACTTTTACTATCAATACTGTTTTGCGGCTTTCCCATACTTTTTCCCATACTTTTTTGGGCAAAAGTTGCATTTCCCATACCAAAAAATTTAAAAGGATGGTGCAATTTGTGTTTGTATATATTAAAATGTTGGTATAAAAAAGTAAGATCGGTCTCTATTCTTTTCCGTAGTAACGGATAAGCTAATTCTAAATATATTATATCATATTTTATTTGTGCAGTCAATGATTTGAAAAGGAGGAAGCATATGGATACAGTTCACAGCTATAAGTGTCCTTGCTGCGGTGCACCGTTGGTATTTCGCGGCGACAGTCTGCATTGTGATTCGTGTGACAACACCTTTACGCTCGAAGCCATACAGCAAATGAGTGAAGGCATGGCGGCAGCAGGTGGTGCATCTGAATATGACTGGGAGCATTACGAGCCGAGAAGCTACGAGGATACAAGCGAAATTAATCTTGCGAATTATGCTTGTCCGTCGTGTGGTGCGCAAATTACGGGCGATGATACTTTAGGGGCAACGGTTTGCCCGTACTGCGGACAGTCGACGGTTGTAAAAGGTCAGTTTGAAGGTGCGCTGCGCCCCGACTATATCATCCCGTTTAAAGTGGATAAGCAGGCGGCGATGGCGGCGTTTGAGGCAGATTTTAAAAATGCACCGTTTTTGCCGGACGCTTTCAAGAGTAAAAAGAAAATCGAAGAAATGGCGGGCGTGTATGTGCCGTTTTGGATGTTTGACTGTGATTGTGATGCAGCCGTTACATATAATGCAGAGCGCATAGTGCACTGGAGCGATGCGAATTATAACTATACCAAAACCGACTATTTCAAGCTGTTTCGCGCAGGCAGTGTCGGCTTTGCCAACATTCCGGTTGATGGCTCAAAAAAAGCCGATGATGCCTATATGGAGGCGGTCGAGCCTTATAATTATGCCGATGCAGTGGAGTTTAGCGGCGCCTATCTTTCCGGCTATCTAGCAGATAAATACGATGTGTCGGTCGAAGAAAGCATCGCAAGGGCGAACGAGCGCGTGAAAAATTCTACGATTGCTGCCTTTAACGATACGACCGGCACCTATGTAGCGGTGTATCCGGAGCATACAAAGGTCAGCTTTTCAAACGGCAAGGTGCGCTATGCGCTTTTGCCGGTATGGATGCTGAATATTAAATATTCAGACAAGGTCTACAGATTTGCCATCAACGGGCAGACAGGTAAGGTTGTCGGCGAATATCCGGTAGACAAGCGTAAGAAGTGGAAGTATTTTTGGAAGGTAGCAGGTATTGCGTATGCAGCAGCGGCTGTCATCGCATGGCTTATGCTTTCTTAAGGGGGGGGTGGGGCATAGTGAAAAAAATTGTTGCTTTGTTGGTTGCATGCCTTATCTGTCTTGCTTTAACGGTGCCCTGCCTTGCGGCAGTATTTGAAAATCCGCCGATAGTAGACGGTGCCGGCTACTTATCGGCACAGGAAAATGAGGCACTGACCGAGCGTTTGGAGGCAATCCGTCAAGCCTATGATTTCGATGTTGCCATCGTAACGGAAGATGAAATGACAAGCTACGATGCGATGTCCTCGGCAGACGATATCTACGATTACGGCGGCTATGGTGCCGGCGCAAATGACGATGGTATTTTGCTTTATATCTGCGCTTCTACGCGCGAGTATCATATTACCACGCACGCCGACGGTATACGCATATTCAATGAAAACGGTATTGCGTATTTGCAGGCAAACCTCCAGCCTTATCTGGAAAACGACGATTACTATGCAGCGATGGATTGTTTTGCAGATTTATCTGAGGCGCTTTTGCAAATGGCGGCGGAGGGCGAACCGTTTGACGAGGCGCAGGTGGATTCGACCTTTGTGCTTATTGTTATCGGTGCAGCGCTTTTGCTCCCGCTGTTGATTGCATTTTTTATGATGCAGGGCAAGCTCGCGAAAATGAAGACGGCAGTGGAAAATCATTACGCGGCAAATTATATAAAGCCGGGCAGCAAAACAATAAATATGTCGAGGGATATATTCCTTTACAGCAATATTATTAAAACGGAGAAACCCAAAAGCAATTCAGGGACACACAGATCTTCCTCCGGCAGAACGCATGGCGGTGGCGGCGGAAGCTTCTGAAAAATATAATTAAGAAACAGGAGGGAACAGAATGGGGTTTTTTGATTTTTTCAAAAACATTTTTGGGAAAAAGACCTGCGCGTTTTGCGGAGGCGAGTGCGGTATGCTCAGCCGCACAAAAATCAAGGGCGATGAATACATATGCTCAAAGTGTGATGATATGTGTTCATTCCATATCCAAAAGTACAGATTCACCAAAGATGAGCTTGCAGGACATATGGAATATATGAAGCGCTCGGACAGAATCTACAAAGAAGTAATTCTGCCGAATGTGCAGAAGTCGGAGCGCTATCCGTCGGCAACGAGCAGACAGGGCATCGAATTTTTCGATGAATTCGGTATGTTCCGTATCATAGACGGGTCAAGGGATTCTAAGGAAAATTATCCGAAGGAATTGTTCCGCTACGACCAGGTTGCAAGCTACGAGCCGTATTACGAAGAGGCTGAACCGGAAGAAGCCGGCAAACCGAAGGTGTTCCACGAGGGTGGTATTGTTATAAAGCTTGTGGGTGGAGCGGATGATACAACCCAGATGCGCAAGGGCCTTCGTGCACATCCGTATATCACCGAAGAAATCAAGGTGTGTTTTGCAACAAACGACAGAGAAAAAGAGAATTATTTAATATATGCAGAAAATGCAATTCATCATTTTAATTATATCTTCGGTGTGCACGATGATGAACACGCGCTGTTCAGTTTCGGTATGAACAAGAAGGAAAAGCGCGACCTGATGGGCGCAGTCGGCTTTGCGAAAGTTGCTATGGAGGCAGTAAAGGTTGCAAAAGCCGGCGGAGAAATGAGTGCAGAGCAGGCTGCAGAGGTGCAGAAGAACTTAAACGCTATGGACGATGCGCAGACCGGCGGTCTTGCACAGTATACCAGAGCGGCGGATGCGGCTGAAGCAAAAATAAACTAAAAGAATGAAAGAAATAGGGGGATTACATTATGAAGAAATTATTATCTGTTATTTTGGCGGTTACATTGGTTTTGTCACTGGCAGCGTGCGGCGGCAATAAAGGGAAAAAGATTACGCTTTATGGAGAAACCTGGGAAGGCGATAATGTAAGACTTGCGGTAGATTTCTATTATCCGGAGGATGCAGACATCACATTAGAGGGTGAAGAAGAGTATCCAAACTGGATTGATATTCACTACAACGATAAGAACATTACAATCAGCCCTGCAATTTTTGAAGATACAACCTTTGATGCAAATAAGGAATATGACAAAGCAGGTGAAGAAACCTACGAAGAATTTCAAATCAACGGTTATGATTGCTACGGTTATGAGAGCTTTGGCGGCTACTGGATTTATGTGCATTTAGAGGAGGTTTCGGAAACAACAGACAGATACCTTGTCATTGATACAGAAACGATTGACTACAGCAAGGATGGTACGCCGGAGGATAAGGCACAGTACGAAGACGAGGATATTAAGAAGATAATTGAATCCTTTGAATATCGCGGTGTAGTTGAATATCCGGAGCCGGAAGAAAAGTAATCAAGGCGCTATAGAAGAAAGGGAAAATGAGTGGCAAGGGGGAAAGAAGGGAGCTTTGGTTCCCTTCTTCTCAAAACCCTTCAATTTGCGGTTGGAGGGCTTTGAGAAGAATTGTTTTGGAGATATGAAGGGGGTGCGGATATGAAGATTAAAAAGGCGATGTGTCTTTTGGTTCTGCTTTGTATGGTGCTGCCGCTTTGCGGCTGCCAAGGTCAAACGCCCGGCGCGCCGCAAGAAGGCAAGGCTTCGGACTTTGTCCATGTGATGCGCGGTGGCGCAAGCTTGGAAGCGTGGCACGAAAACAATGTGATTTCGCGCGTGGTGTGGCAAAAGCTTAAGCTTTCGGAGGCGCATGCCGAAGCTTATCCTGCACTTTCAGCGGCGTTTGACCGCTATAATGAAGAGAGCCTGACCGAGGCAAAGGCACAGATGTATGAATTGGATGCGGTGGCAGAAGAGCTGGCGGGTGACGAGTTTAACCCTGTGTATTGCACGGCGGAGGCAAAGCTTTATCGGCAAAGGACGGACGCAAAGATTGTGAGCCTCTTAGAGGGCGTTGAAAAATACACCGGCGGTATTCATCCGGATTATTTTTGGCACGGAATAAATTATGATGCTGAAACGGGTGAGTCACTTTTAATTACGGATGTTTTAACCGATACGAAAACCCTGCCGGCGATTCTGGAAAAGAAAATCACGGAAAAATACAGTGGTGTGACATTTTTTAATCTGCAGGACACCTTTAACCAATACAAGCCGGAGGCGTATACCTGGACGATGGACTATCAGGGTATCACATTTTGGTTTGCGCCCTATGAAATTGCTGCCTATGCTGTGGGTACGCTGTCGGCAAAGCTTTGGTTTGACGAGTTTCCGGAGCTGTTTTGTGCAGAATATACGCTCTCGCCCGAAAGCTATGTGCTCGATTTACCGGTCGGCATAGCGATGGATTTTGACTTGCAAAAGGTTGACGGAAAGGCAGATTCGGTTTATACTGAAAGAGTAGCCGACCGCTACGGCTCTTACAATATGCTGTCGGTTGTCGTGAACGGAAAAACATGCACCGACGAAATCAATTATGCTTATGATTTTGATGTGTATTTGGCGAAAATCGGCGACAAAAACTATCTTTATTCCGAATCGGTTTCCGACAACGACTACCATATGTTCTCTACCTGGGATATAAACGGCGATACCGTGGAGATAGCGCAGTCGCTTTCCGGTACACAAATGGGATATGTATATATAGAAGAGGGCTATGAAAGCGGTACGAATTATCAATATGCGATTAGTGATCCTGCGTCGTTTGTGCTTGCAACGCGCTTTGAAATTTTAGGCACAAGAGGTGCTGTTGCGACATACAAAATCAGCGAAGAAAACGGCGCGCCTGCAATGACGGATGCGGCCTACACCTTTACCTACGGGCACAACCTTAAAACGGCAATGCCGCTTACGGCAAAGCTTTTGCCGGACTTAGAGGAAATACAAATTCCTGCGGGCACTGTACTGGTGGCTTATCAAACGGATGGTATGCATTTTGTGGATGTACAGACGGAGGACGGCAAAGCCTTAAGACTTGAAATTGATGCTTCCGCCTGGCCGAGAACGGTGAACGGTATGCCGGAGGAGAAATGCTTTGAAACGCTATTGTATGCGGGGTGATTTTATGAAAAGTTTAAAGGGTATTCAAATTTTATTGGCAATCGCTTTGGTGGTTGCGGCACTTGGCGGCTGTGTAGCAATTAAGCCGCAGGCGCCCGATAAGGACGGTATGGTGTATAAGGATGCAGATTACAGAAGCATCTATGCCAATGTGTTTGATTTTGACTCCCTTGATACGCAGCCGATGTTTGCAGTGGCATTTTTGGGCTACGGCGACAGAATGGAGTTTCGCCATACCTATGTAGAGGGTGTATTTCAAGCGCTTGGTGACGAAGCAATTGAGCAAATCCGCCACATCAATTACGAAGGCGATGAATGGTATTTAATCGTACCGCGCTATAAAGACAATGTCGAGATTAAGGATTTGGATACGGGCGATGTGCATACGATATATAACGGCGAAGCCTTTACCGTAAAGTGCAATTTGTCTGATATACATCCAAATCTTGAAATCAGCACGGCACAGAAGCTCAGCGGGCACATTTTCTCGCCGCAAATCGGCGGTGACGGCAGGCTCGTGCCGAATCCGGATGTATGGGACATAACGGATTATACAGTAATGGATGAAAATACATATGTACAGGAAGGGGAATAATTATGGGTTTGTTAAAAGCAGGCATTGGCGCGCTCAGCGGCGTACTCGCTGATTCGTGGCGCGACTATTTCTATTGCGAAAGCATGGAGGCAGACATCCTTGTCCAAAAGGGTGAAAAAAGAACAGGCGGCCGCTCGTCGAACAAAAAGGGAACCGATAACATCATTTCCGACGGCTCAATTATTAATGTAAACGACGGGCAGTGTATGATTATTGTGGAGAGCGGTAAGGTCGTGGATATTTGTGCAGAGCCGGGCGAATTCGTGTACGATACCGGCACGGAGCCGAGTATTTTCTACGGCAGTCTCGGCGAAAACATTAAAAAGAGCTTTTCCGAAATCGGCAAGCGCTTTGCCTTTGGCGGCGAGCCGGCAAAGGATCAGAGAGTGTATTACTTTAATACAAAGGAAATTATGGGCAACAAATATGGCACACCGACACCGATTCCGTTCAGAATTATGGATCAGGCAATCGGTTTTCCGCTGGATATTAAAATCCGTTGCCACGGCGAGTATTCCTATAGAATTACGAACCCGATGCTGTTTTATACCAATGTTTGTGCAAATGTAGACGACCATTTCACGCGCGATGAAATCGACAGTCAGTTAAAGAGCGAGCTTTTAACCGCGCTCCAGCCGGCAATGTTTAAGATTTCGCAAAACAACATCTACTATGCGGCGATTCCGGCGTATACGATGCAACTTGCAGATGAGCTCAATGCACTGCTTTCCTCCAAATGGAGAGACAGACGCGGCGTTGAAATTGTAGAATTTGGTGTATCGAGCGTAAGTGCAACCGAGGAAGATGAAGCGAGAATTACAGAATACCAGCGCTCTACCGCGATGGGCAGAGATGCAAATATGCTGCGCGGTCATATGGCAGGTGCAACAGCACAGGCAATGAATACGGCGGCTGCAAATGAAAACGGCGCAATGGCAGGCTTTATGGGTATGGGTATGGCACAGGGCGCAATGGGCGGTATGGCAGGCTTTATGCAGGGCGCTACCGCAGGGCAGGAAACGATGGTGAGTCAGCCGGTTGGTGCTGCGGGCAGCTGGAAGTGCGAATGTGGCGCAGAAAACACCGGTAAGTTTTGCACAAACTGCGGCAAACCGCAGCCGGCGCAGGGTTGGACATGCGAATGTGGCAGCGTAAACCAGGGCAAGTTCTGTCAGAATTGTGGTAAGCCGAAGCCGGCAGGCGCACCGCTTTATAAGTGCGACAAGTGTGGCTGGACGCCGGAGGATCCGGCAAATCCGCCAAAGTTCTGCCCGGAATGCGGCGATATATTTGACGAAAACGATAAGTAGTATAAGAGAGGGGAATGTGTCATGAAAAAGAAGATTTTGGCAGTATTGTTGGCTATGGCTATGCTTCTGTCTGTTGCAAGCGGCGTGTTTGCGGCATCTGTTAAAATCGACACGGATATTCCGATGGTTGATGTTACCGAGCTTACAAGCGAGCTGAAAAAAGACCAGAAGTTTACGCTTGCCGATCCGGCACCGTGGAATCTTGACGAGCTTAAGCAGGTTGTAAATGTGAAGGATCCGAGAAGCGTTGCGGCATATTTTGTATGGGCTGTAACGCGCCTCGTGGATAACTATGACGACGGTATGGAAATGATGAAATATCTCTTTGCGGATATTGAACCCTTCGGCAGCGGCTACACAGAGGGTGGCATGAGCGGCAAAGCCGGCTGGGATACCTATATGAACGAGCGCTTAAAGGATACCGATTATAAGTGGCTTCCGAGAGCTTATTTTGAAGGCGGCACGGGCGATAACGGCTTCCAGCCGACCAGACCGTTAACCTTAGAGCTTTATTACAACAATACAAATACAGAAACCATCAATGCGCAGAGCTATGCGCAGCTTGGCAGACTCAATATTGTTTACTGGGTACAGAGCCATGCGGCAGGCAATAAGGTAAATATTACGGTTTCCAGATTTGAAGGTAGTGACAGATGGTATGTGACAAGCGGTGCAACCTCGGCGGCCTTGTTCTATGACCAGCGCGGCGGCATCAATAATACGGCAAAGAATCTGTTGAAAACTGCACCGAATGATACAAGCACAGAGGCAGAGCACAGAGCGCGCTATGGCGGCGCGGTTGCGCTTCCGTTTACGGACATTGCAGAGGACAGCTATGCAATCGATGCAATTGCATGGGCGTATACAAACAACGTAACCTCCGGCACAAGTGAAACGACCTTCGGTCCGATGGACAGCTGCACCAGAGGGCAGGTTGCGACCTTCCTTTGGAGAGCGGCAGGCTGTCCGGAGCCGACAAATACAAATAATCCGTTTGCGGATGTCAGCGATGGCGATTATTACTACAAGCCGGTATTGTGGGCGGTAGAAAAAGGCATTACAGCCGGTGCGACGGCAACCACCTTTGCACCGAATGATACATGCTCGAGCGCACATATTATTACCTTCCTTTACCGCGCAATGGGCATCGGTGCAAACGGTTGGTATGAAGAAGCAAAAGCCTGGGCAAACGAGGCGGGGATTCTCAGCGAGACCGGTATTGCTGTCAGCCCGGACGAACAGTGCCCGAGAGGCGCAGTTGTAACCTTCCTTTACAGAATGTACAACTAATCCGGTTTTATAAAGTAGCATCAGAATAAAAAAGCTATGCATAAGCGCGTTATCCCAAGGGATAAGCGCAATGAAATTCGCTCTGAAGAGCGAGTGATATACGCCTATCGGCGAGTGATATATGTTCTGTCGAACATGTGATATATTTCCTTGCAGGAAATGTTATGGAAAAAAGCCGTCTCACTGAGACGGCTTTTTATCATTCACATCCGATTTATCGGATATTTCACATTTGCGAAGCAAATATATCACTGCGAAGCAATATCACTTGCCGCATAGCGGCAAATATCACCGGTGGTTATCCCTAAGGATGGCCACCATAGGCATAGCTTTTTTATTTAGTATACAAACACGGCATAGCCTTTACCGTCTACGACGCTTTCCGTTTACATACCTTCCGCGTATTGTACAAGCGTTTCCGGAAGCTTTCCGTCGCTGAGGATTGCATCAACTTCGGAAATGTGGCACAAATTGTTTAAATAGGTTTTATCGAACTTGCTTTGGTCGCACAAAAATACCGCTTTGCGCGCTTTTTTTATCATCGCTTTCCGAAGCAGATTTTCCTCGATGGAGTTGTCGGTAAGAAAGCCATCCGGCGATACGCCCCTGCAGGAAAAGAACACGACATCGGCGTTGTAGCTGTTTACGGTTCTTACGGCATCCTCGCCGACATAGGAAAGGGATTTATTTACCATATGTCCGCCGGTGCAGATGTTTTTGATGCCCATCTGCCCGAGCACGAAGGCGGATTTTGCGCTGCTGGTAATCACAATTAAGTTTTTAAATTCCGCAAGCAGCGGCACAATGGCAAACGCACTGGTTGACCCGTCGAGCATAACGGTATCGCCGTCTTTGATAAACTGCACAGCCTTGCTTGCCATAATTGCTTTTGCGCTGTTTTGCTCCTGCTCGCGCAGGGCAAAGGGAATTGTTGCATCCGCAGCCTTTTTGATTAGCGTCGCGCCGCCGTGCGTGCGCGCAATCAAGCCCTTTTTCGACAGCTTATCCAAATCCCTGCGCACGGTCGGCTTGCTGATATACAGCCTTTTTGCAATTTCCTCAACGGAGATGACCTCGTCTGCGGCCAAAAGGCGCAGGATTTTTTCTTCTCTTTCATAAAACGGCATAGGCTCGCCTCCAATCATAAAACGCACATTGCAATCAAACAAACAATCAAATATTGAGCTTTTATTCAATGTATTTTACTGAAATTGACAATTTTTGATTGAGTTTATATAATTATAGCATAAGAAAAGATGGTTTTCAAGTGTAATTGAGAGAAGGGTTTTTATGGATTACGGCAGCGTGGTGAACAATCAAAAATGTGCGTGCGGAAAAGTGCACGCGGCAGGCATCGATGACTGCATTTCCGGCAAGGGTGTGCTTGCAAAACTGCCGGAGATTATAGGGCGATATAACGGAAAAAAGGCTTTTGTTGTAGCGGACAAAAACACCTTTGCCGCCGCGGGAGAAAAGGTGTGTGCTGTATTGGAAAGCGGCGGCATTGCGTATACAAAGCATATTTTTAACAGCGATGCGCTTGAGCCGAATGAAGCGGCGGTCGGCGCAGCTGTGCTGCATTTTGATAAGGCGTGTGATATCGTCGTCGGTGTCGGTTCGGGCGTAATCAATGACATATGCAAGATATTAGCCAACCTGACCGAGCGTACCTACATCATTGTCGCAACTGCGCCGTCGATGGACGGATACGCCTCTGCGACTTCGTCAATGACGCGGGACGGTCTTAAGATTTCGCTTCCGAGCAAGTGTGCAAATGTCGTAATCGGCGATGTGGATGTTTTAAAAGAAGCACCCTTGCATATGCTAAAATCCGGACTCGGTGATATGCTTGCCAAATATGTCAGCATTTGCGAGTGGCGCATTGCCAACCTTGTGACGGGGGAATACTACTGCGAAAAGATAGCGGATTTAATCCGCGGTGCGCTGAAAAAATGCGTTGAAAATGCGGACGGATTGCTTGAACGGAAGGAAGAAGCGGTGCAGGCGGTGTTTGAAGGGCTGGTGCTCGGCGGCGTTGCGATGAATTTTGCAGGATTGTCCCGACCAGCTTCGGGCGTAGAGCACTATTTTTCGCATATATGGGACATGCGCGGCGAGGCATTTAACACGCCGGTGGATTTGCACGGTATACAGTGCGCCATCGGTACGCTGACGGCGGCAAAGCTTTATGAAAAACTGAAAACATATACGCCGAATCGTGAAAAGGCGATGGCGTATGTAAAAGGCTTTGACTATGCAGCGTGGAAAAAAACGCTTGTTGCCTATCTTGGCAAAGCGGCAGATGCGATGATTGCGTTGGAGGAAAAAGAGCAAAAATACAGCGTAGAAAGCCACAAGGAAAGATTTGAAATCCTTTGTGCAAGCTGGGATGCAATTCTGAAAATCATTGACGAAGAGCTGCCATCGAGCGCAGAGCTTGAAGCGCTTTTGGATAAAATCGAAGCGCCGAAAGCACCGGCTGAAATCGGCATAGACGAAAAGGACTTATGCCTTGCGTTTCAGGCAACGAAGGATATACGCGACAAATATGTGCTCTCGCGCCTTTGTTGGGATTTGGGCATTTTAGAAGAAATCATATAAAGGAGAACGAAACTTATGCGAAACATTTATATAGAAGGGCACAGAGGTGTGTGCGCGCTGTATCCGGAAAATACGCTGCTTTCCTATGAAAAGGCATTGGAGATGGGCGTGGATGCGATTGAATTTGATATCTGGCTTTCCAAAGATAAGGTGCCGGTGCTGATGCACGACGGCAATCCGTACAGAACCTGTGGCGTGGCGGGGCATTTGCGCGATATGACGCTTGCGGAGATTAAAAAGCTGGACCCATGCTTTCAGGAAAAGTTCGGCGACAGGTTTCGAGGGCAGGTCGAAGTGCCGACACTCGAGGAACTTTTGAAGCTGGTGCAGGCAAAGAATCCAAATTTCAAGCTCGGCGTTGAAATCAAGGAATACACCGAGGAAACGGTCGATATTTCCGTTGCGCTTTTAAAAGCGTATGGCTTTTTTGAAAATTGCTGGTTTTATGCCTTCAATGGCAGAATTATCAAATATCTGAAGGAAAAATACAACGCGCGCACGATGGGCTATCCCGATTTTCAGATGAAGGAGTTTATCTCCTACGAGCACTACGATGAAATCGGCATTTCGATGGCGATTGCCAAGTCCGAGGTGTTCGATATTTACGCGAAAAAGGGCTTGCCGATGCATTTGTACTGCGCAGATACAAAGGAAGATGTGCAGTTTTGCATTGAAAAAGGCGCATCGCTGATTACGGCGAATGACCCGAGTGCGCTTTTAGAGTTGCTTCGATAAAATGATAAAAGGCGTTCAGCGAAAGGTAAGCTGCTGAACGCTTTTTTGTTGTTGAGTAATGAAGAATTCTGTGTTAAAATGTAGCAGAGGTGCAATTTATGCTCAGAACGATTACAAAATACAATATCACCTATAACCTGGAGCGCAAAAGGGTGAAAAACATCAATTTACGCATCAAGCCGGACGGCAGCGTGCATGTATCTGCGCCGAAAGCCGTAGCGCAGGCGATGATTGATGCGTTTGTCGAATCGCGCGCGGCGCTGATTTTGCGCGCGCAGGCGGAATGTGCGGCAAAGCCTGCGCCGACGCAGTACTTTGCGGAGGGCGAAATCCGCGAGGTGGTGCTCGGCGTTTGCAAAAAGGTCTATCCGTACTATGAAAGGCGCGGCGTTGCATTTCCGCAAATCCGATTTCGCAAAATGGTATCCCAGTGGGGGAACTGCCGCGCAAAGCAGGGCATTTTAACCTTCAATACCGCGCTTCGGTATGCACCGCTCGAATGTATTGAATATGTTGTGCATCACGAGTTTACACATTTTTTGCAGCAGAACCACTCGAAGCTGTTTTATGCCGAGCTGGAAAAGGCTTGCCCGGATTGGAAGGCATTGCGCAAGACCTTGAAGGCGATTTCGTTAAGATAGGAAAAACGGATGGAGCGAGTAGATGCAAGGGTTTATTGATATCAGTTTTAATTTGATGATGGGAAAAGGATGATAGTACTATGAAAAAGTGCAGAATTACCGTTATGAAAACGGTGCGACACGAGGATTTGATTGCAAAATTTGAAAATCCGATTGCGCACGCCTGCGATTTGCGCGAAGGTCAGGTGTTTATCGCAAACGGCTGGGAAAAGCCGGAAGGACTTTGCGACAGCGCGTGGGAGAGTATGTCTGCGTTTGTGATGACGCTTGCCCACGGCGGCGAAAATATCTACGATGGCTGGATGCAAAATCCGAAGTCGGCAATGATTTCGTGTAACGACGGTTTTCGCCCGGTGAGTTTTTATATAGAGGCATTAGATGAGGATGCGAACTGATTAAATTTTCGCATACAAGAACAGCACCGCGCATTTTTGGCGGCGCGCTTTGATGCGATGCTTGATGAGCTTCCGGCACAGAAGGAAAAGGGGAAATAACATTGCAAAAAATTATGATTATCGGCTGCTCGGGTGCAGGAAAAAGCGTGTTTGCGCGCAAGCTGCGCGACAAGACCGGGCTGCCGCTGTATTATTTAGACCAAATCTGGCACAAGCCGGACAAAACCAATATCACAAGAGAAGAATTTGATGCGCGGCTATTGGAAATTGTGCAAAAGGAGCGCTGGATTATCGACGGCAATTATCAGCGCACGCTGGAGCTGCGCCTGCGCGCGTGCGATACGGTGATCCTGCTCGACTATCCAGTGGAGGTATGCCTTTCCGGCGCGGCGGCGCGCGTGGGTACGGTGCACGAGGATTTGCCGTGGGTAGAGGATGTATTTGACGAAGAATTTCGGCAGTGGATTCTGGATTTTCGCAGTGAAGCCTTGCCAAAAATTTACGAGTTGCTTTCAAAGTATGAAAATGAGAAGAAAGTTCTGATTTTTAAATCGCGCGCGGAAGCGGATGCGTATTTAGAAGAGGTGTAAGTATGAACCAAAATAACGAATACAATTTGGCAAGATATGCCTGTTATGGCTCAAACATTGCTTTGGCGGTGGTTTCAAGCCTGTCTCCGCTTTTGTTTGTGACCTTCCGCGAGGTGTACGGCATTTCGTATACGCTTTTAGGTCTATTGGCGGTGGTTTGCTTTTCAACGCAGCTTTTGATTGACTTGGTCTTTACCTTTTTCACAAAGCTTTTTCCGATACATAAAACAGTGCGCCTTATGCCGATATTTACCTTCTGCGGACTTTTAATCTACGGCGCTTTGCCGGCGCTTTTTCCGCAGGCGACCTATGCCTGGATTGTGCTCGGCACGGTAGTTTTCTCAATTTCCGCAGGCTTAAATGAGGTGCTTGCCAGCCCGGTGATTGCGGCAATCCCGAGCGACAACCCCGAACGCGAAATGAGCAAGCTGCATTCGATGTATGCCTGGGGTGTGGTTGGCGTTGTGATTTTCAGCACGCTGTTTTTAAAAGTGGTCGGCAGGGAGAATTGGTACTGGCTGCCAATTTTATTGTCGGTTATACCGCTGACGGCGTCTGTTTTATTTGCTAAGGCAAAGCTGCCGCCGATGGAGCTTGGCGGTGATACGGGCGAGGGAGAAAAGCTTTTTAGTCCGGGACTGGTGATTTGCTTTGTCTGCCTGTTTCTCGGTGGCGCGGCGGAGTGCACGATGACGCTGTGGGCATCGAGCTTTGTGGAAAGCGCGCTCGGCGTATCGAAGGTCATCGGCGATATTTTAGGCTTTGCGGTGTTTGCCGCGCTATTGGGCTTCGGGCGTACGCTCTATGCCAAGTACGGCAGTAAAATATTAAATGTGATGCTTTTGGGGATGCTGGGCGCGGGCGTTTGCTATGTGACGGCGAGCCTGTCCCTCAATCCGATTATCGGACTTGTTGCCTGTATGGCAACGGGCCTTTGTGTTTCGATGCTTTGGCCGGGCACGATTATTTTTGTCGGCGAACAGTTTCCGAGTGCCGGCGTTGCAGTTTATGCGCTAATGGCGGCAGGCGGCGATATGGGCGCATCCATTGCGCCGCAGCTGGTCGGCATTTTTTCCGATACTATTGGTGCAAGCAGCTTTGCCGCTGATTTGGCGCAGGTGCTGCAAATCAGCGCCGAGCAGGTCGGTATGCGCGCAGGTCTTCTAATTTCTGCTATCTTTCCGCTTGCAGGCGCGATGGTGATTTTGTATATGAAGCGGTATTTTAAAAAACGCTAAGGTGTACGGTTCGTGGATTGTTTGCATATGCATACCAACGCACTTGATATTTTTCTTTTGCGGGGTTGTGCTTTAAGAGTAACAATGGTATAATGAATGCGCATTGTATATGTTATGTTTCAAGGAAAAAAGGAAGGAAATCAGAATGTCGCGCATTTCGATTATGCATCTTTTAAAACTCGTTTTTCGGTCGTGTCTGTTTTTGGCGGCGACGGTGGTTTATGCCGTAAACCGTGCGCAGAACGCAGCGTATATATTTGTCGATGTGAAGTATCGCTCGTTTATTTTGTTTTTGGTTTGGGTGGTTTTTGTTGTCGAAATGATTTTGCGCTTTTTCCCTTCGCGCTTTGAAAGCATGGGCTGCCAGAAGCAGTTTAAAAAGAATTTTCAGCCGAAGGAAAATGCAATACATACAAAGGCTTTAAACAGGGGTGTCGGCTGGGTTATCCTATTTTGGATTGTTTTAAACGGCGGCATCGGTGCGCTGTATTATACCGGCTGTATTGATGAAGGTGTTTTGGTGCTCATCAGCCTTTTCTATTCCGTGTGCGATATGATTTGTATTCTGTTTTTCTGCCCGTTTCAGACGTTGATGATGAAAAACAAATGCTGCACAAGCTGCAGGATTTATAACTGGGACTATGCAATGATGTTTACGCCGCTGATTTTTGTGAAGGATATTTTTGCCTGGAGCATTTTATTTTTTGCCGTTGTGCTGCTGGTGCGCTGGGAGATTACGGCGCAATTGCACCCGGAGCGGTTTTCGGAAGAGACAAACGCCTGTCTCTCTTGCGTAAATTGCCAGGAAAAGCTTTGCCACCACAAAAAGCAGCTGCAGCTTTTCTGGAAGGCAAACCGCAAGGCAAGGACCGAGAAAAGCAAGGCATAGCAGTATGCTTGACAAATACAGCCTTTGTGCTATACTGAAGAAAAAAAGGAGTGTATACTATGAAAAAAGGGTTGAAAATGGCGGTAAGCTTCCTGTTGATGCTTTCTATGCTGCTGGCGTTTGCCGGCTGCGGCGAAGAAAAGCAGGCGCAAAAGGCGTTTGAGAATTTGATGACGGCGCTCAAGGCGCTCGATTTTGAGCAGGCGCAGCAGTATACGGATTTAGATGCGCTAACCGTTGGCGAGGGCGAAAGTCTGACCGGCGAGGCAAAATATTTTATGGAAAACCTTTTCGACAAGCTGGAGTGGGAAGTGCGCTCTGCGGCAAAGGTCGATGATAAAACCGTGCAAATCACTGCCGATATCACAGCGCCGGATATGAAACCGATATTGGGTGCGTTTTTCCAAAAAGCGTTGGAGTACGCGTTTGGCAACGCTTTTTCTTCGGCACCGCCGAGTGAAGAGGAAACTGAAGCTGAAATGAGCAGAATTTTAAAAGAAGTGATTTCCGGCGCGGATTTGACAACGGTGACCACCGAGGTAACGGTGAAGGTGGTAAAAGGCGAAAACGGCTGGCGCGTTGCAGCCGACGATGCGTTTGCGGATGCACTTTTAGGCGGTATGAATGCGGCAGTCAGCGAATTGGAGAACGCTTTCAGTATGGAATAAAGAAAAAAGAACCGGATTTCCGGTTCTTTTTTTGTGCGGAAGCGGTTGAGGACGGATGAAAAATATGCTATACTTGGCTTATACGGAAACATTTTTTCTAAGGAGGCGGAACGGATGAAGCTTTTACATACATCGGACTGGCATTTCGGTATGCCGCTCGGCACAGGGTCTTATATTGAGGAGCAAAAGAATTTTTTAGAGCAGCTTTATGCCATTATAGAAAAAGAAAAGGTTGACGCGGTTTTATGCGCGGGGGATGTATATGACAGCAGCGTTTCCAACGCGGAAGCGATTGAGCTGTATAACGCGGCAATGACGCATATTTGCTTTCAGCTGCGCGTGCCGGCGGTTATCATTGCCGGCAACCACGACAGTGGTGCGCGTCTGGCAACATGCCGCTCACTTTTGAAGGGTGCAGGCTTGCATGTGACCGGCAAGCTCACGCGTGACATTGAGCCCGTTTTGTTTGAAGGCGGTAAGGTGGCTGTGTATGCAATCCCGTTTTTTAACCGCGAGGAGGTGCGTGCGCTTTTTCCGGAGCGCAGCGATGAAATTCGCTCGGAGGAAACGGCGTATCAGGTGGTTTTAGATAATATCCGCGCGCAGATGGACCCTGCGGCAATCAATATTGCCGTGGCGCACGCATTGATTGTTGATGCCGAGATTTCCGAGTCGGACCGTTCGGCGAAGGTCGGGCACGCAACGGCAGTATCGAAAAGTGTTTTTGACGGCTTTGATTATGTCGCACTCGGGCACATTCATAAGCCGCAGGTGATTTCACCGACGGTGCGCTACAGCGGCAGCCCGATAAAGTATTCCTTTGGCGCAGAGGAAAAGCAGGAAAAGGGCGTTGTGATTTTTGACACGGAAGCGAAAACGCAAACGGTGCATCCGCTTTCTATGCTGCACGATAAAAAGAGCGTGCGTGGCACGCTGGAGGAAGTCAAAGCGATGGCGCAGCTGGAGAATTGTTATTTGCATATTGAGTTGACGGATGAATACGCAGGAAACGCCGTTTTTAACGAGCTGCGCCTGCAGTTTCCGTATTTATTGGAGCTGCGCGGTAAGAGCCTGGAGGAGAGCGGCACGGCGTCGTCGTTAACCTTAGAGGAGCTTGACGCGTTAGATGAGATTGGCATTATGGAAAAGTTTATGGAGGAAATCTGCGGGTATCAGCCGACGGAGCAGCAGCGCAGCCTGTTTGAAGAGGCAGTGGCGCAAAGTCAGAGGGAGGCGGATTTGGGATGAGACCGATTTCGGTGAAATTTAAGTGCTTTGGTCCGTATATGGCGGAGCAGTTCGTTGATTTTACATTGCTCGAGCAGGACGGCATCTTCTTAATCAGCGGTGAAACCGGCGCCGGCAAAACGACGATTCTGGATGCAATGTGCTGTGCGCTTTACGGCGAAGCCAGCAACAAAAAGCGCGGTGATTTGGAGGCAATGCGCTGCAAGCTGGCGAGCAATGAGGACACGGCGGTGGAATTTATCTTCGAAAACAACGGAAAGCGATATAAGTTTGTGCGCGAGATTAAAATGGCGCGTAAAAACTTAAATGAGTCGCACAACTGTATGCAGCTGGTAGGCGATGTATATGTGCCGCTTATGGAAAATCCGACGAAAAAGGCTGTAACGAAAAAGGCGGAGGAAATCATCGGGCTGACCGCAGAGCAGTTTTGCCAGATTATAATTCTGCCGCAGGGACAGTTTGAAACCTTTTTAACCTCCAGCTCGGAGGAAAAGGAAAAAATTTTAACGCAGATTTTTAAAGCGGACAAATGGGACAAAATTGCGCAGTGGCTGCACGAAAAAACAAAGACAGCCGCCGATGCGCTTGAAAATGAGCGCAATCGAATGGCGCTGTGGCTGGAAAGATACGGCTGTGACACAACGGAGGCGCTGGAGCTGCTTTGCGCGGAAAAAGCGGAAGAGTTAAAGGGAAAGAAAGCGGCCTGGGAGGTACAGCAAAAGGAATATACCGAGAAAAAGCTTGCCTATGAAGCGCTCGTTGCAGAGGATGTGGATTTTGCAGCGCTGGACAAGCGCGAGGCAGAGTACAAGCAGCTGTACGCTGAAAGCGAGGGCTTTGCGAAAGAAAAAGAAGTGCTTGCGGCAGCGAGTGAGGCAGAAAAGCTGCGCGAGGATTATGAGGCTTTGCAGGCGACGCGCGCCGCGCAGGCGGAAGCGAAAACGGCTGCACTTGCGGCTTTGCAAGAGGCGGCCTCGGCAGAGGCGAAATGGCAGCAGGCAGAGGCAAAAAAGCAGGCGCAGGCTGCGCAAAAAGCGCAGAACGAAGAAAAACGCGGCCGCATTGCCGTGTATGAAACCAAGCGTGAGGTGTATACCTCACTTCAGGCGCGAAGACAGGCGCTCGAAGCGGAAAAGAAAAAGTATGCAGCCGCGGAAGCTGCGGTTGCGGCGGCAGAAAAAGAAGCTGAACAGCAAAAGCAGGCATTGGCACTGAAGCTGCAGGCGCGTGATGCGGCGAAGGCTGCGTATGACGATGCAGATGTACGATATTATTACGGCATTGGCGGTTTGCTTGCGCAAAAGCTGGTCGAGGGCAGGGCGTGCCTGGTGTGCGGCAGCACAAGTCATCCGGCGCCGGCACAACCGGCACTGGATGCGGTTTCCGAAATAGAATATAAGCGCTTTAAAGAGGCGTATACGCAGGCGCAGACGGCGCTGGAAAAGGCAACGGAGCTTTGCACAGCCGCAGAGCTTGCGCTTGCGGACAAACGCGGTGTTTGTGAAAAGCTTGCACAAAGCGTGCAGAGCTTAGAAAAGGAATACAATGCGGCCCTGGAAGCGAGGATAGAAGGCGTAGACACCTTAGAGCAGCTTGCGGCGGTGATTGAACAGCTGCAGCGTGCGGTGCGCGATTATGATGCGCAAACGGAGAAGCTGCAGGCAAATTTAAATGCTGCACTTGCGCAGAAGAGTGCGAAGGCAGAGCTTTGTGCAGCGGCAGAAGTGAAAGTGAAGCAGGCAGAGGAAAGCTACGGCGCTTGCCTGCAAAACTGGCAGACCAAGCTGGCAGCGTCCGTATTCGAAACGGAAGCGGCGTATGCCGCAGCGGTGATGGCGCGCGAGGAGCGTGAAGCGCGCAGCGCAGCACTTTTTCAAAAGGAAGAGCTTTTAAAGCATGCAAAGCAGGAGCTTGACAAGCAGCGCGAAAAGACGAGCGGCAAGCAGCGACCGGCACTTGCGGCGGCGAAGGCGGTGCTTGCGGAGGCGGAGGTGACCGTGCAGAATTTGCACAGCGCTTATGCGCTTGCAGAGGATGCATATAATAAGCTTGCAGCCGACGCGGAAAAGCTGATGCTCGACAATGCGGCTTACATGGAAAAGCGAAAAGCCGTTGATGAAAACTGTGCTTTTTCAAGATTCATTTCCGGCAGCAACGGTATTGGTCTTAAGCGCTATGTGCTTGGCGTAATGATGACGCAGATTACCCTGCAGGCGAATGCGCTTTTGCGCAATGTCTACGGAGGAAGATACCGCTTGTACCGCCGCGATGAAAAGGCAGGGAATGAACGCAAGGTCGGCTTGGCTTTAGAGGTTTGGGATGCAAACAACAACGAGCGCAGAAGCGTTGCAACGCTTTCCGGCGGCGAAAAGTTTTTGGTGGCGCTCAGTCTGGCAATCGGGCTGTCCTCTGTGGTACAGGCGCAGGGCAAGGGCGTGCACCTGGAGGCAATGTTTGTCGACGAGGGCTTCGGCTCGCTGAGCCGAAATGCTTGTGCGGATGCGATTGAAATCTTGTACGGCGTGCAGCAAAGCAACGGCATTGTCGGTGTCATTTCACATGTGGAGCAGCTGAAGGACAGCATCACAAACTGCATCGAAATTACAAAAACAGACCGCGGCAGCGTTTTAAAGCAGCGCGGTATTTAACGGACAAAAAGCAATGGAAAATGTATTGTTTTTCATTGCTTTTTTGTTGCGGCGGCGATTGTGATTGCGCGTGTTTATGGTATAATCAATGAAGAAAGCCGTGTGCGCATTTTTACTTATGGTGTAATCAAGTTTACGAAAAAGTTTCGCTCGCATTTATTTGACTATTCTTGTACGGCGTGGTAAAATTTTAATAAGAATGTATTTGTGGATTAAGGCACGATTTTTTTTAAAAGCTATGGAGGGAGAAAAATGAAATTTACGGCAGCAGGGGATATGATTATCCAAAGAAGAATTTACGAAGGCTACGAAGGCTTTAATGAGCTTGCACCGTTTATCGGTCAGGGCGATGCACGCTTTTTCAATCTGGAAACGACGCTCAATTACGAGGGGGAAACCTGCGCGTCGCAGTTTAGCGGCGGTACATATATCCGCACTTATCCCGAAATTTTAGACGATATCAAGCCGTTTGGCTTTAATATGACAAGCTTTAATAATAACCATGCGCTCGACTTTTCCTACGGCGGCTTTTTAAAGACGCTTGAATGTGTAAACGAGAGCGGTTTGGTACACGCCGGCTGCGGTAACAATCTGGCAGAGGCTGCCGCACCACGCTATCTGGAAACGCCGAACGGCAGAGTCGCACTCATTGCGGTAAATACGAATTTTGACCCGTCGATGATGGCGGGTGAGCAGACGGTGCGCGTGCCGGGCAGACCGGGCGTGAACGGTATGCGTTTAAACAAGCATGTGGAGCTGCCGCAAGAGGATTTTGAGCATATCCAGAGGATAGCAAAGCTGACCAACATCAATGCCTCTAAGGAGATTACCCGCAAAGAAGGCTATCAACCGGAGCTGAAGGAAGGCTTTTGCGAGCTTGGCGAGCTGCAGTTTAAGGTGGGCGATGAATACAAGTTTGTACAGGCGCTCAATGAAACGGATATGGCGCGCGTAGAAAAAGCAATCTATGAAGCACAGTTCCAGGCAGATTATATTATGGTTTCTATTCATTCGCACCAGCTGGAGGGCGATGCAAAGGAAAATCCGTCCGCGTTTTTAAAGGACTTCGCGCACCGCTGTATTGATGCAGGGGCACACGCCGTTGTCGGACACGGACCGCATTTGTTAAGACCGATTGAAGTGTACAAGGATTGCCCGATTTTCTATTCGCTCGGCGACTTTGTGCTTCAGCTCTACAGCGTAGAGCTTGCACCGGCAGAGTTTTTTGCAAAGTATAACCTGCCGGCAGACGAAACCGTGCATGCGCTCTTGAAAAAGCGCTCGAAAAACTTCACGGTAGGCCTGATGACCGACCCGAGAATGTTCAGAGCGGTGATTCCGTATTGGGAAACAGACGGCACGAAAATGACCAAACTTGTTTTGATGCCGATTGAAATGAAAATGGACGGACACAAGTCCGAAAACGGCTTGCCGCGCAGAAGCTACAATCCGGAAATTTATGAATACTTAAAGAATATGAGCGAGCCGTATGGCACAAAGCTGACGCTGCGCGACGACGGCTTGATTGAATGTGAATGGTGAGGTGCGAATTATGAATTTACTCGGTGTGGACTATGGTACAACCTCGGTAAAGGCGGCGCTGTTTGACGAAGGCTTAAATCAGCTTGCCTGCATCAGCGAGGACTATACCTTAAAGACAAAGGGCGACATTGTCGAGTTCGAGGCAGAGCGCTATTGGGAGATTTTCAAAACTGCGCTCGGCAAAATTGAAGAAACGGGCAAGGTGGATGCGCTTGCAATTGATACGCAGTGCGAAACACTGATTTTAACGGACGAAAACGGCAACCCCGTGCGCGATGCCATCGTTTGGCTTGATAACCGCGCAACCGAAGAAGCGGCAGAAATTGAAGCACACTTCGGCAGAGAAAAGGTGTATGAAGTGACAGGTCAGCCGGAAATTACGGCAACCTGGCCGGCGTGTAAGCTTTTATGGATTCAAAGGCACGAACCGGAAATCTGGGCAAAAACAAAGAAGATTTTCCTTTTAGAGGACTATATTTTATACAAGCTGACCGGCAAGTTTGTAACGGAGAAGACGCTGCAATCGTCGAGTCTGTATTTTGATATCAAGGGCGGCGTTTGGTGGAAGGAAATGCTTGCGTTCATCGGTGTCGGCGAAGAGATGCTGCCGGAATTATACGGCAGCGGTAAGTATGTCGGCGACTATAACGGCATTCAGGTTGTAACCTCTGCAATGGACCAGGTGGCAGGTGCCATCGGTGCAGGCGTGGTAGAAAAGGGTATCGTCAGCGAAATGACGGGCACGACTATGGCGATTTTTATGCCGACGGACAGTGTGCCTGCGTATGACCCGGCAAGCATTGTGCCGTGTCATTATAACTATGACGACGGCTACTGCCTGCTTTCGTGGAGTCCGACGGCAGGTATGGCACTGAAGTGGTTTAAGAATGTGTTTTTGGCGGAGAAAAGCTTTAAAGAGCTCGACGAAATGGCGGAAAGCGTTTCTGTCGGCAGTGACGGCGTAACCTTTTTGCCGTATCTTTGCGGCTCGACGATGCCGAAGTATAATCCGGATGCGCGCGGCAGCTTTACAGGGCTTGCACCGGAGCATACAAGTGCGCATTTTGTGCGCAGCATTATGGAATCTGTTTCCTGCATCTTAAAGAGCAATTTAGACTATCTGAAGGTGCCGGTCAAGGAAATCCGCGCAATGGGCGGCGGTGCTGCAAGTAAGCTTTGGTGCACGATGAAGGCAAACTTAACCGGTAAAACACTTGTTACGCTTAAGAATAAAGAAACGGCGTGCCTCGGTTCTGCAATTCTGGCAGGTGTGGGCGCAGGCTGTTTTGCTTCGGTAAAGGCAGCGTGTGCAAAAATCGAAACCGATAAGGTGTACGCACCGACCGGCGAGGATTACAGCGCAGTTTATGAAAACTATACATACTATGATACTTTGTTGAATGTAAGAAGGGAGAAATAAAAAATGGTTAAAGCAGCATTTGTGGGCTTCGGTGAAGTGAACACCCCGTATGACATTATTGTAAAGAAATGTGCCGATGCAGAGGCGGCACTTAAAAACGAGGGGATGGAGCTTGTTTCCGTATTCCCGGTAACAGACGATTATGAGGAAAAGGACATTAAAAAGGCAGTCGATGCCTTAAAGGGGCAGGAATTTGATGTTTTGGTGGTTTGCATTGCCGGCTGGATTCCGACACACGCAGTTGTAAAGGTAACGGAGCATTTTCGCCATAAACCGATGGTTTTATGGGGACTTTGCGGCTGGATGGAGGAAGGTCGCCTCGTTACAACGGCTGACCAGGCAGGCACAAGCGCAATCCGCAAAACCTTCTACGATTTAGGCTACACCTTTAAGTATGTTTATGACATTATCGGACTTCCGAGCAAGACAAAGACCGTGTATAACTATGCGAAGGCTGCAGCAGCGGCTGCCCGCCTGCGCCATGCGCGCAGCGGTATGGCAGGCTACCGTGATATGAACCTGTACGGTACGCAGGTAGACGGACCTTCCTTAAAGCGCGAAATCGGACCGGAAATTGAGAGCTTTGAAATGCTGGAAATCGAGCAGCGCTATCAGAAGGTGACGGACGAAGAAAAGCAGGCGGTGATCGACAATTGTATGTCGAAGTGGCACTTTATGAAGGCTGCAAACCCGGAAAGCATGAAAAAGGCTGCGGGCTATTACCTTGCAGTAAAGGCAATTTGCGACGAGCGCGGCTATGATGCGGTTTCCTTAAAGGATGTTGACGGTATGAAGAAGCTCTTGGGCTTCCCGCCGGCACCGATTTTTATGCTGCTTTCCGATGAGAAAGGGCTTTGCACCGTGCCGGAAAATGACGGTCTCGGTACGATTACACAGCTGATGGTTAAATATTTAACCGGTCAGTGTGCGTTCTATTTAGAGTTTTATGAGTTCTTCACAGACCGCGTGCTTGCTGGCGTGCCGGACTATGTACCGGCAGAGGTTGTTGACGGCGAGGTTACCGTAATGCCGGCGGCATTCGGTGAGCTCAGCGAGGGTATTTTAAATGTCAGCAAGGTTAAGACCGGCACGGTGACAATGTGCCGCTTAACCTACGATGACGGCAGATACTATATGCATATGGTAAAAGGCGAAGGCGTTACCCCGAGAAAGTGGGAGGAGGCCGGCTGGACACAGCCTGCACCGCAGCTGCCGGGCCTTGAGGTTATTTTAGACGATGTCGAGGACTTTGCGCAGAATGTAATGTGCCAGCACTATATCATTTCCTACGGCGACAATACAGAGCTGATTGCAAATCTCTGTGACATTTTGGGTATCGAAATTATCTGATAAAGAAGGCAATGAATATGAAACAGAAACAGCTTTCAAGCGTGAAGCTGAGTATTGTACTGTTTTTGCTGCTTTTTGCGGCACACGCCGTGGTGTATATGACAAAAAATATGTTTTCAGCAGCCATGGCATCTATTGTAGAGGTCGGTGCGATGACAAAGTCGCAGACCGGTCTCATCAGTGCAGTGTTTTGGCTGATTTACGGCACATTTCAAATCATCGGCGGCTTTGCGGCGGATAAATATTCGCCGTTTAAGCTTGTCTTAATTGGTATTATAAGCGGCATTGTATCCAATGCGGTGATTTATTGTAACCAAAGCTACGGCGTGGTTATGACGGTATGGTGCATCAATGCGGCGCTGCAGTTTGGTCTGTGGCCGGGCATATTTAAAATTACGACAACGCAGATTGCACCCTCTTTTCGACAAACGGCAATTTTCTGGGTGCTTTTATCGACCAGTACCGGGCAGGCAGTCAGCCTGCTGGTGGCATCGTTTGTATCGAATTGGGTGGACAATTTTCTGATTTCCGCAATTTCTCTCGGCGTTTTTTTAGTGCTTTGGGTGGTTGGCTATAAGCTTTTGGAGCGCAATATGGTCGAGGTCGAGGTGCAGGCGCGAGATACGCAAAAGACGAAGGACGATACGGATATGAAATCCCTGATGCAAAAGTCGGGTATTTTATGGGTGGTGCTGATCAGCTTGATTGCAACGGCAATCAGCACAGGACTTAAGACCTGTGCGCCCACGATGCTGATGGAATCGTACGGCGATTTGTCGGCGGCGGTGGCGAACCGCTTAAGCGTATTTTTGATTGTGTTTTCAGTGCTGGGTATGGTTTTGGCAGGCGTATTTCGTAAGAAGGTTACCTCCAACGAGATGCAGGCAATCTGCACCTTTATCTTTCTTGCGATGCCGTTTGTGTTTATGGCATGCACGGTCGGTATTTGGAATTATTGGCTGATTTTGGCACTTTTATCCGGCGCGATTATCTTTATTCAAGCGATGACGCCGTTTTCCAATTCGTATTCCGCGGCGCGCTTCAGTGGCTACGGGCGAAGCGGCACCATTTCCGGTATTTTAAACGGCAGTGCAGCGTTCGGCAATGTGATTGCGACCTATGTTTTCCCGGCCATGGCGGAAAAAATGCCGTGGAGCTATGTGGTTTTGACCTGGGGCATCGGCTGCGCAGTGATTATTGTCATTGCAATATGTCTTTATAAAAAATGGACACTGTTTATACACAGCAAGGGAGGAAAATAAGATGAGTTTACTGATTGGCTGGGCAGAGGAAAGCCTTGTGCCCGAGAAAAAGGCGAGCCTTGCAGGGCAGTTTTTTGAAAGAATTTCCGAATATGTAGAATCTGAGATTACCGTAACGGCGATGGCTGTGGAAGCAAATGGCGACGAAATGATTATGGCATCCGTGGATTTGGTGGGCTTCGGTATTTCCGCTATGGAGCTGGCACGCGAAAAGCTGGCGGCAATACTGCCGGGCTTTGATGTGCGCAAGCTGATGGTTGCGGCAACGCATACGCACACCTCGCTGATGATGGCGGACAGAGTACGCGAGCAGGGAAAAAGCGGCGGCTCTATTTCTGCGACGGCGAAGATTTTGGAAGAGTTTTTGCCGGGGGAGAAAATGTATACAAAGAAGGTTACGGCAGACGATAGCGTAATCACACCACAGGAGGCATTAGAGTTTGCGACGGATAAGGTTGCACTTGCGGCAAAGCGCGCCTGGGAAAGCCGCGCGGAGGCGCTGTTTACCAACGAATTCGGCAGAGCCGCAGTCGGCATGTGCCGCCGCGTCAGCTACGATGACGGCTCGGCGCAGATGTGGGGTGATACCAACACGGCAAACTTTGTTGCACTGGAGGGCGGCAACGATTCCGGCATTGAGCTGATTTATACCTTTGATAAAAATAAAAAGCTGACGGGCGTTGTGGCAAACATTGCTTGTCCGGCGCAGATTTTGGAGCAGAGAAGCTTTATTTCTGCCGATTACTGGGGCAGAGCGAAGGCGATTTTGCGCGAAAAGCTCGGCAAGGATATTTATCTTTTAGGCCTTTGCGGCGCAGCGGGCGACCAGTGCCCGAGAGATTTGGTGCGCTGGGTTGACCCGGAAACGCCGATTGACGACCCGAATGTAAAGCGCCCGAATCTGCTTAAGCGCAAGGCGGACCCGTCTATGTACGATATTTCCGGCTGCAATAAGGCAGGTAAGCGTATTGCAAACGAAATCATTTCCGTATACGAGGAAATTGAAGAATTGCAGGACGATGCAGTATTCGTACATAAGGTGATTGATTTGGATTTGCCGCTGCGCAAGGCAACGATGGCGGAATACGAGAATGCCGTGCGCGAAATTGAGTATTATGTCGAGAAAAACAAGGATAAGGAAGTCTTTGACTTTGAGGATAACGCGCGTATGTATGTACATGCCGGCTTAATCAAGCGCTTCCGCGAGCAGCAGACGCAAGAGGTTACGCCGATTGAGTACCATGTTATCCGCTTCGGCAATGTCGCTTTTGCGACGAATCCGTTTGAGCTGTTTTTAGACTACGGTAACCGCATTAAGGCAAGAAGCTACGCGGAGCAGACCTTTATCGTGCAGCTTTGCTGCGGCACAAACCGCGGCTATCTGCCGACCGAAAAGGCGGAAAAGGCAGGGCATTACAGTGCGTATATTTCCAGCGGTACGGTAGGCCACGAGGGCGGCGACCTTCTGACAAGAGAAACAATTACGGAGATTAACAAGCTTTTTGAATAAGAAAAAAGTGTTTTGAAAAATCCATATTGTTTCGACTCTTCTATGTACAAATGTAAAAAAATACTATAATATAAATAGCGGCACAGACTGTGCCGCTATTTATATATGCAGAGAAGTTTGAATAGGTGGGAAAAAGATGGAAAGAAAAAAATTGGATTACAAATGGGTGGTTGCGGCGGTTTCGTTTCTTGCTGTGCTTACGGCACTCGGCTTCTGCAGCTCGAGTAAGAGCCTGTATCTCGATGCAATCACGAATGCGCTCGGCATTTCCAGAAGTGCATTTTCGATTAACGATAGCTGCAGATTTATTACAACATCGATTGTAAATCTGTTTTTCGGCACACTCTTTGCGCGCTTTGGTGCAAAGAAACTGATGTGCGCCGGATTTGTAAGCCTGATTATATCTATGTTTTTATATTCCATAGGCGAAAATGTCTTTGTGTTCTACGCGGGCGGTGTCTTTTTGGGTCTCGGTATGGCGTGGACGACGACAACGATGGTCGGCGTGGTCATCGGCAACTGGTTTAAGGAAAACCGCGGTACGGTGATGGGTGCGGTGCTCGCTTCGAACGGACTCGGCGCAGCGCTTGCCATTCAGATTGTATCGCCGATGATTGAGGCGCACACCTTCGGCTACCGTGATGCGTATCGCCTGATTATGGTGATTTTGCTTGTTGTCGGCGTTTTGGTTGCAATTTTTATGAAGGATAAGCCGAAAGAGGACAATAGTGCACCGGTAAGCACGCAGAAAAAAGCGAAGCGCGGTCAAAGCTGGGCCGGTATTGAATTTTCGGCAGCCGCAAAGAAAACCTATTTCTATGCGGCGCTCGTATGTATTTTTATTACGGGCTTGTTGTTGCAGGGCATTACCGGCATCTCGAAGGCGCTGATGAAGGACGCCGGTCTGGACGCCGGCTATATTGCAACTGTGCTGAGTATGCATTCGATTGCGCTCACGGTATTTAAGTTTGCAGTCGGCTTTGTTTATGACAAAAAGGGTCTGCGCGTGACCTCGAATATGTGCTTTATTACGGCAATTATTGTGATGATTATGCTTGCAAATGTAACGAATTCGCCGACGGGCAAGGTGCTTGCAATGATTTACGGAATCTTTTCTTCGCTTGCCTTGCCGCTCGAAACAATTATGCTGCCGATTTATACGGCGGATTTGTTCGGTGAAAAGTCGTATGCGAAAATTCTGGGAATCATTTCCTCGGTTAATACGGCGGGCTATGCAGTCGGCGCACCGCTTGTGAATCTGTGCTATGACCTTTTGGGCAATTACAATGTAGCCATCTACATCGGCTGCGGTTTAATGGCGGTTGCAACGATTGTGATGCAGTTTGTTATTTCTACAGCACATAAGCAGAGAAAAAAGATTGAAGAGGAGATAGTAGCATGATACATTCGATCTTAATCATCGGACAATCGAATATGGCAGGTCGCGGCAGAGCGGAAGAAATTGAGCCGATTGTGAATGATAATGTATATGTAATGCGTAATGGTCGCTGGCGCCCAAAGTATATTCCCGTGAACCCCGACCGCGCATTCTCGGGTGTGAATCTGGTGGAAACCTTTGCGGATTTATATGCAAAGGACCACGGTGTGCAGGTTGGCGTTATTCCCTGCGCTGACGGCGGCACGAACTTGGATCAGTGGTGCGCAGGGGGACTTTTGTTTGACCACGCCTGCTATATGGCAGAGCTGGCAAGCCGTACATCGACGATTGCGGCGGTGCTTTGGCATCAGGGCGAAGGCGATTGTGCGCCGGAGCGCTATCCGCACTATGAACAGAAGCTGACCGCCATTTTCAAGGCTTTCCGTGAAAGATTGAATCTGCACGATGTGCCGTTTTTGGTGGGCGGTCTCGGCGACTTTTTAAAGGACAGAGCGGTTTCGCCGAGTCTTAAAAACTATCCGCATATCAATGCAGCGCTGCAGGCGATGGCGCAAAAGGATGATAAAATCGGTTTTGTCAGCGCAGAGGGGCTGACGGATAACGGTGATTATCTGCACTTTAACGCAAAATCGCTGTACGAATTCGGCGCGCGCTACTATGCGGAATTTGTAAAGATGGAGGACAAAAACAAGGTCTTTGAAGAAAAGCCGGATATGGATGATGCGACCGCGCAGAGCTGGATGGAATTATTGTAATATACGAAAGGAAGTATAAATTATGAAAAAATATTTGTTACCGGAAAAAGGACAGTTTTATAAGGCGAATTTACATTGTCATACAACGGTTTCGGACGGCAGAATGTCGCCGGAGGAAATTAAGGAAGCTTATATGTCCGCGGGCTATTCGGTTGTGGCTTTTACGGATCACGAGCTGCTGATTACGCACCCGGACCTTGCCGACGAAAATTTCGTGCCGCTCAATGCCTATGAAATGGAAGTCAGCGAGCATTATCCGAGAACGTCGGTTTCGAAGGTTTGCCATATGTGCCTGATTGCATTAGACCCGGATAAAACAACCCCGGTATGCTTTCATCGTGAAAAGTATCTTACGAAAAGATTGGCGCCGAAGGTGCCGCTGGTAAATTACAATCCGGATGAGCCGGATTATGAGAGAGTGTATGGCGCAGATGGCGTGAACGATGTTATGAAGACAGCGCGCGAGAACGGCTTCTTCGTAACCTACAACCATCCGACGTGGTCGAGAGAGGGCTGCTCGGAATACTGCGGGTATGAATATATGAACGCAATGGAGGTCTATAACACAGAGTGTGAAGTCCTCGGCTATTTTGAGTACAACGAAAAAGCGTACGACGAGATTCTGCGCTCCGGTAAGAGAATCTATTGCGTCGCTACGGATGATACGCATACGAAGGAAGCGCTTTTCGGCGGCTTTACGATGATTAAAGCGGAGAAGCTCGAATATAAAACCATCACCAACGCGATGGTGAACGGCGATTTCTATGCATCCCAGGGCCCGGAAATTCACAACCTCTGGTTTGAAGACGGCGTCCTGCATATCGATTGCTCCGACGTAAAGCACATTCGCTTCAATATGGGCGTAAGACGTTCGAAGAAGTTTGTAGCAGAAGAGGGCGGCGTTCTTAATACGGCGGAGCTTGAAATTTTGCCGACAGATATGTACGTCCGCGTTACCATTTGCGACGCGAACGGAAAGTATGCCTACACCAATGCGTATTTTACAGATGAGTTATTTGCAGAGGCATAAGTGAAAACAGAGTAGGACTTGTGTTTTTCTGCTTTACAAAGCTTCTTGTTTGTTCTATAATAAGTAGGAAGAAATGGGGGAACAACCGATGAAGCCGTTCAAGCATTTTTACACAATTACAAAGCATCGGCATAAGGTGATTGCGCACTGCTTTAAGGCAGGGATCTTCTGGCAGGGGCTTTTGCACGATTTATCGAAATATTCGCCGGCGGAGTTTTTTGTCAGCGCAAAGTACTATTTTGGCGACAGAAGCCCGCTGCACGGTGAGCGTATGGCAAAGGGGTATTCCTTAGGCTGGATGCACCACAAAGGCAGAAACAAGCACCATTTTGAGTACTGGACGGATGTAAATCCGGAAACAAAGCAGTACGCACCGGTGAAAATGCCGCTTTGCTATGTGAAGGAAATGTTTTGTGACCGCGTGGCGGCAAGCAAAATTTATCAGGGCAAAAACTATACCGATGCGTATCCGCTCGAGTATTTCAGGCGCGAAAAGATTGTAAGCAGTATGCATGAGGATACCTATAATCTGATTGAAAGTCTGCTTGTGATGCTCAGCGAGTACGGCGAAAAAGCAACCTTTCGCTATATTAAAAATTTGAAAAATTACTAATTTTGTGCACGATTTTATATTGAAAATACACTTCGTTTGTATTATGATATAGGCAGAATACAAACGAGGTGTTTTTTATGGATTTCGGAAAAAGAATGGGCAAGGCAAACAAAAACTCGATTTTTGAGATGGAAGGCTATTTTGTATGGTGCGGCACGGTGACCAAGGGCGACGACGGGCTGTACTATCTGTATTTTTCCTTCTGGCCGAAGGAGAAGGGTGCATTTAACGACCAGTGGGTCATCTGCTCGAAGGTCGGCTGGGCAGTCAGCGACAACCCGTATGGCGGCTTTACATACGGCGGCATTGCGCTGGAAGGCAAGCCGGGCAGCTGGGATGCAGACTCGATTCATAACCCGGCAGTCTTAAAGGTTGACGGCAAATATTATATGTACCATATGGGTAACTACGGCAACGGCGAGTACTGGAATCACAGAAACCATCAGCGCATTGGCTGCGCTGTGGCTGATAATCCGCGCGGTCCGTTTGTGCATTCGGATCAGCCGGTGGTGGATGTAACGCCGGGCAGCTTTGACTCGCTGATGACCTCCAACCCGAGCGTAACGCAGGGGCCGGACGGGAAGTTTTATATGATTTATAAGGCAGTGCACGATAACGGCGAGCGCCCGAAGGGCGGCGCGGTGATTTGCGGTCTTGCAGTGGCAGACAAGCCGGACGGTCCGTTTGAAAAGTACGGCAAGCCCCTCTTTGTTAACCCGGAGCATGGCTGGTCGGTGGAGGACACCTTCATCTGGTATGAGAATGGCAAGTTCTATGCGCTTGCAAAGGATTTTCAGGGATACTTTACGAAGACGCACAGAAAAGGCGATACGGCGTTGTTTGTGTCGGAGAATGGCTATGATTGGGCGCCGGATGCGGAGCATCCGTTTGCCTGCGGCAGAGAAATCGAATTTGAGGACGGCACGAAAACAGTACACCGTATGGAGCGCCCGCAAATCTATTTTGAGGACGGCAAGCCGAAGGTGATTTCCTGGGCAGTTATGCCGGACATCAGCGCAGAACATACATATAACATCATTTTGCCGATAGATAAGGAGTAAGTGCTATGAGAATTTTTGATATGCACACGCATATGGGCATTAAGTGCGGCAAGCCGGATGTGCTTGCCGAAATGGAGAAGGCAGGCGTATACGGCGGTTGCATCTTTTCGCCGCGTCCGAAGGAGCACAGTAAGGAGTTCGGCGTGGAATTTGAAGAGCGGCTTGCGGCGGTGCTGGATTTTACGAAGGACCACCGCGACAGACTTTTTCCGATTCTGTGGGTTGACCCATATGAAAAGAACATTTTTGAAAATATTGATAAGGCGGTCGAGGCAGGTGTTGACGGCTTTAAGATGATTTGCTCGACCTATTTTGTGTATGAAGAGCAGTCACTTGCGGTATTAAAGCATATTGCGTCTTATAACAAGCCGGTGTTTTTCCATTCCGGCATTTTGTGGGACGGCAAGGTGTCGTCGGCATACAATCGCCCGATGAACTGGGAGGCGCTTTTGCCCATCAAGGGATTGCGTTTTTCGATGGGGCATTGCTCGTGGCCGTGGATTGACGAGTGCATTGCGATGTACGGCAAGTTTTTAAATGCCGATAACAAGGGCACGCGCGAACACGCAGAGATGTTTCTGGATTTGACACCCGGCACACCGGACATTTATCGCGAGGAGCTTTTAGAAAAGCTGTTTACCATTGGTTATGATTTTGAAAACAATGTGTTTTTCGGCACGGACTGCTACTCGCAGAACTATAATCCGGACTGGACAAAGCATTGGCTGGAGGCTGACCGCAAAATTATGGATAAGCTCGGTGTCAGCAAGGCAGTGCGCGAAAAGATATACTATGACAATTTGTTGCGCTTCCTTGGCAAAAGTGATGTTGTTATAGAGCACGCGCGCCCGAGTGAGGACGATTCCAACGCGTGGAATCCGGTCAATGGTGCGGTTTATGAAATCATTGAAAAGTGGTACAGTCAATTAAACTTTCCGAAGGTCTATGATGCGGCATTTAAAAGGGCATTAACGGATATTAAAATTTCGGATGCAATTACAATCGAGAATTACAATGTAGACGAAACGGACGGCAAACGCAATTTCCTTTCGTATTTGTTCTTCTGTGAGGCACTTAAGGAAAAGTATGCCGAAAAGGGCATAGATGAGAAAATTTTAACGGACACGCTTTCCGACCTTGTTGTATGGCTGGATACTTGGAGTGACTTAAAGGGCGAGCTGTATCTCGGCGAGCTTGCGTGGCTCAGGCGCCATTTGTCGATGCAGCTGTTCCGGCTCGGCAGACTGCAATTCTGTATGGCAGGTGCGGAGCACGATATTCCGTCTGCAAAGGTCAAAAAAGGTGACCCGGTAATTGAGGTACATATTCCGGAGGACGGGAAACTCGACCGCGCAAGCTGCGAGGAAAGCCTTAAACAGGCAAGAGAATTTTTCAAAACATATTTCCCGGAATATGACTACAAATGCTTTACCTGCCACTCGTGGCTGCTTGATGCATCCTTGAAAGACATTTTGGGGGAAGAGAGCAATATAAGCAAGTTCCGCGAAATGTTTACACTGGATTTTGCAGAGGAATCCGATGCGATATTTAAATATGTGTTTCGCTGGAACGCAACAAGAAATCAGATACTGAAAATGCCGTGTGCCTCCGGCTTTGCAAGCAGGGTGCAAAAAAAGGCGCGCGAAGGCGGTTTGTTTTATGAAACCGTGGGTTGGATTCAAAAATAAGAAAAGGACCGGAAACAATTTGTTTTCGGTCCTTTTTCTTATTCGTTAAAATAATTGTAAATTATTTCGGAAACGCGCCCGAAGGTTTCGCGCACCGGTAAACCGTTAAAGTCGGTTACGCTGATGCAAAGAATATAGTTGCAGTTCGGCGAATAAATGATGCCGACATCCAATTCGGAGGTGCTTCTTTCGCCGGTTTTGTGGGCAATCACCGTGTCCTCCGGCAAGTAGAGCGGCAGCTTGAAGCGGCGCGTCTGCTGCTTTAAAATTCCAAGCATCGTTCGGTCGTATTCCGGGGAAACGCACTTGCCGTTGTAGAGCAGGCGCAGCACAGTGCCGCAGTCACGCACGGAGGTGGTGTTCTGCCCCGGGGTCAGCGTTGCAACATCGTAGAGCATATGCTCCTCTTGCGTGTTGTCTGCACCGATTTTATGTGCAAAGGCGGTTACCTTTTCCGCACCTGCAAAGAAATTGCCACCGCCAATGGCGGTTACGATTGCATTGGAATCGGAGTTTGAGCTTTCGGTAATCATTGCATACATTTGAAGGGCACGCTCTTCTGTCATCATCAGCTTGCCGTTTTTAAGCTCGTCATAGAAGGTAACCATATTAAAGAGCTTAATTGTGCTCGCTGCACTAACGGTGCGGTTATTGATTTCAATTTTGAAATTCGTGTTCGGAATTTCAAGATAAACCGACCAGTTGCCCGGTGCTTTTTCCAAGGTATCCTGAATCAGAGCTTCCAGCTCTGCAGCGTCGTAATCTAAAAACGGATTCTCTACAAGTGCATCAAAATGCGTTTGCGCACGCGTTACAAATAGCGCTACGCTCTTGTCCCTGAAGCGGTGACTGTTTAAAAGATTTTGCGCTTCGGCAAGCTTTTGCTGCGCCTGCGGATATTCCGGAGAATTGGAATACTCCACGCTTAACACAAATTTGCAGTTTTGCTGAATTCGCTCTGCTATACTGTTGAGTTTTGCTTCGTGATTATGCGAAAGAACTAAGAATGCAGCGATTAAAATGCCGATGCATAACAGGATATAAGCTGCTTTTTTTCTATTGCGTTTATTTTCCATGCCCATGTCACACTCCTAACTTTCAGTATATCACAGTTGTTGTATTCTGTCAAATGAAGTGTGAAAAAAGAAATTTTTTGTATGCTGCAAAAGTAAAAAAAGGACCGAAAGCCCACAGGCTTTCGGTCCTTTTTACTGTTTTTATTCGTAATCCATAACGCCTACCCACGAGAGCAGGAATTCGCGCTCGTGCGCATTGCCCTTTACCGATTGTGAGGCTGCAACAATCGGCATCCATTTTTGAACATACTGCTTTGCGGTATCGCTTTTTTGGCAGAACAGCTCGAGGTATTTTTTTGCAGCTGCCTCGTCGCCGTTTAAGCAGAACAAAAGGTAGGTTCTTGCTGCATCGGCAGAGGCATTGCCCTGCGTTGCGTGCGACCAGTCGAGAATATATGCCGTACCGTCTGTCTGCACAATAATGTTGGACGGATTAAAGTCGCCGTGGCAGACCTTGTTGTGCTTCGGCATACCCTCCAGGCGCGTGTGCAGCTCATAGCGCGTGGTTGCATCGAGTGTGGTCTGGCTGATTTTTCTGTGCATCTTATCGCGCAGCTTGTTTAAAAGCGGCGCGGTTTTTTCGTGCATCGTAAGCTGCAGGTCGACTAGGAAAGCGAGGTATTCGTCCTTTTTGTCCGGGTTTTCCTCCATCAGCTGTGCAAGCGTTTTGCCTTCGATGTATTCTGTGATAATTGCCCACTTGCCGTCGATGGTGGTGACCTCTAAAATTTTCGGAATATTTAAGCCGGTTTCCTCAACGCGTGCATGGTTGAGTGCTTCGTTTAAAATGTCTGCCTTGGAAAAATCGGCGTTGAATATTTTAATACAGCGGTCTCCGTCTTGGTAGACGGTTTTGTTTTTTCTGACTGCAATTACTTTATCAAGCTTCATTATTGCTTACCTCCCTTACCGTAGTACGCATTTAAATACATTTCCTTCAGCTCGCGCATCAGCGGATAGCGCGGATTTGCACCGGTGCACTGATCGTCGAAGGCCTGCTCGACCATTTCGTCGAGCGTATCCAAAAATACCTTTTCGTCGATGCCATAGTCTTTGATGCTGTCTTTGATGCCAACGCTTGTCTTTAAGGCATTGATTGCCGAAATCAGGTTTTCAAGCTTTTCTGCGTCATCCTTACCGCCTAAACCGAGCGCATCGGCAATTTCGGCATAGCGCGCAAGGGTGTGCGGATGGTCGTACTGCGAAAATGTGCCCATCTTTGTCGGTGCTTCGGCTGCGTTGAAACGGATGACCTGTTCAATCATCAGCGCGTTTGCAACGCCGTGCGGCAGGTGGTGAAATGCGCCGAGCTTGTGTGCCATCGAGTGGCAGATGCCCAAAAACGCATTTGCAAACGCCATACCTGCCATTGTGGCAGCATTCGCCATTTTTTCTCTCGCTTCTACATCGGTCTGCCCGTTTTCATAGGCGCGCGGCAGATATTTGAATACTGTTTTTAAGGATTGCAGCGCGAGACCGTCTGTGTAGTCGGTTGCAAGCATCGCCGCGTATGCCTCGACTGCGTGTGTCACAGCGTCGATGCCGGAGGCTGCGGTCAAGCCCTTCGGTGCAGACATATGGAAGTCTGTGTCAATAATCGCCATATTCGGCAGAAGCTCATAGTCTGCCAGTGGGTATTTTACGCCGCTTTGCTCGTCGGTAATGACGGCAAACGGGGTAACCTCTGAGCCGGTACCGGCAGAGGTCGGTACAGCAATAAAGTATGCTTTTTCGCCCATTTTCGGGAAGGTATAAACGCGCTTGCGGATGTCGATAAAGCGCATCGCCATATCCATAAAGTCCGCTTCCGGATGCTCGTAGAGCACCCACATAATCTTTGCAGCGTCCATTGCAGAGCCGCCGCCGAGCGCGATGATGGTGTCCGGCTTGAAGGCGGACATCTGTGCTGCACCGTTTTTGGCGTTAGCAAGTGTCGGGTCCGGCTGCACATCAAAAAATGTCGTATGCGCGATGCCCATTTCATCTAATTTATCCGTAATCGGCTTGGTGTAGCCGTTTTCATAGAGGAATGTGTCTGTTACGATAAAGGCTCTCTTTTTGCCGAGCACGGTTTTCAGCTCATCGAGCGCAACCGGCAGGCAGCCTTTTTTGATATAAATCTTCTGCGGTGTGCGGAACCAAAGCATATTTTCCCTTCTTTCTGCGACTGTTTTGATGTTTAAAAGGTGCTTTACACCCACATTTTCCGAAACGGAGTTGCCGCCCCAGGAGCCGCAACCGAGCGTTAAGGACGGGGCGAGCTTGAAGTTATACAAATCGCCGATGCCGCCGTGGGAGGAAGGGGTATTGATTAAAATGCGGCACGCCTTCATACGCGCGCTGAATTTTTCGATTTTTTCGGTTTCGCTGATGGCGTCAAGGTATACAGAGGCCGTATGTCCGAGACCGCCGTCCTCGACCAAGCGCTCTGCCTTCTCAAGCGCTTCATCAAAGCTTTTTGCCTTGTACATCGCCAAAACAGGGGAGAGCTTTTCGTGTGCAAACTCTTCGGAAAGCTCTACACTTTCTACCTCACCGATGAGAATCTTCGTTGTGTCCGGTACGCTGATGCCGGAAAGCTCGGCGATTCTTGCTGCGGTCTGCCCGACGATTTTTGCATTCAGTGCACCGTTGATAATAATGGTTTTTCTTACCTTTTCGGTCTCGTCTGCATTTAAGAAATAGCAGCCGCGGCGCGCAAATTCAGCCTTTACGGCATCGTAGATTTTCTCAGATACGATGACGGATTGCTCGGATGCGCAAATCATACCGTTATCAAAGGTTTTCGAATGAATGATAGAGTTTACGGCGAGCAGAAGGTCTGCGCTTTCGTCGATGATGGCAGGGGTGTTGCCTGCACCGACACCGAGCGCCGGTTTGCCGCTCGAATATGCCGCCTTCACCATGCCCGGACCGCCGGTTGCCAAAATGATGTCGGCTTCCTTCATCACAGTGTTTGTCATCTCTAATGACGGCACATCAATCCAGTCGATGATGCCCTCCGGTGCGCCTGCCGCTACGGCGGCCTCTAAAACAAGCTTTGCTGCTGCGATGGTGCAGTCCTTTGCGCGCGGGTGCGGAGAAATGATAATTGCATTTCTTGTTTTTAAAGCCAAAAGACATTTGAAAATTGCGGTCGAGGTCGGGTTTGTGGTCGGAATGACCGCCGCAATGACACCGATTGGCTCAGCAATTTTTCTTATGCCGTACGCTTTGTCTTCTTCGATTAAGCCACAGGTTTTTGTGTCCTTATATGCATTATAGATGTATTCTGCGGCGTAGTTGTTTTTGATGACCTTGTCTTCCACAACGCCCATGCCGGTTTCTTCAACCGCCATTTTGGCGAGCGGAATTCGCGCCTTGTTTGCAGCAGAGGCGGCGGCTAAGAAGATTTTGTCCACCTGCGCCTGCGTGTAGGTCGCAAAGGCCTCTTGTGCCTGTCGTGTGCGCTTGATTGCTTTTTCAAGCATCTCTACGCTGTCGACAATTTCATAGATTTTCTTTTTCATGCTGTTCCCTCCTGATTTGATACTGGATTGGATTGTCCATGTCTGCTTAAGATGTCGCCAAATCTCCGGAATTAAACATAACATGCAATCGAAAGTTTGTTAATACTTTAACAAACAAGTACAGTATAGCACAGTATATTATGAAAATCAAGAGGAAATTGTTATTATTTTAACAAAGATTTGCAATTGTTTGACAAGATCGCCGGTTTTGGATATACTATTATAAAGCTTTACAGTTTGGAGGAAGACAGATGTGGTATTATGAGGGTGTGATTTATCAGATTTATCCGTTCGGCTTTTGCGGTGCACCGCGCCAAAACGACGGTAATTTGGTGCCGCGTATTTTAAAGGTGCTGGATTTTGCAGACCATTTGAAAGCGCTAAATGTAAGTGCGGTATATTTTTGCCCTGTATTTGAAAGCAGTGCGCACGGCTATGATACGGCGGACTATACAAAAATAGATGTGCGCCTTGGTACAAATGCGGATTTCAAGCGTGTGTGCGACAAATTGCACGAAAACGGCATCCGCATTATTTTAGACGGCGTGTTTAACCATGTCGGCAGAGAGTTTTTTGCCTTCCGCGATGTGCGCGAAAAGAAATGGGATTCGCCCTATAGGGAGTGGTTTTATATAAGCTTTGACGGCAACAGCTGCTATAACGACGGCTTTTGGTATGAGGGCTGGGAAGGGCATTTCGAGCTCGTGAAGCTGAATTTAGACAACCCTGCCGTGAAGAATTATTTGCTTGATTGCGTGCGTGGTTGGATTCGTGAGTTTGGTATTGACGGACTTCGCTTAGATGTCGCCTATATGCTCAATCGCCAGTTTATGCGCGAGCTGCGTAGCGTATGCGATGCTGAAAAACCGGAATTTTTCCTTGCCGGCGAAATGATTCACGGCAACTACGCTGAAATCATCAATGGTGAGATGCTGCACAGCGCGACAAATTACGAGTGCTTCAAGGGCATTTATTCATCCTTAAACAGTATGAATATGTTTGAAATCGCCCACTCACTTCGTAACCGCTTCGGCAGCGAGGACTGGTGTATGTACCGCGGGATGAAGCTGATTTCGTTTGTAGACAATCACGATGTCACAAGAATTGCATCGAATCTGACCAATCCGGCACATTTGCCGCTTGCCTACGGCATTTTGATGGGTATGCCGGGTATTCCGTGTATTTACTACGGCAGCGAGTGGGGAATGGAAGGCAAAAAAGAGCACGGCGACGATGCACTTCGTCCGGCAGTGGATGCGCCGCAGTGGACGGCGCTGACGGACTTTGTTGCCCGGGCAGCAAAGGCACACAGAGAAAGCCGTGCATTGACATACGGCGATTTTAATGTTTTGCATCTGACCAACAAGCAGCTGATTTTCGAGCGCTGCGCAGACGGTGAGCGCGTGCTTGTGATGGTGAATGCAGATGGCGAAGGCTATACCGCACATTATAATGCAAATGCCGGCTGTGGCACAGATTTGCTGACCGGCAAGCACTTCGACTTCGGCGCCGGCAGCTATCTGGAGCCGTACAGCGTGCAATATATAAAGGTACAATAAAAAATCCCGAACACAAGGGTGTGTTCGGGATTTTTTATGTTTCATTACCAAATCAGGTAATCCATACCCTTTAACTTTGCAATAGCTTCCACTAAGAAGAAGTCAGCGTAAATCAGGTGCAGATGAACGCCTCTGGAATAGGATTCCATGCCCTTCTGGAGAATGGATTCATCGCTGTCGTCGAAGATGCAGTCTTCTTCAAGTGCTCTCAAGATCTTGATTGCACCGTTTAAGTACTTTTCATCCTTGGTTGCCTTGTAAAGCTCAATCAAGCCACAAGCTGCGCAAACGCCGGCAGAGTTGTCAACGTAGTCTACGTCGTCAGTTTGCATAAAGTCTGCCGGTGTTTTCCAGTTAAATTTCTCAACGTGCTCTAAGAAATAGTCGGAAACCTTGATTGCTGCATCGAGGTAGTTTTGCTTTCCGGTGTGGATATAGCTTAAGATAAAGCCGTATACAGCCCATGCCTGACCGCGTGTCCAAGCAGAGCCGACTGCCTTACCCTGACCTGCCAAGGTTTCTACAACCTTGTCCTCCTGCTCGTCGTGTACGCAGATATGTACAACACTGCCGTCCGCACGAACGTGCTCGCGAGCGCTCATATCGGCGTGTGCTTCGGCGATGAAACGGAAACGGTCGTCACCCAACTCTCTGGATGCCCAGTACAGAAGCGGAATGTTCATCATACAGTCGATGATGGAATAGCTTCTCCTGTCCCATGCGCGGATGAAATTGCCACGGATGTTGTAACGTGCAGCTAGCATATTTGCGGCATACAGTGTGCGCACACGGGAGTCTTTGTCGCCGTTGAAATCGTAATTCGGCTTGGAAAGCAGATTCCACTGAAAACCCACATCGTGATGCAGACCGTCATACTTTCTGAAGGCTCTGTCCATAAGCTGTTCCTGGATGAGCGCACAGTTTTTATACACATCGTTTTTGGTCATTTCGTACATCAGCCACAGCATACCGCCATAGAAACCGTTGGTCCACCAAGTGATGCCTTCACGGCGCGGGCAGATATATCTGCCGTTTTCTGTGGAATATGGAACGAAGTCTACGACTTTTTTTGCGGTTTCGGATAATTTGGCATCGAGCTTTTCCCAGATACCATCTACCCATTTTTTGTCCTCTGCTTTTAAGTTGAACATTTCATCACGTCCTTATATTATTATAATTTTAAATTACACGCTTAGTGTATTATAAATCCTGCTGCCTGTCAAGCTTGCGCTTGGCAATACGGCTCAAAAATATGCGACTTATCGCAAAAATAATCAAAATTAGTGGAATTGCAAACAAAAGCCCGTTTACCGTGCGCAGTGCGGAGGTGGTTGCATCCGTAAATACATGACAGAAGGTGTTCATTACGGAAGAAAACAGCACGGCGCTGCCGACGGCAAACAGCCAGCGCAGCAGCTTGTGCTTTTCGCTCAGCACAAACAAAACCAAAAGCGGCCAGCCGAGCAAAAATTCCTTCGTGCGCGGACGCGCGAGCGACCATTCGCCGAGCAGGTTACGCACTTGTGTTTCAAAGTGTGAAATACTCGAGTTGCCGCTGCGCAGAATGTAGAAAAACAACACCAGCAATACGGCAATAATGATTGGCGGGTGATACCAGCGAAAGCGCTTTGCAAGGCGCAAAGCATCCGCCTTAAGCGTACCGTTTGCAAAGCTTTTTTTGAGCGCCGGTGCGGCGGCAAGCAAAGCTGCATACAGGACCGGAAGCAGCAATGTGAGTGCCACGCCGCGGAAGGTTAAAATGTTTAAATAGTAATCCGCGCCGCTGAGCATTGCCGCAAGCACGCTGCAGCATGCAAGCAGGCTTACAAAGCTGATGCCGATGATGCTGATAGTTAAAGCCATGTCGGACAAGCGCGCCTTCAGTCTTTGCAGACTGTATACAGCAAGCGTGTAGCAAAAGCATGCACTCGCAGGCGCAAACAGCATCGGATAAATCCAGTAGGTCAGCGGTAAAGCGCACGGCAGAAAAGATGCGAGCACCGCGATGCCGAAAATCGACCACTCCAGCCACGCTAAGCTTTTGCCGAGCAATACATACAGTATAAAAATCAGCATTAGTGCCATCAGCACAATTGCGGCAGCCGGGACGAGATACAAATTGGTTGTATAGCCGTCCAATGTGCCTGCAGGACCGGGCGTATAGCCGGCGCGCTGCATCCAGGCACAGAAGCGCCTGATTGCATTTTGCGTTGCGGCTGCATTGCCTTCCGGCGTGTCTGCCATATCCGTACGCTGATGAATCAGCAAAAATTCCGTATTTCTGTCGCGCGCAGAGTTCATCATCTGGTGAAAAATTCTGTCCTCGCCGCCACCGGGGGCAGGCAGAGTTTCATAGCAGCGCAGCACGCGACCGTTTGCCGCCTGCAGAAAACTGTCAAAGCCGCGCGGGCGTTCGTTACCAAGCTGGTTTAAATTTTCGCTGAGCACCAGTGTGAGCTTGTAGTTTGTAATGTACGGCTCTAAATCGGGTGCCGCCTGCGTTTCCGATTTCGGAGAAGACTTTAAAATCAGATACTTGACATGGAAGCGCTCAAAAACGCCTCGAAGATTCTTTTCGAAGGTCAGGCTTTTTGGTGCGCCGGAATATACGGCAAGCGCCGTGTCCAGACCGGCAAGCTCGGACAGCTCTAAAAGCGCGGTGTTAAAGCCACCGCCTTCGTCTTCGCGCAGCACCGCCGCGGTTACGCCGCTGGCCTTGTAGGCGAGAAGTGCGGAATACAGCCCACCACGGTCGTAATATGTAGCCGTATCGTTTAAATCAATGGCGGTCACATAGCCGGTATGCCTGCTTTCGTATGAAATTCGGGTTACAAGCGGCGGCAGAATGAGGGTGATAAACAGCACCAAAGCCACCGCGGAAAAAATAATGTGTCTTTTTTTCATTTTAGTTGTCCTTGCTTTTGAAAATATATTTTAGACTGCCGGTAAAAAGCAATACGGCGGCGTAGGCAACTGCGCATGCGCCGAGCGGCAGAATAAATCCGATTTTGCTTTCCTTAAGCGGAAGCGGCAGGTGCGATGAAAGCAGGTATACGCCGAGCGCAACCGCACCGGCAAGCAGAATTTTTGCAAAATTCAAAACAAGTGCCTTGTCTGCATAATTGCCGACCGCCTTGCGGATGGCAAATAAAATACAAATTGCATAAAGCGTAAACAAAACGGTTGTTGCGATTGCAACATCGACAACCGAGCCGCCGTTTGTGAGTACAAGCATATTTGCAAGCGGCTTTAAAAGCACGACCGCCAGCGTGCCGATGACAGTGTAGCTGTATTTGCCTGCAAGATACAAAATTTTATTTAAAAGCTCCTGGCACACATAGCCGAACACGCCGAGCGTGTAGATGGAAAACAGCATTGCTGTTGCATCGCTGAGCTCTTTTGTAAATTCACCGCGCTCGTAGAGCAGGGAAATGATTTCGCGCCCGAAGCAGGTAACCACCAAAATAAACGGCACGAAAATGGCAAAGAGTACCGTTAAAATATATTGCAGAATTTTGCGCACCTGCACAGTATCGTTTGCCTCATAATGCTTGCAAATGGAAGGGTAGGACACATTGCTCATCGCAACGACGAATACGCTTGCGACGGCAATAAAAAGATTTGACGCATAGTTGACGGTCGATGCCGCACCGGTATCCGCAGAAACGGAGGCCTTGTCGATCATAAATACCAGCTGAAACATCATGCTGGAAATAAAAATGTAGATGACCTCGCGGTTGTTATCGCCGCGCGTGCTTTTTATCGGCTTGCCGAAAATGCGAAAGCCTTTTTTGTAAAAGCTCGGCAAAAGCATCACGATATGCAAAAACCAGCCGACCGTCGTTAAAATGCTGACAGTGGTCAGGCTGATGTTTTTCATAAACAGCGCCGCAATAATCAAAACATTGTACGGCAGACTCATTACGGAGGTGATAAAAAACACCTTATTGTTTTGCAGCACGCCGGACATAATGTAGGCTAAAATTACGAACAGACAGCTCGGCAGCATAATGTACATCGTTTGCTTGGCTACGGCGAATAAATCCGCCTGCAGCCCCGGCAAAAGGATGCGCACAATCGGGCCGGATAACGCATATAAAATGGCGGTTGCAAGCAGCACATAAATGCTTGTTTTGGTCATAAAGTGTGCGACATAGCGCTTCTGGTTTGCTTCGCCGAGGTTTTCGGGCTTGTTTAAATTTTTAATAATGCAAACGGAAAGCGCCGCACCGATGCCCGTGAAAATCAGGCTCGCCAGGCTGAAAATCTGAAAATAAATATCCGTATATTCGGAAGCGCCAAACACGGACGCAAAAACAATGTCGCGCAAAAAGCCGAGACATTTTGCCGCAAGTATGCCGATGACAACTAAAATATATGCGCCGCCGTTCATGGGGAATCGCTTCCTTTCTGATTTACTTTATAATTACACTCTATCATACTATATTTTCCCAAAATAGTCAAGGTTTGTAAAGTAGCTCCAAATTGCGCCTGAGCGTGCGGTAGCCGCGCCAGAAAAAGGCACGGTCTTTGTATTTTGCCTGAAATTCCGCCTCGGTTAAATCCGGCGGAAGCACGGTATCAATTACGGAAAACTCTGGAATGGACGAATAAATTTCCTGCCGGTTTTTCGGGCAAATGTTCTGGCACAAATCGCAGCCCCATACCGAGCCGGATTTGCGAAGGAGCGCCGCTTCGGCTTCGGTTAAATCGCCCTTTTTTTGCTGCAGATATGAAATGCATTTTTTGCCGTCGAGCTGCCCGGAGCCGCAAAGTCCGGCGGGGCAGGCAGCAGCGCAGGCATTGCAGTCGCCGCAGTCGCCTTCAAGCGGTGCGTCCGGCTGCAAATCCAAATCGGTCACGATGCCGCCGATAAAAAACAAGCTGCCGAAGCGCGGATGCAAAAGCAGGCTGTTTTTACCGAAGTAGCCGAGCCCCGCGCGGTAGGCAAGCGCCTTGTCGCACAGCGGCGAGCTGTCGGTAAAAATATAGCCCTGTGCTTCGGGAGTGTATTTCTTTATTGTGTCCAGCAGGCGCGAAAGATAGTCGCGCACAACGCTGTGGTAGTCACGCCCCCAGGCGTATCGGGAAAGGTTTGCTTTTTCCTGCGGCGGCTGTGCGTAGTGAAAAGCGCATACAATTACGCTTTTGGCGCTTTTGAGCACCTGCCTCGGGTCGATGCGCTGTGCCGGCGCCGGGACAAACGGGGTAACGCCGTCGGGCAGATGCGCTAAAAGCGCGGTATCTGCTTTGGCGGAGCAGATGCCGGTAGCGCTGATGCCGAGGCGCGCGGCGAGCTTTTTCACCGTTTCGGCGGTTATGCAGATGTCTTTTTTTTCTCCCATAACATATCTCCTCACAGCTTGCGCTCTAAAATTGCCTTAACGGAATGTGCGTATTCGAGCGGCGACATACCGGTTTGTTTTTTAAACCAACGCGAAAAATAGTGGATGCTTTCAAAGCCGAGCATCGATGAAATTTGCGTAATGTTGTAATAATTATCGCGAATCAGCGTTTTTGCGCGGTCGGTTTTCAGCTGCGAAAAGTATTGCATCACGCTCATGCCTGTTGCACTGCGAAACATTTCCTTCAGCGCGGTTTTACTCATCGAAACATGCGCCATTACTTCGTCAAAGGTGACCTTTTTGTGTACATTTTCCTCTAAGTAGGAAATGACATCGAGCACGACCTTCGGCTGGCGTTTTAAATTCAGCGAAGCAATGCTTGCCGACGGCATGCTTGCGCTTTGTGTGCTGCGCATCAAAAAGATTAAAATTTCCGTCAGGTTAATCTGAATCAGCTGCTCCGCACCGAAGAGCGGCTCTGCCTTGCGGACAAGCTTTTTGGTGTACGGGTCGCCGAGCGGCGAGGCATACACATTTTTTGCTTCCTCGATGATTTTCGACAAAAGCAGGCGAATGTGGTTGGTGGTGTCGAGTGTCCGATTTTTGAAAAAGCGCATCTCCTTGGAGCGACAGTCAAAGGAGAGGATAATCACATTCGTGTTTGCATCGTCTGCCGTGCGAATCGAGTGCCACTGGTTCGGATGGTGGAAGGTAATCTGCCCGCGGTAGAGCGGAAAGTTGCCCTCGCGCGTCATAATTTCGACGCTGCCCTTGTCTACATATATCATTTCCCAGAAATCGTGGCTCTCGCCCTCAAACTCGAAATGGCGCGTGTATTCAAAGTAATGCACGGTAATCAGTGCGTTGATTTTAAAGTCCTCTTTCAGCTTGGTTTTTTGATAATCCAACTTTAAGCACCTGCCTTTGTACTTTCTTTACATATATTTTAACACCTTTTGGCGAAAAATGCAAATTATCCAACAAAAAGTGCAAGAAAAATGTCTGAAAGTATAAATAGCACGCCTAAAAATGCAAATACAAATTTTGAAAATGCATCTATAATTATATTTAAGAGCGGACGAAGGGAAGCGGCCGTGAAAAATAAATGAGAGAAGGTTTAACTATGAGCGTACTTTCCGAAAAGGATTTTCTTGCTGTTTTGGAAGCGTTTGGCTTCGAGGCAGCATTTGTTCCGTTTGGTAACGGACACATTAACGATACATTTATGATTGACGGCACGCCGAAATGTGTGCTGCAAAGAATCAACAAGGAAGTCTTTAAAGACCCGGTTGCCTTAATGGACAATGTCGTTTCCGTGACAGAGTATATCACGGCGCGCACAAAAGCGCAGGGCAAGGATGCGTCGCGCTGCACATTGCATATGTGCAAAACGAAGGACGGCAAAAGCGTTTTTCAGGCGGCGAACGGAGAATTTTACAGAGCATATCAGTTCGTGGATGACTGCGACAGTGTAGACAAGGCTGACGATTTAAAATACTATTACAATGCGGCGGTTGCCATCGGTAGTTTTTACAGTATTCTTGATGGCTTTGATGCAACTGCACTGACGGAGACCATCCCGAATTTTCATAATACGAAAAAGCGCTTTGAAAACTTAAAAGCAGCCATTGCGGCAGATAAGATGGGCAGAGCGGCATCCGTGCAGGCGGAAATCGATTTTGCACTTGCACACGAAAATATCACAAGCATCATCTTAGATGCAATGCAGGAGGGCAGCGTTCCGGTTCGTGTTACCCATAATGACACGAAAATGAACAACATCCTTTTTGACTCGACTACAAAAGAGCCGGTATGCCTTATAGACCTTGATACCGTTATGCCGGGTTCGTTTCTTTACGACTACGGTGATTTTCTGCGCTTTGCCGCAAACACCGGCGAAGAAGACGATACCGACCTTTCGCTTGTCAACTTTGATTTGAAGGTGTTTGAAGCCTTCACCAAGGGCTGCCTCGATTCTATGGGCGATACCTTAACCGAAAAAGAAATTCTGCTTATGCCGATTTCTGCGGCAATTATGACCTACGAATGCGGCATCCGTTTCTTAGAAGACCATTTAAACGGCGATACATACTTTAAGATTCACCGTGAAAATCACAATCTCGACCGTGCACGCACGCAGTTCAAGCTCGTTGCCGACATCGAGAAAAACCTCGATACCATGCTTGCTTTTATCCAAAGCTGTCGCGGTTAACCCAAGCTACAACGGGCTTTGCCCGTAGCATAATAAGTCCCTGTCGTCTTCCCTACATTAGACAGGGCAAACACGCTCATACGAAAGGAGTCTGTAGAGATACAGGCTTCTTTTGTTTTTGGGGAGCTTAGCGACCCAAAAACAAAAGAAGCGCAGGCTAATTTTCCG
>JAZQCN010000046.1:0-22285 GCA_045546315.1 Clostridia bacterium | reverse complement strand
CAACAGAGGTTGTTGTGGATGAGGCCTACTTTACGGAAAGCAAAGGAAATGCCGCATCCGGAGCAACGCAGCAGAGCTATATGCCGGGTGATTTTGATGCGGACTTTATACCGTCTCCGTATGGTGATGATTTGCCGTTCGATGCGAGGTGAGCGCTATGACTGACATTAACATTATGGATTATATCTGTGAAATACCTATAACGCGCAAGGAATTGTCGAAGGCAACCGGCTTAAGCGACAGAATGATTCGTCAGCTCATCGAGGAAAAGCGACAAGAAGGTTTTATCATTCTGAATATGCAAGACGGCAAAGGTTATTACACAAGTGACGATTTAAGGCTGATTCACGCACAGTACAAGCAGAACCAGAGCCGTGCAATGTCCATCCTTGTGCAACAGAAATTTCTGCGCAGAAAGCTAAAAGAGGCAGGGATAGAGATATGACAGGATGGATTAAATTAAACCGTTCACTTGCCGGACATTGGTTATGGGAAGATAAACCGTTTTCCCAGGGGCAGGCTTGGATAGACATACTGTTTATGGTCAATCACGAGGATAGAAAAATCCCACTTGACGGCAGCATGTTCGAAGTAAAACGAGGCATGACGGTCACATCCATCCGTACCCTATCAGAGCGCTGGGGTTGGTCGAGGTCAAAAGTTACGCGATTTTTGGACTTGCTCGAAAACGAAAAAATGATAACGCAAAAGCGTGACAGTAAAAAAACCGTGCTAACCGTTGATAAATATGGATTTTATCAAGGTGTACAAAGCACGGACGAGCCACCAAAAAGCCACCAAAAAGCCACTGACGAGCCAGTAACAAACACAAACAAGAATGTAAAGAATGATAATAATTATTTATTTAATATCCCTCCTCTCACACTTAAGCTAATACTTGAGAGAGCAAAACTGGACAATTTGGCAATTGAGGAGGAGAGGGAGAGCTACCGCAAAGCAATAACCGGATTATGGTCGGCACAATCACGCACTATTGACCACACAACGATTCCAGGAGAGAAAATCAAAGCTTACCTTGTACGCATCACCTATGACGATGTAGCGGCGGTACACGACGCTAAAGATTTTTTCAAGCTCGCATCACCGGTAGCATATCTCAAGACCGCAATACTGCGGCAGCTTATAGACAATTATCCGGAGGTACAGCAATGAGTAAATATAACAACGAGAAAGTTGTGATGTATGGAATCGCTTTTGACAGCAGGCGTGAAGCAAAGCGTTATCGTGAGCTCTGTCTGCTTGAAAGAGCCGGAAAAATAACAGAACTTGAACTGCAGAAAAAGTTTGTGCTGATTCCGACACAGCGTGAACAGACGGGCAAGGTGTTTAAACAAGGACCGCGTAAAGGTGAACCGAAACCAGGGAAGGTAATAGAGAAGGAGTGTGCATACATAGCGGACTTTGCATATAAGGCAAACGGACAAATGGTTGTAGAGGATACAAAGGGTTACAAAACCAAGGACTATCTCATCAAGCGCAAGTTGATGCTGTATGTGCACGGCATCCGCATTCGGGAGGTTTAAACAATGGCAAACATCTGTATTGACTGTGCAAGAACCTGCCTTGAATGTGAGTGGCTTGCACGATTAAAGCCGGTCAAGGGTTGGAAGGCAAAGAAAAAGAAATACAAAAGCGGCGGATATTCGTACCATGTGACGGAATGTCCTAAGTATATAAAAGCGGAAGCGGCAAAAGAGACACTGCACATTTGTGTATGCGCGAACTGCGGAAGAGCGTTTGCACGAAACGGACGCGGATATAAGTATTGCTGCTACGGTTGTCAAAAGGAAGCTGCGGAAAAACGAAATTTGGAAAGGTTGTAGGAATTATGCCATTATTAAATTACACCACGAAAGTGGACGTATATACAACGCTTGGTGCGATACAGGGACAGCTTGTAAAGCACGGAGCAAAAAAGATAATGCAAGATTACGACGAAAACGGAAGGATTCAAGCGCTCTGCTTTGCGATTGATACTCCTGGCGGCATGCGAGCGGTCAAACTTCCTGCGAATGTGGAAGCTGTTATGTCTGTGCTGCATAAACAAAAAGTAAAATGTGATTATGAGCAGGCAGAGCGTGTGGCTTGGCGCATTATAAAAGATTGGATTGAAGCGCAGATGGCGATACTCGAAAGCTGTATGGTTCAGATGGACGAGATATTCTTGCCTTATATGGTGAATGGTAACGGGACCACGCTTTATCAAGCTTACTGTGATGGGCAAATTCTCCTTGAGGGGGCGAACTCGTGATGGCATTATTTGTTGATAATTTCGCCGGTGGTGGTGGCGCATCGACCGGCATAGAAATGGCAATCGGGCGTAGCGTGGATATTGCAATCAATCACGACCCCGAAGCTATACGAATGCACCGGGCAAATCATCCGGGCACGAAGCATTACTGTGAAAATGTATGGGATGTGGACCCGGTGGAAGCTTGCAACGGTGAGCCGGTAGTACTTGCGTGGTTCAGCCCGGACTGCACACATTTTTCAAGGGCGAAAGGCGGTAAGCCGGTGGATAAGAACATCCGAGGCCTGGCTTGGGTAACAATCCGATGGGCAGCTACGGTACGCCCTGCGGTGATTATGCTTGAAAATGTGCCGGAGATTCGTACATGGGGACCGCTCGGCACAGACAATAAGCCGGACAAAGAGAGAGCCGGCGAAACCTTTGAAGGTTTTATATTAGCATTGACAAATGGATTGCCAAAGGAGCATCCATCATTTGCGGAGATGTGCGAAGCATTGCAGATTGACTCGGATTCTGATATGGCAACCAAGATTTCAAACGGTCTCGGATATGATGTAGACTACCGCATATTGAAATCCTGCGACTATGGTGCACCGACATCGAGACAGCGCTTTTATATGATTGCGCGCTCGGATGGAAGAGCAATTGAATGGCCGAAGCCGACACACGCACCCAAGAACAGCGAAGCGGTAAAGCGTGGCGAATGTTTGCCATATCGTACAGCTGCAGAGTGTATCGACTGGAGTATTGAGCCGCAGAGCATATTTGAGCGTAAAAAGCCGCTTGCAGAAAACACCTTGCGTAGAATTGCTCGGGGTATTGAAAAATTTGTAATCAATAATCCGGAGCCGTTTATTGTAACGGTAAATCATTCCGGGGACGGATTCAGAGGTCAGAGCGTGGACAAGCCGCTCGATACGGTGACGGCGAAGAACGGATACGGCGTGGTTACTCCGATAATTACGACATTTAACCAAAATAGTAAAGGACAAAAGCTTGATGAGCCTATTGCCACGGTAATGGCAGGCGCGACAAGATTCGGTCTTGTTGTGCCGACGATTACAGCGATTGGGCAGCAAGGGGCGAAAAGTTGCAGAACGAGACCTGCGGATGAACCGCTCTCGACGATTGTAAGCAAAAATGAGCACATTCTTGTAGCGCCGAGTATCGTCCCGGTTGGATATGGTGAGCGTGAGGGACAAAAGCCAAGAGTGAATGACATTACAGAACCGCTCGGGACGGTAGTCGGAAGCGGCAAGCATTATTTGGTAGCACCGACGCTGATACAGTACCACAGCGAAACAGCAAAAGATGAGGTGCGCGGACAGATGGTAGACGAGCCGATTATGACCGTAGACACAGCACCGAGATATGCATTGTCGGTTGCGCATATTATGAAGAACTATGGCGGTAATTATCAAGGCGCGGGCAGTGATGTTGAAAAGCCATTGCCGACAGTAACCGGCAAAGACCACAACAGCCTTGTGACGGCGCATGTCGTAACGCTACGAAACAATATGGACGGTCAAAAAATGGATGAGCCATTGACAACAATCTCCTGTAGCGGAGCGCATCACGCAGAGGTGCAGGCATTTTTGGTAAAGTATTTTTCGAATGGCGCGGCAAAAAGCACAGACGAGCCGCTTGATACAATCACCACAAAAGACCGCTTTGCCCTGGTTACGATTCACGGTGAGCGGTATGTCATTGTGGATATTAAGATGCGTATGCTGCAACCGCACGAGCTGTTTCGTGCGCAGGGATTCCCGGAGGATTACATAATTGATGTTGACGCGGACGGTAACGAAATCACCAAGACGGAGCAAACTGCAAAATGTGGTAACGCGGTGACGCCGCAGGTACCTGCGGCAATGGTGAGAGCGAATCTGCCGGAATATTGTACGGTTGAATTGCTGAAAGGAGCGTAAGCGTATGACAGAGCGTGAAAGATTGGCAGAAATATATTACAACATTGAAATTGAATATCTTGATTATTTAACAAAAATCGCCGAGCGAGCCATAGATGGGGATATTGAGGATAAGATACAGCACCGACAAGATTTCTATGTTGATAAATTGCTTGCAAACGGTGTAATTGTACCGCCTTGCAAGGAAGGCGACACGGTGTATGCGGTAGATAAAAGAAGCGGCTTGTGGTGGCGCGGAAAAACGATTGCTTTTTATTATGTAAACCCTAACGATATGCGGTTTGCCGTTGCATTTGAAGATGGCGAAGTTTCCATTTATGATGTGGATTGTGTATTTCCCACCAAAGAGGAAGCCGAAGCAGCAATGAAAGCGAGGGATGAGGGATGAAAAAAGAATATACAAAAGATGAGTGGTTAGAGGAAGGCAAAAAACGGTTTGGTGAAGATTTTGAAAACTGGAAGTTTGTTTGTCCAAAATGCGGAAACATTGCCAGCGGCGCGGAGTTTAAAGAGTTAGGCGCTGATATAAATTCGATATATGTTGAGTGCATCGGAAGATACGACAAAAGCAAAGGCTGTAATTGGGCTGCATATGGTTTGTTTGATATTTGTACGGTTCATGTAGAGGGAACACCTGTATTCGACTTTGCACCTTCGGACACAGCTCACCCAACCGAGAAAGGAGGTGGTGAATAATGAGCCAAGTAAGGAAGTGTTATAACAAAAATTGCGAGAACAATTATATGGGAGCATATTGCGAATGTTGCGAAATTACCATAGATGAAAATGGATGTTGTTGCAGTTATTTTCCGAAACAAGAAGAGGAAAACGAAGAGAATGAGAAAGGTGGTGTGCAGGAATGAGTGATAAAAAGATAAATGTTGTTACAGTTCGTTGGTGGGATGGCTACAAGGAAGATTTTAGAGCAACAGAGGTTCGTTTTGGTTCGGATTTACTTTGGATGCGACTTGAAGATGGAAACAACAGACACATTCCGTTAAGAATGGTTCGTTGGTTTGGAGCATCTATTGAAAGCCACCAAAATACAGGAATGTGAAAGGCGGTGAGGAGTGATGGCTGAATTATTACCTTGTCCGTTTTGTGGGGAAAAGCCACTTGTAATTAAAAATACATTGACAGCAACTTATTATCAAATTCGGTGTGGTAATGACGAGTGTTGGGTTTATTCCAAAACGGCACTCCATAGCAAAAAAGAAGATGCAATTGAAGCTTGGAACACACGCACACCAAAAGAAAGAGGTGGCCACTCCCCATGCCTACATGCCGGTGAAAAACTTCAACGCGATTGCCAAAAAAAGCATGGCAATACTTAATTTTAGTAACAGTTCGACTGCTCTGTCCGCATTTTTAATGAATTTTTTCATAAACGACCTCTCCTTTGGGTTTTAAATTGTATTAGTTCGCTAACTCGTTCTGACCCAGTAAACGGTGCGTAACAATTCAAGAACCTTCAAGAAAGGAGACTTGGAGAGTGGTTTCCACCTCATATCTAAATTATAACACAAATGCGAAAAAAGACTATTCGCTAAAATGAACAAAGTTTGTTTCTGAATGTTGAGCAAAACGCTGAATATTCAGAAATTTCGAAAAAAGTAGTTGACATTTTTGCAATACGACTGTATACTCGTTTGTTTTTATTTTTGCAGTTACGGAGAAAGGACAATGACTTGTGCTGACTATGCGGAAGTGAAGCACGGAAAATGGGTAGAGGTCGGTGAAAACAGTACCGGTAAAATAATAGGGTGTACGAATTGCAAAAAACACATAAACCCGAACAAAAAAGATGTTGCAATGAACAGAGCAAGTGAAAGACCCGATTATTGCCCTCATTGCGGTGCAAAAATGGATGGAAGGAGCGATACATAATGGCAAGAATTAAGAATTGCAAACATCAAGGCTTTGCTTATGCAAAGAATGGCTATAAAAACATTCATATAATTTGTGATTTAGACGGAGAAACACACAAAAAAGAATATTGCCGTAAATGCGAATTTTATGTGTCACGCACACCAAAAGAAAGAGGTGAGATGAAATGAGTTTGATTTCCGATAGAATAAGAGAGTATGTAACCGACCTTTCAGTTTCAAATCATTACGGTAGTTGGGGAGCGTTAAGACCAGACCAACGCAGACAAATCCGAGAGCTTTGTGATGCTTGTGATATGTTTGAAAAAACGGCTGATGAATTCTTCGCAGAGAATGAAAGCCAAAAGGCGGAGATTGAAAAGCTTAATGTCGAGTTGGCTGGTATGAGAGGTGCTTGTGAATCTTATAAAATGCACTATGACAATTCACAGGCAGAGATTGAGAGGTTGCAGGAAGAAAATAAAATCAAAAGCCAAAAGAGAGCAAATATATTTGAAATTTTAAATGCTTATGAAAGAGGAAGAGCCGAAGCAAGCAAAGAGTTTGCGGAGCGGTTAAGAGCGTTGTTTTCGGAGCTCAATAAATATGACCGCTTGCATGTTTACGAAATTTTAGACCGAATAGATATAGTCGAGGAAGAAATGGTAGGTGAATCCGATGTATAAATCCCCGATTGAAGTTGCAACAATCCTAAACACGCAGGTCGAGCGAGCGGTACAGAGCATCCATAAAGAGTTGGAAAATCGTGTATATAGCGCCATTCTGCAAGCTGGCGTAAATGTTGATAAGGAAGAACTTATTAAGGCTTTACAGTACGACCGCGACCAATATTTAGCCGGATACGCAGACGGACGGCAGGTGTCTTTCGGTGAGTTTGCGGAGCGGTTGCTTAAAATCATACCGAATGTTAATGGCGAAACAACAATGCTATGTGTTGAAAATGCGATACAATTCCTTGTAAAAGAAATGGTAGGTAGTGAAAATTGCGATAACTGACCAAAGTCGCGTTGTATACTGATACGGAAGTCTTTGTGAGGAGTGAGTGCATCTTGGTAGATAATCAGCCGTGCAGAGGATGTAAAGACAGATACATAGGTTGTCACGGTAAATGTGAAGCGTATGCAGCATATCGAAATCGTATCGACGAGGTGAACCTTCGGAAGCGTAAACTGTATAAACAGGAACAGGATATAGCTGCACATAAAGCTGCGGCGTGTAATCGAAGAAAACAGTATTGAAAGTGAGGTGGGTAAAGTGTTCAAAAAAAGACGTGGCATAAAGCTGCCATACAAGAAGCAGGGATTGATATACTTTACCTGCCTCGACATCAGAAATCAACCGCAGACGACACAAGAAAAAATTGAAAGCTTGTGTGAGGACATCGGCGGGGAATATAAAGATGCGCTGTACGAGGTTATGACCTCGGAGCGGAGCGTCCGGAGTATAGCGCTTGACCGTTATGTGTCTGAATCTACCTTGTATGCATTGCGCAAGAAATTTTACGAAGCGTGGTGAATGGGCCATTAACTCAGATGGTTAGAGTATCCGGCTCATAACCGGACAGTCCTGGGTTCAAGTCCTGGATGGCCCACCAAATATATTTAAGCATCGGTTTTTACATCCGGTGCTTTTTTATTTAAAAGTCTGTGATAACTGACGCATCGAAAGGTGTAGCATTATAGCATGAATACATACAGAGAGCGGTGATGACTATGGCACGAGGAAAAAAGACGCCGCCGGAAGTCATTTACCAGGTTATGGCTTCTTGGGCGGTTACGAGCAGTTTGAAAGAGACATCCGATAAAACCGGTGTGCCGCTAACAACTGTAAAAAATATTGTGGACAGACATCGTGATGATGAGGAATTCGTAAAACTTCGAAATGAAAAGTCTACGGAGTTTGCGCAAGCGGCGACTGATATTATTACAAAAGGATTGAAGCTCTTGGAACGCAGATTTGATAGGGCAATAGACCAAGAGGAAAGTTTAGATGTTCTAATTGATGAAATTTATGCAACTGATAGAGAAGAACTTTCGCAGGACGAGAAAAACCGACTTGTTGCAAAGATACGCTCTTTGCAACTACAGGACATAAAAGCAATTACGACGGCGATTGGTACGCTCTATGATAAACGAGCGCTTGCACAGGGGAATGCGACACAAAATATCAATGTGATTGGTGATGACAAGCTTGCGAAGTTAGCGGAGTTGGCGGGTTATGAACGAAAACAATAATGAATTTGCGCTTGAACTGCTTCGAAACAGTTATGCGGCGTATTGCTATTTTGTACACAAGGAAAAATGGAAGGATACGCGTTTTCACAAATTCCTTGCAAATAAGGTACAGGATTTCATAGAGAGTGACACCGGCAATCCGTATGATGTTTTAGTGATTTCCACACCACCGCAGCACGGTAAGTCTATGACTATTACTGAAACGCTTCCGAGCTGGTATGCGTGCAAGCATCCGGACAAGCGTTGCATTGTAGCTTGCTATAATGATGACTTTGCCGGTAGGTTCGGTCGCAAAAACAAGAAAAAGATTGAAGAATACGGCAGTTTTATATTCGGCGTGGCATTGGCGAAGTCGTCTGACCGTGATTTGGAATTTGCCGACCATAGCGGTGGTATGATCGCACGCGGTATTATGTCCGGTATCACGGGTAATGCCGGTGATTTGATTATTATTGATGACCCGGTAAAAAATCGTATGGAAGCAGATAGTCCGACATACAGACAACGACTGTGGGAAGAATGGGAGAATTCTATACTTACCAGAACACAAGCCGGTACAAAGATTATCATTATTCAGACACGTTGGCATGAGGATGACCTTGCCGGGCGAGTGATTAAACGCTCGGATTTTGTTGAGGTAGTCAATATTCCGGTGGAAGCGGAAGAAAACGATATACTCGGCCGTAAGGTCGGTGAGGCACTTTGTCCGGAAATCGGAAAAGACGATAAATGGCTGCAGGCGTTTAAGGCACAGTATGCAGAGGGAAAGCGTGCATGGAACGCTCTGTACCAGGGCAGACCTACAGCTGAAGAAGGTAATATATTCAACCGTGCATGGTGGCAGTTTTATGATGTTCTTCCGGAGAAGATACCACTTCTTGTAATATCTGTGGATGCAACCTTTAAGGGCAAGGAAGATAGCGACTTTGTAGCGATTGAGGTGTGGGGAAAGCTTAATGCGGATTTTTATCTTATTGATATGATAAAGCGGCGCATGGATTTTCCGGACACTATTAAAGCAATTCGGTATATGAACGATAAATACCAGGAAAGAAACTGTATTCTCATTGAGGATAAGGCGAACGGACCTGCGATTATATCTGTTTTGCGGCATGAAATACCAGGAATTATTCCGGTGAAGCCGGAAGGCTCGAAATTCGCAAGAGCAAATGCAATTACCGGATTGGTTGAAAGCGGAAATGTGTATCTTCCGCGTTATGCAGAGTTTACAGAAGATTTTATTGATGAAGCAGCTGCGTTTCCAAATGGTGCGAACGACGATGCCGTTGATGCTATGGCACAGTTTCTGAACAAATACAAGTATTACAAGGCGGACTATGTTGAAGATAAACGAACACAGTTTGAAAAAGACCTTGCCAAGTATAAGCGGAAAGTGCTTTCCGGTGGTAGGTCACGAAAGAGTTATTACTAAAAAAGGAGTGTATATCCATGATGAAAGTAAAGAAGGTAAAGAGAAAGTGTATGGTGCGTGGCTGCAAGAACACAGATTGCTACGCAGTATCGCATTCGAGTGAAGTGGGAAACAGTATTATAATCTGCAAGGAGTGCGCTGCAGAAATTGCACCTGCAATTGCAGAGTTCGAGAAACAGAATCCGAAACAGGCTGAAAAGAAAGCTGCAAGTGCACCGCCGCCGTTGTTTTATAATACGGAAACGGAAGTAGCACCGCAGGCTGAGAAAGCAACACCTGATGATGGTCAGGTAGAGCAAAACGAGAATATGCTCGAAGAGGAAGCTACGGTAAACGCAAGTGATGAAGCTGTGGAAAATGAAGATAACGACCTTGAGGAAAATGAGGTATATGTATGTCCGAAATGCGGTAAGCAGTACAAATCCAAGCGTCATTTTGCAAAGCATCTTGAGACCTGCGAAGGGAGCAAAGAGTAATGAGCGGAGCGAAAATCGGTTTGATTTTAGTGTCCATTGCGTTAATCACACAGACGATAGTGTGCCATTTGGAGCGTAGGGATTTGCTTAATCGCATTATGTGCAAGGATTTAAACGATTATCGCAAAGACGGTAAGACACCGGTAGCACCGGTAAGTGCACACCGCAAGACACTGCAGAAGTGGCGGTCCGGTAAGACAGAAGGTGAAAGTTAATGGGACTGTTTAACAATGGAATACTGACAAGGTTGTTTTCTTCCGGTAATAAGGTTGCGGAAAGTGACGAAAACAATGCTTTATATGATGTTGACGAAAAGGGGAAGAAGCTTTTCAAAGAGGACATTATAAGCTTTGTTACGCAGGAACTTGAAGAACGCAAGCGAGACCGGACCGGATGGGAAAAACAGTGGATTGTAAACGCAAATTACCTTTCCGGTAACCAATTCTGCGAGTTTAACACATACCGTGGCGAAATCGAACAGATAGCGCCGGTATATGATTGGATGGAACGTGAAGTGTTCAATCAAATTTCACCACTGATTGAAACAAGAATTGCCAACCTTAAGAAGTTAAGCTACAGCATGCGTGTCAGACCGCGTACAAATGAGCTTAAAGATTATGCAAAAGCACAAGTGTCGACTTCTCTTTTGCGGTACAAGCAGAATTCTACAGACTTTTTCACGGCAAATGATATTGCAATTGTATGGAATGAGGTTTGCGGTAGCGTCTTTTGGCTCTCATGGTGGGATAAAAGCAAAGGCGAATATCTCGGTTCGGATACCGAAATCACAATTGGTGATGACGGCGTAGAAAACAAAGTTGAGCATGCATATTACGAGGGAGATTTGGACTATGGCGTTATTACGCCGTATGAAGTTTATCCGGAAAGCTTATTTAAAGACGATATCAAATCCCAACGTTCTATCATTCTTGAGCAGGTCAAGAGTGTTGATGATATTTATGACTTATATGGCGTAGAGGTTGAAGGCATGCAGGTGGAAACCTTTAGTCTGATACCGCAACCGAGCGGAGGTGGATTTGGGTATGAAGCTACTACGATGACACTCGGTCATAAGACTGTAGACAATGCGCAGAAGGTTATTACCTATTTCGAGAGACCATCAAGACGCAGACCGAACGGCCGTATGATAATCATAGTCGGCGAGACGGAACTTGTATACTATGGTGATTTGCCATATTCGCGCATACCGCTTGTGCAGTGTGTATGTCACAAAGTGCCGGGGCAGTTCTTTGGTAAGAGTACCATTGAAGAATTGATACCGCGTCAGCGTGCGTACAATGGGTGCATTAACCGTATTCATGAATATATCAAGCGTATTGCGCTTCAAGAGTATATGGTTGAGGAAGGTTCTATCGACATTGAGTTCTATGAACAAGAGGGACAAGCTCCCGGTGCGATGCTTGTGTATAAAAACGGTTATGACCCGCCGACACCGGTACAGAATGGCGTGTTGCCGAGTGAGATTATGGCGGAACGCTTTAATTTGAAAGCGGATATGGAATACATAGCCGGCACATCACAGCTTATGGTGAACGGTGCATTGCCATCCGGCGTAACAAGCGGTACGGCAATTCAAAACCTTATGGATATTGATAATACGCGATTGTCCTTAACTGGTGACAATCTGCGAAGTGCGGTACGTGAACTGGCGATTGTATGGCTTGAAATATTAAAGAAGTATGCAAAGGTTAAGCGTGTAGTGAATTATGTCGGCAAAAACGACATTGCGACAACGCTTATATGGTCCGGCGAGGAAATCAACAGTTATGATGTGATCTTTGAAACTGAGAATGAACTTATGCTATCCGAGGAGACACAGCATGAACGCTTCAGAGAAGCGTATAACATGGGCGCGTTCACAGACGAGAACGGTATGGTACCTATGCGTGTAAAACTTCGCGTGCTTGAAGGTATGAAAATCGGTAATTATACCGAAATCATGAACATCGATACTTTGCAGATGCAGGCGGCGCAGCGTGAGAATGTGTTCTTTGAAGAAGGTGTAGTGCCGAAAGTATCAGACCTTGACGACCACAATATTCACACTGAAGAGCATATGAGATATGCACTACAGATGGATTTCCAAATCTTAAAGCAGACAAAGCCGGATTATGCAGAGCTATTCCTCGACCATATCCGGCAGCATAAGCAAGCTACAGAGCAAAATAAAATGGCTCAAATGATGCAATTACAGTGAGGTATGAAGTAATGGAAAAGTTATCGACCATTCAAAAAAGAGAAAATCTGAATGAGGTTTACGCAGGCGAAAAGGGCGTTGGTGGTGCTTCGCATGATTATATGATTGTGAAATCTGGAAGTGCAAAGTGTGACCAGGAGCAAGACGCTTTGATTTTCGGTAATCCGGAGGATGTTCTCGAAACTTTACATTTTCAAGAAGGACCGAGGCATGATGCACAGTCTTTGCATGGCATAACCGACCAAGACCTTCTCGAAATCGTCCGAGATAGACTAAAAGGTTTCCAAAACGGCAATATGCCTACGAGAGAAACGGCACTTGCCTTAACGCATGTTGAAGAGGCTCTGCTTTGGCTCAACAAACGAATCGAGGATAGAATTGAACGTAATGTTCTTGGAACGTATGAAAAATAAGGAGTGGTAAACGATGCCAAATTTTGATGAAGCAACAAGAGATGCGGCAGCAATGTTTGAAAATGAACAGACCGTTGAAGAAACGGTGCAGAATGACGCTGGAACTGCAACGGAAACGCCGCCGGAACAGAATGAAGAGAGCGGAGAGCAAGTGCCTGCTGCGGAACAGGAAGCTCCGGTTGCAGAACAGGCCATCGAAGCTGCAGAAGCAGCTACGCAGGCGGCAGTGGACAAAAATGCCGAGGTTGAAAGACTGACTGCTGAAAACCAGCGATTGATGGAGCAGAATCAGCTGTTGCAGAACTCCATTACGCAGATGAGCGAACAACAGGAGCAGAGCATTGTATCTGATACCGTTGAGGACGATGTACCGCCGACACTGGATGTTGAAGCGCTTGCATTTGATGACCCGGAAACGGCGCGTGCCAAGCAGAAGAAATTCGCAGAAGATATGGCAGCTTTTGCACGCAAAGCAGCTTTGCGCGAGGTGCAGCCATTTATTGATCAGGCAAAAGAGGCAGAGCGCATAAAAGAAAAAGAAACGCTTGTCGCTGATCTTGCTGCTATTCCGGAAACTGCGGATGTGCGTGAATTGCTGCCGCAGATTGAACATATTATCAAGGTCAATCCGGTGCTTGCATCCGATAATGTATCCATGAAGGATAAGCTCATCATTGCATACGCAATGGCAAAGGGAGTAAATGTCATTAATAATCCGCATAAGGACCCGACTACGGATGAGCTTATGCAGTTATATGACAAGATGCCGGACTTCCAGGATGCAATTGAAAAACGCCGAATCGGCAGAGTTAAAGATAGTCAGCAAGTGCCTACACATTCAGCAAGTAGCGGTGCAGTGAATGCGGCACTTAATTTTGATAAGAAACCACAAACGTTAGATGAAGCAACTGAAAGTGTTAAGAAACTCTTTCGGTAAAAGATAAGGAGATGAATTAAAATGCCTCAGAATTTAATTACTTATGAGAAAGCGTTGAAGGAGCATTATTTACCGGCTTGGCAGAATCAGCTCGGAATTGAGCCGACGCCGCTTCTCTCAAAAATCAAGAAAGTACCGCTTGTCGGTACAAAAATCGTGACCTCTGCGCCGATTGGTTTGTCCGGCGGCTTCGGCTTTGGCGCTGAAGGTGCTGCAACGCCGAAGGCAGGTCATGTAATGATGGAAAAGTTCACCACAGAAGCACGCGATATGTATGTTGACATCGGTATTTCTGTTAAGGCTGTGCGCACAACCAAAAATGGCGCGGCTATGGCTGATGCATTAGATACCGAGGTTAAAGGTGCATACGATACCGCAAAGTGGAATGTGGGTCGTTCTTTCTATGGCAACGGTACAGGTAAGCTTGCAAAGGTGACTGCGCTTGCGGAAGCGGGCAATACCATTACGGTGGATAATGTTAAGATGCTTAAAGAAGGTCTTATCGTTGACTTCTATGCGGATGGTAGCGAGGAACCGGCGATTCAGGGCAGGCGCATTATTGCGGTAGATAGAATAAACAAGACGATTAAGATTGCCGGGCAGCCGACAACTGTACCTGCAGGTTTTGTAACTGTTCAGAACTCTTATAATCGTGAACTTACTGGTCTTGGTGCTATCTATGATGATAACATTGAGAGCATTTACGGTATTGATAAGGCAGAAAATCCGTTCTTGAAACCGGTTACATACGATGCTGGCGGCGACTTAACAAACAGCACAATTACAAAGGTACTGCGCGAAGCGAAAGGTGACAAGAACAGCCAGGTTGATATGCTGCTCTGCGGTGACGGTGCGTTTGATGCATATGTGGATTACCTCGGCACAAACAACTACCGTGTTGAAGACAAGTCTCATGTTCTGAAGGGCGGCTTTAATGCAATTAAGTTCCTCTTCTCGAACAGAGAGGTTGATGTAGTAAATGAAAGTTTCGTTCCGGAAGGCGAGATTTGGGGTGTTGATACTTCGAAGCTCGAATTCCATGCCCAGGAATGGGATTTTGCACAGCTTCAGGGCGGCGGCATCTTCAATCTTATGGAGAGCCAGAGCGTATACCGCGCATTGCTTGCAAACTACGGTGACTTGATTTGCAAGAACCCGGGCGGTTGTGTTCGTATTTACAACTGTCTCTAATAATTTGATTGTCAGCCTCGCCGGAAAATAAACCGGCGAGGTGTTGGCACTTGCTGAACCATTACAATTAAGGTGATTTTATGACAATCTTACAGATTTATGAAAAAGTGAATATGGTCACGCCGGTAGAACAGAAAAGGTTTTTCAGCCTTTTTAATGACACGGTTGCAGAGCTTATTTCGTTGTATGAGAAGCCTGTTATAGCAACCGGCAAAGCGTTTGTGCCGATTTCTGATTTGCACGATGAGAATGTTGTACTTCCGCTATATACAAATTCCATCGTAGACAATATCTTGTTTGCCCTGGGTGCAGATGCGTCCTATAAGTCGGAGTTTATTCGCAAGTCAAAGGAAGCATATACGACGTATTGGAACGAAAATGCCAAAGGACGGCACATTAAGAGAATGAGGTGGTAGTATGTTTGATAGTGGCATCAGTGCACACGACCTAATTGCAGGCTTGAAGCGCGAAATTGACGTAGCAATTCCGATTACAAACAGAGAGTATGTCGAGTGGTTAAATGCTGCTGAGCAGCTCTTGTATACGGAGATTATCAAAGAGCAGGCAAAGGTCACTGTGCCGACTGATGAGACGGTGCAAGTGGATTTGGCTAATCTAACAATGCCGGAAGGCGAACGGACTATCCAATTTGAAGATGTATGCGCTGTATTTGCAGGCTGTAAGCAGCTCATGAAAACTTCGCTTATAGGTGCGCAGACATTTGAGGATGTGTACTGCAAAAATGGAAACAAATTAGAATATGTGCTGTCTGAGCCGTCTGATAGCATCACGGTTGTGTACATTGTCAAGCCACGCCTAAAGAGTGTAGACGAGAGCGACAATGTGTCCGAAGCAGACAATGTATGCGTACCGGTAGAATTTTTAGATCTCATTAAGGCGAAACTACGCGGCGAAGCGTACAAGCTTGCCAACGAGGACCCAATAGCGGCAAAGTGGCTCAATGACTACAATGTTCTGCTGGAAACCTTTAAAGCGTGGATAGCTACACGCAAGCATAGTTTAGGACAGTAAAGTAAACACGACCTTGGGAAGCACTGCACCTGAGGTCGTGTTTTTGTGTGATAACTGGCATGCATCTTATTGTAAGATGAGAATAATGAGAAAGAAGGTGAGAATATGGCAAAGAAAAAAGAGGAATCTCTTAAATACCTGCAGATGCCGCTTCCAAAAGGACAGAGTGTGTATCGCATGGTTCGTGTGAACTGGGCAGGCTTAAATAAGAGAGAAGAGGTTGACACCGGCTATTTATCGGATGCAAAGAACATCTCTACATCTGAACTGCCATATTTAACACCGGCACAAAAGCCTGAGAAACAGGCTTGGAAGTACGAACATCCGATAGGGATGTTCGGCTTAGATGATGTGCTTTTGGTGATTTACCGCGAAGGTGAGCAGATTTTAGCCGACTACATTCGAAATGACAATGTGTATACCGGCGTTATCAAAAGCGAGGGTGCTACGGAAGAGGACGAATACCAGCGCAGTGTTGTGCAGTTTAATGCGTTTACATCTCCGGCTGACCCGCTGACCGGCACATATGAGAAGAAAATCTTGGTTTTCCCGGACAGATTATCGATGGATTTCGATGTCGAGGGTGATTTTGAATTCGCCTCGTTTAATCCGACTGACAACCCTTGCCCACCAATCAAGTATGCGACGGTGCATCTTTCGCGCCTATTCGGTGTTGATGATGAACGTGTATATGCAAGCGGATTTAATGACTATACAAACTGGAATTTGGATACCGCAGATGAGTATAACGAAAGCAATGCTTGGTTCTCAACCGCGCAATCCAATACAAAGGCAGACAGTGCATTTACCGGCATAACAATGTTCAGTAATCATGTTGTGTGCTTCAAGAAGGGATTCATGCACGAGCTGTACAACAACAAAAACCCATTCAGAATACAGGATATTTACGCAGAAGGCTGCATCGATAACGACTCAATTCAGGATGTTGGCGGAAAGCTGATTTTTGTTTCCGAAGATAATGTGAATATATACACCGGTGCAAACCCCCGCGTTATCAGCTATGAGCTGAACATAAATAAGTTTTACAAGGCGAAAGCCGGTACGGATGGAAGACATTACTATTTGTACTGTTCTACGGATAAAGCAGAGCACGCGTTGTATGTGTACGATACATATACAGGGCAGTGGTCGGAGTATTCGATTGACTTCGAAATTCTGTCCTTTGCCAGCACGGACGGCGGAATGCACATGCTTGGTGCGGATGGCGGCATATACAAACTGAACAGCGGAGACTACGGTCAGGACTGGATGTTTGAGACAGATTTTGTTACGACGGTTGCTTCGCAAAAAACGCTGAACATAAAGCACCTAAAAAAGGTGCAGCTCTTAGCCGATTTTGCGGAAGACAGTGAGCTGAAGGTGTACGCACTATATGACGGCGAGAAGTTTGACCCAGTAACCTCGCAGTGCATCTGCGACATTGCCGGAGAAAAAGGAATGTTTCCGCTTCGTATACCTCTCCGCAAGTCTGCAAACTTTGCGTTTAAACTACGCTTTGAAGGTTACGGATACATCCGGCTGTATATGCTTGAGCTGTTTCTAACCAAAGGTGGTGACATCGATGGCTAAACTGAGCTATGAACAACTGGAAAACAAGGTGCTTGAGCTCGAGGATACAATTGCTCGTATGAAGCGCACCTACGAGGATTTGCTGTATAACCTCGACTATGACAACTTCAGCTCACAGGTTGTCGAGGAAAAAGACGGTATGAAGGCTGAACTCAAAGTGACTGCTGAAGCCATTACTACAAAAGTGAGTAAAAACGAGATGGAATCCGCTATGATGCAAACCGCCGAGCAGATTCAATCTGCTGTACTCAAAGGCGTTGATTTCAATAAAGCTACAGAGGTAGCAAAGCATCCGGACGAAATCACCGGATTGAACAAAAATCAGCTCTGCTTGTACGGCGATACATATTACTACTACAACGCCATCTCTAAGCACTGGGAACCGGTAGAGGGCGATACGATATACAGCGTATTTAATCAGACGGTAGATGGCTTTGAAATGAAAGGCAATGTCCTTATAGACGGCGATACCGTGGTGACGCGCAACTTAACGCTGAGCGGTAATGTGACATGGGATATGGATAACTCCCCGGTGCAGACGGTATACTCGGCAGACTGTATAAACTGGCATGCACTGATGCAAGAGGGCGATAAGTATATGCAGATGAGCTTCGATGGCGGAAAGAGCTGGAGCGACCCGCTGAAAGTCGTCGGCGATGACGGCTTCGACGGCAGCGATGTAGAGATAACTCCGGAGCTCATATTTGCCGCATTGACAGATGGCGGCGCAACGCAAGGCATATTTGCTGCATTCTACGACGGTGGCGAAAAGCTGTTCATTAACGCGGAGTACATTCAAACCGGAACACTGTCTGCTGATAGAATCAATACCGACGATTTGTCTTGTACGAGATTGTATGCTAAAGGCTATGATGGTGCGTATCATGTGCGCCTCAATGGCGACTACGGCGACTTTGGTATTTTCTACCCTAATGCGGCAGACAACGCGCACTCATACGATACGAGCTGTTTGTTCGGAGTGTACAACGCTGTCACTGATGTAGGTTTGTATGTGAACGGCAACAGATTTTTAAGCTATAACGGTGGTATGTTTAGACCGCAGGGTGATTGGAACTTCTCCGACGCTATAACTGACGGCCTGTACGCGACTGCGGTGTTTGGGTAAGGTGATGTTATGGAGTTAGTATTTGACAGTTGGTATACCCGCTCTGACGGAACGTATGGATTACTCGTCCGCGTGGACGGCTTGCTTGATGAATTTGGTGACCAAGAGTGTATCATTACCTTCTATCTGCAAGATTTGAATTACTCGGAAATTCAAGAGTTTCGAAGGTTGCATGCGCCTGAATCTGAGGGTGCCAGTGAATACTTTGACCTCTTCCCGGTTGAAATATTACCGGGTACATATTACCTTTCTGCGGATATAGACGGATTGTACGACCTCGGTACTATTGATTTTACGATCGAGGAGGAAGACACGCTCCCGGCGTTGTGGTCGTGGTCGTACAGTAACGGCGACGCATCTGATGAAGAAACACAAGTCGCCTATGACGCATTGCGGAACTTAACGCTGGATGGCGTTTACGATTTCAGTCACAAGGTGTGGAACGACATAGTAAACCGCGTAAAAGCTTGGGTGGAATTCCTCCACCCTTATGATGCGGATATTCGGTGTGCAGATTTGGATTCAGCACTTATGACAGAGAGAAAGAAAACCCTAACAGCAGAAAAATACAATGCTGTTTCACAGTGTATCTCTGATAACATCGGCGACCAATACACAAGTCTTGTGCTCAGCGGCGAGGAAGTGTATGCGTCACATATAACAAATTTAATCGAGGGTATGCAAAGTGGATAATTATTTTTTAAGGAGTGTTGAAAATGGAAATGTATATTCGATTTGCTGACGGCACTGAAAAGCCGCTCAGCACAGCAACAGAACACAAGGTTTATAACGCGCAGGGTGAGCCTTGCGGGTGGACATTAGCGGCATCTATCAAGGATATGTGCGCCGCGGATGTGGATAGCTTAATTACCGCTGAGAATATCAAGGCGCTTACAATTCTGACAGTGGACAACGGCGATTCCGGGGAAGTCCGTACCGACAAACATGTTATCTCGGGTTATACGCGAGTGACTGCAGCTCGTGTACGCTATGTGAACGGTGAAAGCATTGCGGAAATTCAGCTTATGAAAGGATTGAGCTAAATGTTTGAATTCAAGGTAGCGCATCAAAAACTGGTGCGTACAGATTCATTTTTCGCTGTAGAAAAATCTCGAAACTATCTTGCCGCGCACTTTGACTTCTTGAGCGACGAGTGGAAAGACAACGGCACAATCACAGCATTTTTCCGTGGCAAAGGTTTTAACGAGCCTGCGATTGTCGGCGCGGACGGTACTTGCCATATTCCAAATGCTGCCGTACAAAACGACGGTAGAGTTTATGTGCATTTGAGATACATCGGCGGTGATGGTATTGAGATACCTACGAATGAGGTCGCTATCGACTTAAAACGCACCGGTACGGATGCCGAAAGCTCTCTACCGGAACCCGAACCCGATATATACGAAAAGATTGTCGAAATCGCCACAGAAGCAAAAAACATTGCTGCGTCTGTCCGCGAAGACGCAGATAACGGTGTATTCGTTGGCGAAAAGGGCGATACGGGTGCACAAGGACCGCAAGGTGGAAAAGGCGACCAGGGAACACCCGGTAAAGACGGCTATACGCCGGTAAAGGGCACTGACTATTTCACCGAAGAAGAAAAGGCGGAATTTGTAAAAGAAGCTAAAGAATATACAGATACAGAAGTAGATAGTGTTCGTGTTTTTGCAGAAGACCATTATGGCTTAGCAATGATGGAGATAGATAATGCTAAAGCGGAAGCTATGGCTCATACCGATGATGCTTTAAAAGAGGTTGGCTGGGTAAAGTATGGTAGCGTTAAAATTGATATGCCTATATGGACAATTCAACCGCAAATAGCTACTTTATCCGCAGACGGGACAAGTATAGAAAGTCTAAGAGATATAACCGCCGATGATTTAGCAGAATATGTCACAACAGAAACAGACTGTTATTATATGATTAATGTTAATGTTGATGGATCTACTTTACCCACTGGTTGTTTTAGATTAGGTAGCACTGTTACCCGAAAGGCAGGATACAATACAGAATTAGCTACAATCTTTTATTTAAAAGATTATAATACTGGAGATTTTAAATTTAGTAGCACTGTTTTTACTGTTGGATATTCTCCTACACTATTAGTTGATTTTGTTGAGGTCGATGGTGTTAAGAAATTTCGTAGAGCGGGCGAGCTTCCCGCCTTTAAAAACTTGCCTATCAAAAGAATTTATAAACTTATTTTTAATGGCTATATGTGCGCTGCTACGGAAAATATGAATATGGCTATCTGTGGGTATTTTGGGATGAGTTATTCGAATACTTTAAAAGCGTATCCCTCATTAGAACAGATTTATTCATATGTTTCAACCGCTGTTGGGTCTTCGGCAACAGATAATAGAAAGATAGGCGTAGTAGCTGCTCAAATGGACATAACTATTACTCAAGATAAAGCAGTAGCGACTTGTAATTCTTATATTGTGAGAGCGAAAGATAAACGTGGCACTGGAAAGGCAAGCGGTACGCACTGTGGAGGTGCCTCGATAAGAGTACCAAAAACTTCATTAGATGAAAATGATGGTTATATAGGGTTTGATGCTTCTACTGGCTCTTTTTCGTATTTATTTTTAAATGGAACAGAATTTGAATTATATTACCAAGATATTTGAGGGGGCTCGCTATGTTAGTAATTGATTTTGAAAATAAAACAATGGAAATAGATTATACAGAGCAATCTCCTATTAAAGATGAAAATGTAGAGATGATGCCTATTTCCGACACAGAACGCATTGAAGCACTTGAAGCGGCAATTTTAGAATTGGCGGGGGTGATTTTCAATGGTTAAATTCTATGCAACACAAATCAAACTTGGCAATATCACACTTGCGCAGGTACCAGAAAGGTATCGTGGGGCAGTGGAAAAGGAAATGGAGGAAAAATCATGAAAACAGGAATTTGTGCAACAATTGGCTTAATCGGCAGCGTAATTGCATCGTTTTTCGGTGGGTGGACGTCTGCCATGACGACGCTGCTTATCTTTATGGCAGTCGATTACATATCCGGCATTATCGTTGCCGGCGTATTTCATAAGTCAACAAAATCCGCATCTGGCGCACTCGAATCACGTGCCGGCTGGAAGGGTCTTTGCCGCAAGGTGTTTACGCTGCTTGTAGTTCTGGTGGCGGCGCGATTGGATATTGTGCTGCAGATGGATATTATCTGCAACGCGGTCATTATTGCCTTTATTACGAATGAGGTTATCAGCATTGTGGAAAACGCGGGTCTGATGGGTATACCGATTCCGAGGGCAATTATGAAAGCAATTGATATTCTTAAAACGAAATCAGAGGGAGTAGATGAACATGAATCTGATTAAAAACAACCATATCACGCACTGTAAGGTGGCTGCGGATGAGATTAAAAAAGTTCGTTTCCTGTATGCATCCGGTGCAAAAAAGACTATATCGCAATGGCAGAAAGAAAGTGGTGCGGATATAGTTGTAAACGCAAGTTTGTTTAACGGAGACGGCACGCCGATTGAAAGCTTTATTTATAACGGTAGAATTATAACGCGCTCGGAGTGGTGTAC
>JAZQCN010000045.1:0-21500 GCA_045546315.1 Clostridia bacterium | reverse complement strand
GGCACTCGATATCGTATCGAGAAAGCGCCGTCTGCAGGGCTATAATGTGCTTTATCCGATGGGCTGGGACGCTTTCGGTCTGCCGACGGAGAACTTTGCAATTAAAAACAAGATTCATCCGCGAAAGGTTACCGAAGATAATGTAGCCAACTTCAAAAAGCAGCTTAAGATGCTCGGCTTCTCCTTCGACTGGAGCAAGGAGGTCAATACCACCGACCCGAACTACTACAAGTGGACGCAGTGGATTTTCTTAAAGCTCTTTGAAAAGGGCTTGGCTTATAAGACAGAGATGCCGATTAACTGGTGTACCAGCTGTAAGGTTGGTCTGTCCAACGAAGAGGTTGTCGACGGCGTTTGCGAGCGCTGCGGCAGCGAGGTTGTCCAGAAGCGCAAGAGTGAGTGGATGCTCAGGATTACCGAGTATGCACAGCGCCTCATCGACGATCTGGATGATGTGGACTTTATTGAGAAGGTAAAAACGCAGCAGAAAAACTGGATTGGTCGCTCTGAGGGCGCAGAGGTGCAGTTTAAAATCGACGGCTGCGATGAGGTTTTAACCGTATATACCACCCGCGCAGATACGCTCTTTGGCGCAACCTATGTTGTGCTTTCGCCGGAGCATCCGTATGTAGAGGCGTGGGAAAAGAAGATTACAAACTACGACGCAGTTGTTGCCTATAAGCAGGCGGCGGCAAAGAAGTCCGAGTTTGAGCGCACCGAACTTGCAAAGGACAAGACCGGTGTTGCACTCGAGGGCATTTATGCCATCAACCCGGTCAACGGTAATAAGCTGCAGGTATGGATTTCCGACTATGTACTTATGACCTACGGTACGGGTGCAATTATGGCAGTGCCGGCGCACGATACGCGCGACTGGGAATTTGCAAAGAAGTTTAACCTGCCGATTATCGAGGTAGTCGGGGGCGGTGAAAATGTGCAGGAGGCTGCATATACAGATGTATCCGAGGGCGTAATGGTCAACTCCGGCTTCCTTACGGGTATGCAGGTAAAGGATGCCATCAAGGCAATGATTGAGCACCTCGAAAAAGAGGGCATCGGCAAGCGCAAGGTCAACTTCAAGCTGCGCGACTGGGTATTCTCCCGTCAGCGCTACTGGGGTGAGCCGATTCCGCTGGTGTACTGCGAAAAGTGCGGCTGGCAGCCGATTCCGGAAAGTGAGCTGCCGCTCATGCTGCCGGAGGTAGATAACTACGAGCCGACAGACAACGGCGAAAGTCCGCTGTCGAAGATTACGGATTGGGTAAATACCACTTGTCCGTGTTGCGGCGGTCCGGCAAAGCGCGAGACCGATACAATGCCGCAGTGGGCAGGTTCTTCGTGGTACTTCCTCAGATATATCGACCCGGATTGCGACACCGCAATTGCAAAGGAAGAGCTTTTAAAATACTGGCTGCCGGTTGACTGGTACAACGGCGGTATGGAGCATACAACGCTGCATTTGCTCTACTCGAGATTCTGGCATAAGTTCTTATATGATATCGGCGCAGTGCCGACGAAGGAGCCGTACCAGAAGCGTACCTCCCACGGTATGATTTTAGGTGAAAACAACGAAAAGATGTCGAAGTCTCGCGGTAATGTAGTAAACCCGGACGATGTTGTTAAGCAGTACGGCGCGGATACCTTCCGTACCTACGAGATGTTTATCGGTGCCTTTGACCAGGCAACGCCGTGGCAGGAGCAGGGCGTAAAGGGCTGCTTTAAGTTCCTGGAGCGCGTATGGAACCTGCAAAACATTTTAACGGATGAAGAAGGCTACAGTGCAGATTTGGAAAGCGAAATGCACAAGGCAATCAAGAAGGTCAGCGACGATATTGAGCGTATGAAGTTTAACACCGCAATCGCAACGCTGATGGCGCTGGTAAACAGCTTCACCAAGAAGAACGCGATTACACGCGGCGAATTAAAGACCTTCCTGTTGCTCTTGAATCCGACAGCACCGCATATCACGGAGGAAATGTGGAGCCTGAACAATTTCGGCAGCGAGATTGCTAAGCAGAGCTGGCCGGAGTATGACGAAGCAAAGACCGTGGATAACGAAATCGAAATCGTTATGCAGATTAACGGTAAGATTCGCGATAAGCTGACGGTAAGCGCAGATGCAAGCAAGGAAGAAATTGAAAAGCTTGTGCTCGAAAGCGAACGCATTAAGGCGCTTTTGGAGGGCAAGCAGATTGTAAAGACAATCGTTGTACCGAAGAAGCTTGTAAATATCGTTGTAAAATAATAAAGCTACAGGCTTGCATCTTCGGATGCAAGCCTGTTTTGCGTTGGGGGAACTGTGATGAAAAACAGAAGGGACAGCTTTTTTGGAATTCATAGTGATTTTCATGCAAGACCGCAGGAGGGGCTTGTCATTGGTGCAACGCTGGAGGAAAAGGATATCCGCGCGATATGCGAAACAATTCGTCCGGATTTTGTGCAGATAGATTGCAAGGGGCATCCCGGGTGGGCATCTTATCCGACGGTGTGCGGCAATGCGATGCCGCAAATCCAGGGTGACCCGCTTGCTTTGTGGCGCAAAGTAACGCGCGAATACGGCGTAGCGCTCTATATGCATTTTTCGGGCGTGTATGAGGTGAAATACTGCAAAGAGCATCCGGATGAGGCGGCGTTGCAGGCTGACGGTACACCGAGCACGTCCGTGCGTATGGACAGCCGGTATTTTGAGGAATATTTTATACCGCAGATTGGCGAGTTGGCGGAAAAATATGATGTGGACGGCATCTGGATTGACGGGGATTGTTGGTCCGTTGTGCCGGATTACCGTAGCGAAAATATTGAAAAATTTGAAAAAGAAATCGGCGTGTGCTTTGATGGTAATCCGCCAAAACAGCCGGACGAGCCGTATTATAAAGAATTGTTGGAATATACAAGGGCGCAATTTCGCAAACAGCTGCGCTTTTATGTTCATGTCCTGCATGAAAAATATCCGAAGCTGCAGATTTGCTCGAATTGGGCATTTTCTGACCATATGCCGGAGGCGGTAAGCGCCGAGGTAGACTTTTTATCGGGCGACTTAAATCCGCGAAATTGCTTTAATTCAGCAAGATACGCAGGTAGAATGCTTGCGCAGCAGAATATGCCATGGGATTTGATGTCATGGGGCTTTCGTTACCGCGTTTACAACACCGCCCTGATTCCGCCGAAACATATCACGCAGGTGATGCAGGAGGCGGCTTCGGTGATTGCACTCGGCGGTGCATACCAGGATAATATTCCGCAGTTTACAGACGGTGCTCCGGATGTAAAACAAATCTGCCGTTTAAAATCGCTTGCAGACTTTATGCGCGAGAGAGAAAAGTATTGCTTTCGGGGTAAAATCGTTCATCAGGCGGCGATTTTGGTATCCACTTATGACCGCTACAGGGAGATGACAAAGCCGTTTTCGCGTGAAGGCATGGAAAAGCTTATGGGACTTGTTGCGCTGCTTTGTGATGCGGGTATAGCCGTGGAAACGGTGTGCGAGCATACCTTGGAAGGACATTGCGATGCATATCCGCTTTTGATTGTGCCGGAATTGTACGAGGGGCTTGAGGATGAAACAATTTCAGCTTTGAAAGCCTATGCCCAAAAAGGCGGAAGTCTGATGCTGATTGGCGCAGCAACCTGCCGGTACTTCGCAGAGCGCGGGTTTGGGTTTGATGCGTGTGCATATACAAAGCTTCCGGATTTACCCGGCTGGGCAAATTGCAATGTGGGGCATGATTTCAATGCGCTTTCGGAAAATATGCCAAGCTATTTTTCGACAGATACAGATGACTTGGGTGTTGCGGTCGGTGCGGTTGAAATTCGCGCACAGGATGCGAACACAAGTGTATTCGGTATGCTGTATAGCTCTTTGCGCATGGAGAATGCGGTGCCGTTTGCGGTTGTATTCCCGTTTGGGGAAGGTAAGGTTTGCGCCATCGGTATGGATTTGGGCACGCAGTATCATACCGGTATGCAGCATTTGCACAGACAGCTGATAGACCATGTGGTACACGCAATGTATACGCCTTTGGTTTCCGTGAAAGAAGCGTGTGGCATCCTGGAAATTGTATGTCTTGAAAAAGAGGGGAAACGCCTGATTCAGCTTATCAATGCAAATGGTAATCACACCAATGACCGCATGGTTACGGAAGCGTATATTCCGCCTGTTTTGGATATTACACTGGAGGTGCGTACGGAGCATGAGCCGAAGGCGCTGATTTTACAGCCGGAGGGCAGAGCACTCCCGTTCGTATATGAAAACGGATGCGCCCGTGTGATTATACCGCGTGTGGACATTCATGAAATTCTTGAGATTTCGGAAGCTTGATGCACTGCCGTCGGATTGAATTGTGCAATATTCATGGCTGATGTTTACATTCAATTGGCGGCGTGGTATAATGTTTAAAATTACAGAACCGAGGGGATTTGATGATTCAAAATAAAGCATCCATATTTACAGAATACTTATTGATTTTATTCGGCAGTATTTTTTACGCCATTGCTACAGTGTTGTTTATTTTTCCGCATTCCTTGCTGCTTGGCGGCACAAGCGGCATTTCGGTGATTTTAAATTCGCTATTGCCGTTTTCTCCCGCCACCATTTTGATGGTTATCAATTTTCTGTTAATTATTGTTGCGTTTTTGGTGCTCGGGAAAAGCATGGGCGTGAAAACCCTGGTCGGCTCTTCTCTGACAACCCTTTTTGTCGGCGTTTTTGAAAGGATTTTGGTTTTTGATGCTCCGATCCTTCAAAATCAGTATGCTTCGGCGGTTGTAGGTGCGGTGATTATAGCAATCGCCAGCGGCATTATGTTTTATGTGGGGTCAAGCTCCGGCGGTACGGATGTCATTGCCCTAATCATTCAAAAGTTTTCAACCGTGCAAATCGGAAAGGCGCTTCTGATTACCGATGTTTTCATCGTAATCGCAGGCGGACTTTTATCGAATTTGACCATTTTGTTTTCTTCCTTTTTGGGGTTGCTTGTTAAGACGCTGGGGATTGATTTCGTGATTGCGCAGGTCTTGAAAATGAAAGTGAGAAATGAAAAGAGGCGCACGCATGTATAGTTATCACATACACTCGACCTTCAGCGACGGCAAAAACACGCCTGAAGAAATTGTGCTGGCGGCGATAGAGCAGGGGTTTGTTTCTATTGGCTTTTCCGACCACGGCTATACCGATTATGATTTGCGCTACTGCATGAAGGACCAAGAAGGTTATATAAACGAAATCAAAAAGCTGAAAGAACAATACAAAAACAAAATTCAAATTTACCTGGGCGTTGAAGAAGATGCCTTTTATCCGCTGGGCCGCAAAGCCTTTGATTATATTATCGGGTCTTGTCATTACGGCTTGCGAAACAATCATTACTATCCTATAGATTCAAATTATGATTATTTTAAAAAATGCCTTGCGGCCTTTGAAGATGACCATTTGGCTTTTGCGGAGTCCTATTACAGAAATTTCTGTCAATACATACAAACGAGAAAGCCTGACATTATCGGTCATTTTGATTTGATAACAAAATTTGACGAGATGGGCGAAGCCTTGTTTTTGGGTGATGCACAGTATCACAAAATTTCTGAAAAATACATAAAAGAAGCTATAAAGAGCGGCTCGATTTTTGAAGTCAATACGGGCGCTGTTGCGAGAGGCATCAGAACAACGGTTTATCCTTCTGAAAACCTGCTCTGCATTTTAAGAGAGAATAAAGCACGCATTATTCTTTCCTCCGACAGCCATAGCATGGATACACTTGCTTTTGTATTTGAGGAAACAAGAAAGCATCTTAAAGATATCGGCTTTGAGAAGCTTACCGTTTTGGCGGATAACGCATTTAAAGAAATCTATATATAGAAAAAGAGGCAATCCATATGAAGCTTGCTACATCTACGGGAGATTATAAATTTTATGTGCCCTCTATTGCAGAGGCTGTGAAAAACTTTCAAGGCTCGTCTTTCAAACATTTGAATCTCGAGCAAACCGGCGTTATTCCGGAATTTTTCAGCGATGATGACGACGATTATAAACGCCTTGCCGATACATGGGGCAACGCGGCGGCATTTGCGGGCGTTCAATATGTCGTTTCGCATGCGCCATGTCTGCACAATCCGGTTTGGGCGGCATTTGAGAATCGGGAGGATGCGACCTACCGCGCCAATATCCGCGCCATTCGTCGCTCCATAGAAATATGCCATATGCTCGGCATTGAACGCATTGTTGTCCATGCTTGCTGCGATGAAAAATTTACGGTGGATGCGCTGTATCAATACAACAAAATGTTTTACGGCGATATACTTGATTTGGCTGAAAAATATAGCATTACCGTTATGACGGAAAACTGGGACAGCCATAAATACAATTTTTCCACCGGAAAGGATTTAAGGGATTTTATAGATTATATAAATCATCCGTTGCTTGCCGCTTGCTGGGATACTGCCCATGGCAATATAGACCCGGCTGCGCGTCAGATGGGGCAGTATGAAAATATCATTGCAATCGGCGATAAACTCAAAGGCCTGCACATATCGGATAATTTCGGCGATTGTCACCATCACAGCTGGCCTTTTGCGGGCATTATCAATTTTGACTCTATCCTGCAAGGCCTGTTGGATGTGCATTACGATGGCTGTTTTACGTTTGAAGCGTCGTATACGCTGTTGCATCAGAACAATATACCGTATAATCGCGAAGCGTGGAAGCATAACGGAAAGACCGTTACAAAGCTTGTAAGTCCATCGTTGGATTTGAAGAAAAAAGCGGTGGAATTGCTTTACGAAACGGGAAAATATATTTTGGAAACCTATGATTGCTTTGAGGCATAACGGGAAAGAGCTTGACCGCGCATTTTAATACCAACCGAACAGAAAGCATATCAGCCCCGCAAATACCGAAAAAATAATGCCGAATACAATTACGGGCCCTGCAATTTTAAACATGTTTGCGCTCATGCCCAAGATGTAGCCCTCGCTTTTAAACTCCATGGCGGGCGAAACAATCGAATTGGCAAAGCCGGTAATGGGTACAATCGTGCCGGCGCCGGCGTATTTTGCGATGTTATCGTAAATACCGAGCCCGGTTAAGAGTGCGCCGAGGAAGATTAAGGTGATGCTGGTCGCCATGCCGACCTCGTCTTTGGACAGCGTGGTAAAATTTGTATACAAATCGCTGATGCCCTGCCCGATACAGCAGATGGTTCCGCCGAAGAAGAAGGCGCACAGCGTGTTTTTTAGAATCGGTGATTTCGGGGATTTTTGCTCCGCCAGCTTTTGATAGGCGGCTTTGGTCATTTTCGGCATAGAGAAAACGCTCCTTTCTTTTGGGGTTAGTTTTCCGCCGCGTATAAAAAATATGCACAAAAGCAATATTAAGCACATATGAAAGGAGCGCGTTTTATGAAAACACTTGCATTTTTTGATACAAAGGAATATGATAAAACCTTTTTTGATGCCTTGAAGGAGAAGCACGGTATCCACATCCGCTATTTTGAAGATAAGCTCAGCGCGCAAACCGTTTCGCTGGCGGACGGCGCAGACGCGGTCTGCGCTTTTGTAAACGATACTGTCGACCGTGCGGTGATTGAGCGCCTGCATCAAATGGGCATTCGACTGGTTGCACTGCGCTGTGCAGGCTATAATAACATCGACTTTAAATCTGCCTACGGCAAGGTGCATGTTGTGCGTGTGCCGGCGTATTCGCCGTATGCGGTGGCGGAGTACACGATGGCGCTGCTGCTTGCTGTCAACCGCAAGGTGCACAAGTCCTATATCCGCACGCGCGACTTTAACTTCAGTTTAAACCGATTGGTCGGCTTTGATTTGCACGGTAAGACCGTCGGCATTATCGGCACGGGTAAAATCGGGCAGATTTTTGCAAATATCTGCAAAGGCTTCGGTATGAACATTGTTGCCTATGATGCGTATCCGAATGATAAGCTTGGCATCAATTATGTGGATTTGGAAACGCTTTGTGCGCAGGCAGACATTATCTCGCTGCACTGCCCGCTCACGGAAAGCACGCACCATATGATTAACGCCGACACACTCGGCAAAATGAAGGACGGCGTGTATATCGTCAACACCTCGCGCGGTGCGCTGATTGATACGGAGGCGCTTTTAGATGCCATTCGCTCGCGCAAGGTCGGTGGTGCGGCACTCGATGTGTACGAAGAGGAAACGGAAATCTTTTTTGAAGATTTTTCCGACAGCCTCATCGGTGACGATACGCTCTCGCTTTTGTTATCGATGCCGAATGTAATCGTGTCCTCGCACCAGGCGTTTTTAACCAAGGAGGCCCTTGAAAATATTGCAGAGGTTACTTTTGAAAATTTAGATGCGTTTTTTGCGGGGGACACCCTCAAAAACGAAATCTGCTACCATTGCCAAAAGAGCGGCGGACATTGCAGCCGCAAGGAAAAGGGCCGCTGTTTTTAATTGAAAATTCGATTCCGCCACTGTGCGGAATCGAATTTTTTTCTTTGCTGGAGCTTAGATTGACTTTTGCCTGGAGTTACGCTAAAATTTGTTTTGTAAAGTGAATTGCGTACTGGAGGGAAGGGTATGAAAAGCAGCGTATTAAAAAATGTATTGATTATGCTTGTAATATTGCTTTTGTGCTTCGGCGCGAGCCTTGTACTGCAGCACATATTTGCGGATAATGCATTGAGCTCGGCGATTTTTGTGCTGGGCGTATTTTTGATTTCCGTTAAGACCACGAGCTATGCCTATGGCATTATTTCCGCGCTTTTGAGCGTGCTGGCGGTAAATTTTGCGTTCACCTTTCCGTTCTTTGCCTTTGATTTCACACTTTCGGAAAACATCGTTTCGACGGCGATTTTGCTTGTAGTTACGATGATAACCTGTGAGTTGACCACAAAAGTAAAGAAGCAGGAAATGATTAAGGCGGAAAGCGAAAAAGAACGAATGCGTGCCAATCTTCTGCGTGGTATTTCGCACGATTTGCGTACGCCGCTGACGACAATATACGGTGCGAGCACAGCGCTTACGGAAAATTATGACAGCTTTTCGGATACGCAGCGTAAAACGATGCTTAAAAGTATCGGCGAGGAGGCGCAGTGGCTGAGTCATATGGTAGAGAATTTGCTTTCGATTACAAAGTTCGACGCCGGTAATGTACGCCTGATTCGGACGCCGACTGCGCTCGATGAGCTGATTGACTCGGTTTTGGTAAAGTTTAAAAAGCGCTATGCAGAGCAAAAGGTAACGGTGGAAATGCCGGAGGATTTTATTTTGGTGTCTATGGATGCGCTTTTGATTGAGCAGGTGCTTTTGAATATTTTGGAAAATGCGGTGCAGCATGCTGTTGGGATGACAGAGCTTCAACTGCGCGTGCGCACTGTTGGAAGCAAGGCGGTTTTTGAAATCCGCGACAACGGCTGCGGCATTGCAAAGGAGAAGCTTGTACATATTTTCAGCGGCACCTACAGCGCAGAGAATATCCCATCAGACGGGCAGAAGCGAAATGCGGGCATCGGGCTTTCACTGTGTGCGTCTATTGTTAAAGCGCACGGTAGCGAGATTAAGGCGGAAAATTTAAAAGAGGGCGGCTGCGCGTTCCGCTTTGCTTTGGATATGGAGGAAGAAAGTGATGCATAATAACAGATATAAGGTGCTTATCGTCGAGGATGAAAGTAATATTGTCAATTTGATTACGGCGCTTTTGGAGGCAAATGACTATCAGGCTGTTTCGGCGAAAACCTGCGAGAGCGGCTTGATGATGCTTGCATCGCATCGTCCGGATTTGGTGCTTCTGGATTTGGGCTTGCCGGATGCGGATGGGATGGATTTTTTGAAAAAGGTGCGCAAAAGTGACCTGACGCCGATTATTGTTTTATCTGCACGCTCGGATGAGCGTGATAAGGTGATGGCGCTGGATTTCGGGGCAAATGATTATGTAACCAAGCCGTTTGGATCGGCAGAGCTGATGGCGCGCGTGCGTTCCGCACTGAGAAATTCGCGCCATAGCACGGATGAGGGCAGATTGCCCGGCGGTCGGTTTCGCGCGGGTGATTTTGAGATTAATTACGATGCACGCCGCGTGTTTATTCAAGGTGAAGAGATTAAGCTGACGCAAACGGAGTATAACATTATCGCCTTTTTATCCGCGCATTCCGGCAAGGTGATGACCTATTCGGCAATCATCAAGGAAATCTGGGGCTACAATGACTTAAACAGCACCAAAAAGCTGCAGGTCAATATGGCGAATATCCGCAAAAAGTTCGGCGCAAAGCCGGGGCAGGGAAATTATATTGTCAATGAGCTCGGTGTCGGTTACCGTATGCGTGAGTGTGACGATTGAAAAAATTTACTCCATATTTAAAAAATGCATTTACAGAATTTGCATCCTGTGGTATAATATTCAGCGTTTGAATACTGTTTTGTACATAGTGTGCGGAAACGCATCCTTAACCGCATCTTAACTGGTTTTTCGTTATAATTTACCATGGCAACCGCCGGGTGCGGTGCGAAAAAACTGTTAGGAGAAGAGGAGATTTGTATGACAGTATTTGATGTTTTAACCTTGATTGGTGGCTTGTGCCTGTTTTTGTTCGGTATGAGCGTCATGGGCGATGCGCTGGAGCGCAGAGCCGGTAACAGCCTGAAAAACATTCTTGCGAAGCTGACAAAGAATAAGCTCGTCGGCTTTTTGACCGGTCTCGCCGTTACAGCGGTGATTCAAAGCTCGTCTGCCACAACGGTTATGGTGGTCGGCTTTGTAAACTCCGGCATTATGTCATTAAAGCAGTCCATCGGCGTAATTATGGGTGCCAACATCGGTACAACGGTTACATCGTGGGTTTTGAGTTTGGGTGGCATTTCGAGTGACAATCTGATTATGCAGCTTTTGAAGCCAACCTCGTTTACACCGGTGCTTGCCTTAATCGGTACGGGACTTTTGATGTTCGGCAAATCGAGCAAGAAAAAGGATACCGGTACGATTTTGCTCGGCTTTGCAACGCTGATGTTCGGTATGGATACCATGTCCGACGCGGTGGCAGGGCTTGCGGATGTTCCGGCATTCCAAAATATGTTTATTATGTTTAAAAATCCGGTGCTTGGCGTGCTGGTCGGCGCAGTGCTGACAGCGGTGATTCAGTCGAGTTCCGCGTCGGTCGGTATTTTGCAGGCGCCTTCTGCTACGGGGCAGGTTTCCTACGGTGCAGCTGTACCGATCATTATGGGTCAGAATATCGGTACCTGTATCACGGCGATTTTATCGTCGTTCGGTACCAATAAAAATGCAAAGCGTGCGGCAATTGTGCATCTGTCGTTTAATGTAATCGGTACAGTTGCATGGCTTTCGGTATTCAGCTTAATATCGTATTTCTTTAAACCGGCTATTTTAGATGCTGCAGCAACGCATTTTGGTATTGCGATTTCGCACTCTGTATTTAACATTGCTTGTACGGCGCTTTTGCTGCCGATGGCGTCCCTTTTGGAGAAGCTTGCGGTGAAGCTTGTGCCGGAAACAAGCAATAAAGAAGAGGTTGTGGAGTTGGATGAGCGTTTGCTTGTAACACCGCCGGTCGCACTCGAGCGCTGTAATGTGCTTGTGCGCGAAATGGCAGAGCTTTCTGTTACCGCATTGAAAAACAGTATGAATATGCTTATGAAGTACGATGCGGATACTGCGGAGGAAATTCGAATGGCGGAAGCGAAGGCGGACCACTATGAGGACATCCTCGGCACATATTTAGTTAAGCTGAGCCGCTATCAAATCAGCGACAGCGACAGTGCAGAAATTTCGAAGCTTTTAAAGGCAATCGGTGATTTTGAAAGAATTTCAGACCATAGTATTAACATTTTGGAATCTGCCGAGGAGCTTCGCAGCAAGGAAATGGCATTTACGGCGCCGGCGCAAAAGGAATTGGATGTTTTGTGTGGTGCGGTATCTGAGATTTTAACGCTTTCTTATAAAGCCTTCGTGAATGGTGATTTGCACGCAGCACGCGATGTTGAGCCGCTTGAACAGGTGATTGACGGCTTAAAAACACAACTGCGTAACGGGCACATTTCCCGTCTGCGCGGCGGCGACTGCTCGATTGAAGCCGGTTTTGTATGGGCGGATTTGATTACGAATCTGGAAAGAACCTCCGACCATTGCTCGAATGTTGCGCTCTGCGTCATCGATGCAACCGAAAACAATATGAATATGCATCAGTCGGTGCAGGCTATGAAAAAAGACAGTGCATACTTTGAGGAGCGCATTTCCGTTTATGCACAAAAGTATTCCATTTGATTACATGCGCAGCGGGGGAAGCTGTGTGGTAATAAATATTTTAAGCAGAAATGAAGGGGTGCAGGAAAAATGAGTTTTCTGTTAGACGGAATTATGGCTGTAACATGGCAACAGCTTGTTATGTATGCAGTCGGTATTGTGTTGATTTATTTGGCGATTGCCAAAAACTACGAGCCATCGCTGCTTTTGCCGATGGGCTTCGGTGCGATTTTGGTAAACCTGCCGTTTTCCGGTGTACTGAATTACACCATGGAGGGCATCGGTGAGGTAAACGGTATTATTCAGTGGCTCTTTGAAATCGGTATTGAGAGCTCGGAGGCTATGCCGCTTCTGTTATTCATCGGTATCGGTGCAATGATTGACTTCGGTCCGCTTCTGTCGAACCCGAAGATGTTTTTGTTCGGCGCAGCCGCGCAGTTCGGTATTTTCTTCACGGTTGTCGTTGCAGTTATGCTCGGCTTTGATATTAAGGATGCTGCTTCCATCGGTATCATCGGTGCGGCGGACGGCCCGACCTCGATTTTGGTATCGCAGGTGCTTAAGTCCAACTACATCGGCCCGATTGCCGTTGCGGCATATTCGTATATGGCGCTTGTGCCGATTATCCAGCCTTTGGCAATTAAGGCAGTGACCACCAAAAAAGGACGCCAGATCAGAATGGACTACAACCCGGGCAATGTATCGAAGTTTTTGAGAATTGCCTTCCCGATTGTTGTAACCGTTATCGCAGGCTTTGTTGCACCGTCGTCGGTTGCGCTGGTAGGCTTCTTGATGTTCGGTAACCTGTTAAGAGAGTGCGGCGTGCTCGATTCTCTGTCTGAGTCCGCGCAGAAGGTGCTCGCGAATCTGATAACGCTTTTGCTCGGTATCACGATTTCGTTTAGTATGAAGGCGGATATGTTTGTAAACTGGCAGACCTTGTTGATTATGGGCCTCGGTCTGGTTGCATTTATTTTCGACAGTATCGCAGGTGTGATGTTTGCAAAGTTTTTGAACCTGTTTGTGAAAAAGAAAATCAACCCGATGGTTGGTGCGGCAGGTATTTCGGCGTTCCCGATGTCTGCGCGCGTTATCCAGAAGCTCGGTCAGGAAGCAGACAACCAGAACTTCCTTTTGATGCACGCAGTCGGCGCAAATGTTTCCGGTCAGATTGCTTCGGTTATCGCCGGCGGTATGATTTTAAGCTTGGTGCCGCAGATGATGCAGATGCTTTAATGCGGGAGAAGGAGGATACAGACTATGAATATAAATATGGTGAATTTGATGTCTTCTTTAAAGCTGATGTGGCAGGGCATGCTTGCAATTTTTATCGTAATGGCAGTCATTGCTCTGATTGTATATCTGTTTACTAAGTTTTCAAAGTAAACCGGCGAAAAGAAAGCAATTCAAACAATAACTATTGAAAATGCAGGGTCGATGTGATATAATACCGTTTGTTGCATCGACTCTCTTTTTATGTCGGTGCACAAAAATCGTATTTGCGTTTTGAAACCGAAGAGAGGTAGTAGTTATGTAATTAGGTATCGTAGGCTTGCCGAATGTCGGCAAATCCACACTTTTAATGCGATTACACAGGCGGGCGCTGAGTCTGCAAACTATCCGTTCTGCACAATCGAGCCGAATGTCGGCATTGTTGCAGTGCCGAATGTGATTGTATCCTCGCATCAAGCGTTTTTGACCAATGAAGCCCTTGAAAATATCGCAGAGGTAACACTTGAGAATCTGGCGACGTTTTTTGACGATAAGAAGCTGGAGAATGAAATCTGCTACCAGTGCCAAACCAATGCGGAGCATTGTAAGCGCAAGGAAAACGGCAGATGCTTTTAAGGCTTGTCATCGTGGACGTTTTGTGCTAAAATAAAGAAAAAATTGCGGTCTGCGCAAGTGCGCGGATTGCAAGTACATACGGACGAGCGAAGATGCGACATGCAAGATAGACAGATAGAAAGGCAGACGAAAGATACCTTTTAAAATGTCCTATAACAAAACATTGGAATGGTTGAAAAACATTAACATTCTGAGAGGAAACTGAAATTATGTATATTGATATTCACGCACATGCTTATTGGAAACCAAATCCCTTTGTAACTAAATTTTTTACGCCGGAGGGATTAATTGAGGCGCAGGACAGAAATAACATTGAAAAGGGGGTTCTTCTTCCTGTTGTAAATGCAGAAATATATTTTCCGCAGACCAATGAGGATATCCTGGATATGTGTGAAAAGTACCCGGACAGATTTATTCCCTTTTGCAATGTTGATCCGAGAGCAATGACGAATTCTCCCGATGCACCGCTTGATAAGGTTTTACAGTATTATAAGGACAGAGGCTGTAAGGGTGTAGGCGAGGTTATGCCGAATATGGAACTTATGGATCCTAAAGTGCAAAATCTTTTCAGGTGCGCTGAAATGGTAGGACTGCCTGTGATTTATGATGGCTCTGTCGTTAAAGATGGTGACTTTGGATTGTATGATGATCCTGGTTTGCCGCAACTTGAGCATACTTTGCAACGCTTTCCGAACCTTACAATTTTAGGTCACGGGCCGGTATTTTGGGCGGAAATTGCAAGATTGGAAACTATAGGTGAAAGAGGCTTTATATTCGGATTCAGACAAGAAACGCAGGTGGGCGGGTATAATTCCGCACCTATAAAGGAAGAGGGGGCTATGCCAAAGCTGCTTAGAAAATATAAGAATCTTCATCTTGACCTTTCCGACGAGACTGCATACAATGCACTTACTCGTGATCAAGAGTATGGACCGGCATTTCTTGAAGAATTTCAGGATAGGGCATATTTTGGTACGGATTTCTGTAATACTGATTTTCCGGATGTTCCGCTTGCGAAGACTTTGGTAGAGTGGAAAAATGAGGGAAGAATCTCAAAAGAAGCCTTTGGAAAAATAGAAAGAGAAAATGCCATCAGACTTTTGAATTTATAAAAATATACAGAAGGAACAAATTTGCGGTTTGCAATTACATATGGGGGATGTGCGGTGGAACAGTACTTTCATGAAGAACTTGAAAAAACGGCAAGCAGCATCGAAGCATTCAAGCAGGACGGTTGCTTTGCTTTTACGCTTCTGGCGGACGACCATCTTAATACAACAAGAGAAGATGAAATAGAAAAGCATCGTCATACCCTGGAAAATATACGCGCGCTTCACGAACGGACAGATATAGATGCAATCTTTTATCTCGGAGACATGACGTATGTCAATTCTAAACTGCATGGCGATTATTGGACGCAGGAACGTTTCGATGCCGTGCAGAACAACTTGAAAGACAGCTTGCTTTCCTCCAATCCGGATACATATTTTGTTGCAGGAAACCACGATGCACCCGGCTCTGTACCTGCCGAACCGAAGCAGTGGTATGAAAAGATGGTTGCTTTTCATGGCGACCGTGTATCGGGCGTTTTAAACAAAGGTTATTTTTATGTGGATTTTCCCGATTATCAGCTTCGTGCAATTTGTCTGATGGATACGCGTACGGAGAATGGTAATCGCTTTGCAGGTTACGATTCGGAGCAGCTTTGCTGGCTTTGCGATTCAGCGTTGCAGGCACCAAAAGATTATGCCGTATTGCTTTTTGCACATATTACTTTGTCTGAAAATGAAGAGACTGCCGCGCTTGAGAATTTGCAGGAGTTTGTCGGATTGATGAAGGCGTATCAGAACAAAAGCACTTACAGCGGTGCGGTTGTGCATGCGGATTTTACCAATCGGGAGAGCGGCGATGTGCTTGCAATGTTTGGCGGTCATGACCATGTACAATGGTCGGGTTACGGCTATGGACTGCCATTTCGTTTGGTGGAAACGCCGTGCAGTCTGATTCACCTTCCGCACACGGAAAAAAGCTGGAAATGCCCGGAAGGCTTTGTCCCTGTGGACAGAGAGCGGAAAACCTTATCGGAGGACTTGTGGGACACGGCTGTACTGGATATTAAAAATAAGCGCCTGCACATGATTCGTTTTGGCGCAGGTGAAGATGTTACATACGAACTGTAAATTTGAGAATAAATCTTGCTTAATATACTCTTGTGTGTTACAATATACAAGATAAACACATAGAAAGGCAGTAATGAAATATGAAACTTGGTATAGTAGGCTTGCCGAATGTCGGCAAATCCACACTTTTTAATGCAATTACGCAGGCGGGCGCGGAGTCGGCGAATTATCCGTTTTGTACGATTGAGCCGAATGTCGGCATCGTTGCCGTACCGGATGAGCGACTCGATGTACTGACAAAGATGCACAATCCGAAAAAGGTGACACCGGCGATTATCGAGTTTGTCGATATTGCAGGCCTTGTCAAGGGTGCAAGCCGCGGCGAAGGTCTTGGCAACAAGTTTTTGTCGCATATCCGCGAGGTGGACGCCATTGTGCACGTGGTGCGCTGCTTTGAGGATTCCAACATCGTGCACGTCGACGGCAGCATCGGTCCGGCAAGAGATATTGAAACGATTAACTTAGAGCTCGTGTTTGCGGATTTGGAAATGATTGAACGCCGCATCGACCGCGTGAAGAAGGCGCTTAAGGGCGATAAAAAATTCCAGGTAGAGCTGGATTTGTTAGAGCGTGTAAAGGCAGGCCTCGAGGAAGGCAAGCCGGCGCGTGCGCTTGATTACAGTGACGAGGAAAGAGATATGATGCGCGAGGTCGCACTCTTAACGATGAAGCCGGTTTTATATGCGGCAAATGTGTCCGAGGATGAAGCGGCAGACGCGAGCGAGAACGCAATGGTTGCAGAGGTGAAAGCCATCGCAGATGCAGAGGGCTCTGAGGTCATTGCCATCTGTGCAAGAATTGAGGAAGAAATTTCCGAACTCGAGCCGGAGGAGAAGAAGGAATTCTTAACCGAAATGGGTATGGCGGAATCCGGACTTGACAAAATTGTAAAATCCAGCTACAAGCTGCTTGGCTTAATCAGCTACTTAACTGCCGGCGAGCCGGAGGTGCGCGCCTGGACAATCACAGAGGGCACAAAGGCACCGCAGGCAGCAGGCAAGATTCACTCCGACTTTGAAAAGGGCTTTATCCGCGCAGAGGTTATCCATTTCGACGACCTGATTGCTTGCGGCAATATGGTTGCGGCAAAGGAAAAGGGACTTGTTCGCTCCGAAGGTAAGGAGTATGTTATGAAGGACGGAGACATTGTATTGTTCCGCTTTAATGTTTGATTTTTATGGGCGAACTCTGTTCGCCCATTTTCTTTGAGGTTATGTTATGAATTATGAAACTATAAAGGCAAAGCTGGATGCAGGCATTTGCCTGCACGCCGCGCTTGAAAGCATTGATTCGACAAATACATATTTAAAAAAGCTTTGCACTGAAACGGAGATAAAAAGCCCGACGGCTGTGGTTGCTGCGCACCAGAGCGGCGGCAGGGGCAGGCTCGGCAGAAGCTTTGTTTCGCCGGCGGGCAAAGGCATTTATTTAAGCGTCGCTTTTCCGGCGCCGGAAAGTGCAGATGTAGCACTGCGGATTACGGCGGCGGCAGCGGTAGCGGTGGCGCGCGTGCTCGATGCATATACCGAGGAAAAGGCGCAAATCAAATGGGTGAACGATGTGTATCTCGGCAGCAAAAAGGTCTGCGGCATACTGACCGAGGCGGTGACGGATGCAAAGCAAGGGTGCATAAAAAGCATCGTTGTCGGCATCGGCTTGAATGTGCGCGGCTTTGATGCTTTTCCGGACGATTTAAAGCCGATTGTGACTACGCTCGAGCAATATGCAAAAAATGTGCCGCCGATGGAAGTGCTTGCAGCGGAAATTACAAATGCGCTGTGCAAGCTTGCAGTTGTGCTGCGAGCGACGGACTGGATGGAAGAATATAAGCAACGCAGCTTTGTCATCGGCAAAGCGGTGCATGTGCTGCAAAACGGGAATTCGCGCGATGCGGTGGTAACGGACATCACCGAAGACGGCGGTCTGTGCGTCACCTATACCGATGGGGAAGCGGCTGTTTTGCGCAGTGCGGAAATCTCGATTCGAGCGATATAAGAAAGCATCTCATACAGTTTGCGTGAGATGCTTGTTTAATTTGCACAAAAAATAGGACTTGTATAACTCGTTTTATGATGATATAATATAAACAATCGGTTAGAATTTGAGATAAAACCGAAAGTGGGGAGTATGATTATGAAAGTAAGCGCAGTAAAAGAATTGTTGGACGCCGTTGTGGAAACCGGCGAAGCCAAGCTCGACATGGAGGTTAAAACAGCTTGTGGCAGCGACATGATGAGCGATGTTTTGGCGTTTGTTAAAGAAGAGGGTTTGCTTTTGACGGGACTTGTGAATCCGCAGGTGGTGCGTACCGCAGAAATGATGGACATCAAGGTCATTGTTTTCGTGCGCGGCAAGGTGCCGAGTGCGGAAATGATTGAGCTTGCCGAGGAAAGAGGTATGGTGCTGATGCGTACGCAGAAGCCGATGTATGTGGCTTGCGGCGAGCTTTATCAGGCGGGGTTAGTGCCGCGTAAATAACAGCTTTGAAGGAGGCGTATGCTATGCCGGAGACAATACAGCTGCATTTTGACATTGCGGGAAATAATTTTGTGGATGCAGGTGCTGCATCTGGAAAAATGAAAAAAACGCTTACGCAGCTCGGCTTTGAGCCGAGTGTAATTCGCCGCGCGGCGATTGCGATGTACGAAGGTGAAATCAATATGGTGATTCACGCAAACGGCGGCGAGGCGGATGTGTATATTGATTCGGATAAAATTCGAATTGTATTGGCCGACAAAGGCCCGGGCATTGCCGACATTTCGCTTGCCATGAAGGAGGGCTACTCCACAGCCAGCCAGGAGGCAAGAGATCTCGGCTTCGGCGCGGGTATGGGACTGCCGAATATGAAAAACTACACGGATGAAATGCATGTGGAATCCGAGGTCGGCGTCGGCACGACCGTGGATATGGTGATTTATTGTTAACACTCGAGGTGAAGGTCTTGGAACAGACATATTTCCATTCGGTTACATTAGATAAAGAAAAGTGTATGGGCTGCACAAACTGCATCCGCCGCTGTCCGACGGAGGCGATTCGTGTGCGTGACGGGAAAGCGAAAATTATTAAGGAGCGCTGCATTGATTGCGGCGAGTGTATTCGCGTATGTCCGTATCACGCGAAGCAGGCATTAACGGATCCGTTTTCGAGCATCGAAAACTATAAATACAAAATTGCGTTGCCTGCGCCTGCGCTCTACGGTCAGTTTCATAATGTAACGGATATAAATGTGATATTAAACGGCTTAAAGGAAATCGGCTTCGACGATGTATACGAGGTGGCGCGTGCCGCTGAAATCGTTACGATTGCGACGATGGATTTGCTGATGCAAAAGAAGCTGGAGCTGCCTGTGATTTCAACGGCGTGCCCTGCAATTCTGCGTCTGATTCGCGTGCGCTTTCCGAGCCTGATTAAAAATCTTTTGCCGCTCAGTGCGCCGATGGATTTGGCTGCAAAGCTGGCGCGTAAAAGAGCGATTGAAAAATACGGTATTCCGGAAGAGGACATCGGTGTGTTCTTTATTTCACCGTGCCCTGCGAAGGTGACGACGCTGCATGAGCCGCTCGGCGAGGAGAAAAGCCCGGTCGACGGCGTGATTGCCATCAGTGAGGTATATAAAAAGCTTGCGCCGATTGTGGGCAGCTTAAAGCCGAAGGAGAAGCTGGCGCGCGCCGGCTTTAAGGGCGTAAACTGGTGTCACAGCGGCGGTGAAGCGAAAGCCTTGAGCAAGGACGCTTATCTTGCGGTAGACGGCATTGACAATGTTATTTCCGTGCTGGAAAGCTTGGAGGACGGGCAAATCAGCCATGTGGAATTTGTGGAGGCCTGTGCCTGCGCAGGCGGCTGCGTCGGCGGACCGCTTACGGTGGAAAACGGCTATGCTGCCCGTGCGCGAATTGAGATTATGAGTAAAAAGCTGACCAGCTACGAAACGGAGCATGGTCTGCCGCAAATCGATTTGGAGGATGTGCTCATCAGTAAGCCGATTGAGTATATGCCGATATTAAAGCTCGATGAGGACAGAACGGTTGCGATGCGTAAGCTGCAGGAGATGAAGGCAATTGAAGAGCGCCTGCCAAAGCTTGACTGCGGCAGTTGCGGTGCGCCGTCGTGCAAGGCGCTTGCCGAGGATGTCGTGCGCGGCTTCGGGCGCGAGATTGACTGTATACATAACCTGCGCAGCAAGGTCAACGAGCTTGTGCGCGAGATTTCGGAGTTGGATGTATAAATTTTGGAGGGATGCGTTGTGACAGTTCAAGAATTTGCAGAAAAGCTATCCTGCAAGGTGTGCGCAGGTGCGCAGGGGTTAGATAAGTCCCTGCAGGGGTGCTATGTGTGCGACCTTTTAAGCTACGCTATGAGCCACGCGCAGCAGGACAATGTCTGGATTACGGTGCAGACCAATATCAATGTCATTGCTGTGGCGGTCTTGACGGAGGTGGGCTGCGTGATTTTGCCGGAGGGACTTGTGCCGGATGAGAATGCGGCGCAGAAGGCGGAGGAGGAAGGTATTCCCGTGCTTTCGACAAAGCTGACCGCCTATGAAATCATTACGGAATATAACCGACTGATTGGGTGATGGTATGCAATTGTATTATGACTTTCATATTCATACCTGCCTTTCGCCGTGCGGCGATGCGGATATGACGCCGAACAATGCGGTTAATATGGCGCTGATTAAGGGGTTGAATGTCATCGCAATCACCGACCATAACGCCTGCGGCAATGCGGAGGCTGCAATGCAGGTCGGCAAAGAAAACGGCTTGATTGTGCTGCCGGGCATGGAGGTGGAAACCTGCGAGGAAATCCATGTGGTTACGCTGTTTGAAACGCTTGAGGCGTGCCGCGCGATGGAAGCAAAGGTGCAGGCGGCACTGCCACCGATTGAGAATAAGCCGGCGATTTTCGGCGAACAATGGATTCTGGACGCAGACGACAACTGCATCGGCGAGGAAAAGCGTATGCTGGTGACAGCGTGTGGCTTAAGCATTTATGAGGTTGTCGAAGCCGTACATACGCTTGGCGGCGTTGTCATTGCTGCGCATGTTGACAAAAGTGCCTACAGCGTGATTTCGAGTCTTGGCTTTTTGCCGCCGGACTTACCTTTTGATGCGGCGGAGCTTTCGAAGAATGCGGCGGGGAAGGGCTGGACGGACGGTGACGAGCGCCTGGCAGGGCTTAGCGCAATCCACAGCTCGGATGCGCATTATTTAGGCGATATCAACGAGCCGGAGTATGTTTTAGAG
>JAZQCN010000044.1:0-19782 GCA_045546315.1 Clostridia bacterium | reverse complement strand
TTGTCCAGTAGGGATTTTTCGTCGAGGTCTTTTAGAATGTTAGATTTCATAATCATGATTTTTTTCCTCTCCTTTCATGGCACAATTATACCAAAAAAACAAGGTCTACTACTATCAACCTGCAACCACAAAAAAGCAGAGCTGTCATAAGCTCTGCTTTCGTGTTTATGTATATTTTGTACTTACGCTTCAAATTCGCTTCTCACCGCATCAAAATCCTTGTACAGATACAGCGAACCGCAAATGAGCGTGATTTCTGCCGACTGCATTGCGGCGCGGATGGCTTCCGCAAGCTCGGCGTGCGCGGTCGCTTGGATGCCGAGCGCTTCTGCTTTGGATTTGAAAACCTCTGCCGTCATCGCGCGCGGATTGCCCTGCACCGTTACGGTGTGCAATTCGCCTATGCGCGCCGAGAGCAGCTTTAAGGCGGCGGAAATGTCCTTGTCTGCCATCGTTGCCATCACAAGCGATACTGATTTATCCGCAAAATAGCGGTCGATATTTTTGAGTAGCATCTCCACGCCGTCGGGGTTGTGTGCGCCGTCGTAGTAGAGGTGGTCGTTGATTTTTTCAAAGCGTGCCGGATGGCGCGCGTTTTCAAGCCCTGCCTTGATGCTGGCTTCGTCAAATTCCAGCACCCGCGCACAGGTCACGGCAACGGATGCATTTTCTAATTGATTGATGCCGCCGAGCGACAGATATGTGCCTTCAAAGCACTCGTAAATGTCTTTGTAGCTTGTATGTGGCACGGATTTTGCATAGGTGAGGGGAACATTTTTTGCCTTGCAGGTTTCCTCCAACACAGCGCAAACCTCGCTTGCCTGCGGCGCACTGACTACCTTGCAGCGCGGCTTGATAATGCCTGCCTTTGCGCTTGCGACGCTTGTAAGGGTATTGCCCAAAAACTCCGTATGGTCGATGGCGATATGGCAAATGGCGGCAAGCAGCGTGTTTTCTATGATGTTGGTTGCATCCAATTCACCGCCGAGCCCCACCTCTAATACAACGAGGTCACAGTTTTGCTCTGCAAAATAGATAAATGCCGCCGCCGTCCAGATTTCAAACTGTGTCGGCTGTGCGCCAGTTTGCGCTTCGGCTGCCTTGCAGCCGTCTGCTACCTGCGCTAAGATGCGCTCCAAATCCGCATCGGGAATTTCCTTGCCGTCCACGCAGATGCGCTCGTTTACGCGCACGAGATTCGGCGAGGTGTACTTACCGGTTTTATAGCCTGCCGCAATGCACATTGCCTCCAGAAAGGCGCAGACCGAGCCCTTGCCGTTGGTGCCGGCAACATGGATAAATTTCAGCTTGCTTTGCGGATTGCCGAGCGCCGCGCAAAGGGCGCGTATGTTTTCAAGCCCCGGCTTTGCCACCGCCTGAAAGCTGTTGGCATAGGCTGTAAAGCTTTTCTGACTCATAGATTTAACCGCCTTTCAAAAGAAGCGAGACTGTTTTTGAAAATCAGACAAACGGCAATGTAGAGCGCGCATTTGATGCCCGAAGCGAGTGCGCGTATGCCCACCGCCGCCGTGAAAGAGGGGAAGTACCCCACCTGCGTTAACAGAAGCGACATCAAAACGATATCGAGCGCAGTCAGCACCAGTGCACAGAGTACTGTGCGCAAAAGGTAGTGCGCCTCGCGCTTGTAGAAAAACAAGCCGAACACAAAGCCGCACACAAACTCCACCGCCGTAATCTGCACGAGCCACGGGCCGACCGGCATCAAAAAGGCGTTCAATACATCGCCGATGGCGGCAACGACGCCGCCCCATACCGGGCCGAAGATTGCCGCCGTAATCCACACGACAATAAACTTGGTCGGGATTTTGATTACATTGCCGATGCGAAAGGTGCCGTACACGGCGAGCACGACGGTCAGCGCTGTTAGCATCGCTAAAATGCACAGCTTTTTGGCATTCAGTTTTTTAAGTCCGAGTCTGTTTTTAAGCATAAAAATACCCCCTGTATACGGATTTGGTTTTCCACCGACCACATATAGGAGGTATAATTTTTATCTCGAATATGCTCCAGCGGGATGCGAGCCATTAACCGCAATGTGTACATTTTCGTCCTGCAGGCAACTCCCCGTCCCGCAAGCACTTAACGCTAAAGGCTCTACTCTGAATTTTTTGTATGCACTTATTATAATACCAAATGAATGAAAATGCAATACCTATTTTGTAAAAATTATTACAGCTCGGCAAGCGCCGCCTCTGCCGCTTCCCACAGCTCGTACTGCTCCAAAACCTGCGCCTCCAATGCGGAGATTTCCTCCAGAAGCGCGCCTGCCTTTAAGTAGTCTGTTGCGTATTCCTCGGTTTCGGCGAGTGCCTTTTTTTCTTCGATTTCGGCATCGAGCGCTTCGATTGCCGCCTGCGCGCGCTTTAGGGCGTTTTCCGCTTTGCGTTTTTGCGCCTCTGCCTGCTTTTTTTGCTGATAGCTCTCCTTTGCGGCAGGCTTTTTTTGCGCCTGCTTTTCCTGCGCCGAGAAGCTGTATTTTTCCGAAAAATCATCGTAGCTGCCGTCGTAGCGGGTAAGCCCGCCCTCGTGCATATACACAATCGAGTCGGCGAGTGCGTTGATGAAATATCGGTCGTGCGATACGGCAAAAATCGTGCCCTCATAGTCGGCAAGGGCACGCTCGAGCGCCTCGCGCGATTCAATATCTAAATGGTTGGTCGGCTCGTCGAGCAAAAGGAAATTCGCGCCCGACAGCATCAGCTTGAGCATCGAAACCCTCGCTTTTTCGCCGCCGCTTAAAATCTCAATCGGCTTAAATACATCCTCGCCGGTAAATAAAAATGCGGCGAGTGCGTTTCGGATTTCCGTCACTGTCAAGGTAGGGTAGGCGTCATAAATTTCGTCAAATACCGTTTTGTTCTCGTCTAAGTCCTCGCGGTTTTGGGCATAGTAGCCGACATCGACGCTGCTGCCGATGACAAGCGCACCGTCAATCGGGCGAAGCGCACCGATGACCGCTTTAAACAGCGTTGTCTTGCCGCAGCCGTTGTCGCCTAAAAGAAAAACCCTTTCCTTGCGGCGAATCAGCAAATTCAAGTTGGAAAACACCGTCTTAATGCCGTAAGCACAGCTTAAATTTTCTACGCGTAAAACCTCGCCCGGTCCGCTTTGGCGGATGCCGAACTTGAAGTGCAGACTTTTTTCTGCTTCTGCAGGCTTCACCAAATCCTGCGCCAGGCGGTCGATCACCTTTTGCTTGCTTTCCGCGGTTTTGATATTTCTTTCGCGGTTCCATTGGCGCTGCTGGGCGATGATGCCCTCGATGCGCTCAATTTCCTTTACCGTGTTTTCATACACGCGCTGCTCCGTTAAATCCGCTACGGCGCGCTGTTTTTTATAGGCGGTGTAGTTGCCGTTGTACAGCTTTAGCTTTAAGTGGCGCAGCTCAAGGGTTTTGTTTGTGATGCGGTCTAAGAAGTAGCGGTCGTGCGAAATGACGATGAACGCGCCCTTCCAGCCCTGCAAAAAGCTTTCCAGCCACGCAATGGCGGTAATGTCTAAATGGTTGGTCGGCTCGTCTAATAAAAGCAGGTTGTAGTCGCCGAGCAGCAGCTTTGCCAACAGCACGCGCGTCTTTTGACCGCCCGAAAGCGAGGTTACGGAAGCGTGCAGCTCATTTTCGGAAAAGCCGAGTCCCAAAAGCGCACCGCGCACGATGCCCTGATAGTGAAAGCCGTCTGCCGCTGCGAGACGGTCGTTTAAATCACTCTGGCGGCGAATGAGCGCCTCCGTTGCGCCCTCCGCTTCGATTTGACGCGCGATAGAAGCCAGCTCTGCCTCCATTTCGGCATTTGCGGAAAATACGGTTAAAACCTCCTCGTAGACGGTCTTATCCGAATCGAGCACCGCATTCTGCGGCAGGTAGCCGATTTTGACATTTTTGCCGAATACCAGCTCGCCACTATCCGGTGCTTCTTCACCGATGAGCAGCTTAAACAGGGTGGTTTTGCCGGCGCCGTTTTGCCCGATAAAGCCCACCTTGTCCTTTTCTTCTACAAGAAAGGACGCACCGTTAAATAAGGTGCGTTCCACAAATTCTTTACTTATGTTGCTTGCCTGGATGACCATGTATTTCTTTTGCTCCTTTAAAACAGCATATCAATTTGCGTATCAATCAGCACCGGCTTTTTGCTGCCGTCAATGATATACAAATCTAAGCTCGGCATCGGCTCTGTCGCTGTCTGCTTGAGGTAGGCGATGCGGCCGCCCGGCTTCAGCGCGTAGTCGACAACGGCGGTGTCGGTTTCCTTAAGCTTGCCGTTTTTGCAGATGTAAAACGGTGCTGTACCGATTTGGTCGCAGATGTATGCCTTGCCGTCATGCACCAGAAGTCGCGGATAATGCGGCTGACCGTCGTCATAAACCGGCTCATATTCGTCGTTGTGGTAGATGCCGAAGGTTGTGTTGCTGGTCACGCCGATGTGGTCGCCCACGGCGTATGCCTTGGTCACATTTTGCGCAATCAGCTTCTTCGAATTCTGTTTGATTTCCGCATTGCCGTTGAGCTTGAATTCATACAGCTCTGCATCGAGAGTATGTACAAAAAGCTTTTTGCCGGAATCGTCGGTGAAAATATCGGTGTAGCCCTCGTCCTCGCAAAGGTAGCGGAAATTGCCCTTTGCGTCGAGCGTGTAGTAGCTTTCCTTATCCTTGTTTTTTTCGGACTGCTTTGTAAAGCGCATATATTTTTTGCCCGGGTACAGCTGTGATACCGCTTCTGTACCGAGCAGGTCGCTTGCAATCTGCGTCGGATTGGTGTCTTCAAAACGCACGAGCGCTGTTTTAAAGGCATCCTCGTCAATCTGCGTTTCCGTTACGGCGTACACACTGCCGTCCAAAACGAAGCCGATGGCTGCGTTCTCGCAGAGCACCGTTTCGGTTAAGTCTTCGTTGATGCGCGCGAATTTGCCGGCGTTTGTGTAGTAGAGACAGTGGCTCTCCAATGTCCAATCTACAGCCGTGTGCAACAAATCATAAACGGAAACCGACTCCGCAATGCGCACCGGGGCAGTATCCTTTTCGGTGTCAATGCCGAACAAATCCGTTGCCGTGCTGAAAAATACAAATCTGCCGTCGCTCGTTTTCACAATGTCTGTTACGCCGGTGGCAAGCTCTTTTTCTTCCTTCAGATTGTGCACAAACAGACTGTCGTTTTTGATGTAGTAAATGTGTGCATTGTCTGCCACGGTAAGGAATGCCGCAGCATCGGATAAAACGACTGTTTTTTCGGCGGCTTTTGCGCTTTTGATGCTTGAATAGCAAAGCGCACCGTCTGCATCGATATACAAAATGCCCTTGCCGTTTTCAATGACCTCGGCAGTCGAGCCGCCGAAATTTTCGCTGACGGCAATCGGGTCGCTTTTCGGCGATGCGGCATAGAGCGTACCCTGCTTTGCATATACCACCGGAAGCGGCTTTTCTTTAAAGATGGCTCTGCAGCCGAAAATGCCGCCGATGAGCAGTACAAGCACCAACACGGCAAGCAAAACTACCTTGCCGAGCTTGTTTTTTTTCTTTCTTCTGCGCGTTCTGCCTTCCGTTCTTTCTGTCATTGTATTTCGTGGCCTCCTTGCCGAAATTCGTGTACTTATAAAAATAGTATACACAAAAAAATCGCCGCCGTCAATAAGCTAAAACAGTAAATTTATGCAAAAGCAAAGTGCAAGCCCGAGCAGCGTCGGCACCAGGAAAGCGAGCAGCGTTTTTTTAAGGTCACGCGTCTCTTTTTGTATGGTTAAAAGCGTGGTAGCGCAGGGGAAATGAAACAGCATAAAAACGCACATACATACCGCGGTTTTGATGCTCCAGCCGTTTTGAATTAAGAGCAGACGCAGCTCGGCAAGGTCGCTGAGCTCGCAGAGGCTGCCCGACGCTGTGTAGCCCATTAAAAGAATCGGCAGCACGGTTTCGTTGGCAGGAATGCCGAGGATAAAGGCAAGCAATATCATACCGTCGAGCCCGAACGGGCGCGCGACAGGCTCGAAAAAGGCACGCAGGTGCGTAAGTATTGAAGCATCGCCGACATTTACATTTGCCAAAAGCCAAATCAGCGCTCCGGCAGGCACCGTTACGCAAACGGCACGCCCGAGCAGCACAAGCGTGCGGTCAAAAAGCGAGCGGACCAGAATTTGTCCCGGCGCAGGAGCGCGGTAGGGCGGCAGCTCGAGTGCAAAGCCGGCACATTTACCGCGCAAAACGGTGCGGCTCAAGACAAACGAGGCAAACAGCGTTGCCGCAATGCTGAGTAAAATCAGTAAAAACAGCCAGGCGCCGGTTGCGAGCTGTGCCTGTGCACCGGTCAGCGTGCCGGTGAAAAACATACCGATGAGCGCGAGCAGCGTTGGAAACCGCCCGTTGCACGGCACGAGGCTGTTGGTTACAATCGCGATGTCTCTTTCGCGCGGCGCATCAATGATGCGGCAGCCCGTGACGCCGCAGGCGTTGCAGCCAAACCCCATGCACATCGTCAGGCTTTGCTTGCCGTGTGCGCCTGCGCGGCGAAACGCGCCGTCTAAATTCAAGGCAACGCGCGGCAGAAAGCCGAAGTCCTCCAAAAGTGAAAAGAGCGGAAAAAAGATGGCCATCGGCGGCAGCATCACCGACACCACCCACGCGAGTGTGCGATAAATGCCGCTTGTAAGTAAATCCGTCAAGCGCGGCGGCAGAAAAGAAAGCAGGCCTTTCAGCACCGGCTCAAAGGAAAAAAGCAGCCTTTGCAAAAGCTGTGACGGGTAGTTTGCGCCGATGACTGTAATGTAAAACACCAAAAACAAAAGCGCCAGCATCGAAAATGTACCCCAAACGGGATGCGTGAGAATTGTGTCGAGCCTGCGGTCGGCGGCATCGGCATTTTCCGGCACATGCACAAAGTCGGAAAACAGCTGCTCGGCTTCGGCGGCACGCGCCTCGGTCGAGGCAGGTGTGCGCGGCTTGCGCACACCGTTTCTTGCGATGCTGCACGCGAGGGCGACGGTGCTTTTAAGCGTCTCAATGCCCTTGCCGCCGCGCGATGCCGTGCGCACAACGGGGATGTCGAGTGCGCGCTGCAGACCGTGCACATCAATTTCGATGCCCCGCTTTTTTGCTTCGTCGCTGAGATTTAAGCAGAGCACGGCGTCCTTTGTGTGCTCGAGCACCTCGAGTGTCAGCAGCAGATTGCGTTCTAAGCAGGTTGCGTCGGCGATGATGACAAGCACCTCTGCCGTGCCGCTTTGGATAAAATCGCGCGTCACCGTCTCCTCGGGCGAGCAGGCGTGCAAGCCGTAGGTGCCCGGCGTGTCGATGACGGTATAGCTTTTTTGCATATGGCTGTAGGCTCCGATTGCGCTTTCGACGGTTTTGCCCGTCCAGTTGCCGGTGTGCTGCTTTAAGCCGGTCAGCCGGTTAAATACGGTGCTTTTGCCGACATTCGGATTGCCGATTAGCCCTATGGTGTAAGTGTCCTTTTGCATCCGAAGCCCTCCTTACAGCATTTGAACGGATATATTTTTTGCATCCTCTCTTCGAAGCGCAACCACTGCGCCGCGGATGCGGTAGGCAATCGCCGCGCCCGAAATGCTTTTGTGCAGCGCGGTGATTTTTGTGCCGGGCAAAAGCCCTAAGCCGACGATGCGGCGCGCAAGCTGCGCCTGCGGATATATATCGACCACGCGGCAGCTTTGACCAAGTGGCAGCGCATCTAATGTTTGCATAAGCTTCACCTCATTTTCAGTGTATGCCGATGCTTGCAAAACGGTGCAAAGCATAGTATAATGGGTATATAGTGCAGTAATAAGAGGTGAGAAAATGTCGAAGCAAAGCTATTTGAGAGAGCGGCTGAAAAGTATGCCGGATTTTGTGTTTTCCTACATACAGAATTACTACGACGGCGAGAGCGTGAATACGCAGATTGCGTATTGCATTGATATCAAGATTTATTTTGATTTTCTAAGGCTTTACCGCTTCCGTGAATTGGACAGCAACGAAAAGTTTACGCCGGAGCATTTGGACCGCGTAACCGTCGACGACCTTTTGAATTTCAAGGCGTATTTAAAGGAGTACGAAATCTACACGCAAACCGAGGATGGGCGTGTGATTACGCGCGTGGTGCGCAACTCCAGCTACGGCATCAACCGCAAGCTGTCCGCCGTGCGCGGCTTGTACAGCTTTTTGTATAAGACGGACAAGATTTCGCAAAACATCACCGACAAAATCACCTTTGCAAGCATCAACCAGAAAATCAAAAAGCCACTAACTACGCAGGAAACCGTGCGCATCTTAGATGTCATTTTTAACGGCGACAAGTACTATCAGGGCAGAGATTTAACGGAGTATAACAAGCGCAAGCTGCGCGATATTGCAATTTTTACCACCTACCTCGGTACGGGCATCCGTGTCAGTGAGCTCGTGAACTTAAATGTAGAGGACATCTGCTTTGAAACCTCATCGTTTATCGTAACGCGCAAGGGCGGCGAGCAGCAGGAAATTTTTATGCCGGCGCAGGTCGAGCAGGAGCTTTTGGCGTATATGGAGGAAAGAGAGAAACTAAACGCCAAGGACGGGCAAGCCCTCTTTATCAGCCGAAACGGCAGCCGCATTACCGTCAGCGCCGTGGAGAAAAACTTAAAGCGCTACTGCTATACCGCAGGCGTAACGCACGCGGATAAAACGCGCCCGCACGCGCTTCGACGTACCTTTGCCTGCCGTATGCTCGAAGACGGCGTCGATATTAAGATGGTCGCCGAGCTGATGGGGCATAAAAATATTGAAGTAACGCATAAATTTTACGCGCAGTATTCCAGTAAGGCGCGCAAAGAGGTTATGCAGAACTTCAGCATCATAAAAAAAGAAGATTAAAAAATCCGCATCACCAATGTATGTGATGCGGATTTTTTTGCTTGCCGTGTGTCATAAAAGTGCGAGTTGCTCGCTAATTTCCGATGCTAAATAATTTTCGATACTGCGTAGGAGACAGATTCTCCTGGCGCTTAAATGCTCTTGAAAATTCATAAACATCTCGGTAGCCTACGCTTGTTGCAATGTTCGATATTTTTTCTTCGGGGACAATTAAAAATTCTTTTGCCTTTTCTATCCTGATTTTTTGGACGTACTGCATAGGGGAAGTGCCGCAAACTGCCACAAAACATTTTCTGAAATAAGAGACACTCAACCCTGAAATTCCTGCGAGCGTATCGTTGGTAATGGGCGATGCATAATTTGCTTCAATATACTCTAAAACCGGTTTGAGTCGCTCTTTGTTTGCGCTTGTGTGATACTCCATTTGCTGTATGGAAGCAAGTTCGAGCAGGATTTCGTATATTTCTTTTATTGCACGCATCTGTTTGTACGGATCGGAGGATGCTTTGAGATTTGCAATCTTTTTAATTTTATCCAATATGCCTTGTGTGTGTTCGCATTTGATTGCAATGACTTCATTGTGTGAAATGTTGCATTGAAAACTTACACGACTGTAGTCAGAGGGCTCGGTGTTTTGCCAGGTGCACGGCAGATGCGCCGGAAGGATCAGTATGGTGTTTTTATTGCACGACACCTGCTTGTTTTTATACGTGTAAACGGTCGTGCCTTTTTGTTTTACATAAATGCTCCATATGGATGCATCCGCTCGATGACCGCTTTTGGATATGCACGGGCAATTGTAGAATGCATTGCAAGATTTATGAACAACCAAATTTGCTAAATTAAACAATGTTCATACGCCGCCTTTCTCGTAAAATGCTATTTTAGTATATATTATCACAGTTTAAACCGGGAGTCAAATTTATGAGCATTTTTGCTAAAAAAGACAATATTGCAATTGAAACGGAAAGGCGGTCGTGCTATTATGGATAAAAAGGCAGGAGGGAAGATTGTGATAAACGTACTTTGTACAAAAGAAGAAACTTTTAAAAATGCCGTATACACTGCGGACAAAGGTGTATTTTCAGGCGTTGGAACGAGCAAAAAATTTTGTTCAAATGAAATAGGCGCAGATGCTGTTATATATATTTTACCGGAAGGCATCCGGGAAAATATAGGATCACAAAATTTAATTATGGTTAACCTTTCGGTAAAATCAAACCGGGGAACCGGAAAAATCAAGATAAACCTTACGGGAGACGAAAATTGCGTGCTTTCCTCTATGGAATATGCCGTACCTGCGCAATGGACACAAATCAAAACACCGCTGATTATCGAAAATGAAAAACTTGCAAAAATAGAAATTTTCCTTGGCGGTATGGCGCAGGATATAGATTTTGCTAATCTCACGGTTGAGGATTATACGCAGGAAACGGATAAACTTAATTTTATTGGGTGCTCGGGTATGTACCTTCTGGAAGCTTTTGAATCCGTAACGCTTCAGGATCCGCAAAGCAATCCCGTCATCGGGAAAACGATAGATGTAGTTGTGCGGGATAATTATATCTATGCCATTGGCGGAAGTGCCAATATAGGCTATCTTGTGATTGGCGATGTTTCAGATAAAAATGAACTTAAGAAACTTTCTGTATTGGAAGGCCTGGGTCACGTAAGACAAGTGGATATCACATCGGACGGAAAATATGTGCTGATCACGGGAAGACACTACGGCGTGACGATTATTGACGTTACGGATGCAAAAAATCCGTTTGTCAAAGGCTATTATGACAGTGTGGAATTTGCGACCGGTATATGTGTGAGTGAAAATTATATGTTTGTGGCAAACAGACAATATGGCGTGGAAATTGTGGATATTTCCGATATTGACCATCCGAAGCAATTGTCCATAGTACGCAGTGGTGAAGCACAGTCCTGTAAAGTAATCAACGGCTATTTGTATGCCGGTATCTGGGGAGAATGCAAAGTAAAAATCTATGACGTGCATCAGCCTTCCAATCCGTTTTATGTCGGCTGTGCCGATTTAAATGGTAGAGGCGATGGCTTCAGCGTAGCTAAAAGCGGCGATGGAAGTAAAACTTATCTGTATGCGGCTACGGGGCAACACGTGCCGGGTGCTCCCGGAACCGGACTGTATACCGATCCCCGTTACGGTATGGGCAACGGTATGGATATATTTGATATAACCGAGCCTGCAAATCCCAAATGGCTTTCTACTGTGAAAATCGACGGTAAATATTATCACGCGGCGATAGATTTCTGGAGAACGAAATTTTCGAGAAATATAAATGGAAGGGATTATGCATATCTGATCAGTACGTTTAATGGTATTTACGTTTATGACGTTACAGACCCGGCTATGCCGCACAGACTTGCACATATAACCATCCCCGTACAGAATACGTCGCCGAATTTTGTTGAACTGCCAAACAATGACAAGTCTGTCTTTCAGTTTGACCAACGGGGCACCGTGATGAATGCGCCGGTTTCGGGCGCCACAATAAAAGATGGGGTGCTGTATATTGCCGGCACGTTCACAGACGTGCATACGTACAGCAACGATAAACTTGTTTTTGATAGTTTATATGTGGAAAATACATCGTGTTCCATTGAAAAGGACAACGGAACTTTTTATAAAATGCCCGATGCAGCTTCTTCGCTGAAAAACTATAAGTATTACAAACCGCAAGGACAAGTGTACTATGCTTTAACCTGCGGGGCGTATATCTTTGCGGCTTGCGGCAATGATGGTATTCACGTGCTGGATAAGGATTTGAATTTTATAAGAAAATATGAGACGAACAGCATTGTATCGCATATACAAATCGTGGGAGATACTCTGTATACTGCAGAAAACCGTGCAGGTCTGCGATATTACAAAATCAGCGGTGCAACGCTTACACCGATAGGGAAGGCGTATACAGAAAAGGACAATAACCCCATAAAAAGCATTCAGATTTCTCCGAATGAAAAGTGGGCTGTTGTTCAGCAGGGGCGCCTGCAATTTGAAATTGTGAATATTGCGGATAAAAACGCACCTGCGCTTTATGGCACATATACGTCCTTCGGACATTTGTATTACAGAAACCTTATGAATGGATTTGCGGAGAACCGATATATGATGTGCTATGCAAACCCCGGCGCAAATTGCCACCGTATCATTGACTTTGGTGTCGATTGCGAAAGCGATACGCCCATCGTTAAATCGTTACGCAAGACCAATGTCGGGCTTCTGTCAGGTATGGCAGCGTATAAGGATTGTGCCGTAACTGTAAAAAACGATGGTACAGTGCTTAAGTATAAGCCGGCAGATTATATGGACGATTCTGTGGAAGAACTTCCGGCAACGGGGCCGGTTGTCCGTGCGGGGGTTACGGGTAAACCTTCTGTTTACAAAAATATCGTTATGCTTTCAGAGAGAACGGGTGGCGATGTGTCCTTTGTGGATATATCCAACCCCGACGCACCGCAGGTCGTTTGCTCGTTTAAAGTAGCCGGCAATCCGGATTTGATGACGGCAACGGATGATTACGTTCTTTTGCCGCTCGGCTATCAGGGACTTGTGAAATTTGACACGGATATGTTCAAATCGAAACTGCGCTAGTATTTTTTTGTATTTGTGCTAAATGCACAGATACAAAAAAGGATTTTGGCTAAAATGACGAAAGGGCGAAAATTTAACATCTTATTCAATTTAAAATTGATATACAAGCCTTTAAAGAAATGTTACAATATACACATAAAATATTTTATCTGAGGAGGAGAAAGTATGAAAAACATCAAAAAGTGTATTTCGGTATTGCTTGCGTGCATCATTTGCATTATGAGCTTTGGTGCAGTGCCGATTTTTGCAGAAGATGCCACAGTTCTCTTTGAAGAGAATTTTGACTCGTATGCAGAAAATGCAAAACCGAAAAAGCCGATTCTGGCTGTGGAAAATGAGGAGAAATTACTGCGTACCCGTGTTAAGAAGGACGGGGACAACGGGTATCTTCGCATTTACTGTGAAGAGGGCGGCGAAAAGAGCCAACCGCGAATCTTTGTCAAAACGGACGCAAGCGTGGTTAAAACGCTGACGCTGACGTATAAGGCAAAGTTTGACGGCAATAACGCCATCGTTGCTTTCGCAACAGACGGCGGCAAAACCGGTATGCTGACAACGCTCGCTTCCATCGACGCAAAGGAATGGACAGACGTTGAAATCGTTATTAACCTTGAAACAATGAAATATACGGTAACTGCCGGCGGCAAGGTCCTCAAAAAAGACAAGGCTTTGCATGCGGCAAACGATCTTTCGACGGCGGAATTCAGATTTACGGCAGGTCAGCCGGAGCCGGGGCAGGGCGCTTGCTTTGATAACATCAAAATCACAGGCGTAAGCAATGGCCTTTCTTCGCTTACACCGGCAGAACCGAGCACACCGGCTACACCGAGTGAGCCGACGGCTGCGGTAAGTCTGCCGAAGGTGCCGACACCGAAGGGCCCGGCTATAAAGGCGACACTGCCTGCAGGCGCAACCGCGTTTTTAGATACCGACTTTACGGGCGCAAAGCTCGGCGGCGCCGGAAAGTGCGGCCTGTTCTCGACGGCTACGGCTTACGTAGATGTTGCCGACGTCGGTTCGGACAGAATGCTCAAATACCACGCAACGGACGGCGCAAAACATTATCCGCGCGTAGAGCTTGCGTTTATAGACGGCGTGGAAACCTATAGCGTGGATTTTGCGTTTATGCTCGGCGGTACTTCGAGTATGTACGTCGGCATATATGCAGACAGCGCAACCAAGGGCGATTTTGCAAAGGTAACGTCGAAAACGGCAGGCTTTGTTGCAGACGATTGGAATTATCTGCACCTCGACATCGACCTGAAGGCAAGCAAGGTTACCTCCACGCTCAATGGTAAGCCGCTGGCGGAAGGCAAGATTAAGGACATTGCAGACCGTTCCACGGCAAGAATGCGCATCAATTCGACGATTGACGCCGGCGACGTGTCTTTGGCGGATAACGTTTTGTTCTACACAACTGAAAAGTATGAATTTACAGGCATTATCAAGGGCCCGAGAGAGGTTGCTTTTGAGAACGTGAAGCCGGAAAATCCGCTTTCGGAAAAAAGCTACGTAAACAACCTGCGCGCGCATCCGCGTATCTTCGTAAAAGACTGGGATGAAATGAGAAACACCATCAATTCCAGCTACGAAGCAAAGCAGTGGTATAACAACTTAAAGGTTGCGGCAGACGGCTACCTTGAAAGTAAGGCAACCTACAGCGTAAACTCCCGCGGCAATATCCTCGAATCTTCGAATGCGGCAGAGGGCAGACTTATGGCGCTTTCCTTCGTATATAAGATTACGGGCGACAAGCGTTACTTAGATAAGGCCTACGAAGAAATGATTGAATACGGTACATGGCCGGATTGGTCGGGCTTTATTGCCTCGCTTGTAACGGCGGGGCTTATGTTCGGCTACGCTTGTGCGTACGACTGGCTCTACTATGATTTAACGCCGGCACAGAGAGATGAAATCCGCGAAATCGTAAAACGACTCGCGCTTCCGGATATGATTTTCAACTACGAAGGCAAGCAGACCAGCACCAACTTCACCACCAGCACCATCAACTGGAACCCGGTATGTAATGCTTGTATGATTGGTACGGCGTTTGCGTTTGCGGATGAAGAGCCGAATCTGTCGGAGTACATTTTGGAAAAAGCACCGGGCTTTATCATCAACGCACTTTCTCCGTATGCACCGGAGGGCGGCCATCCGGAGGGCACAATGTACTGGGATTTCGGTACAACCTTCCTCTGCTTTGCAATGGATTTGCTGGAGTACGGCTTTAAAGACGGCTTCGAGCTCCCGGCAGAGTATAAGTACTACAACTACCCGGGTATCGCAGAAACGTGTGACTTCCCGATTTACTACTGTAGCTCTGTCGGCAAGTTCGACTACGGCGATGCTTCGAGCGGCGTTGTAAGCAGTGAGGTATTTTACTGGATGGCAAACCGCTTTAACAAGCCGCAGTATGCGTGGTATGAAAACAACGTGCAGTTTAACCATAACTCTTATATGAGCGGTTACGGCGCGATTTTTGCACTTGCAAGCTATGACAAGAATAACGCAACGGTAGCCCCGGGCATATTCTCGCTCGATAAGTTCTATTCCTCTGAAACAGAGGTTAACGGTATGTCGATGCGCTCCACTTGGGCGGGCGATCAGGAACTGTTTGCGGCAATGCAGGGCGGTAACAACTCGGAAAGCCATATGTATTGGTCGCTCGGCACTTATGTTATTGACTATCACAAAAAGCGTTTTGTTGACGAAGATTTGAGCAAGGACTACGCGCTCAAGGGCGACAAGGAAACCATTTACTATAAGCGCGCAGAAGCGCATAACACATTGGTCATCAACCCGACAACGGGTCCGGACCAGAACAAAAAAGCCGTAGCACAGGTCATCAAGAGCGGCACAAGTGATAACACGGCATTCGGTATCCTGGATATGACGCCGGTGCACGATGATTACGTATCTGCAAAGCGCGGTATGATGCTGACAGACAACAGAAACCGCGTCATCGTGCAGGACGAAGTGGTTGCAAAGGAAGAATCTGAATTCTACTGGTTTGCAAACACAAAAGCAGGTATTAAGCTTTCTGAGGACGGTAAGAGCGTCATCTTGAACCGCGACGGCGAGATGATGCTTGCGCGCATTATCGCAGGCCCGGCAGAAGCGAAATTCACCGTGATGGAAAGACGCTCGATGTTTAGCGAAATTACCCAGGGTAACCAGAGCGGCGTTAAGCTTGCAATCCATATTCCGAAAGCGAAGGAATTAACGCTTGCGGTAGAATACGTTGGTCTTGAAGATGGCGAAGGCATCCCGGCGCCGAGCGAATTTGTTCCGCTCGACCAGTGGACGGCAGACGATAACGGTATGACCGCCGTTGCTTCTGCGGGTACGGCAACCGTGCTCAAGCTTAACTCCCCGAACGCGATTGCCAAGGGCGAAAAGACATACGTTGACCCGGCAAACTATGACGTTGTTCCGTTTACGGAAAATTCCAGAACGCTCGTGCCGGTAAGATTTATTTCCGAGTCCTTCGGTGCAAACGTCGGCTGGAATGCAGACACGCAAACCGTATCCGTAAAGTATAAAGACAAGGAAATCTCCTTGCAGATTGGCTCGAACATTATGTATGTAAACGGCGAAGCGGTAACGCTCGATACCCCGGCAAATACATACAACTCGAGAACGCTCATCCCGCTCCGCGCGCTTGTGGAAGCACTCGGCAAGTACGTGCATTGGGATGACAGAGGCCTGATCATTATCGCCGACGATCCGGCGCCGTATCCGGCAGAATCGATCGATGCTTTGATTAAGGAACTCAACGTTCGCGTAACCATAAACGGCAGCGATATGACCTTCTTTGAGCTCGACCGCGAAAATTACGTGCTCAACGTGAAGACAGGCGAGGCTGTTCCGGTAATTGGCGCAAGCACCATCGGCGGCGAAACCATTGCCGTAACGCAGGCAAACGCAGTTGGCGAAACGGCGACCGTAACCGTCGACGGCAAGGTTTATAACATCAAGATTGAATACGATCCGTTTGAAGGACTGAAGGGCAGTAAGGATCCGGGCGTCATCAATAAGTTGACCGTGGAACGTATGGGCTCTCAGCTTCCGGATCACTACACCTATATCTACGTTGAAGACCTCGAAGACTCTACCGGCTTTGCATCTTATCCGAAGCGCGGTATTGTAGACGGCGTCATCAACACATCGACCGCGAACCGCTGGGCGGCGCAAGGCATAGGTTGGATTTCTATGGACTTCGGCTCTGTAAAGAATCTGCACTCTATGGCTTTTGCCGGTGTATCGCAGGATGTTCGTGCGTACAGATTTGACGTGGAGGTTTCTACGGACGGCCAGTCGTGGAAAAAGGTGCACGAAGGCGGCGCACCGACCACAATGAAAACGATGAGCATTATCCCGCTCGGCGACGTGCAGGCAAGATACGTAAGACTCACGGGTAACGGTAACAGCCAGAACGCTTGGAACACCTGGGCAGAGGTTCGTTACTACGAATCCGCTGAACAGCAGGCAGAGGATATCCTGTACTGGTCTGCATACTTCGGCAGCGCCGACGTAACCGGTGCTGCGGGCACGACAATGCCGCTGGTTGTAAAGGGCGTTGACGCGCCTGGCGATTTGTTTGCTCTGCGCGACGACGCGGAAATGACCTACGAGATTGCGGATCCGAGCATCGCAACCGTTTCGGCAGACGGCAAGATTACCTTCTTGAAGACCGGTAAGACGACGCTCACCGTTCGCGCTTCGCAGGACGGCTACGGCACAACCCTGACCGTAGAGGTAGAAACACTTTAAACCTACACTAATAAAAATACCGAACACGATTGTGTTCGTTATTTTTTACAGTTGTTCTCGCTTTCTGTATTCGCCCGGTGTTAGACCGAAGGTTTCTTTAAACAGTCTGCAAAAATACATAGAGGAGTGAAATCCGCATTCAAAAGCAATTTTTTCAACGCCCGATTTTGTGAATTTGAGCTTTTCGCAGGCGAGCGTCCTTTTTCCGATGATTACAGTCTTTTCCGCGCTCTTGAATGTGACGGTGTCGGCGCTTGTCTTTAAGGATAAATTTACGCTGCGGCAGGGCATCGGCATCCTTTTGGGCGTTGTGTCCGTTCTGCTTATAAAATAGCTTGGAAGCTGCGCCTGTGCACTCTGCACAAAATGCGTGTTTTAAATTGTACAAAATGACTATACAGATACGAAAAAATATCGTTAAGTGTGATTTGTGCAAGAAAAAGTTTATTTTGTGTATTTCCAAGCTTGGTTTTGTATGGTAAGATAAAATTACGAAAGTTTTATTTTTTATAAAGCTATATAAAGGAGGAATGAAAAATGAGAAACTGGAAAAAATGGCTTTCCGCGATGCTCGCGTGCGTGATGACCGTGATGAGCATGGGCGCGCTTCCTGCGTTTGCGGCGGAGCCGACGGTTGTGTACTCCGACAACTTTGACGCGCTTGCAGAAGGCGGCAAGCCGAGCGGCGTGCAGGTTGTGGAAAATGCAACAAAGATGCTGTATGTCAAGGGCGAAAAGGAGGGTGCAAACGGCGTTTTGCACATCTATGCCCATGAAGACGGTGAGGCGGGCGGTCCGCGTATCGCCGTGAAATTCAATGCAATTGGTCTTTCGGATTTGACGGTAACATTCAAGGGTAAAAACGCCGGCGCAAATGCAGGTCTTGCCTTTGCAACCGACGGCGGTAAGGGCAGTATGATTACCACGGTCGGGTCGGCGACAACAAAGGACTGGACAGAAGTAAAGGTTGAAATCAATTTTGAAACTATGACCTATACCACCACGACCGGAGGTAAGCAGACGGCAAAGGATAAGCCGCTGCATACGCCAAACGACTTATCTACGGCGGAGCTGCGCTTCAGCGCAGGTGCGCCGAAGCCGGGCGAGGGTGCGTATTTTGACGATATCGTTGTCACCACTACGGGTACGGTTTCTACGGGTGCTGTAACACCGTCGACACCGTCTGCCTCGGCAAATGAGCCGGCGGTGAAGCCGGACACAGCACCGAACAAGGTGAGTGTGCCGAGCGGTGCGTATGCCTTTTTGGATACGGACTTTACCGGCGCAAAGCTCGGTGCGGCAACGAAGGCAAATCTGTTCTCCGGCGGTACAGGCTACGCTGACATCGTTGATGTCGGGACGAACAGAATGCTGCGCTTCTGGGCATCGGACAATGCAAAGCACTGGCCGCGCATAGAGGCCACACTTCCGGCAGAGGTGAACACCTATGTGTTTGAAGGCGACTTTTTCTTCGGCGGCGGTGGCTCTGCGTATGTAAACCTGTTTACGGATGCGGCGGCAAATAACAATATCATTGCCCTGAGCACCAACAGCGAGGGCGTTGTTGCCGGCTGGAACCATGTGAAGATTGAAATTGATTTAAAGAAGGAAACGGGCACGGCAACTGTCAACGGAAAAAAGGGCGACACGGTAGCGCTGAAGCCGATTTCGGACAGAAACTCTGTTTCTATGCGCATCAATTCAACAATTTCGAATGTAAACGATGTGGTTTATGTGGATAATATGATTTTGTATACAACGGAAGAATATAAATTTGACGGCATTTTGAAGGCACCGAATGAGGTTGTTTGGGAAAATGTAGTTCCGACAAACCCGCTGTCTGAGAAAAGCTATGTAAACAATTTAAGAGCACATCCGCGTATTTTCGTGAAGGACTGGGAGGAAATGAAGCAGACAATCACCTCCAGCCACGAAGCGAAAATGTGGTACAACAACTTAAAATCCGCGGCAGATGGGTACTTAAATTCCAAAGCGACCTACAACGTAAACTCGCGCGGTAACATCTTGGAGTCTGCGCGTGCGGCAGAGGGGAGACTTCAGACACTTTCCTTCGTCTATAAAATGACGGGCGATAAGAGATACCTCGATAAGGCGTATGCCGAAATGGTTGAATACGGTACATGGCCGGATTGGTCGGGTTTTATTTCCTCGCTTGTAACGGCGGAGATTATGTTTGGCTATGCTTGTGCATATGACTGGCTGTACTACGATTTAACCCCGGCGCAGCGCGATGAAATCCGCGCAATCGTGAAAAAGCTTGCACTGCCGCCTATTATGTTGGATATCGGCTCTGCTAAGAACACGCCCTCAACACCCATAAACATAGGCAAAATCACGCTCAGCGGTATGACTATTATCACCTTGCGGAAGATGGAAAAGAACACCGACTGCTTCGCATAGCCAAGCCCCACAAACGAGGACTGTCCGCAAAATTGCAGTGCCATAAACACAAACCCGAAATAATATATGTGCATCGGGCGGATTCCTGCCTCTATGATTGCTGTGTCGGC
>JAZQCN010000043.1:0-28599 GCA_045546315.1 Clostridia bacterium | reverse complement strand
TGATTGATTATTGCCGAAGAAATGGTTTATATGAATCTCAATTGGAGGAATATCAAGAAATCATTGAAAGATTTCCTGCGATTATTGGAAGATATGCTGCCACTATAAATTCTGAAAACATAATCTTCGAATTTAAAAAATTAGCAAGACAATATGATGAGGCGTTTGTAGATTTTTTTGACAGATACAATGTTTATACAAGAGTTGATTGGGAAACATTTAAGGAAATCTGTGAATGCTCAAAGTGCAAGTTTGAAATCTTTTATTATTACGATATTGTTCAATATTATGATAGTTATTTGCCTGACTTTATGGAAGACAATCTCAAATTAGTCGAAAAAATGATATGCGACGAATTTAAAATGGATGTTTCAATCGATAAAAAGATGCATCTTCCAACGACCTTGTCACCTGCAAAAAAAGAGGCACTTGCAAAAAAATATATTGAAAGTAATGATGTAAATGCTAATTATTTAAAATTGCTATATAATAGCAGAGGAACAGAAAACTTTTTCGTATCTGATATTACAAGGCTTAAGGCAAAGAAAAAATATAAGGAATTGTATGTTGAGGCCCAAAAAAGATCATCTTCGTTATTGGCAGCTATTGAGGTGTCATTTCAATCTTGTCCAAATGGGGAGAAAAAAGAAGATTATGACGGAAGAAAGCTAACGGAGATTTATAGCCAAGAATGGATACGGGACAATTTGGATTTTCCTACATTGCTAAACAACTTTGTTCATGTTTTTGGATTTTGTGACAGACAATTTAGAATGAATTTTGTTTCTCGACCGAATGACATCAGTACACTTGAAGCTGTTTTTGGCGTTTGGGGGAAGAGAGATTATCGGACTGGTGTTAGTTTTGGTTATGAAAACGCACTGCGTTTGTTGCAGATGCAAGCTTATTGCGGGGAATTAAAAAAATATGATATTGAATTAGAAGACATATTTAAATGGTTTTTTGAAGAATATTTAAAAAACGAATTTGGAGCAGATGGGTTTGTGTATGTTTTACCATCAAAAAACACTACATATTTAGAAAAGTGCATTTTGCTTTCGTGTAAAATTGACAGTGTGTTAAAACAATTCGATATGTTTTGTCTTAACGGAAGCATAGATCGAGAATTGTTTGAGATTTCGTCCAAGCATATAAACTTTGGGGAAGTTAGAGGATTTGTTCCAGATAAATATGCCTATATGCAAAGTAGTGACATAAAAAAAGAAGCAAGTTTATTAGTTGGTGAAAACGCTTTTTTGAGTTGTATTGATAAAATAGACGAGTCTTATGAAACATTGTATTCCTTGTTGGAAAATGAAAATATTGTGTTAAGTGACTTTTGTGATTTTCAGCAAGAAGAGATAATTTGGCTCTTGCAGAGAATGGCAATTTTTGTCGATGACAAAGGCTATTTAAAACCTAATTCAGACAGAGCAGATGTATTGAAGAATTTGTTGTTTCAAGAGGTTATAAGTTGTTCATATATCGGAAAATATTCCGCAATACTCAATGAACTTGTTGAAAAAGAAGATATTATTATAGAATCAACACTATTTACCAGAAGTGAGCAGGAATATTTAAATTTTATGTTGAATAATTCGAGATATGAAAACGGCCCCGCTTTAAGAAATAACTACGTGCATGGAACACATTCTCTTAATCCGAAACAACACGAAAATGACTATTATCAATTGTTGAGAATTATGGTAATGATTATTATAAAAATAAATGAAGAATTCTGCTTGAAATATCCTGAAGCTAAGAAGGCGAATTTATGAGCTACGAATACTCGGAAAATATATTAGTGCAGGAAAACTCCGGCAATTTAAATGTTTCAGAAATTGCCAGAGTGTGTGATATGAGCCGCACAACGGTTTATAAATATGTTTCTCTTTTGGAAAAATAGATAAAATTTAAGTCAGACTTTTAACATCAGCTAATTAAAGCATTAGTGTTAAAAGTCTGACTTTTTTTATATCTTTCTTTACAGTGGAACTTTTTTAATAGAAGAAGCTTCCAAATAAAAAGGGCTATTTTGGGTAAACTGAATATAACAATAAAAAGGCTGACCTCGTGTCAGCCTTTTTGTTTATGGTTATTTATTTGAAAGTTCTTGTTTTCTGTATTCGAGCGGTGTGCAACCGATATGCTTTTTGAAGGTATATAAAAAGTGCTCGACGGAAGAATACCCTGCCATAAGGGCGATGTCTTTAATGGGGAAACTTGAAAAGCGGAGCATATTGCAGGCGTATTTTAATCGAATATGATTTAAATAGCGGTTAAAGGACATGCCTGTATTTTGTTTAAAAATCATCCCCGTATAATTCGGTGTATACGAAAATTGCGAAGCGAGTGCACCGAGTGAAATGTTTTCACGAAAATGTGTATGGACATAGGTAATCATTTTTTGCGTAAGGTTCGGAATGTGATTGTTACTGTTGTCCGTTCTTCTGATAATGCGGATGATCAATTCATGCAATAACAATTTTTCGGCAATGTTTGAAAACAGAAGGCGGCTATCCTGCTCGGACAGAATTCGCTCGAAGCAGTGACTGATTTCGGTAGCCTCCTGTGAATTAAAGTGACAGAAGAAATTTTGCGACATACTCATGGAGAATGTGTTTGTGATATCTTCGTCTATTATGTTTATGTCGCAATGTATGTTCCAGATTTCAACATCTGTCTTTGCATGAACTGCGTGAAAGTCATGCGGCACAATCAAAACACAATCGCCGGGTTTTAAAATGGTTGTATTGTTGTTGTAGATATGTTCGACTTCGCCCTTCAATAAAAATTCTATCTCCACAAAGTCGTGGCAGTGCATTTCGATTGTTTCATTTTTTTCAAAGTAATGTTTTTCGGGGATAATGGCTCTTTCTTTGAAATCTTCTGTAAATATCACAGCTAAAAACACTCCATTTTTCTGATTTTTATATTAAAACGTTGATTTTCTTAACTATATCATTCTTTTTGAAAATTGACAAGTGTTTTTTGGGAATGTTAAAATTAAAATGACAGTATGTAAATTCATATTGTTTGCGCATATGGTGCGTGGCGAAGTTTTGTAGAAAGCATGGATTGTGTAATGACGGAGGAGGTAAAGTTATGAAAACGAATACGCATTATTCACCGACTGAAGAAGGGTTTTCGATTAGCGGTAGCTCGGAAATTTTTAACAGAACGTTATATGGCTCGCACAAAAATGATGATAAGCCGGAGCGCTTTTTTACCTTCGCAGGTGACGCGCCACTGTTTATGGGCGCGATTGCGGATTGGACCAAAGGTCTTGTAACGTTGCACGAAAAATGCGGCGTGCTCGTGAGCGGCATGGCAATTACGCCCGGCAAACCTGCAAACTTTTATTATTCGAAGGATATTGACCAGACTTCGCGTTGGTTTCACAATTCCCATGACATTCTTGCGGAGTTTAAAAACGGCTGGATGGAATATAATCTGTCACAGATTTCTTCGTGGTTTCCTGATGTTGATGTGAAAATGGAGGCCTATCCGCTTTTGCCGGAGGATGGCTATCTCGTGCATTACAAGATTACGACCAACCAGCGCGTGCATTTTGTTGCAGGTTTCGGCGGTCTGACAGATGTGTTGGGCAGATTTGAATATAAGGAAGAAAGTACGCGTAATTTTTCTGCGCGTGATACAAAAGGCAATGTGATTGAAATCGGCGAAAACCGTGCTTGTATCACACATACCGACGGAAAAACGATGCGCGTTGCGACAAGCTTTCCGGCGCAGTTTAGTTGTGGATCGGCCATGGCGATGGCAGAGCCGTACCCGAGCTTATTTATGAGCAAAACACCTGAAAATATAGATGACAATGTGGTTCGGATTTCATCGGTGATTGAACCGGGACAGGTATTGGACGGCTATATTGTTGCTATGTACAACGCGGACAATGCGGCGGTGGATAAATGGCTTGCAATGAAGAATCCGATAGGGTATATTAAAGAGCAAATTTATGCAAAACATGCCTGCATTCAGGTTGCAACGCCGGAAAAACCGCTTGATTTGACGATTGCGCCGACGGTGATTGCAATGGATTCGTCTTGGCATAAAGATTCGTTTCACCATGGTGCATTTGCTTATCACACGCCGTTTCTCGGTTGGCGCAACTGGTATGCGCCGACTGCATTGGGGTGGGGCGACCGTGTAGCAAAAACGATGGAAAAATACCTCGCGCTGATTACTAAAGGCGACGTAGCAGACGAGCGCGTATGGTATGATGCCGCACCGATTCCGGACGGAGAGAATAAGTTTGACAGAAGATTTCATAACCTGGAAAATACGGTGGGTCGATTGCCGTCACACTTTACTTTGAAACAAGAGCCTGCATATGGTCCGTACAACATGCAGGAATGTGCACTCGATATGATGCTGTATTATATTGAGTGGACGGGCGATCTCGCCATTGCCGAGCGCTACTATGATGAGCTTTGCTCCATGGTGGAGTGGGAGACGAGAATCTTTGACCCGGACAATGACGGTTTGTATCAAAATATTTTAAATACTTGGATTTCGGACGGACATAACTATAATGGTGCTGGCTGTGCGCAGTCTACAGCATATAACTATCGTGCAAACCTGGTTATGGCTAAAATTGCAAAAAGGCTTGGCCGTGATGCAAGCGCATTTGAAAAACGCGCTGAAAAGATAAAAAAAGCACTTAATGAAAAGTTGTGGGTTGCAAATGAAGGCGTAATTGCAGAATCTTTAGATACTATCGGCAACTGTCTGCTCCATACATCCGTAGAGCTGCCGACCGTCTATCACGTGATGGATTCGGATATGATTGACGATTTCAAAGCATACCGCACGTTGAGATATACAGAAAAGCATCTTAAGAGCGTAGAAACGTCGGGCAGAGGCGGCAGACTTTGCTATTCGTCGGATTGGCTGCCGAAGCAGTATTCCAACTGCGGCTTGTTCCCGGCTGAAAATGCGCATCTTGCGCTTATGTACTTTAAGCTTGGCCTGAAAGCGGAAGGTAAAAAGTTGCTCGATGGTATCGGCGATTGTTACTTTACAGGCAAAAATCCGGGCATGGCGCCGCACATTCAGTCTAATCGCGGCACATCAGACCTTGGTGATCTTGATTTTTCGGACGTTTCGAGTACGTATCTTCGTTTGGTGGTGGAGGGATTGTTTGGCATCCGCATCAACCACCTGGATAATGTTGTGACCATTGCACCGGGCCTCCCAAATGAATGGACGCACGCAAGCATTGCACTCAAAGACATTGCCGTATATTATAACAGATGTGGCAACCAAGAGGTTTTTGACGTGCATTGTGATCGAGCGGAAAAGAAGGTTTTGCGTATACCGATGCGTTCTGCTGGAGTTGAAACCGTTTTGCTGAATGGCGAAGCTGTGGACTATGAAATTGTACCTGCACCAAACAACAGTTTTATTTTTGTTACGGTAGAAAAAACGGGCAGATTTCAGCTTCGTGTACTGCACGACACCGCAACTGTGCCGTCTGTGACTGTGCCGAACAATGCGCTCGTCGGCAGCCGTATTTTGTTCGAAGTGCAGGGTGGCGAAATTGCGGATGTATTTGATGTTTCGGAAACACTCGCGGATATAAAAATCGTGGGCAACAAGATCTATGCAACGGCGAAGGAAATTTGCGGCGATCACACGCTGTTTATCCGCACGATTTCAGGTGAATATGACGCGTGGCTTGCGGCAGATTATGACATCGTTTGCGAGGAAGAGGTTGAAAAGCCACTTACAGACAAGCCGTTTGAAACTATAGATATCAGCAAATATTTCAACTGTAATATGAAAGATGTGCACGAAAAGGCCTACACAAGTCCGAGACCGGAGGGCTTTTCGATGAGCTTGTTCCAGAATGCGCGCTATTCGCACAACTGGAATCAAAGCGGCAGACAAATCACCGACATTGATGATGCCTTTTTAAGAGATGCCGGCGGTGTGGTTAAAGTGCGTTCGGGCATACCGTTTGCAACGCCACAAACCGGTGAAAACCTCGCTTGTGTTTCTATATATGACGTGTTCCCAACAGCCATCACCGTGCCGCTTTCAGGCAAGGGACAGGAGCTTGCGGTGTTGTTTGTTGCAAGTGCATGTTGCATGCATTCGCACGTGGAAGGTGTGCGTATGACGGTTACATATAAAGATGGCACAGCCGAACAGACAAAGCTGGTGTATCCTTTCCATTATGACGACTGGCTGACATCGGCTTTGACAACCAAAACCGAAATTTTCTACTTTAACGATGTAAATCATGCAAATGTGATGAGAATTCGAGTGCGTTCGGATAAGGAACTTGCGGGCTTGAAGATTGAAGCAATTGCAAATGAAGTGATTTTCGGTGTTGTTGGCGTGAGTGTGAGCAGATAATAGATTTAAACACGGTATTATGTAAGTTCATGGTAATTATTTTAAATGAGTTGAAATACAAAATAATTATGAAATGAGGGATACGAATGAAGAAACTGGTTTGTGTCGTATTGAGCGTATGCATGCTTTTGTCTACGGGCATTTTGAATGCACTTGCGGCAGAGGATGTTACAATCACGACCATCTTTGCAGATGACTTTGAAAGCTATGATGACGATGCCAATATTCCGTTTAAGGCGGCTACACTAAACAGTTGGTCTGCCGGCGCAAGATCTTCGACCTCGACGGTTAAAGCTTATAAAGATGGGGATAATATGGTGCTGCGTCTTGCGAACAGTGCGGATAAGAGTGGCGGACCACGCGCAGATAAGCATTTGTATTTAGCAAATGTCAATAACTTGACTTTGTCATTCCGTGCAAAAAGTGTGGATGCAAAGTTTTCTGCAACGATGACAATGTCCGATGGCAAAACAAGACTCGCGTATACGGATACGGAGCGCGATTGGATTGCGTATGCGTTTGAATTCGATTTCGCGAAGGGCATATACAACGTCTATGAAAATGGTGAACTAACCAAGAGTGAACTTGAAATTACCGGCACGGACAAAACAGAAGTGAAATTTGAGTTTTCAACGCAAGGTATTTTCGCAGGTCAGGAAATTATGTATGATGATATTCAGTTTACAACGACGGATGCGGTTGATGTAGATTCTATCGGTACGGGCAAGGTTGCGACCCGAACACCGGAAGAAATTCTGCCTGTGTTTGACCAAACGCCGGCACCGAAGCTTTCTGTACCGTCGGGGAAAAATACAATTTTTGAATATGACAGCTCTCTTAATGGTAATGCAAGTCTGCCGAATGGTACGGATTCGACTTTTACCAAAGTTACCGGAACTTATATTAAGCCGGCGACGATTGGGAATGAAAAACTTGTTCGCGCCACCAATACGCATATCAAAAAGAATGTGGCGCAGCTTAGCAAAAGCATTACCATAGGTGTTGAACCCGTGGATTTAACGGTCGAGTTTTATGCACAGCTTTCTGACAGTGCGATTTACGTGCAACTCGATGAGCAAAACGATGAGACGGCAAAGCAACTTGTGCAGACGAGTGATTTGACAGCGGAAGATGCTGACGGTAAATACAAATGGAGACATGTGAAGGTTGAGTTCGATTTTAAAAACTCCAGATTCTCCAGTTACGTTGACGGTGAAAGTGTGCAAGAAAATGAGAAGTTTGCAGCTGTACCGGAAGAGTATTTTGACGTGAATCTTTTGATTTGCACACGACTTGCGCCGGCAGATACCGTTCTTTATGATAATTTTATTATGTATTCTTCGGGTGTGCCGACGATGGGCAACAAAAAGTACTTTGGTGCAACCGGTACAAACTGGGATGTGATTGGTACGGAAGTAACGGCGGATAGCTATATGGCAAATTTGCGCCGGCATCCGAGATTGATTATTAACGACAGACAGGCGATTTTAGATAAAATTGCAAACGATGAAAATTGCGCAAATTGGTACGTATATGTAAAGCAATCAACGGATCTTATGTTGGATTCAGCGCTTGTGAAGTACGAATTCAGCAATGGCAGAAATATTTTGTCGGCAGCAAGAAAGATTAAAGATCGTTTGCGTGACCTCGGCTTGGTATATATGGTCGAGCAGGATAGAAAATATCTCGATCGTGCACTCGCTGAAATCCGCAATGCGGGTACATTCCCGGATTGGTCGAATCAGGCACCGATTATTCCGGCGGAGTTGATGTTCGGTATTGCACTTGCGTATGACTGGATGTATGATGGTTTTACGCCTGAAGAACGCACGGAAATTATTGATATTGTGAAAAAACAGGCGCTTTGGCAGTTTGTTCGCTCGTATGACGAGGTGATTAACGTTGAAATTGCCAACGGCACATCGAACAGAACAATGGTTGCGAATGCTTGTGCCGCAGGTGTTGCGATTGCATTTGCCGATGAGGAACCGAAACTTTGTCAGTTCCTTTTTGATGAAGCGACCGACCATGCAAAGCAGGCATTTGAAGAGTACGGTGTTGATGGCGGTTTCCCGGAAGGTACAATGTATTGGTCGTATTCAACGGAGTATATGACCTATCTTGTTTCGGAAATTAAAGCGGCGGTAACAGACAGCTATGTTATGCCGGATGCGCTTTCGTGGTATTTTACACATGATGTACTTAAAAACACAGCCGACTATTGGATGTATTTAAACGGCCCGACCGGCAAGTTTAATTTTGGCGATGCTGGAAGCGGTATCAGTTCGGAGTCGTTCGTATTCTGGTTGGCGAAGGAAGCGAACAAGCCGATTTACGGCTGGCATTCAAACTATATTTCGGAAAGCTTTAATAAGAATCCGACGTATCCGGCAATGGCAGTTGCGTTCTATGACCCGGCAATCAACTGGACTGCAGAAGGTGCGCCGCTGGATAAGACCTTTAATGCAAAAGACAATGCGCAGGTAGCAAGTATGCGCTCGTCCTGGACAGATAAAGACGCGCTTTTTGCCGCAATGCAAGGTGGCGATAATAGTATTGGTCATATGTTTAAGTCGCTCGGCACATTTGTAATTGATGCAAACGGTCAGCGCTTTGTACGCACACTTGGACAGTCGAACTATTCGTCTGCCTATGATGAGGATATGTATTATCAGAGACGTGGCGAGGGACAGAACACCATTATTGCAAATCCGGGCAAGGAAATCGACCAGAACCCGACGGCTATCGCGAAGTTTATTAAGCATGAAGAAGCAGAAAACGAAGCGTTCAGCGTGCTGGATATGACAAATTCGAACACGGCATTTACGGATGCAAAACGTGGCTTGTATATGACGAAGGGCAGAAACAGCGTCGTTATTCAGGATGAAATCAAGACAAATACTCCGTCTGAACTTTGGTGGTTTGCACATACGGATGCAGATATCACACTTTCGGCAGATAAGAAGAGTGCGCTTTTGGAACTCAAGGGCGAAAGAATGTATGTTGCGATTACAAGTGGCCCTGCAGATGCGGTGTTCCAGATTAAAAAAGCACAACCGCTCCCGACTTCTCCGGTTGCACCAGACGAAGTGTATATGGACATCTTTAAGCTTGCAATTCATATGGAAAATGTGACCGATGCGACGCTTGCGGTTGAATTTGTACCGCTCAAGGATGGCGAAGCTGCACCGGAGGTACTGACGCCGGTAACGCCGATTGATACGTGGAGTGTTTCGGATGATACAATTCCTGCCGCGCGCCAGGCAGGCGGTGTGGTTGCGATGTTGATTGGCAGTCCGAATGTACTTGCAAAGGAGAAAAAGACCTTTGTCGATACCGCAAACACAACCATTATGCCGATTACGCAAAACGGCAGAACACTGGTACCTGTAAGATTTATTGCAGAGAGCTTTGGTGCGCAGGTAAGCTGGATAGATGCAACACAGACCGTTACCGTGAAAAAAGGCGGAAAAACCATCACACTTAAAATTGGTGACAATCAGATGCATGTAAATGACAGTGTTGTTACGCTCGATGTTCCGGCACAGACGATTGGCGGCAGAACGCTCATTCCGCTTCGTGCACTTGTGGAAGCACTCGGCAAGCAGGTTTTGTGGGATGACCGCGGTTTGATTGTGATTTCGGATTACGTGAAGGAATACACAGAAGAAGAACGTGTAAATATTATTTCGCTTCTGAGTGAGCGTGTGCTCTTAAACGGTGCGGACATGCCTTCGTTTACAACGGATAAGACAAATTATTATCTGACTACGGATGGCAATATTCCTACCGTTGCACTTGCAAGCGGAGCACCTGTAAGCCAGAGCGGCAACACGGCAAGCTTTGTGATTGGCGAAACAACATATACCATCAAATTTGTTGCAGATAAGTTTATTGGTCAGTCGGGCACGAAAAGCGGCGATACGGTCGTAAGCATTAAGCTTGCGGCGATGGATAAGCCGATGGTACCGAACTATCCTACATGGCAGCCGGTGGAGAACGTAACCTTCAGCGTGGAAAATGAAAAATATCCGCCGACAGGTACGATAGACAATGTAATTTTGCAGGAATTGAGCACAAATCTCCAACATCGTTGGACAGGCTATGTGGATGATTGGGCGTGCTACGAATTTGAAGACGTTGTAAATCTGCATGCATTTGGTCTTGCGACTTTGTTTGGTAACCAGCGTGTATATAAATTTACAGGTGAAGTATCTGTAGATGGCGTAAACTGGACAAAGGTGCTGGATACAAGTACGAGCGGTACAACATTGATGCCGGATGTCTTTGAATTGGGCGGTGTGCAGGCAAAATACTTCCGCTTGACGGGTAAGGGTGGTACGGCAGGTACTGCGAACAGCTACACTGAAGTACGTTTCTACACCTCAGCGGCGCAAGTGGAGGAAGATAAATCCTTCTGGCCAATCTATTTTGCGGAAAGTGATGCACAGGGTACATCCGGCAGCACAGTGCAGATTGTGTTTAAGGGCGTAACCGGTAATGGTCAGGAAGTTGATCTTAAAGACGTTACCTTTACAAGTGATACCCCGGGTGTTGCAACGGTAGATGAAAATGGTCTTGTGACCTTTGTTGCACCGGGTAAAGCTACAATTATTGCAAGCTATGACAATGACTTTGGTTTGATTCACGGGGAATTTGTCGTGGAATGTAAATGATTTTTCTGTTGTTACAAAATGTTCGTTGTACGGCAGGCAAGTTTTTGGTAAATTTGCCTGCCGACTTATAAATGTATGCCTTTTGGCAGGAGGGAAAAGTTATGCAGGTATTAAAATTTGAAGACTTAACTATAGAGCAAAAATTGGGCATGGTTTCCTGTGGCTTAATCAGTTCCGCATTCGGAAACAGAACTGACGAAACGGACGAGCGTGCGTTGGAAATGATTCGAAATCATAGCCTCGGTGCGATTTGGGTGCATCCTATGGCGAAGGATTTTGATGAAATCATGCGTAAAATCAAAGAAGCTGCGGATTATCCGATTTTGATTTTTACAGATGCGGAGTCCGGACTTGCACCACATCGCATTGGTTATCAAAATTCGCTCGGTATGGCGGATAATGAAGAGTATGCGTATACCTTTGGTAAGGTAACGGCGATTACTGCGAGAAAAATGGGCTATAATGTTGTGTGCAATCCGATATTGGACGCGTGCAAGGGTAAGGATTTGTGCGGACATAATGTGCGTTGTATAGGCAGCGACAAAGAGCATATCGCAAAATTGGCTGCTGCGATGGCAAGAGGTATGCATGATGGCGGTGTGCTGACGGTGGGCAAGCATTACCCGAGCGCAACGAGTAACGAGTTGGTTGACTCGCATATGGCAGAAACATGGGGCGTAGAAACGGTAGAAGAACTTTTAAATAACAACCTCTATCCATATTTTGAGATGATGAAAGAGGATTTGCTGGATGGTATTATGACCTCGCACAAAACTATGGCAAATATTGACCCTGAAAGACCGACAACGCTTTCTAAAAAAGTGATTGATGTCATTCGAAATGCCGGGTTTAACGGCTTTGCCATTACGGATGCGATGGGTATGATGGGCGTTGTTGCAAAATTCGGCAATTCGGATTCTAAAGGTATGGCGATTGAGGCCGGCAATGATCTTTCCTTAAATTGGACGATTGATTCGCGTGAGGGTTATGAATGCATTTGCGAGGCATACAAAAAAGGAATTTTATCCGATGCAGCATTGGACGCGGCAGTGAAACGTGTATTGCAAGCGCAGGAAAAAATACTTCAGCTTGCCGTGGATGCTGAGATTGCCGAGGAAGACATACAAAAACTGGACGAACTCAATACAGCGTGCATTTATGCACGCGCTGATGAGGGCGTTGATATTGCTTTGGATAAAAATGCGAAGCATTACTTTATCGTTTTGACGGAGAATGATTGGAAAGACGGCGCACCGGATGTAGTTACATTCTTTAGCCAATGGTATAATCCGGTGACGATTCGCGAAAAACTCCTTACACTTTTTCCAAACTCGACTGTAGCGATGCTGCCGCAGTATCCGTCCGGCTCACGTAATTTCGAAGTTATAACAGAGAGCATCGATTACGATGATATCGTGTTTGTAACTTTTCAGGAAATTCAGGCGTTTATTGGTCCGGAGTGTCTGACATCCCGTGTAATCGCTTTGGCGGATAGCTTCCAAAGGACAAACAGAGTTTCTGCGATTGTACACATCGGCAATCCGTACATTTTGGAAGATTTGCCGCACATTCCGCGTGTGATCGTTGGCGCGCCGAGCGGTAAATGCGTTATGGCATGCATGGATGTGCTTGCAGGTGAGCGCAAAGCGAACGGAAAACTCACATATGACGTGCACATTAAATAAACTCACGCAGGTTTCGGTTGAAAAAGGTGAAAGCTGCAGAAGAGTGCCGGTTTGAAGTGCAAAAAAGGGGATACAATGTGAACGAGTTTATTTTGGGATGTAATTATTGGGCGTCGCATGCCGGAATTGAAATGTGGAGAAACTGGGATGAAAACGCCGTAAGAAGCGATTTTAAGATATTGTCTGAAAACGGAGCGACATACCTGCGTGTATTTCCGATATGGAGAGACTTTCAGCCGGTTGCACCGTTGTTTGACATCTTCGGAAAAGTAAGGGAATATAGGGTAAGTGAAGATCAGCTTCCGACAAACAAGTATTATCTTGATGAAACGATGCTGGAGCGGTTTGAGAAGTTTTGTGATATAGCAGACGAGTTTGGATTAAAGCTTGTTGTGGGTCTTATCACCGGTTGGATGAGCGGTAGATTGTTTATTCCGACCGCAGTTTATGATAAAAATTTGTACACAGACCCTACGGCATTGAAGTTTGAATTCAAATTCATTGAAGGTTTTGTACAGAGAATGAAAAACAAGCCTGCAATTTATGCGTGGGATCTCGGTAACGAATGTAACTGCTTGAGCGAAAATGATTGCAGCGATACAGCAGAAATGTGGACAGGTGCCATCAGCAATGCCATAAAGGCTAATGATTCGACGAGAATGGTCATTTCCGGCATGCATAGCTTGTCTGTGGAAGGTGCTTGGAGCATAGAAGGTCAAGCGGCTTATACCGATATGCTGACAACGCATCCGTATCCGTTTTTCGTACCGCATTGTTCAAAGGATAATTTTTCGTCCATGAGAACGCTGCTTCATGCGACGTGCGAGACAAAGTATTACGCTGATATCGCACATAAGCCGTGCATGGTAGAAGAACTCGGCAACCTCGGACCTACGATGTGCGATGATGAAACAGCGGCTAATTTTTTGAAGCTGAATATGTTTTCAAACTGGGTGCACGGTGCTACCGGTGTGATGTGGTGGTGTGCAAATGACCAAACCATGCTTGAAACTGCACCGTATTGCTGGAATATGTGCGAAGTCGAGCTTGGATTGATTGATAAAGACAGAAAAGAGAAGCCGACACTTAAAGAAATGCACAAGTTTGCGGATTGGATGAAAAGTGTTGATTTTGAACTGCCAAAAGCAAACGAAGACGCGGTTTGCTTTGTGACCGAAGGTCAGGATCAATGGGGTGTGGCATATATGTCCTACCTGCTTGCAAAACAGGCGAAAGTCAATTTGAAGTTTGCATTTGCGTCGCAGGAAATTCCGGAAGCGGATGTTTATATGTTGCCTTCGATAAAAACTGTACATATGATGCCTTCGTATCAGTTTAAGAGAATCAAACAAAGGGTATATGATGGTGCGCTGCTTTACATCTCGAATGATGATGCGGTGATTTCCGAATTTAAGGAACTGACCGGCGTTGTCATCAACGATTCGAGAACATCCCGGGACAGCGGAGAATTTTCTTTGAATGGTAAGCGTTTGGCATACAAAAGAGACAGAAAGTATACGCTCACTGAAAAGGAAGCTGATGTCATTTGCAGAGATGAAGGCGCAAATCCGCTGATCACAAGCTGTGCATATGGCAAGGGTAAGGTTTATTATGTGAATTTCCCGCTCGAATCCATGCTCATTGACACGGCAGATGCACATGAGACAGATCTGTTTGAAATTTATCGTTTGGTCTTTGCAGAAAAGATTCAAACGCACATCGTGGACAGTAACTGTAAATATATCGGCATTACAGAGCATGTTGCAGACGAAAATACCGCATATGTTGTGCTGATCAATTATTCCGATAAAACAGTAGATGCCAATTTGAAAATCCAATCGGAATACAGTATCGATCGTGTGATTTGTGGAGACATAAATACGATGAGACCGTATGAGACAACGATTGTTAAGGTTTTGAAAAAGTGATGAAGCAATCTTATGATTTGTGTAATCGGTGTTTTCTGGAAAGGAGATAAATATGATTGATTTTGAATATAAGTTGCCGAGAATGTTTGTCGGTGATAAAAGGGTGGGTACATACAATAATGTTTAGATAGACAAGTCTAAACAAACGATCCTGACAAGCGAGTACGTTATCGATTTGAATGTCCACACCGTAAAGAGTGCCGATTGCAAGCAGTGAATTGCGCTCCCAATCGTAAGCGCTCTTTTTATATTTTTTGGTCACGACTGCAAGCTTTCTTCTTAAAATTTCAGCCAGGAAATTTCCGTCGCCACATGCAGGCTCTAAAAACCTGGAGTCGATTCTTTCGGTTTCTTGTTTCACCAAATCGCACATAGCTTTTACTTCGCGTTCAGCGGTAAAAAACTTCACCATGATCTGCGACGCGCTGTTTGGATTTTATTTGTTTTGTCACGGTGTTCCGTCACCTCAATTCAAATGAGAATATGTTATAATCTAATACTTATATTACACCACATTTTGAACAGAAAATCAATGAAAAGACAAAAAATACATGAAAACGCAAATATATTTGAAACGAATGTTATCCTATGCTATACTGTTTATAGGTGAATAAGAATGGACAAAATCGTTTACAAAAAATTTTATAGAAAAGAAGACAAACATCTGAATGGTAAAATCGAAGCCAAGCACGGCAAGCAAGCCAACCAGAAGATGAAGACATATTTGGTTTTGCAGTATCTTTTGAAAAAGACGGATGAAAATCACGTTGCATCTGCATACAATATTACAGATTATTTGGATGCTTGCGGAATAACGTCAGAACGCCGCTCTATCTATCGCGATATTGAGGAAATCAATAAAGCAAATCTCATCCTTGAAGAGGATTGCGATATGGAAGAAGCAGAAGAGATGCTTGCGGATGATGAAGATGATGAACTCAAACTGGTTGTTTATGATAAATCGCAAAAGGGTTTTTACGTCAGACAACGGCGTTTTGAATTAGATGATATTCGCCTTTTGGCAGAGTGCGTCTACACTGCAAAATTTGTTTCAGAAAACAAGTCAAAGCAACTTCTGGATGTGATTTGTGAATTTGTGAGTGAACACCAAGCCGAGAAAATACGACACGGTGCGTTTTTGACCGACAGAACGAAAACAAACAACAAAAATGTATTGCGTAACATTGCGATTATCAACGACGCGATGAGCACTAAATTAGACGGATTTCCGCACACGCCGGAAAAGATCACATTCAAATACACGAAGTATTCCATTGATGATGTGCGAAGTCAAGTAGAGCGGCGGCACGGTGCGCGCTATACCGTCAGTCCGTTTCAGTTATTGATTAATGACGGCAATTATTATCTTCTTGCGTTTGATGATGCCAAGAGGGAAATGCGCACATACAGAGTTGATCGAATGAAGGAACTGCAATATACCAACATCCCAAGAGAAGGAGAAGAGGCTTTCAAGGAAATTGATATGCGCACATACACACAAAGAGCCTTTTCAATGTTTAGTGGAAACGAAGAGCGTGTGACATTGCGTTTTATTAATCCGCTCTTGGATGCAGTTATAGAACGTTTCGGTACAACGGATGCGGTGTATTCAAAGTGCGACAAAGATCATTTCACAATTACGACAAAGGTACAAGTGAGTGAGCAATTCTTCGGTTGGCTTTTGGGATTTGGTAAACGAGTTCAACTTGTTTCGCCGCCAGAAGTGCAGGAGAAGTTTGTTGCATACTTGGATAAAGTAAGAGAGATGTATTGAAAGATGAATTTGTGAAACGCGCAAGGTGAATTATAAAATTAAGGGCAATGCAAATCATAAAGTATGCATCGCCCTTTTGGATTATGTAGTTTTATAATGCTCCGCCTCTTCTAATAAAGCTTCAACCGCCTTATGCATCATAGTGCATGGATTCTTTTTTGCGGGGCTCGATTCTGATTGGAATTCTTTTTCTAAACGTCTTGCATTGCGCAGTGCATTTTCTAAACTACCGCCGCATTGGTATATGTTTTCGAAAATGTTTTTCAAGTTTTTACCGTGGTCAACATAATTTTCGTGTGGTTTTAAAATACCATTTCTTCTGAAAATATTAGTGAGTCTGTTGAAGTATTCGCCACGGACAAGTGCTGAGGAGATGTACTCAAAATGTAGACAAAGCCATAACTCGAAACATTCGTTAGACCATGCGCATATAATATTTTGAATATCCTCGCAGTATTCTTTTTTGTAGCGGGAAGTCAATGAAATTGCGCGATTAAATTCATTTGCTAAAAATGAGTCTTTATCGAAAACGAAAATAATATTACTGTAGGGTATTGGAAGTTTTGTTTCATTGACCATCTCATCAACAAATATTTCTGCTTTTGTTACCAAGCTGGTAGTATTGCGGCCAGTGCCCTTAGGGATAATGTTTAGATTTACCCCATATTCATTAGTTATATATTTTTTCAAACCGTTAAAATAATTACATTCTGTACATTTTCCTTCAGAAATGATTAGCCATGTATCGGATAACATTTTTTTGATGGCTACCTTCTTTGCTTCGCGTGTACGATGCTGAATTTTAAATCTATCATCGCTTCCCATTTTTTATCATCCTTTGTTTTGATATGGAATTGCGCCAAATCTACCTGCTAAATAATTTTTGCCAAAATCAAGGTCAGAACGCGCTTTGCCTTTGTTAGTTTCAAATTCCGCTAAGCAAGAAGCGGATGTCATTCCCTCTTGATTTTTTTCAATAAAATAGATTTCATCTCTCCGCAAGTCCTGCTTGTTAAGAATAATGATATTATGTGAATTAAAAATAAGTTGAGCATGTGCTTTGTTGATTTCTTTATCGTGAAACATTGAAACAATTCTGCGAAGAACAAGCGGGTGCAGCTGACAATCTAACTCATCGACTACAAAAATTCCACCCTTTTGAAGAATGAGCCCTAAATACAAATATGTTTTAATAAGTTTCTTTGTGCCCGCAGATTCAATATCTAACGGAAATTTTTCCCCATTATGGATAGTAAATGCTCGATATGTTCTTTCGCCATCAGAGTTTTTTTCGACAACAATCTCGATATCTTCAAACGTTGGATCAAATTCTTTGATGAATTGCACACATTCATTTTTTAACTTGGTGTTAAGATTATATATTTTTAATATTAAATCTGTGATGGCGTCCTCTGTTGCGCCGGCCATATCTAATGTTGAGTATAGAGAGAAGAACTTCATCACATCATTGAAGACATCAATGCCTTTAATTTCTTTTTGACCGAGGAAACTTAACAACAAAACATTATCATTTACAACATCATTAAATTGGTTTAAACACTCGAATTGGCGAGCTTCATTATAAACGATTCCGCTTTCTGTTCTTTCGAATAACATTTTTTCTTTTGTTTTATTTCGCGAAGCTTTTTTTGAATACAACCATTCTTCAATTACTTTATTTCGAGTAATTGTATGACCGTATTGATATTCAGTACCATTAAAGACAAAAACTATTTCAAATGTTGTCGGTTTTACAGCCAATTCGCGATTGAACAAAAATGGTGTACACAACAAAGCGTCATCTATACCATTAGTATAGGAAAATCTAATGTTTCGCCAAAAGTCGAAAAATGCTTTGATGACTGTGCTCTTTCCGCTCGCATTTGATCCGAACATTGCACAAAGTGGTAAGATTTTAATGCCGTTTTCATCGTGAACATAATTCGTATGTGTAGTAATCCCAGGCGCGGCGGTTAAGTCAATAAGCAATTCATCACCGATACTACGATAGTTTTTAACAAAAAATTGCAGTAACATATTGATCACCTCATTGTTATAATATCACTAATGTTTCAATTTGTAAACATTTTTTTTGAATTCTGGGAGAAAAAATCTCCTGAATTTCGTTTTTTGAAGCAAAGTATTGGCCAGTTCTAATGCTTATACATTCATTATACATCATTTTTAGGGTCTACTACTATCACGTTGAAAGTTTGCTTAATAGCTATTATTATATTTAATACGAAACTAGTATTGACAATATGCATCCTTAATATATACTAAAATTATATTTAATTACAGCTGACGTATAAAAGATGTTAATTCTTGTTAGATTGTTGTTTAATACTCATTAAAAAGACGTGAATTTTTGCTAATTATTTATTTTGACAAAGCAACATTTATATGATATGATGGGTGCGTAGATTTACATTTATGATGGGACTAATTGATAATATTTGATGTGCAAAAAATGCCGAAAACCTTGATGGAATCAAGGTTTTCACTCCGACGCGCAGTTCGCAGGTTCTTCCTCCGTTCCGGCGCACGTTGAGATGATGGGCCTCATCGGCGCAGGTAACAACCCGATGGTTGGTATGACGGTTGCTTGTGCAGTAGCAGTAGAAGAAGCTAGTAAATAATTTGCTTGCAAATTATTTACAATGAAATTTGCCTGCGGCAATTGAAATTTGCCGATGGCGAATGAAATGTTAAAACATGAAATGCACCGCAGAACTTCTGCGGTGCATGATTTTTTAAAAACGCAAATTTCATTTCATTTGTGAGCGTAGCGAGCATATTTCAAGACAAAGCGCCGCTTTGTCATTTCATGAACGAAGTTCATTTCATTTTGGAGGTATATTATGACTGAGAATATTCTTGTGGGTTTATCTATGGATTTCTCTGTTGAAATTGTGAATTTATGCGATTCAATCAAAGGTAAAGCCTCTCTGACGAATCAAATATTAAGAAGCGGCACAAGCATTGGTGCTAATATTCATGAAGCGAATTACGCACAAAGCAGAGCTGATTTTATTTCTAAAATGCAAATTGCGCTTAAAGAATGTTATGAAACAGAATGTTGGCTAGAGCTTTTTGCTCGGACGCGGCTTGTGGGTGAGGATGCATATAAGAAGTTAAAAAATGATTGCGGAAAAATACGAAAAATTCTTATTTCCTCTATCAATACAGCAAAGGCAAATGCGAGTGAATTTTCCAGATAAAAAAAGGTAAAATCGGCGCAATACTTTGTCAAAAAGGCTGACCTCGTGTCAGCCTTTTTTTCGCGTCTTACATCCAAAATATCACCTTTTTGTATGCTGCGATAAATTGTATGCAGGGAGATTGCTGTCTATAATCTAAAAGTGTTGATTTTTCGACCGTATATTGATATAATAATAGTGAAAGTCTGCATGAAAGGAGTAAGTATATATGTCTGAACATATCTATACAATAGAAAGAATTAAAAATATAGTAGTGCCTATTGCAAATAAATATAATGTACAAGCCATATACTTGTTCGGTTCCTATGCACGCGGAGAAGCAAATGAAAACAGTGATTTGGATTTCTTGGTTTTTGGTGGAGACGCGTTTAAATTGACGAATATTTTTTCGCTTGCCGAAGAGTTACGAGTTGCGTTTCAAAGACAAGTTGATGTGTTTGAAATCAGCGAGATAAATACGGATAGTTCGTTTTATTCAAATATTATGAACGAGAGGTTGCATGTAGCATGAAATACTCCAATAATCAACGCCTTCAGAAAATATATGAATATACGGAGAAGCTTTTAAACTATATCCATCAAAATGACATAACAAAAGAAAAATTGATGCGTGATTATGCATTGCAGTGGTTAGTAACGACACCATTGTATAATATCGGTGAACAAGTATATGCATTGTCTGATGAATATAAAGCTGCACACGGTGATATACCATGGTCTATGATTTCCGGCCTCAGACATAGATTGGTTCACGATTATGACGGAACAAACTGGAATATAATTGCCGATGTTGTGTTTGACGAATTGCCTGTGCTTTTAAAACAGTTGGAAAAGCTTATTTGATTTTTTGAAGGCGATGACGCATCATCCCGCAAACAGAGCGAACAAAAAAGCAGACGGAACTTTTCCGTCTGCTTTTTTTAAATTAAAAATCATAGTTTAAAAGTGTTACCCAGATTACGGCGAGTACAATCAGCTTAATCGGCAGCGGCCAGCCCATTTTCTTTGAGCGCAGGATACCGAAGGAGGCGAGTGCGCCGAGTGCGAAGCAAATCAGCTTAAACATCGCACCGCTGGTGATAAAACCCCAAACGGTAGGGCCGACGAGCTTGTAGAGCACAGCGATGGCAATAATGGCTAAAATCACAACGCCCGTGCTGCTTTTGAAAAAGCCTGCCAAGCCATTTTTGCGGATATTCGGGTCTTGCCTGCGGTTGTGCACCTGATTGCCGTAGTGCTTAAACTGACCGAGCAGAGAATAACCGTCCTTGGTATTATCTCGGTATTCCGGCTTATAGTGCCTGAGGTGCGACTCGTTTAAACCGAAGGTGTAGAGCAGATTTCTGTCCTGCGACAAAAGTCTGACACTGTAGTTTACGCTGGAGTAAAATTCCGTATCGCGGTAGTCCTTGCCGTTCGGACTGCGGAGCGCGATGTTGTTTCTGCGAATCCACGCCGAAAACTTTTCCTCCAGATGCGCAACATCCTTGCAGTTGCGCGCGCCGGGTACGCGGCTGAATTCGATTAAAAGCTGTTTTTTATTCATGTCATTCCCACCTTAAAAATATTTTCCCTTAAGTTGCATTATAGCACGCAAAAGTGCATTTGTAAAGGTGGATTATCTTATAGCCTGAAAGCTTTTCGGAATGATAAATACATACGAATCCGGACTGATGATACCGTGGCGCAGGCGCTCGGCGGTGCGGTCGGGCTTTTCCCAATAGGTCGGCGCATTTGTGTGGTGCGTAACCGCAAGGCGGAAGGGGACAGCGCCGCTTTCGAAGAAGTCCTTTTTCAAAAGTGTTACCGTCCATAAAAGACCGTCTGCGGTCTGCTCGCTTTTTACCTGCCACTTTGCTGTTTCCGCAGCAATATCGCCCGGGTAGATGCCGCATGAGCCTGTAAAGTCAAACCTAAAGCCGTTTTCCCTTGATAGGCTGACACCGGCGTATGGATGAAACATCGTAAATTCCGGGCGAAGCTCGATGTCGCCGTCCTCTGCTTGGCAGATTTGGATTGTATAGCTGTCCGCGTCCTCGTCGATGCGGATTTTTGTGCTTTTAGCGGCGCTGCCGTCCTTGTGCATAAAGCATTCCCGGCCTGCACCCGTTTCGTAGCGGTGGCTTTCTTCGGATAAGCCTAAGCAGTACGGCAGCGGATGCCGCCCTTCATTTATGCGCTTTTCCACAGTCGGAAACTCAGTTTCAAGCATTTTTTTAAGCTCGCCGATGCGCCATAAAAGCTTTTCCGGGAAGAACTTGTATGCCGCAGCTTCGGCGTGATAGCCTAAGCGGCCGTCTGCCGCGGAGAGCGCCGCCAATGCTTCTGTGTTTTTGATTTCCTTTTCCGCAAGCGTGCGCATTTTGAAAAGAATTTCCTTTGTATCACCCTGCAGAAAGGCAAGCTTTCTTCTTAAATGATAAAACTCTAAAATATTAGCGCCGCTGTCGAATAAAATGCCGAGCGCGCGGGCAACGCTCTTTTGCTCCTCACCTTCGCCGTTTTCGACGGCTGCGACCTTATCCAGCAGAGCTATGCCCTTGTGCCATTCGTCGCGCATGCGGCTGCAAAGCGCAAGCGCATCCTCGTGGGTATGTCCCATAAACATTGCTTCGCCCACGCGGTCGCTGCCGACCATATCGCCCATTTCATACGCCTTGGAAATCGGCAAATCGACCGGCTCTAAATGCAGCGGCCACGCCGTACCGTCGCCAATGGGCGAGTGCCACTCAAAGCAGGTGTTTAAAGGATAGTTTTTGTAGCCCTTTTCAAACTGCAAATACGCATCGACAACCGCTTTTGTATTTCTGCCCCAGTAGATGCCGGCAAGGTGGGTTAAAAATTCTTCCTTCGTTTCATAAAACGGCGCAAACGCAAGCTCACCTGCCGCCTTGCTCATCACGGACGGATAATTGCCGAAATACCAGCAATATAAAACGCCGTCGACGCCGTTTTCGTGCATATATTTATACTTGTCGTACAAAATACCCGGCACCGGCACATACGGCACGGTCGACACCTCGTGCGACGAGCAGACCTGCAGCTTTGCAAACTGGTGCACGCCCGTTTTCTGCGCTGCCGCGGCAGCGGCTTGGAATAACGGTCCGGGACCGGGGTAGGAGAGCCAGTAGTCAATGGCTAGCTTTTTCTTGCCCTCCTGTTCTACGGTGGCGTAGTCTTCAAAGTTAATCATACTGATGATGTCCTTGTCGCGCAAAGCAAAATATTCCTCTCGTACCTGCTCCGAAGTGCCACGGATGGCGTATGCCCAGCTGATAAATTGTGCCTGTGGATTTGCGGCGCGCATACCGTCTAAGAGCGCCTTTTCCGTTGCAATCAGAGCTTTGGCGTGTGAGTGGTGCTTTTTCAGGCAGTGCGGGCAGTCAAACTCGCCCCAGGGCATAGACGCGCAAGAGGACAGCGCCTCGCCGACGGTGATGACCAGCATACCGCGCAGCCGCGGCACAAGCGTACAAAGCCTTTTTGTTGCTTCCTGGATATACGCTTCGCCTGCCGCGGTGGACGGGCAGAAGGTGAAGTTTTCGCCAAACGCTCTGCCGCGCACCTCGGAATGGTTTTTCACCGCATCATTTCCGTGGTAGGAGGATGCCGGTTCAACGCATTCTAAGTATACGCCGATGCCATAGCGTGCGGCGCGGTCAATTAAGCGGTTTAATTTTTCGATGCGTGCTTCGCTGTTTTTGTTGTATTCGGGGATGATGTCGGACGGCACGAGCACGCGCAAATGCTCCTGCACCCAAATCGCGTTCACGCCGTCGTGGGCGAGGCGGTCTAAGTAGGTGTCCGGATAGCCTTCGATGTTCGCGCCCAGCTCGCCTTCATGCCCTGTGTTGTAGTTCGGCACAAGCGCGCTTCTGGAAATTCTTGTTTTGATAACGGCTCTGCGCTCAATTGTGCCGTGCGGCAGGATATTGCCCTCGCGGCGCTTCATTTCATCTTCAATATAATAAATCGCACGGCGGATGCCCTCTGTATCACCGGCTTCAAGCAGGCATTGGTTTTCCGATACCGTGATTTTGTAGCTTTCCTGCGCCATACCGATGACCTGTGCCGTTTTGAACACAAAGTCGCCGTCCTGCATTTTGTATACATCAAAAAAGCGCCGCAAATCTGCATACGCGGTATCCAGAAGGCCTTTTTCGTCCGGGAAATCGGCGAGAACGGTTTTGCCGCATACAGCCACTTCGCCTGCATCGGGTTTTCTCGTGTTCCAGCCTGCGGGCGCGCATTTGTGCACCGGCTCTGCAAGTGCATCTGCAAAGCGCAGGGGCGGCTGCTTATCTTTAAAAGGGTCTTGTGTAATTCTGTAGCGCATAAGCATACTTCCTTTATCGTTTCTATGGTTTAATTTTATCATTTTCGCGGCGCGGTGTAAATGCGCAGACGATAAAAAACGAAAGATAGTGCAAAAAGAATTTAAGATTGTGTAAAAATGAGTAATAAATATGCTTGTTGCGTGGCTGCATATTTTGTGATACACTAAAAACGAAAGAGGGGGGAGAAGATGAAAGAAATTACATTTCCGTACGGAAAGAAAAAGCTTACATATACATTTGAAGAAGAAACCCTTTCGGGCGTATTAACCGGTTCGCTTGATGCTTATGTGCCGGAAGCGGACGAGGTCACCCTTGTGAAAACCGCTATGGCAAACCCGACGGGGAGCGTGCGCCTCTGTGAATTGGCGAAGGGGAAAAAGAAGGTTACGATTATTGCAAGCGACCACACGCGCCCTGTGCCGAGCAAGGTCATTATGCCGTATATGCTTTCTGAAATCCGCGAGGGCAACCCGGAGGCGGAGATTACGATTTTAATTGCCACCGGCTGTCACAGAGGCACGACGAAGGCGGAGCTTGTTTCTAAGCTTGGCGAAGAAATTGTCGCAAATGAAAAGATTTATATCCATGACTGCGACGAAGAAGCTATGCTTGTCAATATCGGCACGCTGCCGAGCGGCGGTGAATGTCTTGTAAATCGCATTGCATATGAGGCGGATTTGCTTGTGGCGGAAGGGTTTATCGAGCCGCATCTGTTTGCCGGTTTTTCCGGCGGCAGAAAGAGCGTGCTGCCGGGTGTGGCAAGCCGCACAACCGTTATGGCAAACCACTGCGCGGAGTTTATCGCGCATCCGTGCGCAAGAACGGGTATTTTAACAGATAATCCGATTCATAACGATATGCTCTGGGCGGCAAAGCAGGCAAAGCTTTGCTACATCGTTAATGTGGTGCTAAACGCGGAAAAGAAGGTTATCTATGCCGTAGCCGGCGATTTGGAAAAGGCGCATAAAAAGGGCACGGACTTTCTTTCAAAATACTGCGGCGCGGCGGCAACACCTGCCGATATTGCAATTTCGACCAACGGCGGGTATCCTTTAGACCAGAATGTCTATCAGGCAGTTAAGGGTATGACGGCGGCGGAGGCTGCCGTGAAAGAAGGCGGCGTGATTATTATGCTTGCCGCGTCCGAAGACGGTAGCGGCGGCGACCATTTTTATCATCAGCTTGCCGATGAAGCAGACATCAACAAAATTATGGCTATGTACCTTGCGCAGAAAAGAAATGAAACGCTGCCCGACCAGTGGCAGGCACAGATTTTGGTGCGCATTTTGCAGAAAGCAAGCGTAATTTATGTTTCCGAAATGGCAGATGCCGAGGTAGAGGCGATGCATATGCTGCCGGCACATTCTTTAGACGAAGCACTTGCAAAGGCAAAGGAAATCTCAGGCAAGGAAAATCCGAGCATCAATGTTATACCGGACGGTATTGCCGTTATGGTCGAAAGCTGAAAATCGGCGCATTGCGTCGTAAAAAAAGGTGGTCCGTATGCGAGTACTGTGTCAGCTTTTTGAAATTTAATTTCATTTTTAGCATAAAAAGAACAAGTTTTGTTTTCGGAGTTGAAAATATTTTTCAATTTTGGTATGATTATATCATGGGTAAATTTTCATCAGGAGAAACGGAGATGACTGAAAATGAAAATCTTGGTATGCGTAAAGCAGGTGCCGGGCTCAAGCAATGTTGAGGTTGACCCGGTGACCGGCGTTTTAAAGCGCGACGGCGTAGCCAGCAAAATGAATCCGTATGATTTATATGCGCTCGAGCTTGCGCTGAGTATGGCGGAAAAATTCGGCGGTGAGGTGGAGACCGTCACGATGGGGCCGCCGCAGGCGAAGAGCGTGATTGTGGAGTCGGTTTGCATGGGTGCAAAGTGCGGCTGTGTATTATCCGACCGCAAGTTTGCAGGTGCGGATGTGCTTGCAACGGCGTACACGCTTTCGCAGGGCATTAAAAAGCTCGGTGAATTTGATTTGATTTTGTGCGGCAAGCAAACCACTGACGGCGATACGGCGCAGGTCGGTGCAGAGGTGGCAGAATATCTGGGCTTGCCGAATATGGCAAATGTTCTCGGCGTGGACGCTGTGAAGGACGGTAAGCTATTTGTAACGGCATCGCTTGACGATAAGGTGGTTAAAGCCTCGGTAAAGCTGCCGTGTCTTATATCGGTCGATGGCGATATCAACTCGCCGCGCCTGCCTTCGTATAAGGTAAAGCAAACGGTGACGGACGATTTGGTGCGCTTCATTTCCTTTGCCGATTTTGAAGACCAAGACGAAAAGCATTACGGCTTAAACGGCTCGGCAACGCAGGTGGAAAGAATTTTCCCGCCGGAGAAGAATACGGAAAAAAGCACGATTGCAGGCAGCGCAAAGGAGCAGACGGAAGCTCTGCTTTCGCTGATTTGCGACCGTAAGCTGATATAAGGGGGTGCGGTGAAGATGGGAAGCTTAAAAATAAATCAGAATTTAGTCACCGCACAAAATGCGGAGGCCATTGCAGCGCTCTGTCCGTTTGGTGCGATTTCGTATGCAGCAGGTAAACTCGACATTTCCTCTGCGTGCAAGATGTGCAAACTGTGCGTAAAGAAATCAGACGGCGTGGTTGAATATGTTGAGGAAGAAAATAGCGGCATAGATAAGTCTGCGTGGAAGGGCGTTTTGGTTTATGTTGACCACTGCGCAGGAAAAATTCACCGCGTAACCTATGAGCTTTTGGGCAAGGCAAAAGAGCTTGCAGCCGTTATCGGGCATCCGGTATATGCCTTGATGATTGGTGCAGATTTGGGCGATGCGCCGCAAAAGCTTTTACACTACGGCGCAGACAAAGTATTTGTTTACGACGATGCGGCATTTGCTGATTTTAAGATTGAGCCGTACACAGCGGCATTTTGCGACTTTATTGAAAAGGTGAAGCCGTCGTCTGTTCTGGTCGGCGCAACGAATTTGGGTCGACAGCTCGCGCCGCGCGTCGCAGCGCGCCAAAGGGCGGGCCTGACTGCCGACTGTACGGTGCTGGAAATGAAGGAAAACACCGATTTGGTGCAAATTCGCCCGGCATTCGGCGGCAACATTATGGCGCAGATTATCTCGCCAAACACCCGCCCGCAGTTTTGTACGGTGCGCTATAAGGTCTTTTCCGAGCCGAAGCCGACAGACGCGGCAAGCGGCGAAATTGTGAAAATGGACATTGCCGAAGAAAAGCTTGCAAGTGATATTTCGATTCTTTCCTCGGTGGATAAGCCAAAGGATATTGATATTTCCGAAGCAGATGTGATTGTCGCTGTGGGCAGAGGTGCATCGAGCGAGGGAATGCGTGCAATGGCAAAGGAACTTGCAGACCTGCTTGGCGGTCAGCTCGCCTGCTCTCGTCCGCTCGTGGAAAGCAACATCTTTGATGCAAAGCATCAGATCGGTCTTTCCGGCAGAACCGTAAAGCCGAAGTTTATTTTGTGCCTCGGTATTTCCGGTGCGGTGCAGTTTGCGGCGGGCATGAAATCCTCCGACTGCATTGTGGCAATTAACCAGGACAAAACCGCGCCGATCTTTGATGTGGCACACTATGCGGTTGTGGGCGATGTAAACGAAATCGTGCCGCAGCTGATTGAAAAGATAAAGGAGGTGCGCGCAGATGTACAATAAAGTAACAGCGGAAGACATTAAAGTGCTTGTAGGTATTGTCGGTGAAGCGAATGTCCTTGTCGGTGATGCGATTAATCCCGATTATGCACACGATGAGCTCGGCGGCATTGAAAAGCTGCCGGAGGTGCTTGTGCGCGTACATACGACAGAAGAGGTTTCCGAAATTATGCGCCATGCGCATGCAAATACCATTCCGGTAACGGTGCGCGGCAGCGGTACCGGCCTTGTCGGTGCGGCAGTGCCGATTCACGGCGGTATTTTGCTGGAAACCACGCAGATGAATAAGATTTTGGAGCTCGACCGCGATACCTTAACCGTAACGGTGCAGCCGGGTGTGCTTTTGATGGAGCTGGCGGCGTTTGCCGAGGAAAACGATTTTCTTTATCCGCCGGACCCGGGCGAGAAGAGCGCCACCATCGGCGGTAACATTTCCACCAATGCCGGCGGTATGCGTGCCGTTAAATACGGCGTTACGCGCGACTATGTGCGCGCCTTAACCGTTGTTTTGCCGAACGGTGAAATCCTGCACTTGGGCGGCAAGGTTGCCAAAAACAGCTCGGGCTACAGCTTAAAAGACCTCGTTATCGGCTCGGAGGGTACGCTTGCCATCATCACCGAAGCGGTCTTAAAGCTTGTGCCGCTGCCGAAGGTGTCGATGAGTCTTTTAGTACCGTTTGCGGATATGAAAAGTGCCATCGAAGCGGTGCCGGTGATTTCTCGCTCGAAGGTAACGCCGACCGCGATTGAGTATATGTCCAGAGACACCATTCTGTTTTCGGAAAGCTACCTCGGCAAAAAGTTTCCGGATACGAAAAACGATGCCTACATTCTTTTAACCTTCGATGGCTCGACCGACGAGCAGGTGGAGACCGATATGCGTGAGATTGCTGACCTCTGTCTGGAAATCGGCGCACTCGATGTCTACATTGTCGACACCGAGG
>JAZQCN010000042.1:0-1747 GCA_045546315.1 Clostridia bacterium | reverse complement strand
TTGTCAAGCACGGTTGCTTGTTCTCACGCCTCGCCTTTGAGTTGCGAATTGGTATATAAATCTTTATATCCCATTTTAATAAAACGTTCACGCATAACTTTGCGTGCCGCTATAACACGTTCTCTTATCACAGCCGAAGTCTCACCGCTTTTTGCTTCGGCAATATCCCACGGACTGACCGGCGGCACTTGAATGTAAATATCAAATCTATCCATCAGCGGGCCGGAAATTTTGCTTTGATATTCTTCAGCACATTTCGGCGCACGCGAACATTCTTGCCCGTCAACACCCAAGTAACCGCACCGACAAGGATTCATCGCCGCAATCAGCTGAAAATTGGCCGGATATTTTGTATGACAATGCACGCGCGAAATTGTAACATAGCCGTTTTCCAGCGGTTGACGCAGTGCTTCCAACGTCGGCCGATTAAATTCCGGCAACTCGTCTAAAAACAATACGCCGTTATGCGCCAGCGAAATTTCACCCGGCACACCTTTGCGACCGCCACCGATTAACGCCGGTGTTGATGCACTGTGGTGCGGATCACGATACGGGCGATCAAAACTTAAAGCGCCGTCTTTCAGCTCGCCGGCAATTGAATGAATCATACAAGTTTCCAACGCTTCCTCGGTGCTCAGCGGCGGCAAAATCGTCGTCATCCGCGCCGCCAACATAGATTTTCCGGCCCCCGGAGTGCCAACCATTAACATATTATGCCCGCCGGCCGCGGCAATTTCCATTGCGCGCTTGGCGGTTTCTTGACCTTTCACATCGGCCATATCTAAATTTGAGGTGCGGCTCGGTGCTTGTTTGGCTGTCGGCATCGGCAACTGTTGCACGCCTTTGAGGTGATTGACGAGAGAGAGCAAATTCGGTGCCGCCACAATATCTTTTAAGCCGGCCCAAACTGCTTCACTGCCCTGATTGGCCGGACATATCAACCCCATCTGCCGACGTGCGGCATGAATAGCCACCGGCAAAACACCGTTTACCGGCAAAATCTGCCCGTCTAAACCGAGTTCGCCGATAATCACATAATGGGCAATTTCTTCAGCCGGCACAATTCCCAAACCGGCCAGCAACGCCATGGCAATCGGCAAATCAAAGTGCGAACCTTCTTTAAGCAAATCGGCCGGTGCCAAGTTAATCGTAATGCGTTTGGCCGGCAGCTCAACCCCCATGGTGTTTAAGGCCGCACGCACGCGCTCTTTACTTTCGGCAATGGTTTTATCCGGCAGCCCCACAATCGTAAACGACGGCAAACCGGCGCAAATTTGCAGTTGCAAATCCACATCCAGTGTTGCCAATCCGTTAAAAGCTATGGTATTTACGCGTGCCAACATTTTTTATTGCCCCGTTAAAATTCTACCATCTCGGAACCAATTCGCCTTCGCGCCAACGGCGTGTCGGATAGGTCCCGCGCTTCAAAAAGTCTTGTTTGGCCGTTAAATACGGCACATCCCGTAAGCGGGTATAGCAAGATGCTTCAAGTGTTTCCACACATGAATCAATTTCTTCTTCACTGCCGCGGCAATATGCCAAAACGCGCGTGTTCAAATTTTCCATAATCACTTGGTTCGGATAATATTTGTTATTCGGCACATCCGGATAACCGCGGTCTACCGGCATCATTTCATATTCCACACAGCCCGGATAGGTGGACATACCGTCTTTGGTATATACCGCCACCGAAGTTTCGCGCCGACAATGCGGCGACATGCCATACATTTGCTCATTCGGATATTGC
>JAZQCN010000041.1:0-3255 GCA_045546315.1 Clostridia bacterium | reverse complement strand
TTTAATACGCCGTCATCTGCGGTGTAGAGCGTGCCGCTGCCCTTGACCAGGATAAACACCTCGTCCGAGGTCATATGCTTGCTAAGCGCCTTTAAAGGACCGCGATACATCCCTTCGCCGGAATGCAGAATCGCAATCTGCCAGCCCTGAGACTCCATTACAACATTAAAGCCTTCCTTGTCACAATCAAATGTCTGAATCATTTTAAAATCACTCCTTTATGGGTTTGTGGTTATTGTAGCACACAGCGGTGCGGGTTGCAAGTGTTTAATGCCGTTTTTTATACTCCAGCGGCGAGGCACCGTAGGTCTTTTTAAACAGCCTTGAAAAATACAGGCTGTCGTCAAAGCCGAGCGCGGCGGCAATCTGTGCTACCTTCAGATTGGTGTCCGTCAGCATCGTTACGCTTTTACTTAAAAGCAAATCCGTGCGGTACTTTTGCGGCGTTTTGCCGGTTTTTTGCGTAAAGCGGCGGATGAAGTGGAATTTACTCATACCGCACAGCTTGGCAAGCTCTTCGTTGGAGAGGCGGTTTGTATAGTACTCGTTTATATAGGTGATTGCATTGTCGACGGCATCCGGCGTTTGTACCTCTTGCGTCAGCGGCAGCGCGGCAACGGTGGAAAGCAGTCTGCCCTGGAGGTAGTATTGGTTTTCCCCGATTGCATCGGCATATTGCATTACGATTTCGCGGCAAAAGGCGATAAACGGCTCGCAGTAGCCGAGCTCAAATGCCGTTTGTGTAACGCCGGTGAGCATTTCTGCAAACGCCTGTCCGGCAAAATGAATCCAGTAGTAGGTTGTGTTTTGCACTGCAACGCGGTAGTCCTGCGGCTCGTGCGGCCGGAAAAGATACAGCGTGCCTGCGCCGTAAACCGTCTGATCAAATTGCATTGCGCCGGATTTAATGTAGATGAGCTGATAGTCGGCGCGGCCCTCGGCGCGCACGGTATGTACGCCGGTGCTGCAGTCCTCGTACCAGCCGCAGCTGTTTAAATGTACATAAGCCTCGTTCGGCTCGAAAACAGAAGAATTGTTTCGTACATTGTAGTATAGCATCAAATCACCTCTTGGGCTTATTTTACAGCAAAACCGCACTTTTGTCCATAAAAAGCATTATTTTCATCTTGAAAAATTTTACCGGTTTGATATACTGTAGGCAAAGGAGTGATTCTTATGCGGGAAAAAATACTTTTTAATGCAGATTGGTTTTTTCATGAAGGTGAAATCGAAGAGGGCTTACCGAAGGACAAGGGCCCGATTTACCATCAGGCAAAGACGGAGCATAAAATCTGGGGACCTGCCTCAATGTATTTTCACGACAAGGCGGATGACTATACCTCGAAAAAGGATCACAACTGTTTAAAATGGGAAGTTGTGACGCTGCCGCACGATTATATTATAAAGCAGGAGCCGAAGGAGGAAAACAACAACACCTTAGGCTATTTTCACTATGAAAATGCGTGGTACAGAAAGCATTTTACCTTGCCGCAGGCAGATGACGGCAAGCGGATTACGCTTTTGTTTGAAGGCATAGCAACGCACGCAGAGGTGTTTTTAAACGGTTGTCCGCTGAAGCGTAACTTCTGCGGTTATACGCCGTTTGAGGTGGATATTACGGATATTGTGCGCTTTGAAGAAGACAATGTCCTTGCGGTGCATGTGATTGCGACAGAGCACGAGGGCTGGTGGTACTCCGGCGCGGGTATTTATCGCAATGTGTGGCTTGTAAAGACAAATAAGGTTTCGACGGATTTGTACGGCGTATTTGTCGCGCCGAAGCGCCTGGAGGATAAAAAGACCTGGGACATCAATTTTGAAACCACCGTGCGCAATGACGGATACACACCGGTATGCGCGCAGGCGAAAAGCTATGTCTATGATGCATCGGGCGCACTTGTAGCGGAAGCGCAGGGCGAGGCGGAAATTGCTGTATGTGATCAGGCAACGGCAAAGTATAAAACAAGCATTGTAAATCCGCGTTTGTGGGATATAGATGATCCGTATCAGTACAGCTTAAAGACAGAGATTATCTTAAACGGCGAGGTTGTGGATGTCACCGAAACCAAGACGGGCTTTCGTACATATTGCGCAACCCCGGATGACGGCTTTTATTTAAACGACCGCTATGTAAAAATCAAGGGCGTTTGCGCGCATCAGGACTGCGGCCTTTTGGGCAAGGCGGTGGCGGACAATGTCAATCGCTACAAAATTGAACTGCTGAAGGAAATGGGCGCAAACGGCTACCGCTGCAGCCACTATCCGCAAAATGAAGCAATTATGGATGCGCTCGACGATCTGGGCTTCATTGTGATGGCGGAGACGCGCTGGTATGCTTCGAGCGACGAAGCGGTAGAGCAGCTTGCGATGCATATAAAGCGCGACAGAAACCGCCCGAGCGTGTTTTTCTGGTCGATCGGCAATGAAGAGGCGTACCATATTTTGCCGCAGGGCAGAAAAATCGGCAAGCGCCTGAAGGCGGAAATTTTAAAGCACGATACAACGCGCCTGATTATGACGGCGGCAGATAAAGACCCGCTGGAGGTGACCGTGTCGGATGAGCTGGATTTGGTGGGCATCAACTATAACCTGCCAAAGTACGACGCGGCGCACGAAAAATACCCGACGATGCCGATTTTTGCATCGGAGTGCTGCGCAACCAGCTCGACGCGCGGCTGGTATTTTGACGATTGCCCGGACAGAGGCTATATGTGCGCCTTTGATAAGGACACAAACGACTGGTTTATGGGCAGAGAGCATACATGGAAGTTTTTGATGGAGAGAAAATATGTGCTTGGCGGCTATCAGTGGGCAGGCTTTGAACATCGCGGTGAAACGGTATGGCCGCGCCTTTGCTCGCAATCGGGGGCGATAGATTTATTTTTACAAAAGAAGGATGCATTTTATCAGAACCAGTCGCACTGGTCGGATAAGCCGATGATTCATATGCTGCCGCACTGGAATCTTTCCGGTATGGTTAAAGAAGGCGAAGAGGTGACCGTCTGGGCATACACCAACTGTCCGCAGGCAGAGCTGATCTTAAACGGCAAAAGCTACGGCAAGGTCGATATCGAGCCATTCGGTCATGCGGAGTGGAAAGTGCCGTACATTCCGGGCAAGGTGGGGGTTGTTGCGTATAAGGACGGCGAAATTGTCGCAACCGATATGCAGGAGACAAGCGGCAGGGCAGAAAAGCTGATGCTGCGCCTTGAAAATAAGGTCGCCGGCGCAAACGGACGCGATGTGGCGATTGTG
>JAZQCN010000040.1:0-6610 GCA_045546315.1 Clostridia bacterium | reverse complement strand
AACATAAAAATCTGCATCATACTCGCGTATAATGCAGATTTTTTGTGCACTATTTTCGGTAAATTACCGGCTAAAACCGATTTCTCCCTAAGTGAAGGCGTCCTTCGGGCATCTTTTTTTATCTGTTCTTTTCGATTACCGCAAAGAGCGGCGGACAGTTTTGGCGGTTGTAAAAGCTTTGCAGCATTACGGTGTATTTCTTTTGGTCGAGCGCTTCGAGATAGGCTAAGATGGCATCGCGCTCTGCAAAGCCGGTGTCGCCGCCGTAGTAGATGCAAAGCGAAATAAATCCGTCTTCTGTTAGAATGTCGAGTGCAGCATCCAGAGCGCGCAGGCTGGTTTCGCTTTGGGAAAATACGCTGTGGTCGCCGCCGGGTAAAAATCCGAAATTGAACACAACGGCATCTGCTTTTTGTACATAATCTTTCATTTTGTCGTGACTTTCCAAAAGGAGAGTCACATTTTTTCTTTGGTGCAGATTTAAAAGCTGCGCTGTCTGCTCGATGGCAGCCTTTTGAATGTCAAAGGCGTAGACGCGGCCACCGTCGCCGACCAGCTCGGAGAGAAGGAGCGTGTCTCTGCCTTTGCCGGCGGTTGCATCTACGGCGGTGCTGCCGGGTTTGATATGCGCTTTCATATGTGCGTGCGAAAGCTTGAGGGCGTTTTTGTCACAGTATGTCATTTTTTTTGTACCTCTTATAAGTATTTATTCATATGTGAAACATCGTAGAAGCCGCAAAGTGCGGCGATTTCTGTTTTGGTCAGCTTGTTTTCCGCCAAGAGCTTTTTCGCCTTTTCGAAGCGGCTTTTTTGGATATATTGCGCCGGCGGCATGCGCAAAAGCTTTTTAAAGCGGCGGTTGTAGGTCGCTTCCGACATTGCGGCAAGCGCTGCAAGCTGTGCCACGGTGAGCTTTTGGTCGAGGTGGTTTTGGATGTACTCAATCGTATGCATTACGGTAAGCGCCGAGGCGTTTGGTGCTTTTTCAGTGTGACTGCATTGGTGCATTTTTATGCTCAATGTGCAAATCAAGTGCAGGGTCGTCAGGTTTTGATAGCCATATTCGCCCTTTGCCTGTGCTTCGGCGATGGTTGTAATTTCGTTTTGAATTTGAGAAAGCTCCTCCCTGGTTAAATGCAGAAAGTAGCTGCCGCCGCTTGCTTCGCGCAAAATCGGCTCGATTTCAAAGAGCGTTTTAAAGCCGGGCAGCGTGTCTAAATCCTCAAAATAACGCAAAAGGAATTCCGCCTGCAAAAGAACATGATAGATGTCAAGCGTTTCGTCCGGCGCATAAGTGTGCTTTACACCCGGCGGAATGACAAATACATCGCCCGGGCGCGTGCCTATACAGCTGTCGCCCAAGGTATGCGTGCCGCTGCCGCTTAAGACGATATTGAGCTCGTAAAATTCGTGTGAGTGCAGCGGAACGGAGGCATCCCAGTTTTTATGTATGTAAGCGTGTACCGGGTTTTGCTTTGTAAAAAAATCCGCGTTGCTCCAGTGGTCTTTATGCATATGGCTATCCCTTCTTTATTTTGATGTTGTTTTACCATAAAAATGATTGGATTTTACTAAGATTATACCGCTTTGTTTGATATAATGCAAGCATAAAGTGAAATGGGAGGCATTTTTATGCGGATTTCTTATTCGGTTTTAAAGGATAAAATACTTGGCTGCTGGAACGGCAAAAACATCGGCGGCGTTTTGGGCGCACCGTATGAGTGCTGTGTGCGCGGTACGCACGAGGTTACTTTCTATGATCAGGATTTTCAGGGCAATCCGCCGCCAAATGACGATTTGGATTTGCAGCTTGTGTTTTTGCACGCTGCCGAGCAGTACGGCGCTAAATTAAATGCGCACATCCTGGCGGAATACTGGACGCAGTTTATTATCCCGAACTGGTCGGAGTACGGCAACGGCAAGAGAAACTTGCGCGCAGGGCTGCTGCCGCCGCTTTCCGGCGGTGTGGAAAATCCGTATAAGGATTCAAACGGCGCGTGGATTCGAACAGAGCTTTGGGCGTGCCTTGCGCCGGGCAATCCGGAGCTTGCCGTGCGCTTTGCTTACGAGGATGCTATCGTAGACCACGCGCACGAGGGCGTGTATGCAACGGCGTTTTGTGCGGCGATTGAAAGTGCGGCATTTGCAGAGTCGGATTTAAACAAGCTCATTGACATTGCACTTTCCTACATACCGTCAGACTGCCGCGTGTATGATGCGGTGCGCATTGTGCGCGAAGCCTATGCGGCAGGCAAGGACTGGAAGCAGGCGCGGTTTGCGCTGTTTTGTGCGCATCCGAGCTCGTTTGGCGTCACCTTTGACCCGATAGACAAAATTCCCGACGACGGCACGCCGCAGCCGCAACCCGGTATGGATGCACCAAATTCCGTCGGTATCATTGTGCTGGCGCTTCTGTATGGCGAAGGTGATTTCGGCAAGAGTATTTGTACGGCAACCAACTGCGGCGAGGATACGGATTGCACGGCAGGAACGGTCGGCGCAATTTACGGTATTATTTACGGAAACGCCGCGTTGCCGGAAAAATGGGTTAAACCGATTGACGGCGTGATTAACACGGTTTGCATCGATAAAACGGGCAAGTTCCCGATTCCAAAAAATATTTACGAGTTGACAGAGCGCGTTATAGGCTGCGTCCCGAAAATGCTCGACAGAAGACTCTACACCATAGAGGGCGAGGGAATCAGCGTAGAGACAGCGGCTGCTTTGGTGTGCCCACCGGAGTATGTGTACTATAAAGGTCTTGCGGGGCACGGCAAGAGCAAAAAGCTTCCGATTCAGCAGCTTTTAAAACTCGCACCGTACGGCGTGCGCTATGATTTTGGTTCGATGGGCGTGATTGTAGATTATTGCGAGGATCCGTTTATCGCTGTCGGCGAAAGCAAAAAGATTAAGCTGCTTTTGTGGGATGCGGGCAGATTCTCTCTGCCGGGGCAGTGGGCAGATGTGCGCATTTATACCGATGACGGTATCGCACTTGCGTGCGGCAATTACTTATCTGCGCCGCTGCGCAGCAACTACGGCGAAAAGACAGAGTTTGAAATTGAATTTGTGCCGGAGCAGATTTGCGCGCCGACGGTCAATCTTGTGTTTGACATCACCGTGCGCGGCAGAAGCACAAATGCAATTGTGAAGGCAAGCTTTTATCCGGGCAAGCATAAAATTGTATAACAAAGTAAAAGCACACGAGTGTTCGTGTGCTTTTGTTTTGTGAAAGTGTTTCGTGTGCGGTTAGTTGACAAAATGTCGGTTTTATGTTTCAATATTAGCATCGAAATATGAACGAAAAAACGGAGGAAGCGGCTATGCAGGAGACTAAAAAAGCATACAGACAGGTACATCTGGATTTTCATACCTCGCCTGATATTGCGGGCATCGGCTCAAACTTTTCGAAGGAAAATTTTCAGGCAGCATTAAAGCGCGGTAATGTAGACAGCATTACCGTTTTTGCAAAGTGTCACCACAGTATGTGCTACTATCCGACAAAGGTTGGCACAATGCACCCGCACCTCGATTTTGACTTAACAGGTGCGATGGTGGATGCGGCACATGAAATCGGCGTAAGAGCACCGATTTATATCACGGCAGGCTGGTCGGACGAGGATGCAAAGGCGCATCCGGAATGGATTGCAATGCATAAGGACGGCAGCTATCAGATGACCGGCGGTTTCGATCCGGCGGCAAGCTATAACAGTCCGAAAAAGAACTGTGCGTGGCAATGGCTTTGCTTAAACGACGGTAACGAGTATACGAAGCATATTTATGAGATTACGGAAGAGGTCTGCAAGCGCTATAAAAAGGTTGACGGTTTGTTTTACGATATTTGCATCGTCGGCGAGGCTTGCTATTGCGCTTCCTGCGTGAAGGGTATGCGAGAGATGGGACTAAATCCTGCGTGTGAAGCAGATGCTAAGCACTACTATACCATCAAGCGCCAGGCATTTATGCAAAAGTGTACGGATATTATGAAAAAATACCATCCGGATGCAACGATTTTCTTTAACAGTGGTGGTGCAAATCCGAGAAAGACGGCTTTTCACGCGTATCAGACACACTTTGAGATGGAGGATTTGCCGACGGCCTGGGGCGGCTATGATAAGCTGCCGCTGCGCGCGAAGTTCTTTGTCGATTCCGGCAAGCATCTGATTGGTATGACAGGTAAATTCCATCTGGACTGGGGTGAGTTTGGTGGATTTAAGACCGGCGAGGCACTCAAATATGAGGTGGCAACGATGGCAATGTACGGTGCAGGCGCATCTGTTGGCGACCATATGCACCCGGACGGCGAAATGGAAATGCAGACCTATGATTATATCGGTCAGGCATATGACTACCTTGAAAAAATCGCTCCGTTCTGCTACGGCGGCACCTCGATGGCGAATATCGGATTGTATATCTCCGAGGACTGGAGTGCGTGTGAGGGCGTTTCTAAAATTTTGCAGGAGAATCAGCTCGATTATCAGGTCATTCGCGGCTCTGATTTTGCAAAGTATGATACGGTGATTTTACCGGAGAAAACAAAGATGGATGATGAGACGCTTGCAGCGCTTAAGGCATATATCGCAAACGGCGGTAAGGTTGTTATGATGGGCGATGCGCTTGTAAAGGACGGTGCGTTTTTAATCGACACCGGTCTTGACTATATCGGCGCGCCGGAATTTGACTGCGATTATATTGTGCCGAGTGAGGCGTGGGATGATGTGCCGAATGCACCGATGCTTTTGAATCTGCCGGGGCAGAGAACAAAAAACAAGGATGCTGAAATCTATGCGGAAATGATGATGCCGTATTTCAGCCGCACCTACGAGCATTTCTGCGGCCATAAAAACACGCCGCACAACAAGGCTTCCGAAAAAATGCCTGCAATTGCGAAAAAGGGCAATGTGGTTTATCTGGCGCATTCGATGTCGAAATCGTATGATGAGTACGGCTCGCTTTTCCATAAACGGTACTTTATGCACGCATTAAATCTTGTCTACGGCGGTGCGCCGCTTCAGGTTGAAGGTATGGGCTCGCAGGGCAGATGCACGATGATTGAGCAGGCAGATGCACATAGATATTGTCTAAACTTCGTCTATGCCAGCCCGATTCGCCGCGGCAAGGCAGAAATCATCGAGGACATTTTACCGCTGTATCATATCGGCGTTACCGTAAAGACGGAAAAGAAAATTCAGCGCGTGTATCTCGGCGTTACGGGCGAGAAAATTAAGTTCGAGCAGCATGGCGATACGGTGAAATTCGTTTTGCCGGAGCTGAATTGTCATGCTTCCGTTGTGGTTGAATATTAAGCGAGTTATACATTTCGAAAACCGACATAATGCGGGAGGGAAACTATGAAAAGTACATTCTTTTATTTTGATGATGTCATCTGGCTGTTTCGCGATCTGACAAGGCAGAGACCGGAATCAATCTTCGACCATTTTTATCTGAAGGTTTTTAAAGAGGCACACGAAAAATACGGCTTGAAGGTGCAGATGAATGTCTTTTATCGCACAGATTATTTTTACGGCACGGATGAATTTACCCTTGCTGAAATGACGGATGCCTATAAAGAGGAATTCCGGGCAAATGCCGATTGGTTGAAGTTTGGATACCACGCAAGGCAGGAGTTTCCGGATTATCCGTTGGTCAACATTTCCTATGCGGATATGGTGCAGGATTTTCTGGCAATCAAAAATGAAATTGTTCGCTTTGCCGGGGAGGAAAGCTTTGCGCTGGCCGTTTGCTCGCATTGGCGGCCTATCAGCAAGGCGGGTTGCAAGGCATTGGCCGATAACGGAATCAAGCTCATAAACTGTACGGGTGGCGATGTTCGTGAATACGAAGGTGACCCAACCGTATTGCCGTACGGGCACGCCGAAAGGCTTATGCAAAACAGACAGCCGGAAACGAAGATTTTCACAAGAATCAGCTTAAACAAAGCAATATCGAACTCAATATGTGCTTACAACCATTTAAGCGCAAAGCAGCTGGCAGATACCAATGAAACCCTGGCGGCGATATACAACGAAGAGCTCGGCGTATACTTTAAGCAGCTTTTAACGCACGGAACCGTTGTGAATTTAAGCAAGCTTGAGGAGATGGAAGCGGAATTTGAAAAGCTGCTGCCGTGCACATTTGCATCCTTTGGCGGTCACGAACAATATTTTTACCCGGACTATTACGGCTATCAAAAAGACCATGGCGAAAAGCTTTTAAAGGCTTGCGAGATTCTAAACAGAAACGGATTTGAATTTATATTGGCGCAGGATTTAGTCTGATGCACAGATAGGGAGAGAGAATAATGAAACAAGTAAAGGCACAACCGATTACAAAGGAAAATTTTGCACCGTTCGGACAGTTTTATACGATGGAGCAGCCGGAGGGATATCCGCTTTGTGGTGAGATTCACAAGTTTTTCCCAGACAGACTCGTAGCGGACTGTAACGGCAGAGTGGGCTATTCGCCGATTGTCGTTAAAAAACCGGAAAAAATGATTATCACACAGCAGGAGTATCACGTATCAACATGGGAGATGATTCTGCCGCTCGACGATGATATGATTCTGCACTGCGCACCGGCATCGGGTGGCGCAGTAGTTACAGATCATGTG
>JAZQCN010000039.1:0-10328 GCA_045546315.1 Clostridia bacterium | reverse complement strand
CCTCCCTTGCCTAAAGGGAGGCTTTATTTGTGCTACAATCAGCATAAAAAGTGGGGTTTTGGATGTTGTAGGGGCGATTCACGAATCGCCCGCAAATTTTGCACAAGCGGACCGTCCGGGAGGCCGGTCCCTACGGTGTTGGTTGCAACCAGCGAAGAAACCCAAATCCACTATCAGCATAAAAAGAGGCAAATCGGATGTTGTAGGGAACGACCTGTGTGTCGTTCCGCTTGCTTTGTGCCATGTTCGCAGCGCGGCACACAGGCGCGCGCCCTACGATATGCGCGAGCATTTTAACGACATAATGCGCTGATTTTACCTTTTTACAACTACAACCAGCGAAGAAACTAACAAAAAAAGGACTTCACAAATGAAGTCCTTTTTGATTACCCTACAACTCTTTTAACCTCTCCGGGCGCTTCCGTTCTGCGGAAGTCCATCGTGCAGTACATATCCGAAAGCGTACGCCACGGATTGAGCACGCCGAAGTTTAAGTGGTTGACCGCTTCTGCATCCATTGCCGCGGAGAGCACCGTAATCTGCGAAAGTGCGCCGGACTGGGCATCGGCACGGTCGTCAACGATATTTAAAATTAAACCGGCTGCCGGAAGCGTTGCAAAGATGTCGCCTGCGATGCGCATGGCAAGTGAGCAGATATAGTCGCGCATCAGGTTATAATACGACGCCTTGTCGGTGTCCATTCTCGTGACCTTACCTGACTGCGAAAGCATATATACCTGGTGTGGCACGATATTGGCGGTGTTACAGTTGACCTCTGCTTCGACGCAGCCGTCTTTATTCACACCGACGGTAATGCCGACGCCGAATTCGAGCAAATCGTCAAACGAATGCATATGCTCTAACACCATCAGCCAGCAGTCCTCATCGCGGTTTAACACGCCCTCGGCGAGGGTAACCGTGTTTTCCCATACGCGGTAGTCGATGGCATCCTCTTTTGCAGCTGCGCGGATGGCAGCGTCCAGCTCGCGCTCGCGCTGCTCGACTTTTGAAAAGAGCTTGTCTATCAGCGAGGGGCGATAGTGCCGTCTTGCGGCGATTGCCTTTTCCTCGTGCGGGCCCTTTTCGCCTTCTCTGTAAGGCGGTGCGCTGTTTTGAATTTTCACCCAATCGAGCGCGGCTTCGCGCTCGCGGTGCAAAGAACGCAGCACCTCGACAATGGCTTTCTGGCGGTTGACGATGCAGGCGTTTTTATCCGCTGCACTCAGGCGCGGACGCGCCATTTCTGCCAGAACCTCACCGAGCGCCGCATACGGTGCGGAGGTATATTTCCTGCCGCTGCCGGACTTGGTTTTAAAGCTTTCAACATTCAAGGAATACCCGCTAAGCGTCTCCGAGCCGGCGGAGATATAGTGGCGCAGCCCCTTTTTGCCGAACAGCCCGTCGGCTGTGTTGGGCTTAGACGACAGCGTCATAGTTTTTTTCATTAAAAGGCCCATGCTTTTCTAACTTCCTTTCATCGGGCAAATTTCTCCGATTCTAAATCCAGTATACTATATATTTTGCGCAAATGCAACCGATTTCACCAAAAAATCCGCCGCCGTGCAAGTTGATAGTAGTAGACCCTTTTTTTGCGGTATAATATGGGCAGTCAAAACACGTGGCTTGACAAAACAAGTGTCGACCGCAGGTGAAAACTATGTGTGCGGTCGGGGAAGGAGTAATTATGATTTATGCCTGTATCGGCTTTATCGGGGTGGTTATCGGTGCGCTTTGCGTGCACTTTGCGACGCCGGTTATCGAGCTTGCGGAGGAAAAACCGACCGTAAGTGAAAGCGAGGAGGATGCGCGCTTGGCGCGCCAGTGGCAGAATATTTTAAACTATACGGCGGACGGAGGCGACGATGATGAACACGCAGACAGCTGAACAGATTTTCGCCGCCTACCGCGAGGGCGTGCGCTACAAGCAGAGCATCGGCTTATACGATACGGTCAAGCGCAACCAGCGCTTCTATGTCGGCAACCAGTGGGAGGGGGTAAACGCCCCGGAGCTTGACAAGCCGGTATTTAACATTTTAAAGCGCGTTTGCAATATGTTTGTGTCGACGCTTGTATCCGACGACATCGGTGCGCTGATTCGTCCGTTTCGCGAGGATGCGGCAGCGCAGAGAGCGGCACAGGTGTTGCATGAGGAATTAAGCCGCGCGATGGAGTATGCCAAAATCAAAACGAAAAATCGCGACGCGCTCAAAAATGCCTGTGTGGACGGCGACTGCTGCTTTTATGTCTATTTCGACGAGCAGGCGCAAACCGGACAGACGGCGCTCGGGATGCCGCAGGTGGATGTGATTGACAACACGAATGTCTACTTTGCAAACAACGCCTCTGCCGATGTGCAGAAGCAGAGCTACATTTTAATTGCGCAGCGCCGCCCGATTGATGAGGTGCGCGCCGAGGCAATCCGAAACGGCATTTCTGCCGAGGCAGCGGCAAACCTTATGCCGGACACCGATGAAAACGCCCTCACGCCCTACGAGGCGGACGGCAATGTGACTGTGCTTGTAAAGTTCTGGCGCGCGGACGGGCAAATCTGGTGCGCGAAGGCGACGGAGAGCGGCTTTGTGCAGCTGCCGTTTGCGACCGGACTTACACGCTACCCGATTGCGTATATGAGCTGGGAGCGTATAAAAAACAGCTGTCACGGTCAGGCGGCGGTGACAGAGCTGATTCCGAACCAGATTTTTATCAACAAGTGCTACGCGATGGGGATGGACTATGTTAAGAAAATGGCGTTCCCGAAGCTGATTTACGACGGAAATAAATTCCCGAACGGCTTTTCAAACCGCATCGGTGAGGCAATCAAGGTGGCAGGCAATGTCAACGATGCGGTCGCCAATGCCTTCAAGATGCCGGATATGAGCAACCAGGTGATGGAGCTTGTCGAAAAGACGATGACCTATACCCGCGAGTATATGGGCGCCTCCGACGCATCGCTCGGTACAATGCGCCCCGACAACGCGACTGCCATTATTGCCCTGCAAAAGGCGACTACGGCACCGCTCGAATTAAACCGGCTTGCGTTTTACCAGTTTGTCGAGGATTATGTGCGCATTTTAATTGATATGATGGCGACCTACTACGGTGTGCGCCTTGTCAGCGGTACGGAAGCGGGCGAGGAGACCTTCGATTTTTCAGCTTTGCGCACCCTTGCCTACGATCTGGAAATCAACATCGGTGCAAGCGCCTACTGGTCTGAGGTAACACAGGTGCAAACTGCCGACAACCTCTTTAACAAGGGCATCATCACCGACCCGGAGGTGTATTTGGAATCCATCCCGGAGACATATGTAAAGAACAAGCAGGAGATATTGCAGTCGATTCGGGAAAGCAAGCTGACGCAGGTGCAAAAAGGTTAATTTGGCGCATTACTTTGTTAAAATGTGCATACAAATCGTAGGCGCGCGCCTGTGTGCCGCGCCGCGAGTGTGGCACGAAGTAAGCAAAACGACACATAGGTCGTTCCCTACGAATCCAAATTACCGCTTTTTGTGCTGGTTGTAGTTTCTTTATTTAACTTTTCGGCAACACCGTAGGGCGATTCTTGAATTGCACCTACAAAACCGATTTTCCGTAATGAAATTCGGAGAATATCAATTCATTTAAAAGGAAAGGAGCATTAGCAGATGTTTGAACAAACCAATCAGACAGAAGCAGGCTATACAGCCGCGACGGAGGCGGAGTTTTCCTCTGCCTTTGAAAGCGGCATGGCAGCGGCCGCCGCGCCGACAGAGGACGGTGCAAACGACACCGGCAGTCTGCCGGAAGCGCCAAAAGCGCCGCAGCCGGAAACCTATACGGTCAAATACAACGGCAAGACAGTCGATTTAACCTTAGACGAGCTCAAAACCAGGGCACAGATGGGGATGAATTACGAGCATGTGAAGTCGGAAAATGACCGCATCAAAAATTCGCAGCTGTACCAGACGGTGCGCCGGGTGGCGCAGACGGAGGGCGTACGCATCGAGGAATTAGACACGCACCTTGCAAAAAAGGAGCGCGACACAAGGCTTGAAACGCTTGTGCAGGGCGGTATGCAGCCGGACGCGGCAAAGCAGTACCTTGCAATGGAGGAAAGCCTTTCTAAGGTGGAAAGCCGTGAAGCAGAGCTTTCGCCGTATGTCGATTTTGTGCGCCGCTTTCCCGAGGTGCGCGCAGAGGATATCCCCGAAGCCGTTTGGGACAGATTCCACGAGACGGGCGATTTAATCGGCGCATATACCGAAGCGGAAAACACCAGACTGCGCGCGCAAATCAGCGCAATGGAACAAAACAAAAAAAATGCAGGCACGCACATCGGCTCGCTGGCCAATGACCGACCGCACACGCCGACGGATGCGTTCCTGGAAGGACTTTTAGGAGGATGAAATTATTATGGCAATTAATTTAGCAACAAAATACGCAGACAAGATTGCAAGCATGTACACACTTGGCTCGCTCGTTGCCGACAAGGCATCGAAGGAGTGGGATTTTTCCGGCGTGAAGGCGGTTAAGATTTACACACCGCAGACCGTAGAGCCGGTGGATTATCAGAGAAGCGGCACAAGTCGCTACGGCACACCGGCTGAAATGGCAGATGTGGTGCAGGAGCTGACAATGACGCAGGACAAGAGCTTTTCGCTCATCATCGACAAGGGCAACAATAATGAGCAGGCAATGGCGAAAAATGCCGGCAAGATGCTCAAGCTGCAGACAGACGAGCGTATGGTGCCGCTTGTGGACAAGTACGCCCTTGCGCAGTTTACAAAGTACGCAGGCACCGTTAAGGGCATTGCAAAGCCGACCAAGGCAACCATCATTTCCGCTATTTCCGATGCGGTGCAGTCGCTCGACGACGCGCGCGTGCCGCAGACCGACAGATACCTCTATCTCTCCGGCGAGATGTATGCCCTCGTGCGTACCTCCGGTGAGTTTTTAGGCCTCGAGGCGCTCGGCGAAAAGGCACTTGCCAAGGGCATCGTTGGCGAAATCTTCGGCGCAAAAATCGTCAAGGTACCGACAGACTATCTGCCGGAAAACACCTTCTTTGTGCTCACCCACAAAAACGCCGTGCTCGTACCCTATAAGATTCGTGACGCCAAGCTCCATCAGGACCCGCCGGGTATCTCCGGTGCGCTCTTAGAGGGCAGAAGCAACTTCGACGCCTTTGTTGTCGGTGCACGCGCCGGCGGTGTCTATGCTGCAGTGCTTGCCGGTAATGTAACCGAAACACCGGAAATTTCCGTTTCCGGCGGCAATGCGACCATCACCTGCGCGACCGACGGTGCAGACATTTTCTACACCACAGACGGCACTGACCCGAGATATTCCGACACAGCCGTAAAGTATGCGGCGGCGTTTGCTGTTGCAGACGGCGCGGTTGTAAAGGCGTATGCAGTTAGTGCCTCCGGCTTCACTTCTGCGGTGGCAAAAATGTAAATTCGGCGCATTGCTTCGTTGTTGGTGCGGCGTATACACGCGTATTACGCCGCACCAGCCGCCTCGCACTGCATCCGAATTTCCTATTTTTGCAGTAGAAGGTAGTTCGGCGCATTGCTTCGTTACGGTAGATGACCCGTACGCAGAGTACTGTGTCATCCGCCGTGCCTCGCACTGCATCCGAATTTCCTGTTTTTGCAGTTGGAGGTAAATTCGACACATTAAAATTTTCTTTTTTACAATAACGGAGATTTTGCAGTGATGTTTGTGTGAAAGGTGCAAAACGAAGCATACGAATTAAAATTTTTTTAGAATGACGCGGCTGCCGTATGCCGCAGCGTGTGCGGCAGCCTTTTTCGGAGGTGAAACAAGATGACAGCTTTAGAGCTTTATAATGCAGCGCTTGCGCTTTTAAACGAAATCGACACTGATGCCAAGGACTATCCGAAGCTGAAGCTACCGTATATCAACTTAGCGCTGGCGCAAAGCTTTTTAACGGAGAACTGGATTCGCGCCTGCAAGGGCGAAGAAGGTCTTAAGGCAATTCCGGCGGTGCACCGCGACAGCGATGTGCTTATTTATGACACAAGCTTTTGCCGCGAGTGCCTGCCGTATCTTCTGGCGGCGATGCTTGCCACCGACGAGGACCGCGACCTGGCAAATGTATATTTAAAAACCTACGCGCGCCTCGAGGAAAAGTATCTGTGCATACAGACAGAGCCGATGGAGAATGTGTATGAGGGGGCGGACGAATGACTTATTTTCAGACGCGGAAAAAGCCGACCGTGCGTGAGATTAAGCAGTTTCGCGGCGTGAACTTTACCGAAGGCGAATCGACGCTTTCGCTCGATACGGCGGCTGCGGCATCGAATATGTATGTCGATAAAAACGGACATATCGTAAAGCGAACCGGCTATCGCCGCCTTTTTGAAGGTACGGCGCGCATCAACGGCCTGTTTGTATACGAATACACCGACAAAAACGGCAACGCGCACGCACAGCACCTTCTGCATATGGGCACCGGGCTGTATTTTTGCACGGTCTCGGCAGACGAACTTGTTTTAAACGAATGCATCAGCACGGCACTGGAGGATAAAAAGAGCCGCAGCTTTGTCTTTGGGGGTGCGCTGTATTTAATCGGTGCAGGCTATTTTAAAATTATGTACGATACGGCATTGGATATGCTCATTTGCGGCCGCGTGCGCGACACGGAGTGCAATACGGACGCACCGTGCGTGATTGCAACGGACTGCGCGGCAAAGACTGCGCCGCTTTCCGGCAAAAAGGGAATATGCATTGACGCAAGCGCAAGGGAAAAGGCTGTGCAGTTTTCGCTGGGAAATTATAGCTTTACCAGCGGCACTAAGCTCTACATTGTCCCGCCCGGGGCGGCGCAGGCAGCGCACATTGTTCGTGTCGACTACATCGATGCAAACGGCGACTACGCTGTGCTTTCGCCGCTGCATTATCGAATCGGTACGGACAACACAGGGCTGTATGTCGAGCTGAAAAGAAATGATATTTATTTTGATACAGTAAAGCGCATCCGCCCGCAGGTGGTATTTACCTACAGCGGCTTTGTGCACACGCCGAGTAATATTATTTTACGCACGCCTTCTGCGCAGGCGGCGTTCGGCGATGTGGGCGTGGTTGACGGCCCGTTTTACGACGGCACACTTTTAGAGGGCTACAACATAGCCGCGCCGCAGCGCAGTGTGGAGTTTTCGGTGCCTGCCGCAAACAGAACGGGCAGCAAGGCAGGCTATCGCTTCTACCTTGAGCCGGGCGGCGAGGGGGCGGTGCTTCGCATTTACATCGACGGTGCGCTTGTGCAAAAGTACACCAAGTTTGCCGACGGCACAAGCGTGCCGACGGTGGGCAGTTTTAAGTGTCACTATGCCGAGCTGGAGGCGAGCCTTCTGCCGAATGAGGCGTGCACCGTGCGGATTGAGTATATTCGCCATCTGGAGCGGAAAAATGCACCGTTTGCGTATGTAACGGATGCGTGTACGGTATTTTCGCTCTTCGGCGGTGAGCACGACACACGCGTGTTCTTAAGCGGTAATCCGGAAAAAATCGGCTACGATTTCGCCGGCGGACTCTATGATGCGACCTATTTTCCCGACACGGGATATACCTTGGTCGGTTCGGATGCCTCCGCCATTGTCGGCTACCACAAAATCAGCGGGCATCAGGTTATTTTAAAGGATGGCAAAAACCACGATGCCTCGCAGTATTTGCGTTCGTTTCGCTTAGACGAGCGCGGCGTGCCCGTGTTTACTTTGGTGCAGGGTGCGCAGGGCATCGGCGCGGTCAATCCGTCGTCGTTTAAGGTATTGCGTGACCGTATGCTCTTTGCCGCAGAAGGCGGCATCTACGAGCTGCGCACAACCGCAGTGCAGTCACAATTGAACCTGCACTGTCTTTCGGATGCGGTGCGTGCAAGGCTTTCGGGTGCGGATTTGTCGGCGGCGGTGTGTGCGGTATGCGGCGATTGGTACTATGTCGCTTTCGGCGGCAGCATACTGATTCTGGATGTGGCGCGCGATATGGCGTGGTACGCTTACGACGGTCTGCCGGAGTTTACCTGCATGTACACGGTCGGCGACAGCCTTTATTTCGGCACGGCAGACGGGTGCGTATGCCGTTTTATGACGGCAGACGAGCCAAACGCATATTATGATGATGTGGGTGTCGGTGAAAATTTAGCCTCGGCGCGTGCTGTTTGTGCTTATTGGGATGTGCCGGTTACGACGCTCGGCAGTGGCTATGCGCGCAAGAGCATCGAGGATTTTTGCGTTTATCTTCTGCCGGAGGTGGGGGCAAGTGTACGCATCGGCTATACAACGGAGCACATGCCTGCCGGCAGAGTGTGTCATACGGAGGCGCTCGGGCGCTTTGATTTTGCAGATTTGCGCTTTATGAATTTTTCCTTCGAGGCGAGCGATTTTCCGGTGTGCATCAATACCCGCGCCAAGGCTAAGCGCGTGCGTGTGTTCGGGGCGCGTATCGAAAATTCAGCCCCGGGCGAGCGGCTTTGTGTGTCGGGCTTTGCCGTAAAGTACAGAGAAAACAATGCCATCAGATAGGGGGAAAACTATGTTTACGGAAAATAAAATTACGGAATTTACAAAAACCGTTGCCGATTTGCCCGACCGTCCGCAGATGACGGCGCAGGCGCTCAAAGAACACTTTGACAGCTCGGCAGAGGAGCTGCGTGTGCGCTTTAATGCGCTCATCGACGAGCTTGATGCCTTTGCAAAGGGCGGCTTTGCCGCCGTAAGCTACAGCGGGCAGGACGGCAAACTCACCTTTACCTTCGGCGACGGCAGCACGCAGACGATTGATTTGCCGTTAGAGCTTTTGATTGAAAGCGGACACTATGATGCAGAAAGCGAAAGCATTGTACTAACGCTTGCCAACGGCGATGCGCTCACGATTCCGGTTTCGGATTTGATTGATACCTACACCGCCGACGAAAAAACGCTGACGCAGACAGGCAACACCTTCTCCGTCAAGGACGGCGTGTTTGCAACGGAAGCGCCGGTAGACGGCGCGCTCTATGCAAGAAAGGACGGCGACTGGAAGGCGATTATTGAAGGTCTGCCGCATATCAGGCTTTCTGAGGCGGACGGCATTACGGCGGGCTTGTATATTGTCGACGATGCTTTTGCAGACTGGGCGGCAGACACAAGCGAAAATCCGCTTAGTGGCGCGCTTTTGATTGTAGGTGCGGAATTGTACGGAGAAGATTATGAGAATTCTGCCACGCATCAAATGCTTGTTTTGCCGTGTGGTGAGCTTTGGTGGCGTTGTGATGAGGGTGTGTGGCAAAGCGTCGTCCCGAGTCTTGCCGGTTATGCGAAAACGGGGGAATTGAACACGGCAATTGCAGGCGTAAAGAGAGACAGAAAGCTCAAGCTTTTAAAAACAATCACACTTGAGGAGGATGTTGAACAAATCAATGTTGATTTTGAGACGCCGCTTGATGAAATTGCTATATTATTTGATGTTGCCTTTTTGAAAGAGGAAAGCGACAAAGCAATGGCAGCAAGAACAGATGGCGGCGGATGGTATATGTTCTGGGCTGGCGGTGCTATGAAAACAAATAAGAAATACTTTTTTGTTCATTCCAAAGAGTATGCTGAGCGTTGTTGGGAAACCTTTGCAAGCGGTGCTTTCTTCGGTGGAACGCAAGGTATCAGTAATTCTACAACTACACCAAAACTTATTATGTCAAGAAGAACCAGTACTTTATTAAAAAGCAAATATGTTAAAGACTTGAACATTTTTATTCCGCAAAATACAAGTGAAAACGCCTTTGCCGCAGGCAGTACTATTGAGATTTGGGGGCATGAAGCAGATGAAGAATAGAGTGTATGACAACGGTATCTATCGCGCGATGACTGCAGAGGAGGCATTGCAGGCAGAAAAGGAAACTGCACCCGCCGAGGAGATTACGCCCGAGGCGCGCATCGAAGCGCTCGAGGCGGCGGTATTGGAGCTGGCGGAGGTGATTTTAAATGGTTAAGTTTTACGCTTTGCAGGTGAAAATGGGAAAAATCACACTTGCAGCTGTACCGGAAAGGTATCGCGCAGCCGTCAGTAAAAGTTTAGGAGGTGATACGGTTGCAGATTATTAAAACCTATCCCTGCCGCGCGGATAACTACAGCAGGCGCACAGGGAAAATCAAATACATTGTGGTGCACTATGTCGGTGCTGTGGGTTCAGCAAAGGACAACGCAATTTACTACAATCGCGAGTATGTCGGCAATTCGGCGCATTTCTTTATCGGGCACGCGGCGGAAAACGGCGCGGTGTATGAAAGTGTGCCGCTCAGCGCGCGTGCATGGCACTGCGGCTCGGAAACAGGCGTATATAAGCATCCAGCGTG